>JAFIHA010000022.1 GCA_017848965.1 Dechloromonas aromatica (nom. nud.) | reverse complement strand
CGGCTGCGCCCGCTGCCGCTCCCGCCGAAGAGGACGACCTCGAAGCGGATGGCGAAGAGGAAGATGAGGACGGTGATGGCGATGGCGGCGGTGCCGCTTCCGCCTCCTTGCTGCAGCTCAAGACCGACGCGCTGGAGCGCTTCGAAGTCATCAAGGGCTACTACACCAAGATGCACAACGCGCTGGTGAAGAAGGGCTCGCAGGACAAGACCTACCTCAAGCTGCAGGAGCAGATTTCCGGCGAAATGATGAACATCCGCTTCACCTCGCGGGTCATCGAGCGCCTGTGCGACACGGTCCGTGGCATGGTCGAATCCGTGCGCGAACGCGAACGCAAGATTCTCAACCTGTGCGTGAACAAGGTCGGCATGCCGCGCCCGCACTTCATCAAGTCCTTCCCCGGCCACGAAACCGATCTGGACTGGGTGGACGGCGAGATCGCCATCAGCAAGGGCTTCACCGCCGTGCTGACGCGTACTGCCCCGGCCATCAAGGAAGAGCAGCAGAAGCTGATCGACCTGCAGGCCCGCCTTGGCATTCCGCTCAAGGAACTGAAGGAAATCAACAAGCGCATGTCCACCGGCGAAGCCAAGGCCCGTCGTGCCAAGCGCGAAATGACCGAGGCCAACCTGCGCCTGGTAATCTCCATCGCCAAGAAGTACACCAACCGTGGTCTGCAATTCCTCGACCTGATCCAGGAAGGCAACATCGGTCTGATGAAGGCGGTGGACAAGTTCGAATACCGTCGTGGCTACAAGTTCTCCACCTACGCTACCTGGTGGATTCGTCAGGCCATTACCCGTTCCATCGCCGACCAGGCGCGGACCATCCGTATTCCGGTGCACATGATCGAAACGATCAACAAGATGAACCGGATCAGCCGTCAGATCCTGCAGGAAACCGGCTCCGAGCCCGATCCCGCAACCCTGGCGGAAAAGATGGAAATGCCGGAAGAGAAGCTCCGCAAGATCCTCAAGATCTCCAAGGAGCCGATCTCCATGGAAACCACGATCGGCGACGACGACGACTCGCATCTGGGCGACTTCATCGAGGATCAAACGACGCTGGCCCCGGCCGACGCGGCGATGTTCTCCAGCCTGCGCGGTGTCACCAAGGACATCCTCGACAGCCTGACGACGCGCGAAGCCAAGGTCCTGCGCATGCGCTTCGGTATCGAGATGAACACCGACCACACGCTGGAAGAAGTCGGCAAGCAGTTCGACGTCACCCGCGAGCGCATCCGTCAGATCGAAGCCAAGGCGCTGCGCAAGCTGCGCCACCCGAGCCGTTCCGACAAGCTGCGCAGCTTCCTCGACCCGACCGGCAACTAAGTTTCACGGGACTGTAGCTCAGTCGGTTAGAGCAGAGGACTCATAATCCTTTGGTCCAGGGTTCGAGCCCCTGCGGTCCCACCAAATCCCCCTCCCGGCAACCGCCGGGAGGACTTTCCGAACTTCGGCCACCGCTTCCGCCATGCTGACCCGACTGCCCAGCCTGCTCGCCGTCGCACTGCTCTGGCTGCTGCACCTGCTGCCCCTGCCCCTGCTCGCCCCGCTCGGACGCGCACTGGGTGGCGTGCTCTACCGCTTCGGCCGCCGCCGGCGGCGGGTCGCCGATATCAACATCGACCTCTGCTTCCCAGAGCTGGCGGCCGCCGAGCGGCGCCAAGTCGTGCGCGAACACTTTGCCCTGCTCGGCCGCAGCATGCTCGAGCGCGGCATCCTCTGGTGGGGTAGCCGCGCCCGTATCGAACGCCTGGTCCGCGTCCGCGGCGAGGAGAAAATCCACGCCGAACTCGCCGCCGGCCGCCCGGTGATCCTGCTCGCCCCGCATTTCCTCGGCCTCGACGCCGGAGGGGTGGCGATCACCATGCGTTTCGACATCGTCAGCATCTACTCGACGCAGACCAACCCGGTGTTCAACCAGGTCCTGCTCGCCGGCCGCAGCCGTTTCGGCAACCAGCTGCTGCTCTCGCGCGAAGACGGCGTGCGGGCAACGGTCAAGGCGATGAAGGCCGGCCGGCCGTTCTACTATCTGCCCGACCTCAACCCACGCCGGCGCGACGCGGTTTTTGTTCCCTTCTTCGGCATCTCGACCGCCACCATCACCGGCCTGCCGCGCCTGGCGAAAGCGGCCGGCGCCGTCGTCCTGCCCTGCGTCACCCGCATCCTGCCGGGCAGCGCCGGCTACGAAACGACCATCGGCGACGCCTGGCCCGACTTCCCCGGCGCCGATCCGGTGGCCGACGCCGCGCGCATGAACGCCTGGATCGAAAGCGCCGTGCGCACCATGCCCAGCCAGTACTATTGGGTGCATCGCCGCTTCAAGACTCGCCCGGAAGGCGAAGCCCGCCCCTATTGACCCGCCCAGGACAAGCCATGCCCGATACCCGCCCCTCAGCCGGCAGCACGCCTCCCAACCATTTCGATGGCTGGTGGAACGCCCCCGGCGACTGGTTCGAGGAACCCAACGTCCGCCGCGCCGGCTGGAGCGGCATGGTTACCTGCCGCTACGGCGACACGCTTTACTTCATCAAGAAGCAGAGCAACCACCTCTGCCGCAGCCTGCTGCACCCTTTCGGCATCCCGACCACGAGCCGCGAATACGCCAACATCAAGCGCTTGCAGAAGCTCGGCATCACCGTTCCGGAACCCGTTTTCCACGGTAGCCGGAAAACCGGCGAAGGCCATCTCGGCCTGCTGGTCACCCGCGAACTGGCGGGCTTTCGCGCCATCGCCGACGTCAGCGAACTTGGCGCCGCCGAGAAGCGCCAACTGGCGACCGCCGTCGGCCACACCATCGGCCGCTTGCACCGCGCCCACCTGCAGCACAGCTGCCTCTACGACAAGCACGTGATGGTCCGCTGGCAGGACGGCAAACCGGAGATTGCCCTGATCGACCTCGAAAAGTTGCGCCGCCCCTACCTCGCCTGGCGCGCCGCCCGGCACGATCTCGATCAGTTGCGCCGCCATCAGAAACTCTGGGACGCCGACGACTGGGCCGCGCTGCTCGCCTCGCACGGCGCGGCGCTCGGCACCTAAGCCGTGGCGACCGGGTATACTGCGAGCTTTCCGCCGGCAGCCCCTTGTTCCGGCAGGTATTTCAAGAAGAGACACCCACTTTGGCACTGACCATCCTCGGCCTTTCCGGCGCCCTCACCCACGATCCTTCCGCCGCCCTCTACATCGACGGCAAGCTCGTCGCAGCCGCCGAAGAAGAACGCTTTGTCCGCGACAAGCATGCCAAGAACCGCATGCCCTACGAAGCCGCCCGCTTCTGCCTGGATTTCGCCGGCATCAAACCGAAGGACGTGACGGCGGTCGCCATTCCCTTCGCGCCGATCAGCCTCGCCGACAAGGCGCGCTGGCATTACGCCAAACGCTACTGGTACGCCCCCGACCGCGCGCTCGACGCGCTGCTCACCGGCAACCGCCGCTTCAAGCGCTACAAGAAGCGCATCGAATGGTGCCTGGCGCAGCTCGGCTTCGACCTCGCGAAGACCGAAATCATCCCGGTCGAACACCACCTGACGCACGCCTCCTCCGCCTACCACTGCTCCGGCTTCACCGAAAAAACGGCGATCCTCGGCATCGACGGCAAGGGCGAATACGCCACCACCTTTTTCGGCGTCGGCGAGAACGGCAAGATCCGCAAGATCAAGGAGTTCTACGACCCCGACTCGCTCGGTGGCCTGTACGGCGCGATCACCGAATACCTCGGCTTCGAGATGCTCGACGGCGAATACAAGGTGATGGGCATGGCGCCCTACGGCGACCCGAGCAAGTACGATTTCTCGCGCCTGGCCAAGTTCGAGAACGGCGAGCTGATCATCAACACCGACTACGCCAACGTGATCGGCTTCCGCCGCTACAAGGAAAAAGGCAAGGGCTACTACTTCTCGCCCAAGCTGATCGAATGGCTGGGCCCGATGCGCCACGGCGACATCGCCGACGACCCCTACATCCATTACGCGGCGAGCATGCAGAAGCTGTTCGAGGACCTGGCGCTGCAGATGATGGACTACTACCTCGGCGACATCCTCAAGGAAACCGGCAAGCTGGTCTTCGCCGGCGGCGGCGCGCTCAACGTCAAGCTCAACCAGAAGATCATCGCCCGCCCGGAACTCAAGGAACTCTTCGTCCAGCCGGCTTCCGGCGATGCCGGTACCGCCATCGGCGCCGCCGCCTACGTCTCGGTCGAGCGCGGCGTGCTGGTCGAGAAGATGGAGCACGTCTACCTCGGCCCGCAATACAGCAACGAGGACGTCATCGCCGCCTGTGCCCGCCACCCGGCCAAGCCGCAATTCGAAGTCATCGCCGACGGCGACACCGCCGTGCCCGAGCGCATCGCGCAGATTCTCGCCGACGGCAACCCGGTCGCCTGGTTCCAGGGGCGCATGGAATTCGGCCCGCGCGCCCTCGGCGGTCGCTCCATCCTCGGCTGCCCGAGCGCGCCCGGCGTCGCCGACCGGATCAACGAACAGATCAAGTTCCGCGAACGATGGCGCCCCTTCTGCCCGAGCATGCTCGACACGGTCGGCCCGCAGATGCTGGGCAGTGACCACCCGGCACCGTTCATGACCTTCACCTTCGAAGTCGCCGACGAATGGAAGAGCCGCGTGCCGGAAGTCGTCCACGAAGACGGCACCTCGCGCGCTCAGGTCTTGAAGCGCGAGCACAACCCGCGCTACTACGACCTGATGAAGGCGATGGAAAAGCTGACCGGCAACGGCGTCGTGCTCAACACCTCGCTCAACCGGCGCGGCGAACCGATGATCTGCTCGCCGACCGACGCGCTGAACATGTTCTACGGATCGGACCTGCAATACCTGATCATGCAGGACGTGCTGGTGGCGAAACAGTAGCGCACAGGAAGCAGGGTTCGCCATGACGCTGAAAACCGATTGCTGTACAACCGAGATAACACCTGCGCAGCGCCGAGACATCGAGCAATTCATCGCCGACTTGGATAGCCACGCCGTAACCCCGCTGCTTACACAAGGCGAGATGCCGTTCAGAAACAACATCTTCCTATCAGCGTCAGGCAATCTGGTTTTCAAAGTTTATGCTCTAAAGGAGCGAAAGCTGATCGAGCGCTTGAGGGCGAAATGGAAAATCCCCTCCAGCAAATTCGGCCACCGTTTTGGCTGGGCAGAGTTTCTCAATGCACGGCGTGCGGCCAGACACGGCATAAAGATTGCCCACCCCGTCGCTTATCTGCAAGACACGGCATTCTTCACCTGCAAACTTCAAGTTGTAGCGTTTGAACGACTCAACGAACATCGTACGCTGCTTGACGCAATGCGTTCCGGGGAAGCACCCGCCCCCCTGCTCGAGGTAGCCGAAAGCGCAATATGGGCACTATCCTTGGCCGGCATTTTTCATCTCGATCTCAATTGCCGAAACATCCTCGTTCCGCGCAGGGCTATCGAAGATTGCAGGATCATTGACTGGGAATATGCCTGCTTTGACCGAAAAGAGATACTCGCTCTGCACGCACACTATCTAGGCTATCTTTATTTTGATGGGGCCAGCGACTTCATGGCCGAAAATGACTACGACGCTTGGGTGGAACGAAAGATCCAGCTCCGCGCCAGCAACATCGCCAAGGATGGCAGCAGCACATCGCTCGCGCAGTCTTATGCTTTCGCCAAGCAGAATCGTCATCCGCGACACCGCCGTTACCATCTCTTCGCCTGAGCGCCTCGCGCGATAGTACAGAGCCTGCATGCAAAACAAGCTTTCGACATTATTGAATCATTTCCTGCTTCGTCGGAAATTCCGGAAAATCAGGAAAAAGCACGGCGCGCTCTCGATACGCATTGCCTCCGTCATTGCGTTTCTGGACGAACTCCAATCCGCCGGAATTCGATATGCCGTTTTACGCTGGCCAGACAAGGTACCGATAGAGCCTCTGCCTCGAGGCGGTGATGCCGGCAAAGTGGATGAACGCCACGGCGATGTGGACATTTTGCTGGAACTGGAAGGAGAAAGCCGTCGCCAATTATTGGAGATCGCTGCACGCCACTACTCCAAGAGTGGTGTCAGCTGCGAGTTCTATGACACATGTGGTTCGGGAGGCTTCTGCTACAAGCACTATCCTTATTACCCGCCCATCATGGCGCGCGCTCTGTTGGCAACCCGGATATTCGACCCCCGGGGGTTTTTCCGACTGACCGGGCTGCCTTACATTGCCTCTTTGGCTTATCACGTCGTCTATCACAAGGCCGCGGCAACTTGTGCCTCCACTGCCGCCAGTGATACTGAAACAATATCCGCCTATCTTGCCCGCTTGGCGGAAGAAGCAAAAGCTGAGAGAGTTCCCCTTCCTGTCCCCCTCGACCTGAACAGCCTGAACCGGTGGCTCACAGCCAATGGTTACGAAATGCCTTACGATCTGAAGATTCGTTGGCCGAGAAACGCGGGCTTGCTGACCCAACTCGCCAGGGAAGATGAAGCACGATTCTCGACATTACTCCCCAGCGGCTTCAATTACTTCTGCATTTTCATCCTTCGCGACGACCTCGAGGACGCCGGACTCACGGACAAGGCAATCGAGATGATCAGCGCTGAATTCGAGATTCGCCAAATTATCGAAGTCCCGAAGACGGAAAGACGGCGCTTGGCAAGTCACCTGCGAGGAGGCAACTGGATGGAGGGAAAGCATGGCGAAGAGATTCTTCCCTGTACATTCCTGATCTGCAACGACCCAGCCCCCCAATTGCTCGAATCCCCGCTCCCACAATATCCTCATCTCGACAATGGCAACCTTCGACGCAAGATTACCTACCGCGAAAAGCTGTCTCAACTTTCCGGCAAGCGAATCTATGGCGTTCACAGCAGCGACAATGCCATCGAAGCGGGTTGCGTCCTCGACGCATTGAAAAGAGAGGGCTTCGGCAACTGAATTACGCTCACCAACTGCCGACGGGAAAGCACCTGCCTGCCACAACCGCCCCTCGCCGACAGACAACTCACTTCCCGCCGACCAGGCTGCGCACAATCTTCCTGAAGTATCGCCATTGCAGCGCCTGCCTTGGACTAAGCCTGAAGGCCTGGAGGTAATAGCGTCGCGCGCCTGCAGCATCTCCGTATTCAAGCGCTCCGCGCGATAGCGAAAGATATTGCTGCGCTGCGTAACGCGCCCGCAGCGGCTCGCATGCCGCCGGCAACTGCGCGAACACCTCATCCACTATATGACCGACCACTCTCTCCTCATCGGAATTCCGGTGCCGCAAACTATCCGGATGCTTGTGGATACGCGCCACAGGCTGAAATGCCGTAGCGACGTCGGCGTGTGCAAGCAGAAAGGCAAAAACAGGAATATCTTCCCGCGAGCGCAAGATCTCCGGATAGGGACGCTGAACCAACAAGTCCCTGGAAAACATCGAGCGCGAATGGGAGATAGCAATTTTTCTATCCAGAAGATAAGCCTTTACGCGGGCCACACGCTCAGCATCCGAAACGGCCGTCGGTATCGGCTCCGGCAAACGCATACGCTCTGCGCCGTCAGGGTAGACAGTAATCTGCCCCCCCAGCACGACTTCGGCTTCCGGCCTGGCTGCGCTTGCTGCACGCAACGTCCGTAAAGCATCTGGGAGGAGTTCGTCGTCAGCATCGAGAAACAGGACGAAACGCCCATTTGCGAGTCGGAGACCGTGGTTTCTGGCCGAGGCCGCTCCACCATTAGCCTGCCTGACCACCTGAATCCAGGGATAACGGCGCAGGCACGCCGCCAACACGGCCGAAGTTTCGTCCGTGGAACCATCGTCGACAATGATCAGCTCATCAAAACCGGTATGCTGACGAGCCACCGAATCGACGGCCCTCGCCAGATAGTGTGCATAGTTGTAGGTTGGAATGACGACACTGATAAGGTCCTCCATAGTTTCCTCGCCTAACGGCTCCCTTGATCTAGAGGGCTGCATGCTACCCCAAGTCGCTTGATTCCCTGCCGGATGTCCCGGCGCCGAATTGACTGCCTAGCTACCGGACACTGTCCTTCCCACCGACCACCTGGGATGACCATCCCAAGCGCTTGCCGAGCAGGGCACTCCCCGGCTTCGACAGATGCCCTGAATCCCGGTAGAGAAAAGTCCCGTCGAGATGCGCGCGACACACACCATCCCGGCAAATCTCCCTATGCAGCCAGATAACGGGAAAGTCATCTTCAAATTCAGCCAGCCAATCATAGACCCGGCGCCGCTCCGCAGACAGCTCATTCAAAGAGAAACTGCACCGATCTAGACTGCTTCCAAGCAGGACCGAGCGTGCCAGGCATTTTCCGATATCCCGACCATTGGCCGGCGGCGGTGCGACGACAAAAGGTTCCACCCCCAATGCCCGAAGCCGCTCGATAGTCTTGAGAAAATAGCTACGCAGCAAGATTTCATCTGCACGGGTGACGCCTTCTCTAGTATGTACAAGGTGCTCTTCGCCTTCCCCCGCGGACTCTCTTGGCTCCTGAAGATATTGAGAAAAAGGGGAGGACAGCACGACAAAGCGCAAGGAAGGGGTTTTCTGTATTTCCTCCAGTACTGCATCGTTGAATTCGAGACAATCTTGTGCATCCTGCCGATCGCCACCAAAGACTGGTGCCAGACCATGGATAGGACCGCAACCACTACTGGTACGCTGCATCAATTTCAATCCCGGAGCATCTGCAAGGAACCCGTCGACCAGATGCATGGCAAAGGAGTCCCCCCAGACCAGGAGTTCGGGCGCCGGATCGGTCTGGCACACCGTGCCAGCCAAGGACTCCTTGCACATCTGCGAAAGTCCGAAGTTTGTCCGCAATGCCTGCTCGACATCGAGTTGCCGGGCGTAACCCGGAGCATGCTGTTTAATAAAATCCGCCCGGTGTTTTCCGAGCAAGCCCACGCCGACAAACAACACTGCGCCAGCGGCAACAAACGCAAGCAAGCGTTTTCCGGAAACCCCACTTTGCCGAAAAGGCATTTCCACGAAGCGCCAGGAGCCATAGGACAAAACCAGGACGAAGACGACCATGGCCCCCATCAACAGCGCTGATGGTTCCTCATCGTGATAGCGGATAAAGGCAAAGACAGGCTGATGCCACAAATATACGCTATAACTCCACAAACCGATTGCAAGCACCGGGCGCTGTAAGAGCAGCTTACCTGCGATGGTATCCGGCGTCGCGAACGCAATCACCAAGAGCGCCCCGATAACAGGAACGAGGGCTGCCATACCAGGAAAGGAGGTCTGCGGAGAGAACAGGAAGACCGCCGCGAGAATCAGCAGGAGGCCACAGGCGGCAAGCACATTGTGAATTTCCGGCGCCCACCGCGTCGCCATAGGCCTTCCCAGGCCATGTGCCGCATAAATCGCACCAAACAACAACTCCCAAGCTCGGGTTGGCAATAGATAGAATGTAGCTTCGGGAAAACGGCTCAAGCCATACTGCGCCAGCGCCAAGCTCAAAAGCGCCAGCGCCGACAGCACAAACAGCAAGTAGTGCCGACCGAACCGCCAACACGCCAGGATGAGCAACGGAAAAAGTATGTAGTACTGCTCCTCGACCCCCAGGCTCCAGGTATGCAACAGCGGACGCAACTCGACGTCTGGCTCGAAATAACCGATTTCCTTATAAAAATGGATATTTGAGGCAAAAAGCGCCACGTAGACGACACTTCTGGCGAAATCCCGAAAGTCCTCGGGCCAGAGCCACAACCAAGCCGCAGGCAAGCTAAACGACAAAAGCAGAAACAACGCAGGAAGTATACGGCGAGCACGGCGCTCGTAAAACCTACGGAGGGAAAATCCCCCCTCCTCCATTTCGCGCAGGATAATCGAAGTGATCAGATAGCCGCTGATGACAAAAAAAACATCCACACCAACGAATCCCCCTTGAAAAAAGGGGAAGCCAGCATGACAGAAGACCACTGCAAGTACCGCTACAGCCCTTAAGCCATCGATTTCCTTACGATGCTCCATCCTGCGAACCTGCTCCTGTTCGGCGAAATGTTCAGTGTCCGGCAAGCCGCTTCAGGGCCTTGCGCCCGAAGCGCCGCTTGAGATCAACCTTGAGGTCATAAGACAGGAAGGCCAGTCGGTCACGCCAGGCAAGCTTGCGACCAAGTGCCGAAAAGTAAATTTCCAACAAGCGCTCTCTGCCAGCCCAGTGCAGCTTGTTGCAGATGCGGACCAGATCCGCCAGACGCGCACGCCTCGAGAGCGGACGGGGTTCTACGCGGATGCGGCCGGTGTCGATCAAGGCGAATTCGAGTTTGCCGTCGGCTGCACGACTGGCCAGAAGATTTCCCCCGGAAAGATCGCGGAAGAAGATGCCGGTCCCGTGCAGGCGCAGCAGAAAGGCGGCGAGGCTCCGGTAGGCTTGGTTGTCGGAGAAACCGGCATATTCCGTTTTTCCGGTTGCGAAAGCGGAAAGCATCTGGCGCACCGAAAACTCCGCCTCGACATATTCGCAAAGATAGAAATTCTGCTTCAGCGTCGTGTCGCCGATCTTCTCGAACCAGGCGACCGGCGGCGCAACGCCGATACCACGGCGCTGCAGTTCGCAGGTACCGCTCCAGCTACGCAGCGCCTTCGATGGCTTGAAACGGTCGAGCCATTGCTTGTGCAGGTGCATTTTCACCGGCTGCTTGATGACCAGGCGAGCCGCCGGATCGCGCGGGTCGGCAACCGACCAGATCGCGTTGCGGGCGTGGCGCAGCACGGCCGCCCGCTGCACCTGTAGCGATGCCGGCGGCAGTGCGGCAAGCAGCGCCCGGGCCGCAGCCTGGGTCTCGGCGGCGACGATGCCCTGCCAGCCCTCGGCACGGAAAAAATGCAGCGCCTTGCCGCCATGGACGTCGATCGCCACGTCCGGCAGCAACCCCGCCCCCGGCTTGAGAGCGACCGCCGTCGTCGCCGGCCAGTCGATGTAGACGGGCATTTCGGTCAACAGCGTCGGCGCTTCGTCGAGCGCCGTACCGTCACGGTCGTGAAAGCTGGCGGCAACCAGCGTCGCCGCATCGTAAACGTCGACCAGCGCCGCCACCCGGCCATTGATGGTCCACGCGACATGGGTCAGGCCGCCGTCGGCCCCGGCAAAGGCATGGATCTCCAGTCCGTCGCCGCCGCACAGGCAACCGAGGTAGCGCCGCCCCGGAATGCGGGCATTGAACGCGGCCAGGGCGGCCAGCGCCGGACGCGGGCGGAAGTCGGCCAGCGCCCCGTCGACCGCAGCGTAGTGGGTGATCCGCTCGAGCGCCGGATACTGCGCCGCGCCGTCGTCCACCAGTCCCTCGCGGTGGCAGATCAGCGGCCCCCACCATGCCCCCTCGAGAGCCCCCGAGGCGGCGGCGAGGACCAGGTAGCGGGTCAGGTAATCGGCCTGTTTCTGCTCGGTTGCCGGCAGCTGGCGGCCGATGCGCGGCAGGGTCCAGAAGGCGGCCGGTGAGAACAGCCGGGGTACGCCGAAGTCGGCGCCGATGCGCTGCAGCAGGCGTGCCTTCTTGACCAGGTTCATGCGCAGCAGGCCGGCCAGCCGGGGACCGAGGACCTTCGGGTCGTCGCGCTCCGGCTCGGTCGCCCGCTCGGCGAACAGGTTGTCGGTATGGATGTCGGGCAGGCGGCCGCGGGCCTGCAAGCCGGCCAGGATGCCGACACTCCACGGTGGTTCGAAGTCGGTGATGCTCGGCCCGGCAAGCAGCAGGCCGCGCTGCCGGATTTCCTGCCAGGCGATGTCCCAGGCGGCGAAAAAACCGTCCGGCGTATAGCCGGCCCAGCGTCGGCGGTTGATCGTCGAACAGGCTTCGATCATCGCCACCCGCTCACCGAAAGCATCCAGCGTGGCACCGACGAACTCTCGCCAGGCTGCGCCGGCGGCGGCATCGGGCATCGCCCGCGCGGCATCGGCCGGCTGCAGCAGGTGGAGGACGACATGGAAACCGGCGTCGAGCAGGCGACCGAGCAGGCGCCCGGCCGGTCCGTCGGCATCGCCGTAGGTGAAGTCGAGTCGGACATTGATGATGCCGGCCCCGCGCAGGGTGGCGATGATCCAGTCGTCAACCGCCGGGTCGGGCGAAGCGGCAACGCCGACGCCGGCGAATCGTGCCGGGACGGTGTGCCCGGACGGCGGCCGGTGCCCGCCCGGGAAAGCGAGACGGCCGCGCAGCAGATAGGCCAGGAAAGGCCGCAACATGGCCGCACTCATCGCCGTCCCTTGCCGAGAATGAACGGCAGGTCGATCCATTCGATCTCCGTCGCCACCTTGTACAGGCGCTGGATGTTGCGGCGGCGCAGGTAGGTGCCGAGCGACCACGGATAAATGCGCATGTCGGAAAAGTCGATCAGGCCGAGCCGGTCGTCCGGCGTGACGATGACGTTGCCGATGTGCAGCGAACGGAAATAGACCCCGTTGTCGTGCAGCAGCACGACCAGCCGGTTGAATGCTTCGCGCAGGCGATGCTTGCGCGCTTCCGGCAAGGCCTCGCCGGCAAGCTGGCGCAGGGTGACACCGGGCAGCGGACGATAGTGCACGGCATCGCGGCCAAGTCCGGGGATACGCAACACGTCGATCACCTCCGGCACCGGCACGCCGAGCGCGGCCAGCTTGCGGGCATTGTTGGCAAAGCGCGTTGCATAGGGGAAGATCATTGCCGAGGTGACCAGGCGCTTGCGCCGGAACAGCTTGAGGATCGTCCCGTCAGCGAGGAGCAGCACCTTGGCGCCGTGCGGATCGGCCTCAAGTACGCGTGCGCCTTCGCTCATCGCCTGATATTCCTGCTGCGTCAGCGTTTTCAATGCCAATTACCCGGAGAAATCGGGGGATTTTAGCATCGAAGGTGCAACAGGTTCGTCATGGCGCACATGGTACACTCGCGCCCACTTTCTTTCCGCGCGTCGCCCCACGATCGCCAAGCCATGTCGCACGACAGTGACCCGTCCGCTTCCTCACTGAAAATCTACCTCCGGCTGCTGTCCTACGTCCGCCCCTTTGTCGGACACTTTGCCATCAGCCTGCTCGGCTTTGCCATCTTCGCCTCGTCGGAACCGATGCTGGCCTCGGTACTCAAGTACTTCGTCGACGGCCTGAGCGCGCCGCCGGAAACCACGCACCACGACCTGCCGCTGATCGGCAGCGTGCAATTGATGTTCGGTGTTCCGCTGCTGATGCTGCTGATCGTCGCCTGGCGCAGCGTCGGCTCCTTCCTCGGCAACTACTTCCTGGCCAAGGTTTCCTTGGGACTGATCAACGACCTGCGACAGGCCTTGTTCAACAGCCTCCTGCAACTGCCGAACCGCTATTTCGACGAGAACAACTCCGGCCACCTGATCTCGCGCATCACCTACAACGTCACCATGGTCACCGGCGCCGCCACCGACGCCATCAAGGTCGTCGTCCGCGAAGGCCTGACCGTGATCTTCCTGTTCGGTTACCTGCTGTGGATGAACTGGAAACTGACCGCGGTGATGATCGTCATCCTGCCTGTCATCGGCGCCATGGTCAGCCGCGCCAGCCGCAAGTTCCGCAAGCAGAGCCGAAAGATCCAGGCGGCGATGGGCGAACTGACGCATATCGCCTCGGAAACCATCCAGGGCTACCGCGCTGTCCGCAGTTTCGGCGGCGAACCTTACGAAACCAGACGCTTCAAGGCGGCCAGCGAGGACAACATGCGCAAGCAGCTGCGCATGGTGAAGACCGGCGCCACCTTCACGCCGGCGCTGCAACTGGTCTCCTTCTCGGCGATGGCTGTCCTGCTGACGCTAGTCCTCTACCTGCGCGGCGACGCCACAGCAGGCGACCTGGTCGCCTACATCACCGCTGCCGGCATGCTGCCGAAGCCGATCCGCCAGTTGTCGGAAGTCAGCGCGACGATCCAGAAGGGCCTGGCCGGCGCCGAAAGCATCTTCGCCCAGCTTGACGAACTGCCGGAGGAAAACCGCGGCACCGTCGAACGGGAGAAGATCGCCGGCCGGCTTGAGGTGCGCGAGCTGAGCTTCAGCTATCCCGGCAGTGAGCAGCCGGTGTTGCGCAATATCAGCTTCGCCGCCGAACCGGGCCAGATGATCGCTCTGGTCGGCCGCTCCGGCAGCGGCAAATCGACACTCGCCAACCTGATCCCGCGCTTCTACCACCACGACACCGGCGCCATCCTGCTCGACGGCGTCGATGTCGAGAATTACACGCTGCGCAACCTGCGCCGCCACATCGCCCTGGTCAGCCAGCAGGTGACGCTGTTCAACGATACCGTCGCCGACAACATCGCTTACGGCGACCTTGCCGGCTGCCCGCGCGAAGACATCGTCGCCGCCGCCCGCGCCGCCTACGCCGACGAGTTCATTGCCCGCCTGCCCGACGGCTACGACACGCTGGTCGGTGAAAACGGCGTGCTGCTCTCGGGCGGCCAGCGGCAACGCCTGGCGATCGCCCGCGCCATCCTCAAGGATGCGCCCTTGCTGATCCTCGACGAAGCGACCTCGGCCCTCGACACCGAATCCGAGCGCCACATCCAGGCCGCGCTGGAAACCGCCACCGCCAACCGGACGACGCTGGTCATCGCCCACCGCCTGTCGACCATCGAACGCGCCGACCTGATCCTGGTCATGGAGCGAGGAGAAATCGTCGAACGCGGCAGCCACGCCGAACTGCTCGCATTGAACGGCCATTACGCCCGTCTGCACGCGATGCAGTTCAGCGAAATGAGTTAGGCGGCGGGCAAGCGCTCATCGAGCCAGCGATAAAGCACCGACTCGGCCGGCCAATTGCGCAGGAAACGCGCCCGGTCGCGCCGCCAGGCGCGGACGAAAGCGCCCTCCGAGCGATGCTGGCACATCGCGTCGAGGTCGATCAGGACGACCCGCCCATCTTCCCAGAGCAGATTGCTCGCCTTGAGGTCGCCGTGCGTGATGCGCAAGGCACGCAGTTCTGCGAAGAGCGTCTGTAACGCTTCGGCCACGGCCGGCGACGGTGGCTGTTGAGGGTCGAGACTGTCGAGCAGGCTGCGCCCGGCGCAATGCTCGGTCACCAGGAAGGCCCGGCCGCGCAGCGGACCGAAACGTTCCTCGAGCACCGCCAGCGGGCGTGGCGTGGCGATGCCGTAGAAACCCAGACGATGCGCCTCGCGCCACGAATGCCAGGCCCGGCTCGGTCGCCAGGCGCGCGACAGGGCGTGGCGCCAGTGCTTGAGGTTGTAACGCTTGACGACCAGGCGCCGTCCGCCCGCAGCAATTTCGGCAACCGTGCAGGTACCGCCGCTTTTCAGACGGATCCCCTCATCGAGACAGGTGTCAGGGCGCGACAGGAAGTCCCGCAGAAGTTCGCTGGCTTCCCGCGCCACCACGGCAAAGCGTTTGATTCCCCGCTCGACGGCGAATTGCGTGCATTCGCGGCCGATCTTGCCGAGAAATTCGCGCAGGCGCCGCGCCCGAACCACTTCGACTGCCTGCTGCAAGGCCCGCTCACCAGGCACGACGGCAGCGGCCGGCGCCGCGTAGGCGTCGATGAAAGGCTGGCGCCGGGCATCCCGGTGCGGCGGCAACTGGGCAAAAAGGATGGCCAGATTGTCGGTACGCTCGGCCAGCGTCAACGGACGCGGCGGCTGCACGGCGCTCACTGCATCGCCGTCGATGACGTAGCCGGGGCCGCCGGCAAAGAGAAAGTTGCCCAGGTGAAGGTCGGCCTGCCTCAGCCCGGCGGCGTGCATGCGCGCCAGCAGGGGCATCGCCGCCGCCAGCAGACGTGGCCCCCGCTCTTCCGGGTCGTCCCGCCAGACCGCGGCGAGGTCCTCGGCGCCCGGAACGAAGGCCGTCAGCAGCGCATGACCGCCGCCGATCAACGCCTGCGCCTCGACCAGCGCCCGGATGCCGTTCAGCTCGCGGGTCCAGTGGCGCTCGCTGGCGCTGGCAATGAACAGCTTGACCAGCACCGGCTCGCCTTCCAGGGCTCCGGCGCCGACCAGGCGCTTGCCGGGCAAAACACGCAACAAGCGTTCGATACGCACGCTCCGACCATCGGCCAGGACGACCGCGAAGGGCGCCGCTGGCGTGCGGCCGGCGGCGCGCAAATCGGCAGCGCGCAGCGGCTCGTGCATCAGCGGTCGAGGCTGGCGTCGGCGAGGATCGCCTCGGCGTCGATGCCGCGCAGCTTGTCCTTGAGCCGGGCACCGCCACGCCGGATGTTGGTGGCACTGGTGCCGAGCTCGGGGTTGAGGATCATCGTCGCATGGTTGAGGTGATCGACGTACTGGCCGAGTTCGACCGAATCAAGGAACTTCATCCGGTAGCCGGCTTCGACCATCTTGCGGAACATCACGCTTCCGGCCGGTTTGCGCTCGTCGGAAAAACCGGTGTTGAGTTCGCGGATGACGTCGGTACGGAACATTGCACAGTGGCTGCGCAGGTAGTGCAGGCTTTCGTCGAAACGCTCGGCGCGGAAAGTGCGCTTGCCGGTCAAACGGAACAGCGCCAGTTTCCAGGCCTGCTCGAACAGCCGCCCCCAGCGCTGCAGCGGCGTCTTGCTCTCCAGCTTCCAGGAACCGACGCCGGCCAGGCGCTCGTCCCCGGCAAACGGCGCCAGCAGGACATCGACCCACTCCGGGCGGCGGACGAAGGTGTCGGTATGGATCGACAGCACGTAGGGCGTCGTCACCCGGGCCAAGGCCAGATCGAGCGCGCGCGAGTGCGACAGCGGCGCGTTGTCGTCGGCTTCCGGCGCCCGCTCGATCAGTTCGATCCAGTCGAGCGAACGCAGATAATCGAGCGAGGCATCGCCGGACGCATTGTCGATGGCAATCACATGCACCTTGCTGAAATCGGTGTGGCGACGCAGCAGGCGCAGGCAGATTTTCGTGATCTCCGGCGTCTTGTAGTTCGGCACCAGGATGGTGACCAGCTTGCCCTGTCCGGTGGCGCTCATTTCAGCATCCCCTCGCGCTGCAGCAGATCACGCAGGGCAACCGCCGTCAGCCGGTTGCCTTCGGCGTTCATGTGGCCACCGACTTCCTCCGGACGCCAGAAGGTCTTGACCTCGGGGTGTTTGGCGAGCTGCTCGACAAAAACCGGTCCCATGTCGATCACCGGCATGCCCAGGCGCTTCGCTTCGGCCATCGCAAAATCGGTGATCTCGGCGTACTTCGATTCTTCTTCGTCGAGGACGTCGCGGATCGGGAAATTGACCCAGACCGGCGTCCCGCCGTCGGCACGGACGCTGGCGACGAAACGCTCCATGATGCCGGTCAGCGTGCGCCGGCCGAGCGATCCCGGATCGCGGTCGCGCTTGATGCGGTCGGCCAGTGCCCGCTTGAAGACGGCCAGCGCATAGGAGTAATGCCAGCCGCCGATCTGCTGGCGGCCACTGCGGTAATCGTCGATCAGCGCCTCCGGCGTCGGCACCGGGACATGGGTCAGCTGCAGCGAACCGTCGTTGCCCATCGGCACGAACATCGGCTTGGCGTAGTCGCGGAAACTGTAGGTATTGCGGTTGTAATCGAGGGCGTAGAAGCCGAGCACCACGACGTCCGGCTTGTAAGGCTTGCCGTAGTGCTCGTACATCAGGTAGTTCTGGTCGGTGCCGGTCGCCGACACCGCGTAGTTCATGACTTCCCAGTCGGGCAGCAGCGCGGCCAGCTGGTAGGCATAGGTTTCCTCATTGCTGACGCCGTGCCCGAAGGAATAGCTGTCGCCGACGATCATCAGGCGCCGCTTGCCGGCTGGCTTGTCGAGCGCGAATTCCTGGTGGTTGCGCATGCCCGCCGAATTGGTGCGGATTGCCCCCATGCGGTCCGGCGTGACGTCGATGTTCGGCGCGTTGCGCCAGCCGACATTGGCATCGTAGATGAAGCGCCGATCGAAATTGACCTTGCCATCCGCCAGACGCGCCTTCACCCAGCGCCATTCGCGGGTCACCGCCAGATCGGCGTGCGGCGGCACATCGTCGCTCAGCGCGTAGTACAGCCGGGTGCCGCCCTCGAGCAGAAGCAAGGTGACAACAAGGTTGAGGAGAATGATCTTCAGGGTTTTCATGGCGATCTGGCAAATGCGGGACCGGGCATTATAAGTCGCCTCGGCGCGCGGCTGGCGGCGTTGGTATACTCCGCAGGTTTTGATCGGCCCGAAAAGCGACCCCAATGAATCTGATCGGCATTTCTGCCCACTACCACGACAGCGCCGCCGCCCTCATCCGCGACGGCCGGATCGTTGCGGCCGCCCAGGAAGAGCGCTTCACGCGCAAGAAGCACGACCCCGACTTTCCGGCGCACGCCATCCGCTACTGCCTGCAGGAAGCCGGGCTGACGCTGGCGGACATCGACGGCGTCGTCTATTACGACAAGCCGCTGATCAAGTTCGAACGCCTGCTCGAAACCTACCTCGCCTACGCGCCGAGCGGTTTCGTCTCCTTCATCAAGGCGATGCCGGTCTGGCTCAAGGACAAGCTCTACCTCAAGCAGACGCTGAAGAAGGAACTGGCCAAACTCGGCGGCTGCAAGGAAGCCGAAGTGCCGCCGCTGCTGTTCACCGAACACCACCAGGCGCACGCCGCGTCCGCCTTCTTCCCCAGCCCGTTCGAGAAAGCCGCCGTGCTGTGCATGGACGGTGTCGGCGAATGGGCGACGACCTCGGTCTGGCTCGGCGAAGGCAACCAACTGACACCGCTCTGGGAAATCAACTTCCCGCACTCGCTCGGCATGCTCGGTTCGGCCTTCACCTACTACACCGGGTTCAAGGTCAATTCCGGCGAATACAAGCTAATGGGGCTCGCTCCCTATGGCGAACCGAAGTACGTCGATCTGATCCTCGACAAGCTGATCGACCTCAAGGAAGACGGCAGCTTCCGCATGGACATGCAGTACTTCAACTACGCCACCGGGCTGACCATGACCAACGACCGCTTCGCCGACCTGTTCGGCGGACCGGCGCGGCAGCCGGAATCGGCGATCAGCCAGAAGGAAATGGACATCGCCCGCTCGATCCAGGCGGTGACCGAGGAAATCGTCCTGCGCCTGGGGCGGACCGTGCACCGCGAACTCGGCGTCGACCACCTGTGCCTGGCCGGCGGCGTGGCGCTGAACTGCGTTTCCAACGGCCGCCTGCTGCGCGAAGGACCGTTCAAGGAAATCTGGATTCAGCCGGCTGCGGGCGACGCAGGCGGCGCCATCGGCTGCGCGCTGGCCGCCTACTATGCGAAGAGCGGCGCCGCGCGCGTGCCGGAAGCCGGCGACAGCATGCAGGGCAGCTACCTCGGCCCGCGCTACGCGGCCGACGAGATCCGCCGCCAACTCGACGAATACGGTGCCGTCTACCGGGAACTCGACGACAACACCTTCTTCGATCAGGTTTCCGACGTTCTCGCCGACGAGAAGGTGGTCGGCTGGTTCCAGGGCCGCATGGAGTTCGGCCCGCGTGCCCTCGGCGGCCGTTCGATCATCGGCGACCCGCGCAGCCGCAACATGCAGTCGGTGATGAACCTGAAGATCAAGTACCGTGAATCCTTCCGCCCCTTCGCTCCGTCGGTGCGCGCCGAGAAGGTCGGCGAATGGTTCGAGCAGGAAAGCGCCAGCCCCTACATGCTGATCGTCGCGCCGGTGCGCGAGGACAAGCGGATCGCGATGACCGCGGAAGAAGAGAAGCTGTTCGGGATCGACAAGCTGAACGTGCCGCGCTCGCAGATTCCGGCGGTCACCCACGTCGATTACTCGGCGCGCATCCAGACCATCCACCAGCAGACCAATCCGCGCTACTACCGGCTGATCGAAGCCTTCGAGGCGAAGACCGGCTGTCCGGTGCTGATTAACACCTCGTTCAACGTACGCGGCGAACCGATCGTCTGCACGCCGCAGGACGCCTACCGTTGCTTCATGCGCACCGAGATGGACTATCTGGTGATCGAGAACTTCGTCCTCGCCAAGTCCGACCAGCCCGCCTGGGAAGGCGACGAAAGCTGGAAGGACGAGTTCCAGCTCGACTGACGCGCCCCGGAGAACCGACATGTCTCATGAAATTCCCGTCCTCGACCGCAAGGGTCTGCGCGACTTCGGCCTGCTCACCGGCGCGCTGTTCGCCGGCATCTTCGGTCTCCTGCTGCCCTGGCGCTTCGGCTGGACCTGGCCGCTCTGGCCGTGGCTGATCCTGGCCGTGCTCGGCGGCCTGGCGCTCGTCGCGCCGCTGGCGCTCAATCCTGTCTACAAGGTCTGGATGCGCTTCGGCCTGGTGATGGGCGCGATCATGTCGCGCCTCATCCTCGGCATCGTCTTCTTTTTCGTCGTCACGCCGCTCGGCCTGCTCATGCGCGCCACCGGCAAGGACCCGATGCACCGGCGCTTCGACCGCCAGGCCGCGAGTTACCGCGAGCTGATCAGCGCGAACAAGTCCAACTCCCTCGACAAACCTTTCTAGGCAGCAAGATGCTCGAACTTCTGAAAGACCTCTGGGCCTTCATGCAGGTCCGCAAGAAATACTGGCTGGCGCCGGTCATCATCGTCCTCCTGCTGCTCGGCGGACTGCTCGTGCTGTCGCAGGGCTCGGCGATCGCCCCCTTCATCTACACGCTGTTCTGACCTACTCGCGGCCTGCGAAGAAGGCCAGGATGCGGCGCAGCCGCCGCTTGTCGGCGGCGGTCAGGCGCTGCCGCTCGACGTAGTCGAGGTAGAAGCGCAGCCGCTGCGTGCGGCTCAGCGCGTACTTGCCAACCTTGTCGAGACAGGCGAGGTCCTTGACGATGCGGTAGCCGAGAAAAGGCTGCATCCAGAAACCGCCGTTCGGGCAGTCGATCAGGTAGAGCTGCGGCGTCTCGCCGCCAGTGACCAGCAGGTTGCGCCACTTCAGGTCGTTGTGCACGAAGCCGTGCGCGTGCATGGCGCGCGTGCAGGCTGCGACCTGCGCCGACACGGCAGCCACCCAGGCGCGGTCGCGCAAACGCGGGTCGGCGCGCTTGGCCAGTTGCGCCAGGTCAACCGTGTCGCGCAGTTCCTCCGTGACCAGCGCGGCACGCACGAAGCGCCCGCCACGCCGTTCCTGCCCCCAGGCGACCAGCGTCGCGGTCGGCAGTCCCCAAGCGTGGAAGCGCTGCAGGTTGCGCCACTCCTTGACCGCCCGCTGCGGCCCGAAGAGGTCGCGCAGGCCGAACCAGCGCCGCGCCAGCTTGCGCCGGCCGATGGTGTAGCGCTTGACGTAGTAGAGGATGCCGTCAAGGCGCAGGCGGATGACTTCGGACTCGGGGTCGGCCGTCACCCGCTCCCCCTGCAGCGCGAACACCGCGTCGAGCGAAGCGAAGGCGGCGCCGGCCGCGCCCGTCGCGTAGTCGGGATTGACCTGCCAGTCGATCACGATTCACTCCCGGACGGCACGTATTTGCGCCGGTATTTCGCAAGCAAGCGCTCACCTTCAGCATGCAGGTGGGCAAGCAGCGCCTGTTCGTCGCGCAGCACTTCGCGCAAGGGACGGGCGAAGTAGTCGCGCAGGAAGCGCAGCCGGTCGCGTTGCGTCAGGCCGATTTCCAGCGCCGAGAAGTAGAGCCCGGCGAGATCCTTGTCGCGCCAGCGACGCGGCGTCTGCGGACGAATCTGGGCGCGGTGCAGGTCGATCAGCGAGAGCTTCAGCGCGGCGGCGGTCGGCGCCGGGTCGAGGTGAAGCAAGAAGTGGCAGAGGTAGCAGTCGCGGTGATTGACGCCGCCGCGATGCATGTTGCCGACCATCGTGGCAACGCGGCGGATCAGCGCGCACTTGAGCGCCGGGGCCGGCGGCATCTTTGGCCAGTCGCGGCAAAAATCTTCCAGGCTGACGGTCGGCGCCAGTTCCTCGGTGACGATGAACGAATGCTCGCGCGCCGGATTGGCGCCGCGCCGGCCGTAGGCGACGGCACGCATGGTGTCGACGCCGAGTTCTTCCAGGCGACGGATCGCCCGCCATTCGTTGCCGGCGCCGAGCACCGGCAGGCGCAGCGAGACGAGGTTCTTGAGAATCTCCCCCCAACCGACGCCGCGATGAATCTTGACGAAATAACCGCGCCCTTCAACTTCGGTGCGGAAGGTACGACGCCCGTCGAGCTCGCGGAACACCTCGCCTTCCAGGCGGTCGACCGCGGCAAAGGCATCCTGGCCGGCCCACAGGCGGTCGAAGGGCGACACCAGCCTCAGTTCGTCGTTCACGGCCGCTCCTTGAGGATGATCTCGGCGGCGCGCTCGGCGTTGCTGTAGATGTCGGCGCTTTCCGCCCAGGCCAGCGCGTTGCGCTGCCAGACGGCGCGTTGCACCTGATCAAGCAGGATTTCCTGCAGCAAACCGTCCATGCTCGCCTGCGCGAAGGGCTCCGGGATCACCCGGCCGCCCGCCGCTTCGTCGATGTAGTGCGCGTAACCGCAGACCGCCGAGCAGAGCACCGGCAGCCCGGCGACAAGGGCTTCGAGCAAGACCGTGCCGGTGTTCTCGTTATAGGCCGGATGGATCAGCAGGTCGGCACCGAGCAAAAAGCGCGGGATGTCGTCGCGGCCGGCCAGGATGTCGACCTGCCCGGCCAGCCCGAGCGACGCGGCCATGCGCTGGAACTGGCTGGGTTCGTCCTGGCCGATGGCGATCAGCCGGGTGCGCCCGCGCAAAGCGGCCGGCAGGTGCGCCAGGGCCTGCAGCGAGCGGTCCAGCCTCTTGGTCTTGGAGCCGGAGCCGATCTGCAGGAGCAGCAGGTCATCATCGCCGAGACGGAATTCGGCGCGGAAGGCGGCACGGATCGCCGGCGCCTCCGGCGGCGCCCGGCGGTCGCGGGCGATGCCCGGCGGCAACAGGTGAAAGCGCGCCTTCGGCGTGGCGTAGTGCTTTTCGAAAAACGGCTGCTGCACCTGCGAGATCATCAGGATTTCGGTCCGGCTCTCGGGCGCGAACACCGCCCGTTCATACGCCGCGAAATGCCGGTAGCGGCCGGAGAAGCGGTAGAGCGGGTTGCGCAGCGTCTGCGCCTTCTCTTCATAGCAGGGGTCGGCAGCGAAATAAACGTCGAGCCCGGGCATCTTGTTGAAGCCGACGACACGCTGCGCCGGGCGCTGCACCAGGTCGCGCGCCACCCAAGCGGAAAACTTTTCGTAGCGGCGGGCATTGGTCAGCGCCCGCACCGGGACCGTGACCACTTCGAAGCCGGCCGGCACCTCGCCCTGCCAGGACAGCGTGTAGACGCGGATGGCGTGGCCGCGCGCCTGGCAGGCCAGGGCAATGCGCAGGAAATCGCGCTGCAGGCCGCCGAAGGGGAAGTACTTGTAGAGGCAGAAAGCCAGTTGCATGGGCAGGGTCGCCGCATAAGTCAGGCGGCGGATTTTACTGGCAAACCCGCGCCCGGGTCACGCCGGCAGTCAGCTGCGGCGGGCCAGCATCTTTTCCTGGATCGCCTTGATGATGCCCTCACCAATCAGCCGCACCTCGATTTCGTCGACGCGGTCGAACTTTTCGCTCTCGATCTCGGCGCGCTTGGTGCGCGGCAGGTTGCCGAGAATGCGGTCGCGCACCGCATCTTCCTCAACGAGGTGGAGCAGCTTGCCGAGGTCGTAGGAATCGATGCGTGAGAGGACGGCCTGGATTGAATTGGCATCGGCGAACTCGATGTCGCTGATGTCGCAGAATTCTTCCGGTGCCTTCATCCGGCGCTCCTGGAAGAATTTCTTGCCCTTCTCGTCGAGCAGGCGGATCACCTCCGACTTGCGGAAGGTGAACAGATCTTCGGTCAGTTCGTTGCGCGCCAGTTTCTGCAGGACGCGATTGCGGTCGAGATCGACCATCGCCGCAAAATCATCGACGCTGATGTACTCGTACTCCAGCTTGCCGTTGTCGGGATCGGCCTCGCCCGCCTTGCGCGCCTTGGCGACGATGTCGCCGGGCGAGAAGACGACACACTTGGCCCCGTCGCGATCCTCGTCGAGCTGGATCAGGTGCAACATCAGCAGCTTGCCCAGGATGTGCCGGATATGCACGTCGGAATGCCCGAACAACTGGCGCGCCTGGGCGAAAACCGCAGCCAGCGCCGGCCGCGCGATGACCGGCTGCGAGGTGCTCCGGGCATCCGCCTTGCGTGCTGGAGCCGGTAACTGCGCAGCGCCGACCAGACTGAGCAGTTGCGCGTAAGTGACGATCTCCGGCTGGAAATTGACCCGCGATGCGATCACCTCGCTCGCCCGCGACGCCCGCATCGCCAGGGTTTTCAGGATGCCGCGCAGCAGCTTAGGCGTATTGTCGAGGACCGAATCCATGCCTTCCGCGTCGACCAGATAAAACTCGCAATAGGTCTTCGCCACCGCATTGTCGGTGCGCCGGCCATTGAGCAGTTGTGGTGTCGCACCAAAAACGTGACCACGTGACAGGGTGTCGATCACCACCCGCTTTTCCTCGCGCACCATGTACAGATCGACTTCCCCCTCCTTGATCACGTACAGGTGGCTGCTCGGCATCCCCTCGGTGTACAGGACGTCACCAGCGTAGGCCCGCAGTTGCGTGGCGGGCAGGTCGTCATCGATCGGCAAATCGGCAATCTGAAGGGCAGTGGCATGGGTACGCATGAGCAACTCCGGAATCGGCATTCTTCAACGCCGATATTTTCTTACATTTTTGTTGTTTTTGTAAATTGAATAGATGTGTTCGCTTACCAAGATTGACCTCGGTCACACTGACTCAGCTGCTAACCAACGCTCGATTTCTCGAACCCCCTGCACTTCGCCCTGAACTCGGTCGTGCGTCAAGGATCTCAGGTAACGAGGAAGCCGAAATGCAAGCAGGCTCCACCATTTCACCGGGTACCAGAAATAGACTCTCAAGGAATGTTGCGAAACCGGATACTGCGCAGCAATTTGGACCTTCGGTGGGAAAACCTTGCTCAGAAGAAGCTTGAGTTTCCTCAGCAGCGATGCTTGCGCCGCGACTTCGTTCCCAAGCGTGACGTCCGTGCGTGCATCGAAATCCCGCAGCATCATCAGTGCTGCGTCGTCGATTGGCATGACCATATCGGCGCGGACAAGATTTTCTGGGAAAGTGACAGGCAATTTCCCCCAGTAGCGCTCAAGCAATCCAAACGCCAGAAGACATCCCCGCACCTGGCCGCGATCATGTGCCAAGCGCCAGAAGAGAGGCCAGTCGATTGGCTGAGAGGTCAGCAAGTAGGCCAGATCACTGAGCAACAAAGGTCCGTTGGTGAACTGGTGATCATAGACCGCGTGCACAATCATGTGCAGCAAAAGATCAGTGCTTGACTCAAATGGGAGCTCATTGCTGGCGACGGAAATGCTTCGGACCCGCGCCCAAAATGCCTGGTCTTCACTCAAGTCCTCCCTCGAATTCCTACTCTTGTCCTGGTGAAAGAGTCGGGCATGCAATTCGACATGGACGTTTGCCGATGGCGATAGCAAAGGAGGTAGATGATGCCCGATGACTAGCGTGGCCTCCGGATCGCCCGCATATGCCTTGATGCGCTGCAATCCCCCGTCAATCAAGGCTTGGTAGGCCTCCAGGACAGCCTTTTGGGGCACCAGAATGTCCACATCCCTTAACGGCCGCAAAGCCGGGTTGGGATAGGCATGGAAGGCCAGGAAGGCCCCCTTGAGGGCGACATGAGGGATACCCGCTGCCTGTAGGATGCGATGAACAAGCAGCAACTCCCGCTGTACTGTCAAAGCGCGCAAGGCCGCTTGCTTGAATTGATTAGCCAATCTCCCTCTCAAGGCTTCAGGTTGCTGACAATCGCGTTTCTCGTGCGCCAAGCGCCAGAAAAGCATGGGCTCAAGACGATGCTGGCGAGCAATGACAAGAAACTCGCTCAGTTCTGCCTCGCTCAATGAGGTCAAGGCATCAGTTGGAACCTCGCGAACCGGGGAAATCAGGTCGAGAATCAACAACTTCAGTTTGTCCAGGTCCATGAAAGAGGCAATCGATGAAAGTGAGAAGGCAAGGCACGTACTGGCCTCTTTTCAGAATACTCTATCACGCGGGTGCTTCGTAGACGCCCCAGTCCCCGGTCGATTCACCGATAGAACCGAAGCCTGCCAAGCAAGGCCGATGGGACGATCCTCGACGCCTTTTAGCGCCTATCGATCAGCCCGCTCACGTTCCTGACTGCAGACCATGGCCCCTGAGCGACGACACGACCGTGGTCGAGTATTACAACCTGGTCGGCATGTTCGAGAGTGGGCAGACGATGTCCGATGATGACCACGGTCAGATCGCCATGAAGTTGCTCGATCGCAGTCCGAATCCGTGCCTCATTGGCGACATCCAACGCGCTCGTGGCTTCGTCCAGGATGAGCAGACTTGGACGCCTCAATAAGGCACGAGCCAGGGCAAGGCGCTGCCGCTCCCCACCGGAGAGGCGAACCCCTCCATCACCAACCACCGTATCCAGCCCTTCCGGCAACTGAAAAACGAACTCGGCTGCCGCCTGCTCCAGACAGCGTCGCAACGCATCCTCACTCGCCATTGAATTGCCCCAGAGCAAGTTGTTTCGGATCGTGTCATGGAACAGGAACACCTCTTGCGGCACGTAGGCAACATGCCGACGCCATTCGATTCGTGCATCACCGGAAATCAGCCGGTCATCCACTCGCAACTCACCATGATCTGGGGAAAGCAAGCCCATCAACACATCCGCCAACGTACTTTTCCCGGCACCGGAGGCTCCCATGATGGCGGTGGTCGTCCTCACCGGGAAGCAAAGCGAGACATTTGCCAATGCCGGCTCGGAACGCTCAGAGTAGGTCATGCTGACATCGTTCAGCGACACCCCATCCCGGATTGGCCACTCGTCTGGCGCCTTTGCCAAACCCGGCTCAGCGTTGCCCCGACAATCTGCAAGCAGGCGCCAGGTTTCCTCCAGGGCGGGCATCGCGTGCAGCCAATGATGTAGCTGCTGCTGCCCCGTCATGAACTGAGGGATCAGCCGACTGAAGATCAAAACCAGTGTCAGCAATATCGGCACGGGGGTATGCCATACACTCAATCCCGCATACAGATAGATTGCCAATAGACTTGCCCCAACACAGAGAAGCAGAGCCCGCGACAGGCTGTTGCTCGCAGAAAAAGCGAGCTGCTGCGTCCGAAGCCGCTCAGTCGTGTGGATGAAATGATCCAAGTGGCGCCACTCCGTGCCCAATATCTTGGCCAGCTTGATTCCAGCCAGGCTTTCCTGCACGTTTCCGTGCAGAGCGCGGTTGGCACGACCAAGGCTCTGCCCCAGATTCAGCGCATGACGCCGTTGGCCAGCAAGGAGGAAAAAGGCTACCCCCCCGGTAGCTAGCGCGATCAAGGTCATGCGCCAGGACAAGACGAAGGCGGTTGCAAGGTACGCCCCTATCGTCACCAGACTAGCCAGCAGACTCAGCCCAAAGTTAAGCCCCACGCCCACTCTGCTGATGTCGCCCAAAAGGAGATTGGCGTGGTCAGCCCGTCGCGTGTTGACGAGCCAACGCCACTCCACTGCGAGCAATGCGGCAAAGCACTGTTGGCGCAATTGATCCACCAAGCGATGCTGCAGAACTGCGCCCACCTGCTCGCGAGCGTATTGAACTGAACTGCGAAGACAAACCAGCACAACAAAGGCCAGCAGCAAGGCTTCGATATTGAATGACAAGCCCGTGCTGCGGAAGGCTTTCTGCATCAAACCAATCCAGGAATGATCGCTTGCGCCATTACCGAGCATTTCAAGCATCGGCACCAGCAGCAAGATTCCGACACCCTCGGTCAAGCTCGCCAGGATCATCAACGCCAACAGGCCAAGCACCCAAAACCGCGGGACGGTATTAAGCAAACGGAGAAAGGCTTGTGTCGACTTCACCCTATGCCTTCACAACATCTTCAAGCAGCGGAGAAACAAAGCATCCCACGGTGGTGAAATGCAAAAAGCTTTCGCCGCCAGTCACCCGAATACGCCCCGCGGCAACCCATGCATGGGCTTTCATTTGCCGGTCTTCAACATCCCGAGCCAAGCCAAAGGCAAGGAGATAGGGGACGCCATAAAGCCCCAGCAGCAACCTCGCCACGACGGCCTGCGGAAAACAATTGGAATCCCAAGGGGTATAGCGAGCAACCAACCGCACCACGCGACCAATTTGCAACGCGCGCGCCTCCTGGGAAGGTTCAATTAGCGGAACCCAAGGCAAAATACCAGCCATCACTCCCAGGCGAGGAGCCAAGCGCCGGAACGAGATCAAAACAATACAGATTTTCGCCGCTCCCAACAAAAGCCAGACCGGCAAAAACCAACACTTGCTCCAGCGTGACAGACGACGAAAGCTGGAGAGCTTGCACCACAGATTTTTGATCACTCCGCCCAAGCAATATCTACCGTTTCAAACAGACCGAAGACTTTCGATTCGCTGATGAAAAGCCCCATATCGGCTTGACATATTGAAGGAGCGATATCGAATTCGGTACAGATCATTTCAAGCAGGTCCACCACCATGGAAACGGCTTGCGCCAATGGCCCCCAGCCCCGGGCTCCGCCCCCCTCCGATGCCATAATATTCACCGCACTCAATACTCATCATGACCGTATCACCATCCATGTCGGCAGCAATCAAGTCAGGGTTGCGGACAAAAACGGTATTTATCGGCATGGGGCATCATGGTTGATGAATTTTGCGACGAAATCAGCATTCACCAAATCGTTGCGAATACGACAGGCGGCTCATGAAATTTCCAACAAGAGCAGCATGTTAACATCTGTCCACCTGATAGGGCGCGTTCACAGCAACCAGTCATAGGCACGAGCAAGATGCAGGAAAGCGTTGAAACGCCCGGAGAGTTTGTCGTAGCACGTAGCGATGCGACGAAACTGCTTGAGTCGATTGAAGAAACATTCAACCAGATGGCGCGCCTTGTGGCGATGCCAGTCGGCTGCCCCCCCCTCTCGCAGTTGCGCTTCACTTCGCTCGCTGCAATCAACCTACGGCGGGACTTGCACGCGCTGGAATGCGCCAACGCTGGGATCTCAACGAAAAAGGGGTTACGGCATGACCGTAACCCCTTGAATTCTTTGGTGCCGTTGAAGTGAATCGAACACTCGACCTACTGATTACGAATCAGTTGCTCTACCAACTGAGCTACAACGGCACGTCTCACCCTAGCGGGGAGCACAGCGTAGAATTATAGCTTTTTCTCCTGCCTGCAGGCAACAAGGCTGAACCAACATGAATCTGCTGCGCACGCTGGCCACGGTCAGCGGCATGACCTTGCTCTCCCGCATTCTCGGCTTCGTCCGCGATTTCGTCATTGCTCGTGCCTTTGGCGCCGGCTTGGCCAGCGACGCCTTCTTCATCGCCTTCAAGCTGCCCAACCTGCTGCGACGCATGTTCGCTGAAGGCGCCTTCTCGCAGGCTTTTGTACCGATCCTCGGTGAATACCGCAATCAGCGCAGCACCGATGAAACCCGTCTCCTGGTCGACCACGTGGCCAGTGTGCTGCTGCTGATCCTGTTCGTGGTCACGGCCATCGGCGTTGCCGCCGCGCCTTGGCTGGTCTGGGTTTCGGCGCCGGGTTTCGCCGCGACGCCGGACAAATTTGAACTGACGGTGACGCTGACGCGGATCACCTTTCCCTACATCCTGTTCATGTCGCTGGTTGCGCTCGCTGGCGGCATCCTGAATTCCTGGAGCCGCTTTGCGCTACCGGCATTCACCCCGGTGCTGCTGAATCTCTCGTTCATCGCCATGGCCTTGTTCGCCGCCCCTTATTTCGACCCGCCGGTCCTGGCGCTGGGCTGGGCGGTTTTCATCGGCGGTCTGCTGCAATTGCTGATCCAGTTTCCGGCTTTGCGCAAAATCTCGATGCTGCCGCGACCGACCCTGCGCTGGCGCGCAGCCTGGAGCGACCCCGGCGTCCGCCGCATCACCCGCCTGATGCTACCGGCGCTGCTCGGCGTTTCGGTGGCGCAGATCAGCCTGCTGCTGAACACCATCTTCGCCTCGTTCCTGCAAACCGGCAGCGTCTCCTGGCTCTACTACGCCGACCGATTGATGGAGTTTCCTTCCGGGATGCTCGGCGCGGCGCTGGGAACCATACTCCTGCCCTCGCTGTCGCGCTCGCACGCCCGCCGGGACACCGACGAATACTCGCGGCTGCTTGACTGGGGACTGCGCCTGACTTTCCTGCTCGCCGCACCGGCCGCCCTGGCGCTGGCGATCCTTGCCGTGCCGCTGGTGGCAACCCTGTTTTACCACGGCGCCTTCACCCCTGATGATGTCGAGCAGACGCGACGAGCACTGATCGCCTACTCGGTCGGACTGACCGGCCTGATCCTGGTAAAAGTGCTCGCTCCCGGCTTCTATGCGCAACAGAACGTGCGCACACCGGTGAAGATTGCCCTGATCTCGCTCGTCGCGACACAGGCAATGAACCTCGCCTTCATCGGCTGGATTGCCCATGCCGGTCTGGCGCTGTCGATCGGGCTGGCCGCCTGCCTGAATGCCGGTTTATTGTTCCGCGGCCTGCGCCAGCGGGAAATCTACACGCCGCAAGCCGGCTGGACGGGCTTCTTCCTCCGGCTGTCGGCTGCCTTGACACTCATGGGAGCAGCCCTGTGGCTTTCCATGGGGCCAGCCGAAAGCTGGCTGCACATGAATCTGGGCGCACGCGTCCTGTATCTCGCCGTGCTGGTAGTTGTTGGCGCAACGACATATTTCGCTACACTATGGACTCTCGGTTTCCGCCTGGGCGACTTCAAGCGCCGGGCCGCCGAATAGACTGGAGACAAGCTCATGAAACTGACCAGCACAAGTTTTGCGGATGGCCAGCGCATCCCCGGCGACCATGCCTTTTGCATGCCCGACCCCGCTCACCATGTTTGTCTCGGCCGCAACCGCAACCCGCAACTGAGTTGGCAGGATGCCCCGGCCGACACCCGTTCCTTTGTCCTCCTCTGCCATGATCCCGACGTTCCCAGCCAGGGCGACGATGTGAACCAGGAAGGACGGACGATTCCCGCCACCCTGGCGCGCGTCGATTTCTTCCACTGGGTGCTGATCGATCTGCCGGCGACGCTGACGAGCCTCGACGAGGGCGAGTTCAGCCACGCCGTGACACCACGTGGCAAGCCCGGTCCGCAGGCCGCGCACACCACCCGTCAGGGGGTCAACAACTACACCGACTGGTTTGCCGGCGACCACGACATGAACGGTGACTATTACGGTTATGACGGCCCCTGCCCCCCATGGAACGACGAAATCGTCCATCGCTACATTTTCACGGTGTTCGCGCTGGACATCGAAAAGCTGCCGCTGCAGGGCCGCTTCGGCGGTCCGGAAGTGCGCACCGCGATGCAGGGGCACATCCTTGCCGAAGCCTCGCTCACCGGCACCTACACTCTCAACCCGAGTCTGTCGGGATAAGCCGTAAGCGCCATGAACCGCCCGCGGCTGCGCCTGCCGATACTGGTTCTGCTGGCCTGGATCGGGGCGGGTTCGGCGTTTGGCCTCAATCTGGAGCGCATCCAGCAATCCTTCTCGGCGCGCTTCGGACAGATTTCCGAGATCATCTTCGGTGAATGGCGGCAGATGCTCTCCGGCGCCAGCCACGGCGGCGAGCGCGACAAGGTGGAGCAGGTCAACGACTTTTTCAACCGGCGCATCGCGTTCGACGACGACTTTTCCCTGTGGGGCCAGCGCGACTATTGGGCGACGCCGCTCGAGACGATGGCGCAGGGACGCGGCGACTGCGAGGATTTCTCGATCGCCAAGTATTTCTCCCTGCTCGAACTCGGCGTCCCCGTGAACAAGCTGCGCCTGGTCTATGTCCGCGCCACACAGGAAATCGCCGGCGGTGGCGGCTCGATCCAGCAGGCGCACATGGTGCTCGCCTACTACCCGAAGCCGAATGCCGACCCGCTCGTTCTCGACAACCTGAACAAGCGCATCCTGCCGGCGTCGCAGCGCTACGATCTTTCTCCGGTTTTCAGTTTCAACAGTGCAGGCCTCTGGCAAGGCACCGGCAACCAGGCCAGCGGGAGCAACCTCTCCCGCTGGCAGGATCTGCTGGCGCGCGCCCGGGCCGAAGGTTTCCAGTGAGGTAACGCATGTCCCTGTTCCGACAACTCTGGCTGGCGGTCATCGCCATCACCACCCTGGCCTTTGCCGGCAGCTTCGTCGTCAGCATGGTGACGGCCCGCGACTATCTCGAACAGCAACTGGCGATCAAGAACAACGACAACGCGGCGACGCTCGCCCTGTCGATGTCGCAGATGGAAAAGGACCCGGTCACCGTCGAACTGCAGGTCGCCGCCGTCTTCGACAGCGGTCAGTACGCGCTGGTCCGGGTGCGCGACCCGGAAGGCAAGACGATGATCGAAAAAACCAGCCCGCCCAGCGTCGGCGAAGTTCCCACTTGGTTCGTCAGCCTCTTCCCGATCCATTCGCCACCTGGCCAGGCCCAGGTATCGTCGGGCTGGAGCCAGTTCGGCACCATCGAACTGGTCAGCCACAGCCGCTTTGCTTACCGCGAATTATGGCAAGGCGCCTTCCGCCTGCTGCTCTGGTTCGGCTTCGGCGGCGTCGCCGCCGGTCTCCTCGGCACCCAGATCCTGCGCCGGATCAAACGCCCGCTCGACGCCGTGGTCGGCCAGGCGCAGGCGATCGGCGAGCGCCGCTTCATCCGCATCGCCGAGCCGGCAACGCCGGAACTGAAGAGCCTGGCGCGGGCGATGAACTCGATGGTGATGCGGGTCAAGGCAATGTTCGAGGAAGAAGCCTCCCGCCTCGAACAGGTCCGCCGCGAAGCGACGCAGGACCCGCTCACCGGCCTCGCCAACCGGGGCTACTTCATGAACCAGCTCGCCGCCGCCTTGAGCGACGACGACGCACCGCCCCAAGGCAGCCTGATCATGTTGCGCCTGGCCGACCTCGCCGGCCTCAACCGGCGCGCCGGCCGGCAGACCGCCGACGAGGTGCTACGCCAGATCGGCAGCACCCTGAGTAAATTGTGCGAAGGTCATCCACGGGCCGCCGCGGCGCGTCTCAACGGCTCCGACTTCGCCCTCCTCCTGCCCGGCGAAAGCGACCCGACCGGCGCAAGCAACAGCTTGCTCGAACTGCTGCGCAAGCTGGTGGCCTGCGGTCAGATTGACGGCCAACAGGTCGGCCATCTGGGCAATGGCGTATACCACCACGGCGAGAACCTGCCCGGGCTGCTCTCCCGCATCGACGCTGCGATCGCCGCCGCCGAGGGCGAAGGCGGCATTGCCTGCCGCAGCGCCCAAGGCGAAGCGGTGCAGTGTGCCCACAACAGCGCCGACTGGCGCAAGCTACTGGAAAGCGCGATCGAATCCCACCGCCTGCGCCTGGTCGATTTCCCGGTGAATCAGAGCACCGGCGACCTACTGCATCTCGAATGCCCGCTGCGCCTGCAAACCACCGAAAACGGCGAATGGCTGGCCGCCGGCAGCTTCATGCCGGTCGCTTCGCGGCTGGCGATGACCTGCGAGCTCGACCTCGTCGCCGTCAGCCTCGCCCTCGACCGTCTGGCGGACGGCACCACCGCAGTCGCAGTCAACCTGTCGGGCGAATCGGTACTCGATGCCAACTTCCGGCTGCGCCTGGAAAAGCTCATCGCCGGCCGCCGCGAACTGGCGCCGCGGCTCTGGCTGGAGGTCGCCGAAAACGGCGCCTTCCAGCACTTCGACGCCTTCGTCGCCTTCACCCGCGAACTCCATCCACTTGGCTGCCGACTCGGCATCGAGCATTTCGGTCGGCAGTTCAGCCAGGTCGGCCGCCTGCACGACATCGGCCTGGACTACCTCAAGGTCGACGGCAGCTTCATCCGTGGCATCGACACCCACACCGGCAATCAATCCTTCCTCAAGGGCGTCTGCAATATCGCGCACAATATCGGCCTCACCGTCATCGCCGAAGGCGTTTCGACCGCGGAAGAGCTCGCCGCCCTGCCGGCGCTTGGCTTCGACGGCGCCACCGGCCCGGCGATCCCGCGCCACAGCCAGTCTTGAAGCGGAGCAGCATGGAACACCCCGTCATTGAACTGAATCAGGTCGTCAAACACTATCGCATCGGCGACAACCAGATTTCCGCCTTGCGCGGCGTCGATCTGCAGCTCCAGGCCCGCGATTTCGCCGCCATCCGCGGCCCTTCGGGCAGTGGCAAGAGCACGTTGCTCAACATCTGCGGCCTGATCGACCGCATCGACGGCGGCAGCTACCGACTGGCCGGCGAGGACATCAGCGAACTGGACGAGGCGGCGTGCACCGAAATCCGGCGCAAACGCATGGGCTTCATCTTTCAGAACTACAATCTGGTGCCAGTGATGAGCGTTTTCGACAATGTCGAATACCCCTTGCTGCTCAATAACGTCCCGAAGGCCGAAAGACGGGCGCTGGTTTCTGATATCCTCGACAAGGTTGGCCTCACCGGTTTCGCCGAGCGCAAGCCCGACCAGCTTTCCGGCGGCCAGCGGCAGCGCGTCGCCATCGCCCGGGCGCTGGTCAAGGCGCCGCTGCTGGTCATCGCCGACGAACCCACCGCCAACCTCGACACCGACACCGCCGAACACATCGTTGAACTGATGAAAAGCCTTGGCCACCGACTCGGCACTTCCTTCCTGATCGCCACCCACGACGACCGGATGACCCGACATTGCGACAAGGTATTCAGCATGCAGGACGGTGTGATCGCATGAATCACATCCAGCTGGCCTGGAAGAACGTCCTGCGCAACCGGCGCCGCTCGTTCGTCACCATCTTCATCGCCGCCGTCGGCTGCGCTTCGATCCTGATCGCCGGCGGCTTCGCGCTGTGGACCTACGACATCCTGATCGAAGGCGCCTCCCGCGAATTCGGTCACATCACGGTCGCCGACAAGTCCTTTTTCGCCAAGGAAGAAGAAACGCCGATGCAGTTCGGCATGCAGCAGGACAATCGCGTCGCGGAATATCTTGAAAAGAACCCGGAGGTCGCCACACTGCTGCCGCGGATCAACTATTCCGGCCTGATCTCGAACGGCGACAAATCGCTGATCTTCCTTGGCACCGGCGCCGAACTCGCCCGCGAAGCGGCGGTCCGCAAGTATTTCCTGGTCGTCCGCGAAGGCGCCATTCCGCGGGGCGAGCCCAGCCAACTGCCGCAAATCCTGCTCGGCGTCGCCCTCGCCCGCAATCTCGGCGCCAAGGTCGGCTCGCAACTGACGCTGATCGGCACCACGGCCGCCACCGGCGGCATCAACGCAGTGGACGTCGAAGTTGCGGCACTGGTCTCGACCGGCTGGAGCGAGGTCGACAAGCGCCTCGTCTTCTCCGACATCCAGACCGCCCAGAACCTCCTGATGACCGACAAGATCAGCACCCTGTCGGTATTCATGCACCACCTCGACAAGGTCCCTGCGATGCTCGAGACGCTGGCCGCCTACGACGGCGAGCATGCCTACATGCCCTGGTGGGAGCAGGCCCAGTACTATCACTCGGTACGGGCCCTGTACAACCGCATTTTCGGTCTGCTCGGCATGATCATCATCGCCCTCGTCCTGTTTTCGGTGATCAATACCCTGGCCATGGCGGTGGTCGAGCGGACCCGCGAAATCGGCACCCTGCGCGCGCTGGGCGCTCACCCGCGCGAAATCATCGCCCAGTTCGTCCGCGAGGGTGGCATCATCGGCCTGGCCGGCGTGATGATCGGCAATCTGGTTGCCGCCGCCGTGATCTGGACCTTGCCGTATCTCCGCCTGCAGATGCCGCCACCGCCCGGTCGCTCCGAAGGCTACCCGCTGCTGGTCGCCGGCTCGCCGACCCTGACGCTGGTCACCAACGCACTGATCGTGCTGCTGTGCATGGGGGCAGCCTGGGCGGTCAGCCGGCGCGCCGCCAGCAAACCCATTGTGGACGCCCTCGGCCATGTCTGACCGCCGCCCGCTTTCTTTTCTGCGCCAAGCCGGTACCGCGCTCTGCCTTTACGCAGCCACCGCGGCCTGCGCCGCCGGCGATGTCGACGCTTTACTGCGCAAGGCCGACAGCTATCGACTGCCGGCCGCTTCGGCGCAGGTCGAAACCCGGGTCGAGCAATACCGGCGCGGCGAACTCGACAAGGAACGCGACTACACCGTCTACATCAAGCCTGGCCGGCGTTCGCTGATCCTGATGAAAACTGCCGCCGAACTTGGCCAGAAGGTGCTGATGCTGGGCGACAATTTCTGGCTTTTCGTCCCCGACAGCCAGCGCCCGCTGCGCATCACCGCCAACCAGAAGCTGCTCGGCGAAGCCTCGACCGGCGACATCGCCGAGATGTCCTGGCACGAGGATTACGACGGCAGCGTCAGCGAAGAAACCGACTGCCCGAAGCCGCCGGAAATTGCCGGCATCCCCGGCCGCGTTGCTGCCGGTAGCTGCCTGCGCCTCCAACTGCAGGCGCTACGCAGCGGCGTCACCTATGCCAAAATCGAGCTTTTCCTGGAAAAGAACAGCAAGTTTCCGGTCAAGGCCGACCTGATCATGGGCTCCGGCAAGAAGGCCAAGGAAGCCTGGTACTTCGAGCAGGCGGTGCAGGGACGGCGTCAGGTTGGCGCGATGCTGCTCTTCGATCATATCCAGACCACCCGACACACCGTCGTCCATTACCGCAAGCTCGCTGCCCGCGAAGCCCCGGACGAACTTTTCAATCCCGCCGCCCTAGTCCGCAACTCACTCGCCGAATGGTAACCAAGCTCCTTCCCTTGCTCGCCGTGCTCGCGCTCGGCTCGACACCCGCCCTGGCCGACGAATTCAACGCCACGCTGCGAATTACCCCCGAATATCACGAGGCCGACCGCGGCAGCCCCTATTTCGCAGCCGGCCGCCCGGAAATGCCCGGCGGCTGGAACTCAAACCAGGAAATCGCCCTGCGTTACCGCGGCCACGGCTTTTCCGGCGACGCCACGCTGCGCTGGGAAACCCGCCAGGGAGAGGCTGACCGCCTGCGTGCCGACCTCAACCAGTTTTACTTCGACAGCGCACTCGGCGACGGCCTGGCCTGGACCATCGGCAAGAAGGTTCTGACCTGGGGCATCGGCTTTGCCTTCCGGCCGCTCGACGTCGTCCAGCGCGAGAACCGGCGTAGCGTCACCGACCCGATGCTGGTCGGCATTCCGTTGCTGGCCATCGAAAAATTCACCGCCGACCAGGCCTGGACTGCCGTCTGGGCCCAGCCTGGCCAGGGCGGCGACAAGCGTGACCGCGACGACGAAGCACTCGCCTTCCGCTGGTACAAGGTTGCTGACAAGGACGACCTGCACGCCGTCGCCCGCTTCTCGCGGACACGCAAATTTGAGGCAGGCTTCGGCGCCAACCGCGTCATCGGCGATGAATGGTCGATTTACGGTGCCACCCTCTATAGTCACCGCTACCTCAACACGATCAACACGCTCGGCGAAACCGGCGGCATCTTCGCACTGACCTCACCACTCGCCCACCAATCCGGCGAGCATGCCAACAAGAGCCTGATCGGCGCGCAATGGACCGGCGATTCGGGCTGGAGCGCGCTGCTCGAACTTTTCCACGACGGCGAAGCCTACCGCAAGGCCGACTGGCGCCGACTCGACGCCCTGGTCGCCCGTCAACACCTGAATGCGGCGCTGGCCCCGGCAACGCTCTTCAACGCCAATCTCGCCTGGTCGGCCAATGCCTACACCCAGGTCAACGTTCATCGCGACAACGCGCTGTTCCGTGTCGCCTACGACAACGGCGACGGCTTCAAGCCCTATCTCGAACTCCTCAACACGCCGGCCGACGGCGGCCTGGTCACCACGCTGGGCGGCAGTTACGAAGGCAATCGCTTCAAGATCAGCGGCGGCGTCCGCCACCTCGGCGGAGCCAGCGACTCGGTCTATGCCCGGGCACCGGAGCGCTATATGGCGTGGGTCCAGTTGTCCTGTCCCATCTGGTAAGGCGCTGGCCGCATTCCCTGAGAGCAACCATGGCGACTGAAATTGAAATCAAACTGCGACTGGAAGCCAGACATGTCCGCAAACTCCTGGCCCACCCGCTGCTCAAAGGCATGAGCAGCCAGAAGCAAAACCTGCTCAACACCTACTACGACACACCTGAACTAACGCTGCGCCAGCGCCGCATCGCCCTGCGCTTGCGCAAGAAGGGCTGGGAATGGCTGCAGACGGTGAAATCCGCCGAGCCCGCCAGTGGCGGACTGGCCATCCGAAACGAATGGGAGATTCCGGCAACGCCGGGCCAGTTCGACTTCGCCCATGTCGACAACGCTGAATTGCGCAGCCTGCTCAACGATACCCGCGACCGTCTGGAACCTGTCTTCACCACCGACTTCCGGCGCCAGGCCTGGCAAATTGCCTGCGGCGACTCGCTGATCGAAATGGCGCTGGACCGCGGCAGGATTTCCGCCAAAGAACGCAGTACCGGCATCTGCGAAGTCGAACTGGAACTGATCTCCGGGCGTGTCGAAGACATTTTCGAACTCACCCGGCAACTGCAGCAGCATGTCACGCTTCACCCCGAGGTCGCCAGCAAAGCAGAGCGGGGATACCGGCTGTTCCGCAACGAACCCGAACAGCCCTTCCGCGCCAAACCGCTACCCATTCATCCCGAGCAGACCCCGGTCGAAGCCTTTCGCACCATCGCCCTCGGTTGCCTGGAACATTTCCAGCGCAACGAAGCCGGCCTGCTCGCCGGCGGCGAACCGGAATTCATCCACCAGGCCCGCGTCGCCCTGCGCCGCCTGCGTTCAGCAATCAAGCTCTTCGCCCCGGTCCTGCCGGAAAACTTCGTCGCCGCCTACGGCCAGAGCTGGCAGACCCTGGCGGGAGCCCTTGGCGAAGCGCGCAACTGGGACGTCTTCCTGGAAGAAACCCTGCCCCCGATCATCCGCGCCTTTCCACACAGCCACGATGTCCATCGCCTGCACAGCGAGGCGAAACGCCGCGTCAAGGCGGCGCGGCGCGCCATCACCAGCCTGCTCCGCCTCAAGGAATACCCGCGCCTGATGGTCGAATTCACCGCTGCCGTGCACGCCCTGAGCGACACGGTGGACACCCCGCTCAAGCGCTTCGCCAGCGAACGCATCGCCGTCCACACCCGCAGCGTGCGCAAACTGGCCGAACGCTACGACGAACTCGACGACGCCCAACGCCACATCATGCGCCTGCGCTTCAAGAAACTGCGCTACGCGCTGGAATTCATGACGCCGCTACTGCCGAGCCGCCAAATGAAGCGCTACCTGGAAACGCTTAGCCGACTGCAGGAGGCCCTGGGCTTGATCAATGATCAAGTCACCGCCAGGCTATTGATCGACGAGGCCACAAGCGACAAGCGCGGAACGGTGGCCCAAGCTTGGGTAGCCGGACGGCAGGAAATTCTCGTCGCCCACGTTCCGGAAATGCTTGAAGCATGGCTCAAGAACAGCGGACAACGGCTCTACGAATAATACGCTGCAACGGGCAAGACACCCCGGACACTGTTGCAAGCTCACGCTCAACTACTCGCGCGAAGGAACCCGCATAGCGTGCGTTTAGAACGCAAGTTTGAAGCGAAAACCGATTAAATTACAAAATACTCGGCGGTTTCAAAGACCGAGTGCAACATTTGGAATCATCCCTGCTTTGTCCATGAAGATGTTATCGAAGAACACCTCGGCGGGAGAGCGCCATCCCAGGGTTTTTCTCGGCCGCATATTGAGTTCCCAGGCGATGTGATCG
>JAFIHA010000021.1 GCA_017848965.1 Dechloromonas aromatica (nom. nud.) | reverse complement strand
GGACGGCGGCATAGACTTCCACGGCAAACATCCCGGCCGACCCCCAAAAGGATCAGCCTAACCACTGGACGGTTTTTACGCCGCCCGCACCGACATCACGCCGGCGCTCCAATGGCCTACTTTGTCACCGCCGCGCACACCTCAAACAGGGTCCTCATTCCACGAAAAATCACACCTGGGCAGCATTCGATAACAGGAAAGACAACTACACCGTGAACGGAAACTTCTCATGTCACGCTCCATTGGTGCGACTACGTCGCAGAAATGAACCGCTTATTTTGAAGATTTCCCGGGGCGGAGATTATGTGCGGAGTCCAAGTTTAAAGCGCCCGCCCCGGGAAAAATAACGGCCGGTGCCAGCAAGCCTCGAAACCTTGATGAACGTTTTCATGCACATGGCTTAAATATAGATGACCAAGTGCGTTTATTCAACTAGCGGTAGGACGCCGTGTCGATACCTGGTTTACTGAAGTGGCAAAAACCCACACAGAAAATTCGTCTAATCTCAGCTGCGAAGCTTAAGACTTCTATCACTCGCGTCCTGCTGCACCTCACCTCGACTCGTCGTTTCGCGAGAACTCTCAGTGGAATGTCCATCCGCCGGAACTCTAGCTTATCCGGTGAACTTCCATAGTGGGGCAGACCAGATCTGTGCGATGTCAAAGCCGTCAGTCGGCTTGCGACCCCGCTGCGGACATTCGTGGAGACATCGATCTCTCTCCGACTGCACTGTGAGAAGGGAAAATGAGCTTTCCCCCGTTTTGCCCATGCACGGTGGCCGCCCGCCGGCGTCAAGCCGACAATGGTGCTTAACGGCAAGCGTGTAGGGCCTTCAGTGGTGAATTGTGACGCCCAACTCTCTCGCTCGCTCTTTAAGACAGGGAATGTCGGGGGGCGTTTCGGCTGGCGGGGGAAAGTCGCGGGAACCTTCGGGCATAGGGTCGCCCACTCCGGCAAAAAACGCCGCGTGAATTTTACCGGGCACGTTGAAGACGAACATGCGCGCCGGAACGTCGCCGACATTCCTCAACGCATGGACCGCGCCGTTCGGGACGACAACCACATCCCCAGCCCTTACGGTACGCTCCTTCCCGTCGACGGTGAAGGCGTAGGTGCCCTCCAGAACGCAGAAGGCCTCATCGTCGGCCGGATGGCTGTTGGGCGGGACGCCGGCTCCTGGGGCAGTGGTCACGTCCACGAGACAGTAGCCCATCTCGCCGCGGGAATGAAATCGGATGAGATTACCAAACAGGTGATAGGTATCAGTCTCGCTCATCGTCGCACCCTTGCAGAGCAGGTTACGTTATGAGACATTTATCTCATGAAGAGACAAAATAATCAAGAGCAGCCCGTACCGACGGCTGACCGCGAGCGCTTAGGGCAGAAATTGCGCACCCGTCGCGATTTGCTGGCGGCTGCCCGTGCCCTGATCGATAGGGGGAGCGAGATCAATCTGGCTGTGGTGGCTGACGAGGCCAGTATCTCAAGGGCGACCGTTTATCGTTATTTCTCGGATCCTGCCGCTCTGGCCTTGGAAGCGGTTTTGGATGGCATGGTGGCAGTGCCGGAAAATATCATACCAGAAGGCGCTTCCGCATGCGAACGTGCGCAAGCGGTCCACCGCTACTGGCTTTCGTTCTATCGTGCCATGGAGAACCGCTTGCGTATCCTGGCGGCGCGAGCGATTGAGCCGGGGTCGGACGGCGCTCCCCGCTACCGCCGAGTGGCGCGCCGGTTGCCCATGTTCCTTGAAGCGCTCGCACCCGCTCGCGCTGAACTTGGGGAGAAACGTCTCAAGGAACTCGTTTCGGCTCTCGCCGTGGTCTCCGGTTTCGAAAACTATATCGTCATGAAGGATATTCTGCAGCTCGACGCGAAGCGAATTGATGCGCTTTCGGAAACGATTCTGGATGCGATTCTAGAGAAATACGGAATTGGATAACGCGTTTACGGGGTAGCGACCCATGCCCATCCGACAGACGAATTCCTCACCGTCCTCTCGGGCAAGCCGCACCTGGCGTTCGGCGAGACCGCTGGTGAAGCCAGTGCGCAGCTTCTGTCTGCGGGGGCTTTCACGATCCTGTCTGCCGGTGCTTACATCAATTATGGATCGATGCCGAGACGGTCTCGAGTTGCATTCGACCGGACCGTTTGGACTGGAGCCTCGGAACGCGTCGAGGTGAAGTAGATCGCTGCGATCGGGGTTGAAAGGCGTCGCCATGGGGGCTGCGTCAAGAACGGCGGCGCTTGCGCCACAGACCATGCATGAGATGGCAGCCGGCACCTGAGCAGTGACGCTCGCCGCAGCCCTGCCGGCTGAAACGCTCATTGTGGCCACCAACTTGAACCCGCCCATGCTCGACCATGCGCGCAAGCAGCAGGCCGACGATCCTCGCATCACTTGGCGACAGGCTGATGCGCAGGCGCTGCCCTTGAAGGCGCGCGGTTCGGTGTCGTGCTCTGCCGTTCGGCGCAATATTTTTCCCGACGGGGTCGCGGTCTACCGGCAAGCCAGGCGTGTGTTGAAGCCGACTGGCCACTTCTAATATGTGGGACAGGATCGAATATAAGAAACCCTCCGCAAGACGCTGCGGGTCGCGGCCTTCGTCGACCACGTGCTCTACGATATACCGGCGTTGCGGATGGCGCTAATCGGTACCGGCCATGCATCAGTCCGAAAGATTGTCCTTTCAGACCTTTTGGCGGCATCTCACCTAAACGATGTTTCCCACCGCGGCGATGAGTTCGAGCCGGTTGATCGCAAAATCGACGGCGCCGGTCGGGTTTCCTGCGGCATCGAGTAAAAGGACTTTCAATTCCAGGCCGGCGATATCGTCCGTGTTCGAGCGCAAGGCAATGAATTGCGACGCTCCCCCAACGCCATTGGCAGTCTGCGCGAACCCTGTTCCGGTTCCCGCCTGCGTGACGGTGAGTTCCATCCGCACACTCTGTCCGGCTCCATTGCCGGGCAGCACGGGCTCTACGTCCATCCCGACGCCGGTGATGGGCGGGTCGAAAGCAATCTTCAAGGATGTTCCGGGGTTCTGGTTGGTCGCAATGACCGTCTCGCCATTCGTCGAAAAATGCCCGAGAAAACTCGCGCCTTGTGTCAGGCGAATAAATTTATCGTTGTCTGAAATCGTGCACCAGCAGCGCTTGGCCTGCGAGCGGAGGCGGGAAAAGCGCAGCGCGTTTCCATCACCCGCTATGCCACGCCATGGCTGGGCGTCGGCGTCGGGGTCCAAAGCAATCGTGTTGCGATCCGCTACCGGCACTACCACAAAGGCCATCGTACTATCCTCCTGCTGCGGGATTCAAAGTATGGGCTTGAGACGCGGGCCACAGTTCACGCTCGCGGGCGGCGGCGCCACGTCCGGCCACGGCGACAACTGGCCAACCTGAGGGCCGACGGCCGCGGTTGTCCTTAGCGGTCCAGAGCCGAACAGTAGGAAGGCGAGGCACTCGAAATTGTTGGACAGGATCGGGTCGCCGATCACCTTGTTTTCGGGGAAGATGAATTCACCAAAGGGGGCGATGTACTGACCGGCGACCAGCCCGTGAGCGAACACCGGCGTTTCGGGGACCGGTTGCCCGTCGAGGTTTGCGCCATTGGCCACGCGCGCCATCAATTCCCGCGGCGCGCCCTTCAGCGTGCCGTCGGAGGCGAACAGGGCATTGGCACGCTGGCCCAGTATCAATCGGAAACGGCCGAGAGGCGCCGGCTGCGCGGGAACCGTGTTGAACAGGCGCAGCGTTCCGTCGCCGCTAACAGGATCGACGTCGATGGCATAGAGCTCTACCGAACGGCTGGGATCGGTGGTCACGCCTTCGATCTTCAGCCGGTCCTGCGTCTCCTGCGGGAATGTGACGGCGGGATCGGCAGGGTCGCGGGGCACGAGCGGCCCCTGCGTTCCGATGAGCGACCCTTCGACGAACAGGTAGGCGGGATCCTGGCCGGGCGCGGTGTAAATGCCGACATTGGCTTCGACGGTATGGGCGGAAATATAGCTGCCGCCGGCATTGCTGGCGAGCGTACCGGAAAACAGGATGAAGTCACCGGGCACCAGCGGCGCCTGTCTGGTGGGATCGCAACCGGGACAGGGCGGAATGTCCAATGCACCGGCCGGCGAACCGGGCAGGCCGATAGCCCCCATGACAAAGGTGGTGAGAGGCTTGCCATCGCCGCCATTGGGCCGGTTGGCGGCCGGGCATTCGCCAGGCGCCGATGTCTGGACGATACACATCGGATAGCCGGTGCCCGCATGGATCGTCGGATTGGCTTCATCCACCATGAAGCGGGCATCGGCGTTGGGACGAGTTCGACACCCGGCCGTCCAAGCAGAGGTTGCAGGAATTCCATCTGGAAGTTGCGCGACAGCGTCGCCAACGCGCCGAGGCGCAAGGTCTTGTGCGCGGCGCCGGCGTCGCGAAGCGTGCCCAGCAGTTCCTCGCCCGTTTTGAAGATGGCATCGGCATGATCCAGCGTGATGCGCCCCGCTTCCGTCAGGCGTAGCTGGCGGCCGCTTCGTTCGAACAATGCGTTATCGAGGCTCGCCTCCAGCTTGCGGATCTGGACCGACAGCGCGGATTGGGTGACGTTGAGGCGCGTCGCCGAGCGCGTGAGATTGCCGTCGTGGGCGACAGCCCAAAAATAGCGCAAATGAATGTAGTTCAAGGGAAGCATCATTCGATAATAGCGAACGATAGCGTATAAACAATGAATTTTCTTCGGTGGAGCGCGCCTGATATTGCAGTGCAACGATTGCCCTTGGGAGAACAACGTTGTCGCTCTATCTGCTTCCGTTAGCCATGCCGCTGCCGCTGCTCCTCGCCGCTGCCGTTGCCTTTGCCTCCCCTGGCTCCGGCCGTTGCCCGAAGCGCGCCGGCCTGGCTGAAGCCGCGGCGCTGGTTTCTTTCCTCATCGCGCTTGGCGGGCTTGCCGTGCTTGTCACGCAAGGGGCGCGGACGAGTGGCCTGGTCGGCATCGCCGGGATCGGTCTTTCCTCTCTACTGGACGCCGTCAGCGTGACGATGCTGCTGCTCGTCAGTTTCATCGGCTGGCTCGTGCTGCGTTACGCGCGGACCTACCTCGACGGCGAGGCGCGGCAGGGGGCGTTCACCGGCTGGCTGTGCCTCACGCTCGCGGCCGTGCTGTTTCTTGTCCAAGCGGGCAACCTCGTGCAGCTTGCGGCGGCATGGATCGGCATGAGCATGGCGCTGCGCCGGCTGCTGCTGTTTTATCCGGAGCGGTTGGCGGCACGGCGGGCGGAGCGCAAGAAGCGGCTGTTTTCACGCCTCGGCGCGGCCGCGCTGATCGTCGGCGCCGGCCTAGTTGCCTGGGCCTATGGCACCGACGACATCGCAACCGTCAATTCCATCGCAAGAACAAGCGGCGAGTCGGCACTGACCGCCGTTGCCGCCGGCTTGCTTGCGTTTGCGGCGCTGCTCAAGTCGGCCCAGTTTCCGACGCATGGCTGGCTGACGGAAGTCATGGAGGCGCCGACGCCGGTTTCGGCACTTCTGCACGCGGGCATCGTCAATGCCGGCGGCTTCTTGCTCGTCCGTTTCGCGGACCTGATGCTGACGGCGCCGGGCGTCCTGGCGGCCGTGGCGATGGTCGGCGGCTTCACGGCGCTTTTCGGGGCGCTCGTCATGCTCACCCAGCCTGCGGTCAAGACTTCGCTTGCCTGGTCCACGGTGGCGCAGATGGGCTTCATGATGCTGGAATGCGGACTTGCGCTCTTCCCGCTCGCCTTGCTGCATATCGTCGTCCACTCCTTCTACAAGGCGCATGCCTTCCTTGCCTCCGGCGGGGCTGTGGAACAGGTCGCCGCCATCCGCCGTCCCGGACCGGTCGCGATCCCGGACGGTGCCGCCGTCGGCCGGGCGTTCGTGCTGGCGCTCCTGATCTACGCGGCTATCGGAGCGGTCTTCGGCACCGCCTTTGGCTTCGGCCACAAGTCTCCCCAGTCCCTTGCCCTTGGCGCGATCCTGATTTTCGGCGTCGCCTACCTTCTGGCGCAGGGATTGGCAGACGCCGCGCCACGCGTGCTGACCCGCAAGACGGCGGTTTACGCCATCGCCGCGGCGGTCGGATATTTCACGCTGCAAACGGCGGCCGAATGGCTGACGCGTGGAATCCTTCCGGCTACGCCAGCGCCCGGCCGGCTCGAATGGACATTGATGGTGCTGGCCGCCCTGAGCTTCGGAGCGGTCGCGATCGCCCAGGCCATGCTGCCGCTGTGGTCCGGTCATCCGGCCGCTGCGGGGCTGCGCGTGCATCTTGCCAACGGCTTTTACCTGAACGCGGTTCTGGACCGGATGCTCGGCGGTTGGTCTGCCCGCACCGCGTCGTGACGAACCGATGGCGCAGAGGATACCGATGCTGAACAGGATCGAAGATCATCACGTTCTCGCCACGGATACGGCGATCGAGTCCGCGTGGCGCGCCGCGCGGCAGGTTCCGCCGCTGTGGCCGCTGGATTCGAGCGTAACGGTCAACCCGTTTCTCGGCCAGGCGGACGGGTCGCTTGAACTTGCCGCCGCCCGGCTAGGCCGTGTTGCCGGCATGCGGGTTACGATGCCCAGGAGCTGGTATGCCGCGCGCATCCGGTCCGGTGAGATCGATGATGCGGACCTTGCGGCGGCACTTGTCGGGGCTTCGGTTCACGGTGCGCCGAAGACACGCGCGGCCCTCGATACGGCGTTGGAAGTAGAGCGCCCGTGCCCGACACCGCTGCCGACGATAGCCGATCTGGCGGCTGGAACATCGGGAATCGACTGGCCCGGAGTTCTGACGGAGCGTATCAGCCAATGGGCCGCTGATTATTTCGATACGGCCCAGGCGCTGTGGGCGGCTCCTAAGGGGCGCAGCGCCTATGACAGCTGGCGTGACAATGCCCGGTTCGATCTCACGCCGGAGATTGCCGGCCTCAAGGGTTTTGCCGCGTTTGCGTCGCAACTGCCGGAAGCGG
>JAFIHA010000020.1 GCA_017848965.1 Dechloromonas aromatica (nom. nud.) | reverse complement strand
GGGCGACGATGCGCACCCGTTTGCCGCAGCGCTGCGCTTCCTTCTTCAGCAGCACCAGCAATTGCAGGCCGGCGGCGTCGATCTCGGCCACTTGCGACAGGTTCAGTTCCAGTTCGGCGGTCGCCGCCAGCGCGTCGAGCAATTGCTGCTTCTGCGCGAGTGCGTGGTAGATGGTCAGCGGCTGACTGACGACAAGGGGGGGCTGGGCAGACATCATGTCCTCTCTAGAAAAGTTCGATGCGCGCACCGGCCGGCGCCGCACTCGCCGCTTCCCGCTTCAGCGCGCTCTGATGCGTGCTGCGCTGGCTTTCCATGACGTAGCGGCTGTACAGCGCCTGCAGGTGCTCGGCGATCGGTTCGTACTTGAACGCGGGATCGTCGAAGGCGCGTAGCCGCTCCGCCAGCAGGCCGGCGTGGCCGTCAAGGCGGGAGAGCGCCTGCATCACCTGCTCGATCTGCTGCCGGCTGACATCCTGGAACTGGACGCTGGCCTGCGCTTCCATGAACATCGCCGCCAATTGCTGGCTGCTGTCGCTGATCTGCTCGAGAACACCGGCTTCGTGCCGCATCAGTTCCTCGTAGCCATGACCGAGTTCGTTCATCTGGCTGGAGAAGAAATCGAGCAATTCCCTCTCCTGAACCAGGTTGACGTTGGACAGCTTGTCCCGGAACTGCACCTCGATGTGCTCGGCCACAGCGGCAATCCCCTGACTGATCTTGAGCACCGCGGCCTCGGTCTCGCCCGACAGCTTGCGCACTTCGTCGGCGACCACGGCGAAGCCGCGCCCCGCCTCGCCGGCGCGAGCCGCTTCGATGGCGGCATTGAGCGCCAGCAGGTTGGTCTGGCCGGCGACGTGCTTGATCAACTGGACCAGCGATTCGAGCGAACGCGCTTCCTGGACCACCTGCGTCACCCGTAGCTGATCCTGCTCCGATTCCTGCTGGCGCTGTCGAGCATAGCCCTCCATGCGCCTGAGCACCTCCTGGTTCTGGGCGATGCGCGCTTCCGAATCCCTGGCCAGTTCGGCACTTTCGTCCGTTGTCCGGCTGACGAAACGATCAAGGCAAGCAACCACTTCGTCGATGGTCTGCAACTGGCTGACAATGGCAAAGGCGGCACTTTCGGTTTCGTCGATGACCCCCTTCAACTGGCCACGCACCACTTCGTTGAAGTCCCGTACCTGCACCAACTCGCCCGAGACCTCTTCGTTCACTTGATGGAATGCGGCTTCCTGACGAGCATGCCGCGCTGCGACATCCCCCAGGCCGAGCGAGCAGTCGCGAAAAAAGGCAAGCGAGACAAGGTATTGCCCGAGAAAGGCGACAGCGACGATAAAAACCGTACCCAAAGCGTCAGCCAGGCTGGCTGACGCGAAAGTTCGATGGAACACGTCATGCATCAAATAGACGGCGGCACCGGCCCCCAGCGCCATCGTTGCGCTAACCAGAAAGGCCCGCCACAGGAAGCTTGTCTGGCTCATCAGCGAATGACCAGCTTGATGGTATTGAGCAACTCGTCCGCCGTCGCCGGCTTGACGATCCAGCCCGACGCCCCGGCCGCCTTCGCCTCCAGCTTGCGCGACTGCTGCGACTCGGTGGTCAGGAACAGGATCGGCACGAACTTGCAGGCCGGTAGCTTGCGCACTTCCTTGATCAGCTCGATGCCATTCATCCCCGGCATGTTGAGGTCGGTGATCAGGAGATCGATCTTCAGCCCGCCTTGCAGCTTGCGCAGCGCCTCCTCGCCACTGGCCGCCTTTTCGGTGGCGTAACCGGCCTTGGCGAGAATCCCGGAAATGCTCAACAGGATGGTTGCCGAATCGTCAACGAGAAAGATGGTTTTCATATTGACTGCCATGCCCCACATAAACGTCTGAAAATATCTGATTCCTGGAAATCCCCGGAAATCGCTCACCCCTTGTTTTTCTCAGCCCCCTCCGGAACGGCGGCAATGGCGCTCGATCGCGCTGATCAGGAGTTCGAGATTGAGCGGCTTGGCAACATGCTCGACCATGCCGGCAGCCAGGCAGTTATCGCGCTCATCCGCCAGGGCGTGCGCCGTGATACCGATGATCGGCAGATCGGGCGCCATCTCCCGCAGGCGACGTGCCGCGGCGTAGCCATCCATGACCGGCATCATGATGTCCATGAGCACGACATCCCAGGCGTCGGCGCCACTCCGGGCAACTTCCTGCACGGCTTCCAGTCCGTTTTCCACGCAGCTCAGGCGGACCCCTTCGTCGACCAGCATCTCCTGCAGCACCAGACGGTTGATCTCGTTATCCTCGGCCGCCAGGATGCGCACATTGCTGAGCCGCGGCCCCGTCGCAGCGACCTCGGCTCCCTCCTTGAGCGCCAGCTCGGTCGGCCGCAGGGGAAGCCGGACTTCGAACACGCTGCCGAATCCGCTGCGGCTATCCACCCGAATCTCGCCCCCCATCGCCTCGACTAGACGCCGGCAGATCACGAGACCGAGCCCGGTGCCGCCAAACCGTCGGGGAATCGATGTTTCCGTCTGCTCGAAAGGCGAGAAGAGACGGCCCATTTGTTCCTGCGTCATGCCGATGCCGGTGTCGATGACACGGAACATCAAGCGCGCTTCGACCACGCCGGCTTCGAGGACGACGCTTCCCTGATCGGTGAACTTGATGGCGTTGGAAAGCAGGTTGATGAGTATCTGCAACAACCGGGTTTCGTCGCCCAGGCAAGCCGCGGGTAGCCTGTCGTCCTTGCGGATGGAGAAGCGGATGCCTTTGCTCCGCGCACGCTCCACCGTCAGATCGACGGCCCGGTCGATCAGTCGCTGCAGGCTGACCGGGCGCGATTCGAGCTGCAGCTTGCCGGCTTCGATTTTCGAGAAATCCAGGATGTCGTCGATGATCGCCACCAGCAATTCCCCGGATTCAAGAATCCGTCGGAAATTCTCTCCACATTTCCGGTCGCGATTGGCACGGGCGCCGACTTGCGCCAAGCCGATCACGGCATTCATCGGCGTGCGAATCTCATGGCTCATGTTGGACAGGAACTCACTCTTTACCCGGCTCAGACGCTCGGCATTCAGGCGCGCCTGCTGCAGGTCGGCCGTTCGCTCGGCAACCAGTTCCTCGAGGTGTTCGCGATAGGCCGCCAGTTCCTGTTCGTTCTGGACGCGCTCGCTGACGTCCTGCTTGACGGCGATGTAGTGGCGGATCTTCCCATCGCGGTCGGGGATCGGCGTGATCGTCTGGAACTCGTGATAGAGGCTGCCGTCCTTGCGCCGATTGATCAATTGCCCTTTCCAGACCCGACCACTGGCAATCGTCTGCCAGAGGCGCTCATATTCGCCAGGGTCCTGCTGGCCGCTGCGCAGCAGTTCGCCGGGGCGCCGGCCGAAGGTTTCGTGCGCCGCATAACCGCTCATCTCGAAAAAAGCGGCATTGGCCCATTGAATGCTTCCGTCGGCCTCAGTGACAATGATCGCGTTGGCCGCGGCATCCAGCGCCGCCACCCGCAAGCGCAGTTCACTCTCGATCTCCCGGCTGGAAGTGAGGTCCTGAATGATCACGGTGGACAGTTGCCCGGCGTCATTTTCTTCAAGCGGCGCAGCCGACATGGCAACGTTGAGCGGATGCCCGTCGCTGCGCAACATGCGCAGCTCGATCTCGTAAGTCGCCCCTTGCGCGAAACAAGCGAGCTTGTCCCGCCCGACCCTGGCAAAGCTGGCCTCGTCCGGATAAAGCTTGCGTGACGACTGACCGATCAATTGATCGGCCGAATAGCCGGTCAATGCGCACAAGGCCGGATTGACTTCGATGAAGCGGCGCGCCGCATCCATCACCGCGATGCCGATCGGCGCCGAACCAAGAATGGCGCGCAAGCGTGCTTCGCTCGACGCCGGCGCGGACTTCGCCTCGGCCGGCGCCTGCTTGCTTTCTTCCTTGGCATCCAGCAACCGGCGATTCTGCCTCTCCAGTTCAATCTGGTAATGGCAGAGATCTTCCGCCCAGAGCGCGGGATCTTCCCTGCTGCTGAGCAGCAAGTTCCTTGCCTCTGCGATATCACCATTGCGTAGCGCGCTCCGCACGCGTTCGGCAAGCATTGCCGGCTCCTGCAAACGGGTATTCGGTTCGATGTCCATCCAGCCCTATCCCCTGAGACCATCCAATTCGCCACAAACTGCAGCGAAAATCGGGTGAAGACCAGATGTCACATCTATCTAAAACAACAAAGATGACACAAACCTTCTTTGGTGCCCAATATTCAGAAAATGCTTATCTGTTATGCCAAAGATGATATCGACTGCCGTCGACACCCGATATTCACGAAAACCGCTATTCCTGTTACCAGGAAGCCGGTAGGTGAAATCCGCAATAAACCGTCTATTCCTGGTCGAAACCGCAACTGATGACGTAACGGGTCAGTTCGGCGATGCTGTGCAGATCGAGCTTGCGCATGATGTTGCGGCGATGCACCTCGACCGTGGACGGCGCAATGCTCATCTGCTCGGCAATCTGGGTCGAGGTGCGGCCCTTGGCCACCTGCACCAGAACCGCGCGCTCACGAGGGCTGAGCTGGGTCTGCGGTGGACTACCGAGCATGCCGGGGAGCGCGGCATTACCGGTCAACAAGGTTGCCGCATCGGGACAGAGATAATGGCGCCCGCTTCGTACCGCCTCGATGGCGCGCAGCAGTTCGTCGCTGGCCTCGGCCTTGGTGACGTAGGCGGCCGCGCCGGCGTCGAACATGTCCAGCACGTAGCGCCGCTCAACGTAGGTGGACAACGCGATCACCTTGGTGGCAGGCATGGTGGCCAGCAACTGGCGGGTAGCCTTGATGCCATTCGTCCCCGGCATGCCAATATCCATGCATACGATATCCGCTGCGCTCTGTTGCGCCAGATGCAGAACATCGCTGCCGTTCCCGGTCTCCCCCACGACCACCAGGCGGGGCACGCGTTCGAGCAGCAAACGCAGGGCTTCGCGGAACATCCGGTGATCATCGGCGAGAAATATGCGCTTTGTCATATTTGACTTGTTATCGACTCAATCCGCAAAAACCTCACCGGTGGGTAATGCAATCGGGTTGACGGTCCTCTCTTATGGACACAAGGACAAAAGCAGCGCTATCGCTAGCCAAGCAGGCTTCCACCACACCGGACCGCACAGTCACTTTCGCCAATCGCGCCTCACTTTCGTGGCGCCCCCCAAGCCCCCGATGCTCACCGAGTTCCGCCCCTGTTACATGTCAATCTCGCCGGCGGCAAACAAATCTAGAAAAAGCCCAGCAAATGACAGATGTGATTTATTTATAGAGCAAAGGATGATATCCATCGACCACGGAATGCGGTAGCCCGGAAACCCCCTAGCCGAACTACCCGGATACCGGTATGCCCCCCCAGGCTGCGTCGGATTGGCGCGCCCGAAACCAGCGCTTATCGCCCTTGCGGAGAGCGTAGCGCGGCGGAGCCGGCGTCGGCTCCGCTCAAGCGAACGCCGCCGCGGGAATCCGGACAAAAATGCGCGTCCCGCTGCCCGCGGCTGACTCGAGAGCAAAGCTGCCGCCCGAGAATTCCGCCATTTCCCTCATATTGACCAAGCCCAGTCCGCTTTCGAAAGAGGGCTCGCCGTGGCGCCCCAAGTCGAACCCGCTACCGTCGTCGCTGATCGACAAGCTCAGGCCGCAACAGTCCTGGGCGATGCCGACGACGACCGTCGTGGCGTGGGCATGCTTGGCAACATTGGTCAGCGCTTCCTGGAAAATGCGGAACAGCGCCGACTCCAGTTCCGCCGCCAGCGCTGACGGTGGCGCCACTGCGTCGATCCGGACGACGATGCCGGTACGCCGCCGGAAATGCTGAGCATAGCTTTCCATCGCGGGAAGAAGGCCGGCGTAATCGAGCAGCGACGAGCGCAACTCGGCGCTGATGTCGCGAATGCTGGCGACGGTGTCTTCAATCAGGGCACGGGTGTCTTCCAGGCGGGCGGTGATTTCATCGTCTCCGCTGGAACACAGGGCTTCGCTCAGCAGACCGAGATTGATCGAGATCGCCGCCAGATTCGGACTGGTCCGGTCATGCAGATCGGCGGCCAGACGGCGGCGCATTTCCTCCTGCGTCGCCAGCAGGTGTCGAGACAGCGATTCGATCCGCCCCGCCTGGTCGCGCAGCACGTCTTCGTCACGCTTGCGGGCCGTGACATCGCGCAGTACGGCAACGAACTGACTGGCCTGTCCCTCGTCATCGAAAACCGGCGTGATCGACAGTTCATTCCAGAACGGCGTGCCATCCTTGCGATAGTTCAGCAGTTCGCCATGAAACGGCTGGCGAGTCTGCAGGGCGGCACGGATCGCCGCCCGGCTTGTCGGGTCGCTGTCCGGCCCCTGCAGGAAATTGCACTCCCGGCCACGAATTTCGGCCAGCGTATAGCCGGTGATTGTTTCGAAAGCGCTGTTCGCATAGGTGATGCGCTGCGCGGCGTCGGTGATCAGCACCCCCTGCGAAATGGCTGACAGGGCATTGTCCCGCAGACGCAGCAGATGCAGTTGATCATGCAACAGCCGCTCCGCCTCCTTGCGTCGCGTGATGTCGAGGTGGGTGCCGACGACGCGCAGCGGACGCCGGGCGCCATCCCGCTCGATCACCTTGCCGCGACTGAGAATCCAGACCCAGTGACCAGTGCGGTGACGCAGCCGGTACTCGTTTTCGAAAACGCCAGCGTCAGAGGCCAATTGTTGCTTCAGTTCCCGCTGCAGCGGATCGACATCGTCCGGATGCAGGCGACCTTCCCAGGCGTCGGCCCGCGTCACCACCGGCTCCGCCCTTTCGCCGAGCATCGCCGCCCAGCGGGCATCGACCGAGACCTGTCCGCTCGGCAGGTGCCAGTCCCACATTCCAAGATCGGCCCCGGCCAGCGCCAACTCAAGACGTTGGCGACTCTCTTCCTGCTGACTTTCCTGGCACTTGCGCGCGGTGATGTCGCGAAACTGGTTGATGCTGCGCAACTCGCCCTTGCTGTCAACGAACAGGGTCGAGATGACTTCGGCGGGAAAGCGCCGGCCGCTACCGTGGATGCAGGTCAGTTCGCCCCGGGCCTGACGCGTGCGCAGGCGTTCGACGAGGCCATCGCGCAGGCGTGGATCGTCCATATCGACGATCCCGGCTCGCCCGCGACGGCGGAATTCTTCCTCACTCAGGCCGAACAGCTTGCACGCCGCCGGGTTGGCGGTGTCGATGCGACCATCCGGCCAGGCAAAGATGATCGCCTCACCGGTATGCTCGTGGATCAGCCGCCAGCGCTCCTCGCTTTCCCGGAGCCGTCTCTCGTTCTCCTTGCGGACGGTGATGTCGAGGTGCGTACCGACGGCGCGCAGCGGACGCCCCGCGGCATCCCATTCGAGGACCTTGCCGTGGTCCAGTATCCAGATCCAGTGACCGTCGCGATGACGGACCCGATGTTCCGATTCGTAGGCTGGTGTCTGGCGGCGGAGATGCGCGATCCAGGCGGCCTTGGTCCGCGCCCGGTCTGCCGGGTGCAGGCGGCTGCGCCAACTGTCGATGTGTGGCGCCAGTCGTTCCGGCGACTCGCCCAGCATCGATGCCCAGCGCTCGTTGAAGAGGACCCGTCCGCTGGGAATGTGCCAGTCCCACATGCCGAGATCACCTCCGGCCAAGGCCAGTTCCAGACGCTCGCGGTCCTTTTCCCGCTGCACTTCGACCTGTTTGCGCTCGCTGACATCCCGGGCAAAGCCGATGGAACCCAGCAATTCGCCGTTGGCGTCAAAAAAGGGCGCTTTGTAGGTCTCGAACCACAGACGCTGGCCGTGCGTGTATATCTCCTCCTCGACGACCATCTTCTGATGCCTGTTGATCACCTCGCGGTCGACCGCCCGATACGCTTCGGCCAGTTCGAACGGGGCGATGGCGAAATCGTCCTGGCCGACCAGGCTTTCCGCGCCGGCCAGACCGAAGGTCAAGACGAAGGCTTCATTGACGGCGAGATAGCGGCTTTCCGTGTCCTTCAGCCAGGCCGGAAAGGGAAGCCTGTCGAGAATGGCGCGAAAGCAGGTCTGCGGGTCGCTCGGAGAATCGGACTGCCGGCTCGCGACCATTTTCAGAACGCCTGATCGCGCAGTTGTTGTGACGCGCTCCGGCGGAAACTGCCTCTGTCGTTCATCATCGATCCCTCTCTTGGCGATCCGCGGCAGTATTTCGGCTTTGTCAGAGAGGGTCAAGCACCTGCCGCGACAGGGACGACGATTGCCACCAATTGACCGACGGGAGCAGGCAATGAGCGCCGCCGACCAACAACCGGCAGAGCGCGCCTACTCGGCCGCCGCCGGCTTCAGGGCGGCCCGTAGCGCCGCTTCGCCGAGGTCCGGGCAGACTTTCTCGATGAAGGCGTGGGCGTAGCTGCGCAGGTAGGTGCCGCGGCGCACCGCAAGGTGCGTGGTGTTGGCCGGGAACAGATGCGGCACCTCGATCAACTGCAGGTTGCGGTCCTGCTCCGGATGGTAGGCGACTGAGGCGACGATGCCGACCCCCAGCCCGAGGCCGACATAAGTCTTGATGACGTCGGCGTCGATCGCCGAAAGCACGATGTCGGGCACCACGCTGGCATCGGCGAACGCTGCATCGACGTGGGCGCGGCCGGTGAAGCCTTCGTGGTAGGTGATGACCGGATACTCGGCCAGCGCTTCGAGCGTGATCGGCCGGCAGTCGAGCAGCGGATGGCCGTCGGGAACGATGATCGCGTGGTGCCACGAGTAATAGGGAAAGGACGCCAGTTCCGGCACCTTGTTGATCGCCTCGGTGGCGATCCCGATATCGGCCCGGCCGCTCACCACCAGTTCGGCGATTTCCTGCGGGCTGCCCTGGAGCAGGGTCAGGTGCACCTTGGGGTAGTCCGCCTTGAACCACTGGATGATCTTCGGCAGCGCGTAACGCGCCTGGGTGTGCGTCGTCGCCACGACGAAGTGGCCGGTCTCGCGGCTGGCGAACTGGTCGGCGATGCGGCGCAGGTTCTGGGTGTCGAGCAGGATGCGCTCGACCACCCCGACCAGTTCCTTGCCCGGTTCGGTCAGGCCGAGCAGGCGCTTGCCGCGACGGACGAAGATCTCGATCCCGAGTTCGTCCTCAAGGTCCTTGATGTGCTTGCTGACGCCGGGCTGCGAGGTGTACAGCGCATTGGCCACCTCGGTCAGGTTGAACTCCTGACGCACCGTCTCGCGGACGATTCTCAGCTGCTGGAAATTCATGCTCGCTCTCCCGTCGGACACCCGGTCCGCATCATCGATCAGCGAACTTTAAGAACATCCGGTTATGCCGTGAAATAATTAAAAACGAATAGCAAATCACGAAAACGGATATAGGGTTCAATCCCGCCGCCGTTCGCGCGCCCGATGCACCCGGTAGCCGTGGCTGCGCAGCAGGCGGACGGCACCGTCGATCGACTGGCGCAGCGCCGCCGGCAACTCATCCGGCGGCCCGGCCGGCGCTGCCGGCGGCGCCAGTGTCAGATCGTGCTGCGCCAACCAGTCGATGATCGCCTGCAGGCTCTTCTGGCCGATGCCCTCGGCCCGCTGCAAGCGCCGGTAGCCGAGCGCGAAGACCTCCTCGGCCGTGAACCCGGGGCGCCCGAACAGCTTGCACAAGGCATGGCGCGCCGGCGTCGGCAGGCGCGCCACGCCCGGCTCAGGCGGCGCTGGCGGCCTGGCCATCGTCCTTGCCGAAGAGCTTGAGGCGCGACGGCAACAGGCGGACGTCCTGGCCGTCGTGCAGGCCGAGTTCGAGCACGCGCTGGCGCGTGATCTCGACTTCGAAGTGCTGGCCGCTCGCACCGTTGACGCCGTCGAGTTCAACCCGAGCGGTGACGCCGAAGGCGAGGATGCGGTTGATGCGGGCGGCGATGCCGGCGCTCGCCGCCGGATCGGTGTCGATCTCCAGCTCGTGCGGCCGGGCGAAGGCGACGACCTCGGCGCCGTGGGCGAAATCGCTGGCTTCATGGACCAGCGTGTCGTCGCCGACACGCAGCGAGGCGCCGTCGACCCGGCCGTGGAAGAGATTGACCGAGCCGAGGAAGCCATAGACGAAAGGCGTCGCCGGGTGGCGATAGACTTCTTCCGGGGTGCCGATCTGCTCGACATTGCCGTGATCCATCAGGACGACGCGATCGGCGACTTCGAGCGCCTCTTCCTGGTCGTGGGTGACGAAGATCGAGGTGATGTGCAGCTCGTCGTGCAGCTTGCGCAACCAGCGGCGCAGTTCCTTGCGCACCTTGGCGTCGAGCGCGCCGAACGGCTCATCAAGCAGCAGCACGCGCGGCTCCACCGCCAGCGCCCGGGCCAGCGCGATGCGCTGGCGCTGGCCGCCGGACAGTTGCGACGGAAAGCGGTCGGCCAGCCAGTCGAGCTGGACGAGATTGAGCAACTCATGCACCTTTTCCTTGATCTTCGCTGCCGACGGCCGCTGGCCGCGCGGCTTCATGCGCATGCCGAAGGCGACGTTGTCGAACACCGTCATGTGCTTGAACAGCGCGTAATGCTGGAAGACGAAGCCGACCTGGCGCTCGCGCACATGGGTGCCGGAGGCATCGTCGCCGTCAAGCAGGACCTGGCCGGCATCGGCCTGTTCCAACCCGGCGATGATACGCAGCAACGTCGTCTTGCCGCAGCCCGAGGGGCCGAGCAAGGCGACCAGCTCGCCGCTCGGAAAATCGAGGGAAATGTCGTCCAGCGCGGTGAAGCTGCCGAACTGCTTGTGGATGTTCTTGACCTGGATGCTCATGATGCGGATTCCTGGGTGTCCCGGGACGACCGGGCGGCCTGATGTTCGACCCAGTTCTTGATGACCAGCGTGACCAGCGCCAGCAGCGCCAGCAGCGAGGCCACGGCGAAGGCCGCCGAGAACTGGTATTCGTTGTAGAGGATTTCGACGTGCAGCGGCAGCGTGTTGGTCTGCCCGCGGATGTGCCCGGAGACGACGCTGACCGCGCCGAACTCGCCCATCGCCCGGGCGTTGGTCAGGATCACCCCGTACATCAGGCCCCACTTGATGTTGGGCAGCGTGACGTACCAGAACACCTGCCAGCCTTTGGCGCCGAGCACCACCGCCGCCTCCTCCTCTTCCCGGCCCTGCGCCTGCATCAGCGGGATCAGTTCGCGGGCGACGAAGGGAAAGGTGACGAAGACGGTGGCCAGCACGATCCCCGGCACGCCGAAGATGATCTTGATGTCGTGCTCCGACAGCCAGCTGCCGAACCAGCCCTGGGCGACGAAGACGAGCACGAAGACGAGACCGGCGATGACCGGCGAGACCGAGAACGGCAGGTCGATCAGGGTGATCAGGATCGACTTGCCGCGGAACTCGAACTTGGCGATCGCCCAGGCCGCGGCAACGCCGAAGACCAGGTTGAGCGGCACCGAGATCGCCGCCGCCAGCAGCGTCAGCTTGATTGCCGACAGGGCGTCGGGATCGACCAGCGCCGTCAGGTAGGTTTCCCAGCCCTTGCGCAGCGCCTCGACGAAGACTGCGACCAGCGGCAGCAGCAGGAAAATGGCGAAGAAGCCGAGCGCCAGCGCCAGGATCGTCCATTTGACCAGCGGCGTCTCGCGCGTCGCCGCCTTGCTCTCGAAGCGCGACGCATGGTCGGCGCCGAGATGCATCGTGGTTGCGCCAGCCATCAGCGGTCCCTCCCGGTGCGTTTGGCGGTCCACGCCTGCAGCCCGTTGATGATCAGCAGCAGGATGAAGGAGAACACGAGCATCACCGCCGCAATCGCCGTCGCGCCGCGGTAGTCGTACTGTTCGAGCTTGGTGATGATCATCAGCGGGGTGATCTCGGAAACATAAGGCAGGTTGCCGGCGATGAAGATGACCGAGCCGTACTCACCGACGGCGCGCGCAAAGGCCAGCGCGAAGCCGGTCAGCAGCGCCGGCAGCAGGATCGGCAGGATGACGTGGCGGAAGGTCTGCCAGCGCTGCGCGCCGAGGCTGGCGGCGGCCTCCTCGAGTTCGGTGTCGAGGTCTTCGAGGATCGGCTGCACGGTCCGCACGACGAAAGGCAGGCCGATGAAGATCAGCGCCACCAGCACGCCGAGCGGTCCGAACGCGACCTTGATGCCGAGCGCTTCGAGGTACTGGCCAATCCAGCCGTTCTTCGCGTACAGCGCGGTCAGCGCGATGCCGGCGACGGCGGTGGGCAGCGCGAACGGCAGGTCGACCAGGGCATCGACCAGCTTCTTGCCGGGAAACGAGTAACGCACCAGCGACCAGGCGAGCAGCAGCCCGAACACCGCGTTGATCGCCGCCGCCAGCAGCGAGGCGCCGAACGAGAGTTTGTAGGTGGCGACCACCTGCGGCGCCGTCACCACCTCGACGAAGCGTTCCCAGTCCAGCTCGAAGGCCTTCAGGAAGACCGCGGCGAGCGGGATCAGGATGAGCAGCGACAGGTAGCCGAGCGTGTAGCCGAGGGTCAGGTTGAACCCCGGCAGGACGCGGAAGGTTTTGGCGCTGGCCATCACTTCCTCGCGACGATCTGGTCGTAGAGCGCGCCGTCGGCGAAATGCGCCTTCTGCACGGCGACCCAGCCGCCCAGCTTCTGTTCAACGGTAAAGGTGCGGATCGCCGGGTACTTGGCGGCATGTTTCTTCAATACCGCCGGGTCGCGCGGCCGGAAGTCGTGTTTGGCGATGATTTCCTGGCCGGCCGGCGAAAACAGGAAGTCGAGGTAGGCCTTGGCCAGCTTCTCGCTGCCGCGTCTGGCGGCCACCTTGTGGACGACGGCGACCGGTGCCGCGGCCTCGATCGACAGCGACGGATAGACGATGTCGAACTTGCTCGCACCGAGTTCCTGGGCGATCAGGATGGCTTCGTTCTCGAAGGTCACCAGCACGTCGCCGACATCGCGCTGGGTGAAGGTGGTGGTCGCGCCGCGACCGCCGCCGTCAAGCACCGGCACGTTGGCGAACAGCTTGCTGACGAAGTCCTTGGCGCCGGCGTCGGAACCGCGCTTGTCGAGCGCGTAACCCCAGGCGGCGAGGTAGGTGTAGCGGCCGTTGCCGGAAGTCTTCGGGTTGGGCACGATGACCTGCAGGCCGGCGCGGGTCAGGTCGCCCCAGTCTTTGATGTTCTTCGGATTGCCCTTGCGCACCAGGAAGACGGTAGTCGTCGTGTACGGCGTCGCTTCGTGCGGAAACTGCTTGCGCCAGTCGGCGGCGACCAGGCCGCCGCGCTCGACCAGGATGTCGATGTCCGGCGCCTGGTTCATCGTGATGACGTCGGCCTCCAGGCCGCCGATCACCGCCCCGGCCTGCTTCGACGAGCCGCCGTGCGACTGGTTGATGCTGACGTCCGCCCCGCCCTGCTTCTTCCAGGCGGCGACGAAGGCCGGGTTGATTTCCTTGTACAGCTCGCGCGAGACGTCGTAGGAAACGTTGAGCAGCGAGCTCTGGGCATGCACCGCACCGGCCAGCAGGCAGGACAGCGCGAGCAGGGTGGTCTTGAGCTTGGGGATCATCGGGGGCTCCGTTCTTGTGATTGATGAGCGCAGTCTAGGGAGAGCGACAGCGCCGCCCAACGAAGAAAAACTGATTTCGTTATCCACAAAACGGATAAAGCCGGCCCGCACCATCGGCGCGGCCGGCTTCAGGAAGGGACACCCCGGCGACTTACTTCTTGCCGTACACCTGGTCGAAGCTGCCGCCGTCGGCGAAGTGCTTCTTCTGCGCCGCCTGCCAGCCGCCAAAATCGTCGATCTTGATCAGCTTGAGTTTGGGAAAGCGCGCCAAGTCCTTCGGGTCGGCGAGTTCCGGCTTGATCGGCCGGTAGTAGTTCTTGGCAGCGATCTTCTGGCCCTCGGCCGAATACAGGTACTCGAGATAGGCGGTCGCCAGCTTGCTCGTGCCGCGCTTCTCGGTCACGCCATTGACCACCGTCACCGGCGGCTCGGCAAGGATCGAGAGCGATGGCACGACGATCTCGAACTTGTCCGGGCCGAGTTCGTTGATCGACAGGAAGGCTTCGTTCTCCCAGGCCAGCAGCACGTCGCCGATGCCGCGCTGGACGAAGGTGTTGGTCGAGCCGCGGGCACCGGAATCGAGCACCGGCACGTGCTGCAGCAGGTCCTTGACGAAGGCCTGGGCCTTGGCTTCGCTACCGTACTTCTTCAGCGCGTAGCCCCAGGCGGCCAGGTAGTTCCAGCGCGCCCCGCCGGAAGTCTTCGGGTTCGGCGTGATCACTTCGACGCCCGGCTTGACCAGGTCGTCCCAGTCCTTGATCCCCTTCGGGTTGCCCTTCCTGACCAGGAAGACGATGGTCGAGGTGTAGGGCGAGCTGTTGTGCGGCAGGCGCTGCTGCCAGTTGGCGGGGAGCAGCTTACCGTTCGACGCCTGGGAAATTGCGTCGATGTCGTAGGCCAGCGCCAGGGTGACGACGTCGGCTTCCAGGCCGTCGATCACCGCCCGCCCCTGCTTGCCCGAGCCGCCGTGCGACTGCTTGACCGAAACGTCCTGGCCGGTCGTCGCCTTCCAGTGCTTGGCGAAGGCATTGTTGAACTCGACGTACAGTTCGCGCGTCGGGTCGTAGGAGACGTTGAGCAGCGTGGTCTGCGCCTGGGCGAGACCAGCGCCGGCCAGCCCGGCGAACAGCGCGCTGGCCAGCAGCGCGCGACGGATGACTGAGTGCTTCATGCTTCACTTCCTTGGTTGAAATAAGTGAACGCACTCTAAGCGCCCGACTGTCGCGCCAAAAATAATAAAAACTGCGTTGCTTATACGCTGCCGGACTCAGTCGCTCAGGCGCGTCGCCAGCACCTCGTCGACACGGTTCTTTTCCATGTCCATGACCTCGAAATGCCAGCCGGCCCAGTCGAAGGCTTCGGTCTTGCGGGGAATCCGCCCGAGCTGGACGATCACGAAACCGCCGACGGTGTGGTAGTTGCCCAGTTCCTCTTCCGGCAGTTCGCCGATGCCGAGCAACTGTTTCATCTCGTCGATCGGCAGCAGACCGTCGAGCAGCCAACTGCCGTCGTTGCGCTGTATCGCCAGCGGCGACTCGACGGCGCCGGAGAGGACGTCGCCGACGACCGTGCCCATCAGGTCGGACAGGGTGACCAGCCCTTCGGTGGCGCCGAACTCGTTGGAGACCAGCGCGATCTGCGTCTGGTTGGCCTTGAAGAATTCGAGCAGGCCGATCAGCGACAGGCTGCCCGGCACGTACTGCAGGGGCTGCAACGCCAGCTTGCCGAAGTCGAGTTCGCGTTCGGAAAGCAGTTCGCGCAACAGGTCGCCGCTGTCGACAAAGCCCAGCGCGTTGCCGAGCCCGCCCTTGCTGACCAGGTAGCGCGACACGGCGCGCTCGCGCAGCAGCTGGATATTGGCTTCGTGCGATTCGCTCAGGTCGAGGCAGGCAATGTCGGCGGCCGGCGTCATGATCGCCGCCACCTTCCGGTTGTCGAGGCGGAAGACGTTGCCGAGGATTTCGCTTTCGGTCTGGTCGAGGTCGCCGTGCTTGCGCCCGGCTTCGATCAGGAAGCGGATCTCGTCGGCCGCCGTCGCTTCCGCCGAGCCCTTGAGCGGGAAGAACTGCAGCAGCCAGTCGGCGGTTTTCGAAACGACCGAAACCAGCGGCCGGGTCAAGCGGATCAGGAAGGCGATCAGGCCGGACAGCGCCTCGGCGACGGCTTCCGGGTGGGCCAGCGCCAGCCGCTTCGGAATCACCTCGCCGAAAACCAGCGAGAAGAAGGTGATGACGATCACCACCAAGGCGAGCGCCAGCGCATAGGCCGGCCCCGCCGTCAGCCCGAAGCCGAGCAGCCAGGCCTCGACGCGCGGCACCCAGAGCGCCTCGCCATAAACGCCGGAGAGCATCGCCAACGCGGTGATGCCGAGCTGCGTCGTGCCAAGCAGGCGGCTGGCGTTCTGCCGGAAGCCGATGACCACCGCCGCTGCCGCCTTGCCCTGCTCGGCGCGGATCGCCAGATGGGTATTGCGGCTGGCGCCGATCGCCATTTCCGCCATGGCGAGCAGGCCACAGCCCAGAATCAGGAAGACCAGAATCCAGATTTCCATCATGCACCACCTGACGAAGACGCACCGCGCGCGGTTGGAAGATTCGCCGCCGGTCGGCGCCGGCAACCGATGCCTACTCTACACCAACGCGCAAGGCCGGCAGTGGCGCGGCGCCGCCGGCATTCCCGCTCATCCGGCCGCCGTTCGGCCGACGCGAGGGAATTCGCCGCGCGCAACGAACAGCTCCTCGCCGTGCCGCCAGCGCCAGGGAATACGGCGCGCCACCTGGCATCGTGCCGGCTCACGGAATGAACGGCAGTTGCAGGCCCGCCGTATCGGCGGCGCCGCCGCCAACCGCCAGGCAGGCCTCGCGGAACAGGCGGCCGGCGAGGCCGGGGTGGCGGCTGCGCTGGCGGACGAAGTAGAAGTGCCGGCGCAGGTCGAACTGCGGCGTCGGCAGCTCGACCAGGCTGCCGCGCCGGAAGGCTTCGCGCAGCGCCAGCCGCGACAGGCAGCCGAGGCCGATGCCGGATTCGACGGCGCGCTTGATCGCCTCGGTGTGCTCGAGTTCGAGCGCCAACCGGAACGCCGGCAGGCGGCTGCCGATGCAACGGTCGAACTGGCTGCGCGTGCCCGACCCCGGTTCGCGCAGGACCCAGGACTGTTCGCCCAGGGTCGCGCTGTCGACCGCCGGGCGGCCGGCCAGCGCGTGCCCCGGCGCGCAGAAGACGACCAGCTCGTCGGCCAGCCAGGGCTCGACCAGCAGGTCGGGATGCGCCACCTCGCCCTCGATCAGGCCGAAATCGCAGTCGCCCCGCAGCAGGCGGCCGGCAACGGTTTCCGAATTGGCCACCTGCAGGCTGACCGGCGAATCCGGGTAGCGGCGCATGTAATCGACGACGACCAGCGTCGCCAGGTAATTGCCGATGGTCAGCGTCGCCCCCACCGCCAGCGGCCCGGGACGGCCGCCGCCGAGATAGTCGTCAACCTCGCCGGCCTGGGCGAGCAGCGACTCGGCCAGTGCCAGCAGGCCGCGGCCGCTGCTGTTCAGGTGCAGGCGCTTGCCGACGCGGTCGAACAGCGGACAGTCGTAGGCCCGCTCCAGCTCGACCAGCGCACTGCTCGCTGCCGACTGCGACAACGCCAACCGCCCGGCGGCGAGCGAGACGTTTTCGCTGCGGGCGATGGCGACGAAGATTTCGAGCTGGCGCAGGCTGAACTTCATATCGATTTCATCAATAACGAATAGAAAAATTATCCGCTTTTGTTTCAAAGGCACCAAGCCTAAGCTGCACTCACTTCCTCCCTGCCTGCCGCCGACCATGAGCAACTTCAACCGCGAAACCGTCCTTTCCGTCCATCACTGGAACGACAGCCTGTTCAGCTTCCGCACCACGCGCGACCCCGGCCTGCGTTTCATCAACGGCCAGTTCGTGACCATCGGCATGGAGGTGAACGGCCGCCCGCTGATGCGCGCCTACAGCGTCGCCAGCGCCAATTACGAGGAACACCTGGAGTTCTTCAGCATCAAGGTCCAGGACGGCCCGCTGACCTCGCGCCTGCAGCACCTGCGCCCGGGCGACGAACTGCTGGTCAGCCGCAAGCCGACCGGCACGCTGGTGCTGCGTGACCTGAACCCGGGCAAGCGCCTGTTCCTGTTCGCCACCGGCACCGGGCTGGCGCCGTTCATGAGCCTGATCCACGATCCCGAGATGTACGAGCGCTTCGAGAAGATCATCCTGATCCACGGCGTCCGCTGGACCAGCGAACTGGCCTACCACGACTACATCGAGAACGATCTCAAGGAACACGAGTACCTGGGCGAGGAAATCCGCGACAAGCTGATCTACTACCCGACCGTGACCCGCGAGCCCTTCCGCAACGAAGGCCGGCAGACCGACCTGATCCTCTCCGGCAAGCTGTTCGCCGACCTCGGCATCGCACCGCTTGACCCGGCCACCGACCGCGGCATGATCTGCGGCAGCCCGGCGATGCTCAGGGAAATCTCAGCCATGCTCGACGGCTTCGGCTTCCACATCTCGAAGCACATCGGCGAGATGGGCGACTACGTGATCGAGCGCGCCTTCGTCGAACAGTAAGCGGGACCCCGGCCTCAGGCCGGCGGATCGTCGGCGTAGCCGTGCTCGGCCTCGAGCTCGGCGGTGAAGCTGGCGACCAGCGCGGCGCGCCCGGCGCGCGTCGCAATCCGTTCGAGCAGCGCGGCGAAAGCCGCATCGTCGATGTTGCCTTCGGCACGATTGACCGCCAGCACCTGGATCAGGAATTCGATGTTCTCGCGGTCCTCGGCATCGCCCGGCTGGCGGCCCAGCGCGGCGGCGAGCGCGCCGGCCAGCGAATTGCCGGCGGGTTTGGCATCGGCCGCCGGCACATCGGCATGCGCCGCCTGGACGATACGCAGCAGGTCGGGGTGTCCTTCGGGTAGGGTCTTTTCCATGGAATGCGCCTTCGGTTGCAATCAGACAGTTGGCGACGTGAAGCGTCAGTGGCTGCGCCCGCAGCGCGCGGGCGGCTTCGGCGCCGGCGCCGTCATTGTGCCGCAAATGACGAAGGGCGGGCCACCCGGACCCGCCCTTCTCTCTTTAGGCTAAGACCTGTCTCAGACCGGCTCGAACAGCATGGTCGCCGCCGCGGTATTGGAGATCGGGATGTGGAAGTTGGAATGCACCACCCGCACCGCGCCCGGCACGGTGCCGCGGGCGACCAGCCAGTTGAGCAGCTCGACGCCTTCGTTGCCGGTCTGCTCGACCAGGTCGACGTCGGAGAACTGGGTGGCCCAGGTCGGGTCGTTCACCATGCTGTCCATGAACTTGAGGTCGAATTCCTTGTTGATGAAGCCGGCGCGCTCGCCTTCCAGCTGGTGCGACAAGCCGCCGGAGCCGATCACCAGGACCTTGGCGTCTTCCGGGAAGGCCGCGATGGCGCGGCCGATCGCCTCGCCCAGCCGGTAGCAGCGACGCGCCGACGGCAACGGGAAGAGCACGGTATTGACGCAGACCGGGACGCTCTTCACCGGCCACTTCTGTTCCGGCCAGAGCAGCGCCATGGGCAGCGTGAAGGCATGGTCGACCAGCATTTCCTGGCAGGTGACCATGTCGAAATCGTCGCGGACCAGGCTGTCGCGGATGTGCCAGGAGAGGTCTTCGGCGCCCGGGAAGCTGGGCATCGTCGGGATGCCCCAGCCTTCGTCCTCGCTGACGTATTCGGGCGCGGTGCCGATGGCGAAGGTCGGCTGCTGGTCGAGGAAGAAATTCAGGCCGTGGTCGTTGTAGCAGGAAACGACGATGTCCGGCCTGACCTGGTCGAGCCATTCGCGGATCGCCGGGAAGCCGTCGAAGAAGGGCTTCCAGTACGGGTCCTGCTGGAGGTTGAGATGGATCGCCTTGCCCAGTGCCGGCACGTGCGAAGTGGTCAGGATGCCTACGATTTTTGCCATGATTCAGTTCCCCGCCGCGACCAGTTTGGCCTTGAATTCTTCCTTGCTCATCCCCGTCTGCAGGGCGCCGATGTCCTGCATGTCGAGGCCCAGAACGCCACCGGCCAGCTTGCCGAGGAAATAGACGCCGCCGCCGACGCGGATCAGCGACAGCACGTCGCGGCCGAGGATGGCCTGGGTCTGTTCCTGGCTGAGGCCGAACTTGCGGCAATAGGCGGCTTCATCGCTGACGAACTCGTCGCGGTTGGCCTTGCTGTTGAACGAATAGCACATCTTGTTCAGCGCGTAACCGCGCCGGGCGGCCTCGTGATCGAAGATCGGTGCGCCGGGAATCGTTCGCTTTGGCGGACGAATGCTCATGTTGCGTCTCCTGTAAGTGTTGTGAATCGCTGCTTGCTGAGGGACTGCGATAACCCTTAGCCCGAGAGGGATTCTCCATCCAGCGAACAACAAAATAAATAGATTGCTTATAATGCAATTCATGAACGATTTCGATTATTTTGACCTCGATGGCCGACTGCTGCGCCTGCTCATCGCCGTCCATGAAGAAGGCTCGGTAACCCGCGCCGCGCAGCGCCTGGGCGTCACCCAGTCGGCGGTCAGCCACATGCTCGACAAGCTGCGCGGCATCGTCGGCGACCCGCTGTTCGTCAAGTCCGGCCGCTCGGTGGTCGCCACCGCCCAGGCCGGCGCGCTGGTCGCCGAGGCGCGCGAACTGCTCGACCGCCTGCACCAGTTCGGCAGCAAGGCCGACTTCACCCCGGCCAGCCTCGAACGAACGCTGACCATCGCCGCCAACGACCTGCAGCGCGACCTGCTGCTGCCGGCGCTGTTCGGGCTGCTCAAGGAAGAAGCGCCGGGAATCAGCCTGCGCGTCATTCCGTCCAACATCCCGAGCGCCGAACTGCTGCGCTCGGACCGCTGCCAACTGGCCATTTCGCCGCGCCCGCCGGAAGGCGCCGACATCCTGCAGCGCCGGCTGTTCAACGACAGCTATGCGGTCTTCTTCGACCCGGCAGTACGCCCGCCCCCCGCCGACCTCGCCGACTACCTGGCGGCCGAGCACATCACCGTGGTCTACGAGCCGCAACGCAACCTGGACATCGACGACCATCTGAAAAGCCGCGGCATCCAGCGCCGCTTCGCCGTCAGCGTCGCCAGCTTCGGCGGCATCCGCGCCTTTCTCAAGGGCTCGAACTACCTGGCGACCCTGCCGCACCGCCTGGGCGGCAACCAGCTAGCCGGTTTCGCCCGCACCGCAACGCCGTTCGCCGGCCCGGAGATGCCGATGTACGCGATCTGGCACCAGCGCTACCAGCACGACCCGATGATGCGCTGGCTGCTCGACAAGCTGTACCGGGTCAGCCAGGAGATCGAGGCTGCCGCCTGAGCAACGCCAGACTAGTGGGCAGCAGGAGCAGGCCGAGCGCGCCGACCACCGGCAGCACGCCGAGCAGCGAGGCCAGCGCGCCGGCGAGCAGACCGCCCAGCGCATCGAAGCCGAAGCGGGTCGAGCCGAAGATCGAGATCACCCGGCCGCGCAGTCCTTCCGGGGCGAGTTGCTGCAGCCGGGTATTGGCGGCGATGTTGGTGGCGCCGATGCCGGCGCCGATCAGGCAGACCATGGGCAGCGCCAGCGCCAGGCTGCCGACGTAGCCGGCCAGCGCGAAACCGAGCAGGCCGACGGCGGCAAGCGCGCAACTGGCGAGCGCGAAGTCCGGACGGATTTCGCTCCTTGCCCGGGTCGACAGATAGAGCGAGGCGACCAGCGCGCCGGCACCGCCCATGCCGAGCAGCCAGCCCAGCGACTGGGCGCTGCCGGCAAACACTTCCTTGGCGAAGACCGGCATCAGCACGACGTAGGAGGACGCGGTGACATTGACCATCGCCACCGCCAGCAGGGCGACCCTGGCGTCCACGGTGGCACGGACGAAGGCGGCGACCTCGACCAGCGCGCTGGCGGTCTTCAGGCCGTGCTGCCGGGGAATTTCGGCGCGGATCGCCAGCACCGCCGAAATCGGCCCCAGGTAGGACAGCGCGTTGATCAGGAAACACAGACTTTCGGGAGCGACGGCAAGGAGCAGCCCGGCGACCGGCGGGCCGATCAGGCGTCCGCTGTGCACCACCGCGGCATTGAGCGCGACGGCGTTGGGCAGCGTCGTCCGGTCGTCGACCAGATAGAGCAGCAGGCTCTGCCGGGTCGGCAGGTCGAAACTGTTGAGGACGCCGAGCAGGCCGGCGAGCAGCAGCAGGTGCCAGACGGCAACCGCGTCGAAGAAGACCAGCCCGGCCAGGACCAGGGCCTGCGCGGCAAACACGCACTGCAGGCCGATCATCAGCCGGCGCCGGTCGTAGCGGTCGATCATCACGCCGGCCAGCGGCGCCACCACCAGTTGCGGCGCCTGCGACAGGAAGGCGGTCAGCCCGAGCAGCACCGGCGAACCGCTGATCCGGTACACCAGCCAGGACATGGCGACGGCCTGGATGAAGGTGCCGAGGACGGAACAGATCTGGCCGTAGAAATAGCGCCGGAAATTCGGCTGGCCGAGCGCCGGCGCGCGGTCGACGATACGGCTGGCGAAGCCCGCCGCGCTCATTCCGGGAAGCGCTCGGTGTCGATTTCGGCCAGCGTCGCCGCGTTGTAGCGCGGACCGCTGACGGTATGCCGGTTGATCAATGCGTCGAGGCGGGCGATCAAGTCGCTCCCCAGGCTGACCCGGGCGGCGCCGAGGTTGTCGGCGAGATGCGCCGGCGAACGGGTACCGGGAATGACCAGCGTATGCGGCTGCCGGTGCAGGACCCAGGCCAGCGCCAGTTGCGCCGGGCTGCAGCCGGCTTCGTCGGCGATGGCGCGGTAGCCGTCGAGCAGGCGCCGGTTGCGCGCGTAGTTGTCGGGCGCGAAACGCGGCATCGCCAGGCGCAGGTCGCCGGGCGGCAACTGCGCCGCCGGGTCGCTCAACTCGCCGCCGAGGAAGCCGCGCGCCAGCGGACTGAAGGCGACGAAAGCGGCGCCGATCTCGCGACAGGTTTCGAGAACGGCGATTTCCGGCTCGCGCGACCAGAGCGAATACTCACTCTGCACGGCGCTGACCGGATGCACGGCGTGCGCCCGGCGCAGGGTTTCGGCCGACACCTCCGAGAGACCGATCGCGCGGATCTTGCCGGCGACGACGAGGTCGGCCAGGGCGCCGACGCTGTCCTCGATCGGCACCTTGAAGTCGCGCCGATGCAGGTAGTAGAGGTCGATCACCTCGGTCTGCAGACGCTGCAGGGCCGCGTCGCAGGTCGCCTTGATCGTTGCCGGGCGACCGTCGATCACCCGCTTGCCATCGACCCCGGTCATGCCGCATTTGCTGGCCAGCACGAAACGCTGGCGATGCGGCTTGAGGACCCGGCCGAGCAGGCTTTCGTTGGCGCCGAAGCCGTACAGTGCGGCGGTGTCGAAGAAATCGACCCCACTGTCGAGCGCCTGCAGCAGCAGGGCGGCCGCTGCCTCGGCGCTCGGCGGCTGGCCGTAGGCGTGGCTCAGGTTCATGCAGCCGAGACCGATGGCCCCGACCTCGAACGGCCCGACTTTTCTCTTCAGCACGCTGCGCCTCGCTTAGTCGGCAAGCTGCTTTTCCAGCTCGCCAAGTACCCGGTAGCAATCGAAGACCTTGCCGACCGAGGCGTTCGGCTCGCGGCCCTCGCGGATCGCGGCGAAGAATTCGCGGTCCTGGAGTTCGATGCCGTTCATCGACACATCGACCTGCGAAACGTCGATCTTCTCTTCCTTACCGTTGTAGAGGTCGTCGTAGCGGGCGATGTAGGTACCGCTGTCGCCGATGTAACGGAAGAAGGTGCCGAGCGGCCCGTCGTTGTTGAAGGACAGCGACAGCGTGCAGATCGCGCCGTTGGCGGCCTTGAGCTGGATCGACATGTCCATGGCGATGCCCAAGGTCGGGTGGATCGGCCCCTGGATGGCGTTTGCCTTGACGATCGGCGAACCGCATTGGTAGGCGAAGAGGTCGACCGTGTGGGCGGCGTGGTGCCACAGCAGATGGTCGGTCCAGCTGCGCGGCTGGCCGAGCGCGTTGATGTTGCTACGGCGGAAGAAATAGGTCTGCACGTCCATCTGCTGGATGTTGAACTCGCCGGCCGCGATCTTCTTGTTCACCCACTGGTGGCTGGGGTTGAAGCGACGGGTGTGGCCGACCATCGCCACCTTGCCGGCCGCCTTCTGGGCATCGACCAGCGCCTGCGCGTCGGCCCAGGAATCGGCCATCGGAATCTCGACCTGAACGTGCTTGCCGGCCTGCAGGCAGGCGATGGCCTGCGCGGCATGAACCTGCGTCGGCGTGCACAGGATCACCGCGTCCACCTCGGGCAGCGCCAGCGACTGCGCGAGGTCGGTAGCGACGTGCGGGATGCCGTACTGCGCGGCAACCTTGGCGGTCTGCTCGGGATCGCGACCGATCACCGAAACGACCTCGACATCGGCGATGTTCTTGATGGCGTCGAGGTGCTTGATGCCGAATGCGCCGGGACCGGCCAGCGCGACCTTGATGGTTTGTTTCATGGGTTCTCCAGAATCAGATGGCCGACGGCGGTGTTCGACGCCGGTACATGATAAAAGCGTTTCCTGAGTACGGGCTTGGGTCCGCCCGCGATATCGACCATCGCCCCGCGGGCGATCAGCCACATGACCAGTTCGATGCCCTCGGAGCCGGCTTCGCGCACGTAGTCGATGTGCGGCAGTTGGGACAGCCCGGCGGGATCGTCGATCAGCCGGTCGAGGAAGCGATTGTCCCATTCCCGGTTGATCAGGCCGGCACGCGCCCCCTGCAACTGGTGGCTCATGCCGCCGGTGCCCCAGATTTGAACGTTCAAATCCTCGTCGAAGGACTCGACCGCGCGGCGGATCGCCTGACCGATCTGGAAGCAGCGCCGGCCGGACGGCACCGGATACTGCACGACATTGACCGCGAACGGGATGACCTGGCACGGCCAGGCCTCGGGCTGCCCGAACATCAGCGACAGCGGCACGGTCAGGCCGTGGTCGACGTCCATCTTGTTGACCAGGGTCAGGTCGAAGTCATCCTGGATCACCGACTGCGCGATATGCGCGGCGAGTTCCGGGTGGCCGTATACGGTCGGCACCGGCCGCGGCCCCCAGCCTTCGTCGGCCGGTTTGAACTCGCTACCGGTGCCGAGCGCGAAGGTCGGGATCAGGTCGAGCGAGAAAGCGGTCGCGTGATCGTTGTACACCAGGAAGACGACGTCCGGCTTCTGCTCGGCGATCCATTGCTTGCCGAAGTCGTAGCCGGCGAATACCGGTTGCCAGTAGTCCTCGCCGGTCTTGCCGAGGTCGAGCGCGGCGCCGATCGCCGGCACATGCGAGGTATAGACGGAGGCGGTGATGCGGGCCATTTATGCGTTTCCTTTCTTGCCGGCCGCACCCTGCGGCTGGTGCTGCGGCTGCGCGTCGCCGTCCTCGCCGAGGCGGCGGTTGCCATCGGCCGAGCGGCCGCCGGCCAGCATCATCGCCCGGTATTCGTCTTCCGTCATGCCGGTCATCGAGCCGGCCATCTGCTGGAAGCTCTTGCCGTCGGTGGCGCCGATCTTGGCCAGGAAGTAGATGTTGCCGCCGGTGCGCATGCACCAGTTGAGATCGCGCGCCAGCACGGCCTGCTTCTGTTCCTCGCTCATTGGCCAGGCGTCGAGGTAGGCGCGCTCGTCGGCCTTGAAGCGGGCGCGGTTCTCGGACGACATCAACGACATGCAGAACTGGTTCAGCCAGTAGCCCTTGCGCGACTGCTCGGCGTCGAAAATGATCGTGCCGGGAATGTCCTGGTAGGGTTTGTCGAGCGCCATCGCTCAGAGCTCCTCGGGCCAGTAAAGGCGCATCGGGTTGGCCACGAGCAGCTTTTGCTGCAACTCGGCGGTCGGCGCGATGTGCGGGATGAAATCGACCAGCAGGCCGTCGTCCGGCATGTGGTCCTTGAGATTCGGGTGCGGCCAGTCGGTTCCCCATAGCACGCGGTCGGGAAATTCCTCGACGACGCGGCGGGCGAAGGGCACGACGTCGGCGTAAGCATTGCGTTCGCCAGCCAGTGCCTTGGGCCCCGTCAGCGACAGGCGCTCGGGACAACTGACCTTGCTCCAGACGTTCGGATTGTCGCGCATGAACTTCAGGAAGAGTTCGAATTCCGGGCCGTCGACCGGCTTGGCAACGTCGGGCCGGCCCATGTGGTCGACGACGACGGTGGTCGGCAAGGCGGTGAAGAAATCCCACAGCTCCGGCAGGTCGACCGCCTCGAAGTAGATCACGACATGCCAGCCAAACCTGGCGATGCGGCCGGCGATCTCCAGCAGTTCGTCCTTCGGCGTGAAATCGACCAGGCGCTTGACGAAGTTGAAGCGCACGCCGCGCACGCCGGCGTCGTGCATCGCCTGCAATTCCTCGTCGCTGACGCTGCGGCGCACGGTGGCGACGCCGCGCGCCTTGCCGCCGCTATGGATCAACGCGTCGAGCATGGCCCGGTTGTCGGCGCCGTGGCAGGTGGCCTGGACGACGACGTTGCGGGCGAAACCGAGGTGGTCGCGCAGCGCGTAGAGCTGCTGTTTCGAGGCATCGCAGGGCGTGTACTTGCGTTCCGGGGCGTAGGGGAACTCGGCGCCGGGGCCGAAGACGTGGCAGTGCGCGTCAACCGCGCCAGCCGGCAACTTGAAAGCGGGCTGGCTCGGGCCGGCGTACCAGTCGAGCCAGCCGGGGGTCTTGGTGAATTCCATGATTTCCTTGGGCGTCGGTGCGTTCATGTTCAGTCGATGTACTTGAGGCCGGCCTTGGCCAGCGGTTCGCGCAGCGCGTACATGTCGAGCCCCAGTTCGCCGGCGGCGAAACGGGCGCGCTTGGCGGTCTCGTTGTTCTCGCGCGCTTCGGCGGCATCGGCCACCTGCTGGGCGAGGGCGGCCGGCACGACGACCACGCCGTCGTCGTCGGCGATCACCACGTCGCCGGGATTGACGATGGCGCCTGCGCAGACCACCGGGATGTTGACCGAGCCGAGCGTCGCCCGCGTGCAGCCCTTGGCGTGGATCGCCCGACTGAACACCGGGAAGCCCATCGCCGTCAGGTCCTTCACGTCGCGCACGCCGCCGTCGATGATCAGGCCGACGGCACCGCGCGACTGGTAGGAAGTGGCGAGCAGGTCGCCGAAGAAGCCGTCGGTGCTGTCGGCGGTGCAGCCGGCGACGCAGACGTCGCCCGGCTGCAGTTGTTCGGCGGCGACGTGCAGCATCCAGTTGTCGCCGGGCTGCAGCAGGACGGTGACCGCCGTGCCGCACAGGTGGGCGCCGGCGTAGATCGGGCGGATCGTCGGCTTCATCAGGCCGACCCGTCCCATCGCCTCGTGGATGGTGGCGACACCGAAACGCGACAGTTTTTCAACGGCGGCGCGCTCGGCGCGCTGGATGTTGCGCTTGACGATGCCAAGCTGGTTCATCGGTTGGGTCATGGTGTTCTCCTCAGCGGCCGCGGGCCTTCAGGGCGGCATCGAGCCGCGGATAGACGCGGCGGGCGTTGCCTTCGTAGATCATGTAGCGCTCTTCGGCGGTCAGGTCGGCGGCCTCGATGTAGCGCTTGGTGTCGTCGTAGTAGTGGCCGGTCTGCGGGTCGATGCCGCGCACGGCGCCGATCATCTCGGACGCGAACAGCACGTTCTTGACCGGGATGACGCGGGTCAGCAGGTCGACGCCCGGCTGGTGATAGACGCAGGTGTCGAAGAAGACGTTGTTGAGCAGGTGGTCGTCGAGCAGCGGCTTCTTCAGTTCCTGCGCCAGGCCGCGGTAACGCCCCCAGTGGTAGGGGGCGGCGCCGCCGCCGTGCGGGATGACGAACTTCAGGGTCGGGAAGTCCTTGAACAGGTCGCCCTGGATCAACTGCATCACCGCCGTCGTGTCGGCGTTGATGTAGTGCGCGCCGGTGGTGTGGAAGCAGGCGTTGCAACTGGTGCTGACGTGGATCATCGCCGGGATGTCGTACTCGACCATCTTTTCGTAGATCGGGTACCAGTGGCGGTCGGTCAGCGGCGGGCTGGTCCAGTGGCCGCCCGACGGATCGGGATTGAGGTTGATGCCGACGAAACCGTATTCCTTGACGCACTTTTCCAGTTCGGCGATGCAGGTCTTCGGATCGACACCCGGCGACTGCGGCAGCATCGCGGCGCCGATGAAGTTGTCCGGGAACAATTCGGCAACGCGGAAGCACAGCTCGTTGCAGATGGCCGCCCAGGTCGCCGAAGTCTGGTAGTCGCCGATGTGGTGGGCCATGAAGCTGGCGCGCGGGCTGAAGATGGTGAGGTCGGCGCCGCGTTCCTTCATCAGCTTGAGCTGGTTCTGTTCGATGGTCTGGCGCAGGTCGTCGTCGCTGATCTGCAGTTCGCTGAGCTTGGGTGCCAGCGCCGGATCCTTGAGGCTGGCGACCTGGCGGTTGCGCCATTCTTCCAGCGCTTTCGGTGCCGTCGTGTAGTGGCCGTGGATGTCGATGATCATGCCGTTTTCCTTTTCGTTCGTTGTCGTCCGTCGTGCGCCGGCTGCCCGGCGCCGCAGTGATTTCAGGAAAGGATTCTGCGCAAGCCCCCGCTCACTGAACAGGAAAGGCCCCGACTAGCTGCTATGCCTTTTCGTTATGAAAGAGGCGAATTTTGCAAAAAACCCGTGTTCCGCCAGTTTGCAGTGACGGAACACGGGCCACAGGCGATGCCGGAAGCGGCGATCAGAACATGTGCGTGATGCCGGCGGCGAGCATCTTGACGTCCTTGCCGGCATCCGGCGCGGTCGCCCAGATCCCGGAAGTGCCGTTGCGCTCGTTGTCTTGCCAGGAGAGGCCGGCATAGGCGATGGTGCGCTTGCTCAGGTTGTGCGTGTAGGCCAGCGAGAAGCCCTGCGAATCCGCCTTGTTCTGGGTCTTGACCGAGGAAGCGGAATAGACGGCATGCACGGTGCCCTTGGCGGATACCGGCACTTCCACCCCGACGCCCCAGACCTTGTTGGCCGAGAGATCCATGAACTTGTCGCGCTGATACGTCGCCTTCGCCTTCAGGACGCCGAAATCGTAGGCGACGCCAAGGTTCTGGCTCTTCACTTCGAGATCGTCGTAGCGCACCACCGTCGTCCCCGGCGGGAAGCCGGCACCGCGCGCGAAGGCCAGCGAACTCAGGGTCAGCGTGGCGTTGCCATGCCCATCGATATTGTCGAAGACGGCGCCGACCGACAGCGGACCGTTGTCATAGTACAGCCCGAGCTGGGCGGTCTCGAGGCGACCATTGCCGGCGGCGGCCTCCTCGATCGGGCGAGCATAGTTCACGTCGAAACGGAAGCCGGCAAACGCTGGCGACTTGTAGGCGATGACGTTGGAGAGGCGAATATCGCCGACCGGATTGATCCGGCTGCCGGCAGCCATCGCGTTGTTGCCGGTGACGTCGAAGGCGGAGGCCCCGAGCACCGTGTATTTGACCGCCCAGTCAAAGGCCGTGGTGTTCATGCGGCCGAAAGCGACGGTACCGAAGTTGCCACTCAGGCCGAGCAGTTGCTGGCGGGCCGGGCCGGAGGTGCTGCCCTGGACGCCGGCCGCATCGCTGCGGTAGTTGCCGCCGATCCCTTCATCGAGATCGACGTTGAGCCGGTACTCGAGCACGAAGTTGACCTTCAGCCCGTTGCCGAGATCCTCGCTACCCTTGAAGCCGAGACGCGAGGTGCGCAGCAGGCCGCTATCGACCTTGTTGCGCCGCTCCTTGCCGCCGGCATCGATGCTGGCGACACCGATATCGAAGATGCCGTAGACCTGGACATTCTCCTGCGCGATAACCGGTGCGCAAAGCGCGGCGGGCACTGCCAGGGCGATGATTTTCTTTTTCAATTGAGTACTCCTCCTCAAACAAATTGACCTTCCGCAGCACGGAAAGCATCGGCGAATGACATTCGCCCTCCTCCTCAGCTTGCCGGACGGATTCCGGCAAGCTGCACGGCGCCCCGCCGCGACTGCCCAGGCAGCCCGCAGCGAGAGTCGCAATGTTCCTTGTCGTTCAGGACTGGCTGGTGACCGGGACCGCCGGCGCCTCGTCCGGCTCCGCGTCGGCGACGGACTTTTCCGGGTGCGAGGCGTTCTTGACGAACAGGGCGATCGCGGCGATCACGCCGGGAATCGCCAGCACCGCGAAAATCTGCGCGAAATCGAAGTGGCGACGTTGCAGTTCGGCGACCAGGAAGGGCGCGGCGACGGCGCCGATGCGGCCGATCGCCATCATCCAGGCGACCCCGGTGGCCCGCCCGGCGGTCGGGTAGAAAGCCGCGGCCAGCGCCGGCATGCTGGTCTGCGTGGTGTTCATCACGGCACCGCCGACGAAGACCATGACCACCAGCCAACCGAGGTTTCCGGCGACCTGGCCGATCGCATAGACGCAGGCGGCGGTGATCAGGTAACCGATCATGATCACGCGGTTGGCGTTGAACTTGTCCATCAGCAGGCCGAAGGCGATGGCGCCGACCCCGCCCAGCGGGAACAGCGAGGTGACGAGCAGCGCCGTCTGCGGTTCGAGGCCGGCATCCTTCAACAGGATCGGCATCCAGTTGATCAGCGCGTAGAAAATCACGATGCCCATGCCGTAGGTCAGCCACAGCATCGCCGAACCGACGACATAGGAGCGCGACAGGATCAGCGCGACGCCGGACTTGCCCTGATCGTTCGCCACCTTGGCGACTACGGTCTCGCCGAGGACGAAACGTTCGGCCTTGCCGATGCTCGCCGAAATCCGCCCCAGCACGGCGCGGACACGCTCGGCAGAGGCGCCGCGGGCGACCAGATAGCGCACCGATTCCGGCAGCGTGAACAACATGAACAGGGCGAGCACGATCGGCAGCACGCCGCCGAGTTCGAGCACGCTACGCCAGCCCCAGTGCGGGATCATCCAGGCGGCGAGAAAACCGCCCAGCGCGGCGCCGAGCGGGAAACCGGTGAACATCGCACTGGTCAGGACGGCACGCCGACGGGTCGGCGCGAACTCGCTGGCCAGTGTCACCGCCAGCGGCATCGCGGCGCCCAGGCCGAGACCGGTGACGAAACGCCAGATGACCAGTTCGTCGAGCGAGCCGGAGGTCGTCGACGCCAGGCTGGCGACGCCGAACAGGGCAACCGCGCCGGTCAGCAGGTACTTGCGGCCGAAACGGTCGGCAAAGGGACCGATCAGCACGGCGCCAACGGCCAGGCCGGCGAGCGCGGCACTCAGCACCGGCGCCAGTTGCGGCTTGGCGATCCCCCACTCCTTCAACAGCGACGGGGCGATGTAGCCGATAGCGGCGGTGTCGAAACCATCGAGCAGGATGACCAGGAAGCTGACGGCGAAGACCAGCCACTGGAAGCGGGAAAACTTGTTGTCGTCGATGAACTTCTGCACATCGAGCGGTCGATTCTGAGTTGTCATGAAAGTCTCCTCCGCCTTGGCTGGCGGTCTGTTATTTAGAAATACTGCTATGCCTTCCCTGGCCAGACCTCCGCTGGCACCATCACCTCGCCGCGCATGATCAGCCGCGCCGTGCGCAGCAGCGCGGCACGGCGGACGTTCTGCGGGTTTTCCGGATCGAGCTCGAGCTCGACGCTGAATTCGCCGGTCGGATGCTCGACCGAGATCTTCTTGCTGTGGCCGGCCGGGACGACGGCGATGCCGGCGGTCACCGAACCGTCGAGGACGCAGGCAGTGCCAACCGTCACCGCCGCCAGGACGCCGATCGCGTCGTGGCAGACATGCGGGATGAAGCTGCGCGTCGCGATGCTGCCGCCCGCCTGCGGCGGCGCGACCAAGGTCATCTTCGGGTAGTTCTTGGCGCTGACGTCGCCCAGCCCCATCGCCTCGCCACAGGCTAGGCGCAGGCGTTCGATGCGCGCCTTCAGCGGCGCATCGGCATTGAGTTCGGCGACGCTCTCGTAACCGCTGCAACCGACGTCGGCGGCGCGCAGGATGACGAGCGGCATGCCGTTGTCGATGCAGGTGACCTCGATGCCGTCGATCGTGTCGCGCACCCTGCCGGTCGGCAGCAGGCCGGAGCAGACCGAACCGGCGGTATCGAGGAAGTTGATCGTGATCGGCGCCGAACTGCCCGGCACCCCGTCGATGTGCGCGGCGCCGGCGTAATTGACGCGGCCGCCCGGGGTTTCGACGGTGATATCGCACTGCATGCCGGTATTGAGCGTCAGCACGCGCAGCGTCGTCGTTTCCCCCTGTGCGGCGACCATGCCGGTTTCCAACGCGAACGGCACGACCGCGGCCAGCATGTTGCCGCAGTTGGGCGTCGTATCGACGCTGTCCTTCTCCGGCTGCAACTGGGCGAACAGGAAATCGAGATCGACGCCGGCGGTCTGGCTGGGACGAACGATGCCGACCTTGCTGGTCAGCGGATTGGCACCGCCCAGACCGTCGATCTGGCGCTTGTCGGGCGAGCCCATGACCGCCAGCAGCACGCGGTCGCGGCTGGCGATGTCGGCAGGCAGATCGGCTTCCCGGAAGAAGGGGCCGCGCGAGGTGCCGCCGCGCATGAACAGGGTTTTGATCGGAGTTTGCATGGAAATCATTGTGTACTTCGCTTTTCCGGCGGAACAGGAAAGGGAACGACTAGCAGCTATACGCTTTCGTTATGGGGGCGGTCCCCCAAAGCGCCGCCCCTGGCCTCGCCCAGCCCTTTCGGGATTCCATGCAATCCTTCAATTTCCTCTCCTGGCCTGGGTTTTCGGGCGCCACCCCGGTTTCACCCGGGGCTCCGCAATGACAAGTAATTGAGTCAGTTCGTTATCAGGAACCCTGACACAAAGGCGATGTTACGCCATTACTCGTAAAACACAATGGTGAAATGCTCCACTAATCAGTAATTTTTAGCCTCGCATCCGGGGCGGCGGACGCCGACCTGTCGCCCCGCGCGGCAGACGAAAAAAAGCCGGCTCGGCGATGAGACGCCGAGCCGGCAAGCTGGGACCGGAAAAGCGTCCCGGTTTCCAGAGGAGCAGAGAAATCAGCGTATGGCGGCGACCAGTTGCGGCACCGCTTCGAAGAGATCGCCGACCAGGCCGTAATCGGCGACCTGGAAGATCGGCGCATCCGGGTCCTTGTTGATGGCGACGATCACCTGCGAATCCTTCATCCCGGCCAGGTGCTGGATGGCGCCGGAAATGCCGATCGCGAGATAGAGATCGGGCGCGACGATCTTGCCGGTCTGGCCGACCTGGTAGTCGTTCGGCACGAAACCGGCATCGACGGCGGCGCGGGAAGCGCCAAGCGCGGCACCGAGCCTGTCGGCCAGCGGCTCGAGCAGGGTGCGATAGTTCTCGCCACTGCCCAGGCCGCGACCGCCGGCGACGATGGTGCTGGCCGCTGCGAGTTCGGGACGTTCGGACTTGCTCAGTTCGCGGCCGAGCAAGCTGCTCTGCGCCGTGTCGGCAGCGCTGGCGACGTTCTCGATGACAGCAGAGCCACCGCTAGCGACGGGGTCGAAGGCGGTGCTGCGCACGGTGACGACCTTGACCGCATCGGCGCTCCTGACCGTGGCCAGGGCATTGCCGGCGTAGATCGGGCGCACGAAGGTATCGGCCGAGTCGACGCCGACGATCTCGGAAATCTGCGCCACGTCGAGCAAGGCGGCGACGCGCGGCAGCAGGTTCTTGCCGAAGGTGGTGGCGGGCGCCAGGATGTGGGAGTAGCCGGCGGACTGGGTGAGCACCAGGGCGCTCAGGTTTTCCGCCGTCTGGCTTTGGTAATGCGCGGCGTCGGCGAGGCGGACCTTGGCCACGCCTTGCAGGCTGGCGGCCTGGCTCGCGACGGCAGCGCAATCGGCGCCGGCGACCAGGACATGGATTTCACCGCCGATCCTGCTGGCGGCAGCCACGGTATTGAGGGTGGATGCCTTGAGATTGGCGTTGTCGTGTTCGGCAATGACGAGAATGCTCATGATCAGATCACCTTGGCTTCGTTCTTCAGCTTGCCCAGCAGTTCGGCGACGTCCGCCACCTTGACCCCGGCGCTGCGCGAAGGCGGCTCGGCGACTTTCAGGGTATGCAGGCGCGGCGTCACGTCGACGCCCAGTTCGGCGGGCGTCAGCGTGGCGAGCGGTTTCTTCTTCGCCTTCATGATGTTGGGCAAGGTCGCGTAACGCGGTTCGTTCAGGCGCAGGTCGGTGGTGATCACGGCCGGCAGCGCGAGCTGCAGGGTTTCCAGGCCGCCGTCGATTTCCCGGGTGACCGTGGCCTGGCCATCGGCGATCACGATCTTCGAAGCAAAAGTCGCCTGCGGCCAGCCGGCGAGCGCGGCCAGCATCTGGCCGGTCTGGTTGGCGTCGTCGTCGATCGCCTGTTTGCCGCAGATCACCAGTTGCGGCTGTTCCCGGTCGCACAGGGCCTTCAACAGCTTGGCGACGGCCAGCGGCTGCAGTTCGGCGTCGCTGTCGACCAGGATGGCGCGGTCGGCGCCGATGGCCAGCGCCGTGCGCAGGGTTTCCTGGCAGGCGGCGACACCGCAGGAGACGGCGACGACCTCGCTGGCGATGCCGGCTTCCTTGAGCCGGACCGCCGCCTCGACGGCGATTTCGTCGAAGGGATTCATGCTCATCTTGACGTTGGCCAGGTCGACGCCGCTGCCATCCGCCTTGACGCGGATCTTGACGTTGTAGTCGACGACCCGTTTGACCGGGACGAGAATCTTCATGTGCTTCCTTCCGAAGTGGGGGAACGACCCAGACCGAGCAGGCGCATCGCGTTCTGCTTCAGGATCAGCGGCGCGACTTCCGGCCGGAAGCCGGCCTTCGCGAAATCGGCCAGCCAGCGGTCGGGGGTGATCAGGGGAAAATCGGAGCCGAACAGGATGCGCTCCTTGAGCAGCGTGTTGGCGTACTGCACCAGTTGCGGCGGGAAATAGCGCGGCGACCAGCCGGAAAGGTCGATCCAGATGTTCGGCTTATGCAGGCACAGCGACAGCGCCTCGTCCTGCCAGGGCCAGCTGGGGTGGGCCATGACGATCTGCATGTCGGGGAAATCGATAGCGACGTCTTCCAGCAGCATCGGGTTGGAATTGCCGACGCGCAGCCCGCCGCCGGCGCGCATGCCGCTGCCGATGCCGGAATGGCCGGTATGGAAGATCGCCGGCAATTGGTATTCGGCGATCACCTCGTAGAGCGGCCAGGCGAAACGGTCATACGGCTGGAAGCCCTGCACCGTCGGGTGCAACTTGAAGCCGCGCACGCCGTATTCCTCGATCAGCCGCCGCGCTTCGCGGGCGCCCATGACACCCTTATGTGGATCGATGCTGGCGAAGGCAATCATCAGGTCGGCATTGGCCCGCGCCGCCTCGGCAATTTCCTCGTTGGGAATGCGCCGGCGGCCGATCTGCGCCTCGGCATCGACGGTAAACATGACCAGGCCGATCTTGCGTTCGCGGTAGTAGGCGACGGTCTCGGCAATGGTCGGCCGGCGATCCGAACCGAAATACTTGTCGGCGGCGCGGTCGAATTCGTCGCCGAAGGGATCGTGGCCCTGGCAGCACGAGACTTCGGCGTGCGTATGGAAATCGATGGCGATCAGCTCGTCGCAATTCATGAGGTATGCCCCCTGTCCAGGAAAGCGCCGATCCGCCCGGCGACTTCCGGCCCGGTCTGGGTCAGCGCCGCGGTCAGCGATTCGACGAAAAAGCCGTTGCCGGCGCTCAGTTCGGCAATGCGCGGCAAGGCCGAGACGATCGCCCAGTTGGCAAGGCTGGCGTTTTCCAGCACCTGGCGCGCCAGCGCCTCGGCCCGGGCCAGGGCTTCGCCGGGGCCGACCAGGTAGTGCGAGAGGCCGAGGCGGGCGCCTTCCTCGGCATCGAGCCGGCGACCGGTCAGCATCATCTCGCCCATGCGGTCGGCGCCGATCAGGCGGGCGATGCGCACCGAGCCGCCGCCACCGACGAACACCCCGTGGCGCCCTTCCGGCAACTGGTAGAAGCTGGTGCTGTCGGCGACGCGGACGTGACCCAGCGCCGCCAGTTCGAGACCGCCGCCGATCACCGCGCCGGAGAGCGCGACGACGATCGGCAAAGCGCTTTCCTGAAGCCGGGTGAACAGCCGCTGCCAGCGCTGCGAGATGGCGAACACCGCCTGCGCATCGCGCGCCCGGTGTTCGGCGAGGTCGAGACCGGCGCAGAAATGCGGCCCCTGGCCGGCGATCAGGATCGCCCCGGCGCTTTCCGGCAGGTCGTCGACCGCCCGCTCGATCGCGGCGAGCAGCGCGCTGTCGATCGCGTTGCGCTTGGCCGGCCGCGCCAGTGTCAGGCGCAGCAGGCGGTCGCTGCAGTCGACGTCGAGCATGGCTTGCTTCAGCCGGTGATCAGGAAGGGATCCTGACCGGCGTACAAGGCGTCGATCAGCTCGGCGCGGCGGGTCAGCACCGCGCGCTGGTTGATCGAACCCTTGTCGGTGACTTCGCTGTGGTCGATCGACGGCAGGGTTTCGAGCAGGCGCAGCCAGGCGATCCGGTTGGCCGAGCCGGTCGCCGTGCGATTCAGGCGCGTCAGCAGGCCGGCGAAATGCTCGCGCACCTTCGGGTGGGTCATCACCGCGAAGAGGTCGGCATCGTCGCCGAGGCCGGCCAGTTGCCGACACTCGGGAACCCGCGCGAAGACCAGCACGCCGATCTCGTCGCGGTTCATGCCGGCGACGACGATGTCCTGGACGTAGGGCGCGCCCTCGGTGATCACCTTGGCGCGCAGCGGCCCGACGCTGACGAAGGTGCCGGAGGAGAGCTTGAAGTCCTCGGCGATGCGGCCGTCGAAGACCATGCCCAGTTCGGGGCGCGACTCATCGACGAACTTCAGCGCGTCACCGGTGCAGAAATAGCCGTCGGCGTCGAACACCGCCCGCGTCTGCTCGGCATTGCGCCAGTAACCGGGCATCACGTGCGGGCCGCGCATGCGCGCCTCCAGCTTGCCGTCGGTCGGCACCAGCTTGACCTCGCAGCCGGGCGCCGGCAGGCCGACGTAGCCGGCGCCGATGACGCCGCCGGTGGAGAACAGGCAGGACGGCGAAGTCTCGGTCATGCCGAGGCCGACCATCATCCGGATGCGGTGCCCGCAATGCGCTTCGGTGACGCGGTCGAGCCGGTCCCAGGCGGCCTGCGAGAGGCCGGCGCCGGCGAAGAAGAAGAGCTTGAGCTTGGCGAAGAAGACCTCGCGCAACTCGGCGTCGTGCTCGAGGACGACGGTCAGGTCTTCCCAGGCCTTGGGCACGTTGAAATAGACGGTCGGCGAAATCTCGCGCAGGTTGCGCAGGGTTTCGGCGAAGCGCTTGGGCGTCGGCTGGCCGTCGTCGATGTAGAAGCTGCCGCCGTTGTACAAGGCGATGCCGACGTTGTGGCTGCCGCCGAAAGTGTGGTTCCAGGGCAGCCAGTCGACCAGCACCGGCGGTTCTTCGGCGAACACCGGGAAGGTCTGCAGCAGCATCTGCTGGTTGGCGCAGAGCATGCGCTGGGTCGTCGTCACCGCTTTCGGCAGCTTGGTCGAGCCGGAGGTGAACAGGAACTTGGCGATGGTGTCGGGGCCGACGGCGGCGTTGGCGGCATCGACCGTGGTCGGCTCGGCCTGCAGCAGTTCGGCGAAGGGAATGCTGGCGCGCTCGGACAACTCGCCTTTGCCGAGAACGACCATGACGTCGCCGTCGATCGCGCCGGCGATCGCCCGCGCGAAGGGCTCGCCGGCGGCGGCATAGACGACGCTCGGGGTGACCGTGCCGACGATGTGGCGCAGCTTGCCGAAGTCGGTGGCGACCAGCGAATAGGCCGGCGACACCGACGAATACGGAACGCCGGCATACATCGCGCCGAGCATCAGCTGGATGTGTTCGAGGTCGTTGCCGGACAGCACCAGCAAGGGCCGGTCGACCGAGACACCGTGGTCGAGCAGCCACTGGCCGATACGGCGCGCACGCTGGAGCATATCGCCGTAGCCGATGCGGATCCACTCGCCGTCCGGACCGCGGGCGGCCATCAGCGTGCGCTCCGGGAAATCGCGGGCGCCGTCGACCAGACGGTCGGTCAGGCGCAGCGGGTAATCGCCGAGCGCTTCGAGCGGCCGGATATGCCAGACGCCGTCGGCGTCGTGACGGATCTCCGGGGGCGGATGGCCGATGCTGACCGGGCGAAAATCACTGTCGATGACAGTTTGGAAAGCTGGGTTGTTCATGTTGTCTCCTCTTTTTTTCTGTGGGTCTGGCGCCGGCTAGCCGTGCAGCGCCGCATCCGGCGCCGCGACGACGCAGGCCGCGGCCTGCACCGTCTCGCTCCAGGCACGGACTTGCGGCGCGTAGGTGGCGAACCAGAAATCGGCGATGGCGAGCACGCCACGCAGGTAGTCGACGTGGTCGGCGCCGGTGGCCAGCCCGGCGTGCGCGGCGCGCGCCGCCCGGGCCACCTGCCAGCCGGCGCAGACCAGGCCGCTCAGGTGCAGGAAGGGCACGGCGGCAGCCTGGACCAGCGCCGGCGCCCCCTGGCCCTGGGCGAGCAGGAAGTCGAGCGCGCGTTCGAGGTCGGCAAGATTGACCGACAAGGCGTGGGCGTGGCCGGCCAGGTCGTTCACCAGCGCCAGGGCGGTGGTCTCGGCGCGGATGTCGGCGAGCAGTTCGCGCAGCGTGGCGCCGTTCTCGCGCAGGATCTTGCGGCCGACCAGGTCGTTGGCCTGGATGCCGGTCGTTCCCTCGTAGATCCGGGTTACCCGCGAATCGCGGTAATGCTGGGTGATGCCGGTTTCCTCGACGAAGCCCATACCGCCGAAGACCTGGATCGCGTCGTCGCAGACCAGGTTGCCGGTTTCGGTATTCCAGGCCTTGAGCACCGGCATCAGCAGGTCGATGTAACGGCGGCTGCGGGCGGCGGCTTCCTGGTCGGGATTGTGCCGGGCGTGGTCGAACCAGCCGGCGGCGGTGTACACCAGCGCGCGCATGGCGAAGATGCGCGTGCGCATCGCCAGCAACTGGCGCTTGACGTCGGGATGCGCGGCAATCGGCAGGCCGGCCGCCCCCAGCACCTTGCCCTGGACGCGCTCGCCGGCGTAGCGCAGCGCCATCTGGTAGGCGCGCTCGGCGAGCGCGACGCCATGGACGCTGACGCCGAAGCGGGCGTCGTTCATCATCACGAACATGTATTCGATGCCGCGGTTCAGCTCGCCGACCAGATAGCCGACGGCACCGCCATGGTCGCCGTAGGCCAGCGTGCAGGTCGGGCTGCCGTGGATGCCGAGCTTGTGTTCGAGGGCGACGGCGCGCACGTCGTTCTTCTCGCCCAGGCTGCCGTCGGCATTGACCAGGAACTTCGGCACCAGGAACAGCGAGATGCCCTTGATGCCGGGCGGCGCGTCAGGCAGCCGGGCGAGCACCAGATGGACGATGTTGGCGGCCAGTTCATGGTCGCCGTAGGAAATGAAGATCTTCTGCCCGGCCAGCCGGTAGCTGCCGTCGCCGGCCGCTTCGGCGCGCATGCGCACGGCGGCGAGGTCGGAACCGGCCTGCGGCTCGGTCAGGCTCATGTTGCAGGCCCATTCGCCGGAAACGATCTTCGGCAGATAGCGCGCCTTGAGCGTTTCGTCGGCGGCCACTTCGAGCGCCTCGGTCTGGCCGAGGGTGAGCTGCGGCAGCATGGTGAACGCCAGGTTGGACGAGAACCACATTTCCCAGACCGGCGCCCACAGCGACTTGGTCAGCCCCTGACCGCCGTACTCGGCAGGCAGCGACAGGCCGAGCCAGCCGCTGGCGACGAACTGCTCCCAGGCTTCCTGCCAACCGTTCGGCACGACGACCCGGTCGCCGTCGAGGCGGCAGCCTTCACGGTCGCCGACCTTGTTGAGCGGCGCCAGCACGCCGGCGGCGAACTTGTCGGCCTCCTCGAGGATGCTGTGCACGAGGTCGGGTTCGGCGTCGGCGCAACCCGGCAGGGCGGCGATCCGGTCGATGCCGACCAGGTGGTCGAGGATGAAGCGCATGTCGCGCAGGGGCGCAGCGTAACTGTCCATACGAGTTTCCAGAATTGATCGTTTGACGCGGCGGAGCGGCCCGGCGACGGACCGCCCCGCCCTTGAGGCAGTGCCTTACACCGGGTAGTGGCGATGCGTGGTCTGGATGGTGATCCAGCGCAGGTCGGTGAATTCGGCAACCCCGGCCTTGCCGCCGAAGCGGCCGTAACCGGAAGCCTTGACGCCGCCGAAAGGCATCTGCGCCTCGTCATGCACGGTCGACGAGTTGATGTGGCAGATGCCCGACTCGATGCGCTTGGCTACCGCCAGCGCGCGACCGATATCCTTGCTGAACACCGACGCCGACAAGCCATACTCGCTGTCGTTGGCCAGGCGGATCGCCTCGTCGTCGCTATCGACGCGCAGTACCGTGACCACCGGGCCGAAAGCCTCTTCCCGGTACAGCTCCATTTCCGGCGTCAGGCCGTCGACCAGCACCGGCTGCAGCACGGCGCCGTCGCACTGGACCGCCCCGCTGGGCAGGCTGGCGCCCTTGGCGACGGCATCGGCGACCAGGCGCTCGACGCGCGCCGCCGCTTCCGGCGTCACCATGGCGCCGAGGATGCAGCCTTCGCTGCCCGGCTTGCCGGCCCGCATCGTCGCCAGCTTGGCCGCCAGCCGCTCGACGAAGCTCGCGGCAACACTGCGCGAGACGATGATGCGGTCGGTCGACATGCAGATCTGGCCCTGGTTGAAGTAGGCGCCAAAGGCCGCCGCCGTCACCGCCTCGTCGAGATCGGCGTCGTCGAGCACCAGCATCGGGTTCTTGCCGCCCAGTTCGAGCACCGCCGGCTTCAGGTACTTGGCGGCGAGCTGGCCGATGATCCGGCCGACGTGGGTCGAGCCGGTGAAATTCACCCGCTTGACCGCCGGGTTGGCGATCAGCCGCTCGACGATGGCCGGCGCGTCGGCCGGCGCATTGGAAATCACATTGACGACGCCGGCCGGGATGCCGGCTTCGAGCAGAACCTCGCCGATCAAGCGGTGCAGGCCCGGGGTCAGCTCGGAGGACTTGAGGACGACGGTGTTGCCGCAAGCCAGCGGCACGGCGATGGCACGCGTGCCAAGGATCACCGGCGCGTTCCACGGCGCGATGCCGAGCACGACACCGGCCGGCTGGCGCACCGCCATCGCCAGGTTGCCGTCGATGTCGGAAGGGATGACCTCGCCGCCGACCTGGGTGACCAGACCGGCCGCATCGCGCAGCATGTTGGCCGCCAGCATGGCGTTGAAGCCGTACCAGATCGGCGTCGACGCCGCTTCGTCAACGCCGGTGGCGACGAACTCCGGCGCCCGCCGGTCCATGATCTCGGCCGCCTTCAAGAGCAGCGCGCGACGGGCGCTCGGCGCCAGCGTCGACCAGGCCGGAAAGGCGGCGGCAGCAGCAGCCACCGCGGCATCGGCGTCGGCCAGGGTAGCGGCGGCAGCCAGCGTGGCGACTTCGCCGCTGACCGGATTGCGCCGCTCAAAACTGGCGCCATTGGCGGCCGGACGGCTTTCGCCGCCAATCAGCAATTCAACTTTTCTCATCGTCTCCTCCTGGATAGGAATTCCGGCGCCCCGTGGGGCCACCGGTATTTTTTTCACGCTGGCGCTTACTTGGCGCGCTGGTAGGTTTGCAAACCCGGCTTCAGGGTCTTGTCGTCGAGGAACTGCTTCATGCCTTCCTTGCGTCCCTGCTCCGGGTCGCGGCCGATGCACTGGTCGAGCTTGGCGTACAGGTAGTCCTCGTTCTGATCCCAGTCGAGTTCGCGGCAGCGCTTGAAGCCGTTCTTGGCGTAGCGCAGCACGACCGGGTTCTTGGCGAGCAGCTTCCTGGCCAGGGCGACGACTTCGTCACGCAACTGGGCGCGCGGCACGCTCTTGTTGACCAGGCCCATCTCGGCCGCCTTCTGGCCGCTGAACGGTTCGCCGGTCATGATGTAGTAAAGCGATTCGCGGTGACCGACGGTATCGGCCATCGCCTTGCTGACCAGGTTGCCCGGCGGGATGCCCCAGTTGATTTCGGACAGGCCGAAGGTCGCTTCGTCGGCGGCAATCGCCAGGTCACAGGCGACCAGCGGCGAGAAGCCGCCGCCGAAACACCAGCCGTTGACCATGGCGATGGTCGGCTTGTTGTACATGCGCAGCAGTTTCCACTGCCATTCGCAGGCCTCGCGACGCGAACGTTCCTGGAAGATTTCCGGCTTGCCGTCGGTCTCGCGGAAGTATTCCTTCAAATCCATGCCGGCGGTCCACGAATCGCCGGCGCCGGTCAGCACCAGGACCACGGCCTCCTCGTCGAGTTCCAGCGTCTGCAGCACGTCGATCATTTCGCGATTGAGCGTCGGGCTCATCGCGTTGCGCTTTTCCGGGCGGTTCAGGGTGACCCAGGCAATGCCTTCTTCGAGCTCGACCTTCACGCAGCTCCAGCGGCCTTCATACTTGGACATATTCTGTCTCCTTAGTGGTTGGAAATATCAGGCTACCTGATATGAGACGAATAATAAGGGATAAAAATAAAAACGCAATACCCTGCAATCGATTCCCCAATGATTAATTTTCTGCACTCCCCAGACGGCAGCCGGCTGCGGTAAGATCGAGCCTTGATATCAGGCAACCTGCCAACCCTCACTTCCCGGACCCGCACCGTAAATTCACCGAGAATCGCCATGAACTCACTGATCGACGGCCCGAGCAGCCAGGACAAGCTCCGTCCCAGCGGCTTCTGCTACCTGATCGGCCGCCTCGACCACGCGGTCAACCGGCGCATCCGCGACGCGCTGACCGCGCTCGGTCTGAGCGTCGCCCAATACACCGCGCTGTCCTTCCTCGAATCGCAGTCGCAGATCAGCAACGCCCAGCTCGCCGAGCGCTCGCTGATCTCGCCACAGTCGGCGAACGAGATGATCAAGCTGATGGAAAAGAAGGGCTGGGTCGAGCGCGCGCCCGACCCCTCGCACGGCCGCATCGTCCGCCTCAGCCTGACCGGGGCCGGCCAGGCGCTGCTCGACCAGGCGCATGAGCAGGTCGCCCGCCTGGAAGGCGCCATGCTGACCAAGCTCTCCGCCAGCCAACGCGGCGCGCTGCAGCAGAATCTGCGGCAGGTACTGCACACGCTCAGCGCGATCATGATCGACCCCACGCTCGCCGGCGAAACCGGCAAGGACAACTGAGCTGCCCGCCATCACCGGAGTCACCTGAATGGACCTCAAACAACTGGAGTATTTTGTCCGCGTCGCCGAGCTCGGCAGTTTCACGCGCGCCTCCATCCTCCTCGACATCGCCCAGCCGGCGCTGAGCCGCCAGGTCCGGATGCTCGAACTGGAGTTCGAACAGAACCTGCTCCTGCGCAACGGCCGCGGCGTCGTCACCACCGACGCCGGCAAGCTGCTGCTCGAGTACGGTCGCGGCATCCTCTATCAGGTCGAACGCCTGCGCGAGGAACTCGGCCGGGCGCGCGGCGCGCTGGTCGGCCATGTCGCCCTCGGTTTGCCACCGAGCCTGCTGAAGATCCTGGCGGTGCCGATCTTCCGCGAGTTCAAGGAGAACTTCCCCGCCGCCAAGCTGGCGATCCGCGAGGGCATGAGCACCGGCATGCACGAATCGCTGGTTTCCGGCCGCCTCGACGTCGCCCTGCTCTACAACGCGACGCCATCGCCCGACGTCGACCTGACGCCGCTGCTCGAGGAAGAGCTCTTCTTGGTCAGCCCCGAAACCGACAGCCGGCCGACCACCCCGGTCGCCATCGACGAGCTGCCCGACTATCCGCTGATCGTTCCCAGCCGCCCCAACGCGATCCGCATGCTGATCGAAAGCGCGCTCGCCAACCTCGGGCTGCGGCCGAGCATCGCCTTCGAGGTCGATGGCATCAACGCCATTCTCGACCTGGTCGGCGAAGGTTTCGGCTACGCGATCCTGTCACAGACCGCCGTCGCCAACCTGGCCGGCGAGCGCAAGTTCCGGCTGCGCTCGGTCCAGGGCGACGGGCTGAAAGCCAAGCTGTCGCTGGGGATGAACTCGCACCGCCAGATCACCGCGACGCAGCGGGCGCTGATCGAGCTGATCCAGCGTGTCGTCGCCACCCGCCTGGCGCAGTAGCCGGCGGGTGGCAAGGCCGGCTCAGAACGGCAGGCCGACGTAGTTCTCGGCCAGCGAGCGCTGCGCCGCCTCCGACGAGAACAGGTAGTCGAGATCGGTCTGCTGCAGTTTCTGGTCGTAAGGCAGGCTGTCCGGGAAGGTGTGCAGCATCGTCGTCATCCACCACGAGAAGCGCTGCGCCTTCCACACCCGGGCCAGCGCCTTGGCCGAATAGTTGTCGAGACCGTTGTCGTCGCCCTTCTTGTAGTGATCGACCAGCGCGTGATACAGGTAATAGATGTCGGAAGCGGCGCTGTTCAGACCGCGGGCACCGGTCGGCGGCACGATGTGGGCGGCGTCGCCGGCAAGGAACAGATTGCCGTAGCGCATCGGCTCGGCGACGAAGGAACGCAGCGGCGCGATCGACTTCTCGATCGACGGGCCGGTGATCAGGCGCCCGGCCACGTCTTCCGGCAGGCGCCGCTTCAGTTCTTCCCAGAACCTCTCGTCTGACCAGTCCTCGACGGAGTCGCTGAGCGGCACCTGGACGTAATAACGGCTCAGTACCTGCGAGCGCAACGAGCACAAGGCGAAACCGCGTTCGTGGCGGGCATAGATCAGTTCCGGCGACACCGGCTTGGTACGCGACAGCACGCCCAGCCAGCCGAAGGGATAGACCTTCTCGTACTCCTTCAGCACGTTCTTCGGAATCGACTTGCGGCTGACGCCGTGGAAGCCGTCGGCGCCGATCACGTAGTCGCAGTCGATGCGCACGATCTCGTCGCCCTGGCGGTAAGTCACGTAGGGCTTGCCGGTGAGGTCGTGCGGCTGCACGTCCTCGGCGTTGTGGATGACGATGCCGTTCATCCGGTCGCGCGCTTCGTAGAGATCGCGGGTCAGTTCGGTCTGGCCGTAGACGACGACCGAGCTGCCGCCGCTGTACTTGTGCAGATCGACGCGGCTCTGCTTGCCGTTGTGGGCGATGATGAAACCCTCGTGGATTTCCCCCTCGCGATCCATGCGTTCGCCGCACTGCGCCTCGCGCATCAGCTCGGCAAAGCCGTGCTCGAGAACGCCGGCCCGGATGCGGCTCAACACGTACTCGCGGCTCTGCCGTTCGAGAACGACCGTCTCGATGCCCTGCAGGTGCAGCAACTGGGAAAGCATCAGGCCCGAAGGGCCGCCGCCGATGATACAAACGCTGGTTTTCATTCTTGTCTCCTGTTGGATTGGGTCGAGCACCCGGACATCCAGCCAGGGATTTCGCGGTGCTCGAATCGTCGTGTCCGTGGCTCCGGACTACTTGCAAGACTAGGGGCTGGCGGCGTCAAAGCCTTGGACGATCCGGGCAATCAATTGGACTTTTCTTTTGTTGAAATCCGTATATCTGCTATACAGAAAAAGTTGATTGCGTTCCTGATGCGGCGCCAGGAAGATCAAACCAAGGCACAGCCACGGTTTTCGGCCAGGCCCGGCCACCACCCGCCCGAGCACCGGAACCGATTGCACTATTCCAGCAACAACCTGTCAGAAACGAGAGGACAGCAACGACCATGAGCATTCTGGTTCCCGAGTTTTCGCTTTACGGGGAACGCCAGCGCGAAATCGCGCGGGAGTATCTCCATATCGAGGAAATCTCGGCGCGTAGCGCGGCGCGCAACTGGCAGATAGACACCCATGTACACAACGGCCTGCTGCAACTGCTGTTCGTTTTTTCCGGCAGCGCACGCATCCGCCTTGACAGCGAGGAACAGGACTACGGCGCCGCGTTTGCCGTGGTCATTCCCGAGGGCGTCATCCATGCCTTCAAATTCCAGCCCGGCACCGAGGGCTGCGTGCTGACCCTCGACGCCGCCGGACTGGCCAGCGCCTCGCCGGACGGCAGCCAGATGTTTTCGGTGCTGCGGGGAAGTGCCGAAGTCCTCGCCCTGACGCGCGACGATACGGCGGCCCGCGTCCACGGCATCCTCGACCAGATCAAGGCCGAGTTCGCGCACCCGGGCGCCGGCAGCACGACGCTCTACGTCTGGCTGGTGCGCTCGCTACTGCTGCTCCTGGTGCGCGCCACGCTGCGCCAGGCAGACGCGCAACCGGACGAAGGCATGCGCGAAACGGCCGAAGGCTTTCGCCAGATGATCGAGCAGCACTATCTCGACCACTGGCCGGTCAGCAGCTACGCCCGGCAGCTCAACCTCAGCGAAAGCCGGCTCAACCGCCTGTGCGAGAAACGCTTCGGTCGCACGGCGTTCGCCCTGATTCAGGAGCGCCTGTTGCTGGAAGCGCAGCGCCGGCTGATCTACACCGGCGTTCCGGTTTCCCAGCTGGCCTACGAACTGGGATTTTCCGACCCGCCGTATTTCTGCCGCTTCTTCAAGCGCCTGACCGGGCACTCTCCAGGCAACTTCCGCGGTCGCAACCGGCAATGAAAAACGGCCGCCCGGGGCGGCCGTCCGGTAATGCGGGATGGCCGCTCAGCCGAAGACCCGCAGCGCCACCAGGGAAATGCTCGGGAAGAGCAGCAGGATGCCGATGCGCAGGACATCCCAGGCGAGGAAGGGCATGACGCCGCGGAAGATGGTCGCCATCGGGATGTCCTTGGCGATGCCGCCGATGATATAGACGTTCATCCCGACGGGTGGCGTGATCAGCCCGACCTCCATGACGACCAGCGCGACGATGGCGAACCAGATCGCCTTGTCGTCGGCGCTCAAGCCCCAGTAATCCATGCCCAGGATGATCGGCAGGAAGATCGGGATGGTCAGCAGGATCATCGACAGGCTGTCCATGACGCAGCCGAGCAGCAGGTAGACGACGATGATCGCCAGCAACACCGTCCATGGCCCGAAACCCATCTGCTGCACCCAGTTGGCCGCCTCGGCGGGAAGCTGGGAAATCGCCATGAAGGAGTTGAGGGTATCGGCGCCGAGCAGGATCAGGAACATCATGCCGGTTCCCTTGGCCGTCCCGAAACAGCACTCCAGCAGCCCCTTGCCCTTCAGGCCGCCGGATTTCCAGGCGACGACCCCGGTTGCCAGGGCGCCGATGGCAGCCGCTTCGGTCGGCGTGAACAAACCGCCGTAGATGCCGCCGATCACCACCAGGAAGACCAGCAATACCGGCCAGGTTTCGACCAGCGCCAAGAGGCGCTCGCGCCAGGAGTGACGCGGCGAGCCCGGACCGGCGGCACCCGGATTCAGGTGGGCGACGATGGAGATCACCACCATGTAGCCGATCGCGGCGAGCACACCCGGCACGAAGGCGGCGAGGAACAGCTTGGCGATGTTCTGCTCGGCGAGGATGCCGTAGATGACCAGCGGCACCGACGGCGGAATCAGGATGCCGAGCGTCCCTCCCGCCGCCAGCGAGCCGGCAGCCAGGGAGTTCTTGTATTGGTGGTGACGCAGTTCCGGCAGCACGACATGGGCCATCGTCGCCGCCGTTGCCAGCGAGGAACCGCAGATCGCGCCGAAGCCGGCGCAGGAGGCCGTCCCGGCCATCGCCATGCCACCGCGCCAGTGGCCGATGAAAGCGTTGCCTGCCTTGAACAGGGAACGCGACAGGCCGCCGTGGGTGGCGAACTGGCCCATCAGCAGGAACAGCGGCACCACCGACAGGTCGTACAGCGAAAAGCGCCCGTAGGGAGCATTCTTCAGGAAGCCGAGCAGGGGGTCGAGGCCGGACACCCAGACATAGCCGATGGCCCCGGTCAGGAACATCGTGATCCCGACCGGGATACGCGCCGCCATGAAGAACATCATGACGCCGCCCATGATCAGGCCGATTGTCGTACTACTCATTATGCTCTCCCCCGCAATTCACCATATGCGGTGTACAGCGCTGTGACACCAAGCATCACGAAAGCCGGCACCACCGGGATGTAGCCCCACCAGATCGGCAGGTTCAACACCATCGTCGCCTCGCCGTATTCACGCAAGTCAGCCATCCCTTCCCAGATGCGCCAGGCCAGGAAGAAGGAACAGGCCGCCAGCAGCAAGGCGGCAACGGCATCCAGAAACCGCTTGAGTAGCGCGGGCGCCCACAGGGTGAAGAAATCGACGAAGACGTGCCCCTTCTGTAGCTGACAATAGGGCAGACACAAGGCGATCCCCATTGCCGACAGCACCTGGACCAGTTCAAAATCTCCCGCGACGCCCCGCCCGATCAAGGCGCGCAACAACACGCTCACCGCCGACAGCAGCATCTCGATCACGAAGGCCGCGCCGGCCATGATCGCCATCGCCTGACACAGCTTCTCTATCACCCACCCCACGGCGCCCGACTGGCGCGCCACGGGCTCATCCATTACTTCAGCCATCTCGTTCTCCGCATCCATCACCGACTGCGGGCCGGCGACAGACCTGCCGCCGGCCCCATCCGCGGATTATTTTTTATCGGCGTAGTGATCGACCAGGGCGTTGGCCTCGGCGAGCAGCTTGTTGCCATCGACGCCCTTGGCCGACATCTCCTTGACCCATTCGTCGTTGACCGTGCTGGCAGTCTTCTTCCACTTGGCGGTCTCCTCCGCCGGAATCTGGTAGATCGTGTTGCCGTTCTTCAGGGTCGCGGCGCGGCTGGCGGCGTCGGCGCTCTTCAACTGGCCACTGACCCAGGCCGAGGTCTCGCGGCCGCTGTTGGCGTCGATCACCTTTTTCAGGTCGGCGGGCAGGCTGTCGTATTTCTTCTTGTTCATGACGAAAACCATGGTCGTCGTCGTCAGCGTGTGGTCGCCGCCGAACTCGGCGGAGAACTTGGTCAGCTCATGCACCTTCATCGCCGGCACCACTTCCCAGGGCAGCATGGTCGCTTCGATCACCCCCTTGGACAGGGCCTCGGACATCTGCGTCACCGGCATGCCGACCGGACTGGCGCCGAGCGCCGACAAAAGACGGGTGGTGAGACGGGAAGAGCTGCGGATCTTCATGTCCTTGAGGTCGGCCATGACTTTCGGCTGGGCAGCCCGCAGGTGCAGGGTATAAGGGCCGGGCACCCAGGTCGCCAGCGGGTGGAGACCGGCAAATTCGCTTTTCAGGGTGTTCTTCTGCACGAAATCCCAGAGCGCGCGCGAGGAGCCTTCCTGCTCGCGGGTCATGAACGGCAGTTCGAACACCTCGGTCACCGGGAAACGACCGGGGGTATATCCCGGCAGCGTCCACACCACGTCGGCAACACCGTCGCGGACCTGCGACAGCAGTTGTGCCGGCGTTCCACCCAGTTGCATCGCGGGATAGATCTGGCACTTGATGCGGCCGGCCGATTCGCTGGCCAGCTTGTCGCACCAGGGAGCGATGAATTTGGTATGACCCGGCGCCGTCGGCGGCACGAAATGGGCAACCTTGAGGACAACTTCCTGGGCCAGGACGGCCCCGGGAATCAGCGTGGACAGGGCGGCAAGCGCCAGCAGATGTTTGGCTTTCATGTTTTGTCTCCGTAAGTCAGTGTTATCGAGTCGCTAAAAACACACCGCTAGAATGCCCATTAGCGCTCCGGATTGTCGTCAATGCCGCCCGCCCCCGCCTAGGGAGGCAAAGCCATATCAGGTATTGAATATTGCGATACTTATTCACCATTCCATGATCGACGGAAGCAGTTAGTCAAATGCGGAATAGCACCTAGTCGGTTTATGGCATAGGGCAAATCACCGGCGACGGATAGAGTTGGCGCGGACCAATTTCCGGAAATCTTCGTGAACGAACGCCAGTTGATCCTCCTGATCGCCGGCTGCCTGATGCTGCAGCCGCTATCGACCGACCTCTATCTGGCGTCGCTGCCGCGGCTTGGCGAGGCCTTCTCGGCACCGAAAATCCTGGTCCAGCAGACCCTGGTCTTCTTCTCGGTCGGCTTCGGTCTCGCCCAGTTGCTCGGCGGCCCCCTGTCCGACCGCTTCGGTCGACGGCGCGTCATGCTCGGCGGATTGAGCGTCTACCTGCTCGCCAGCCTGGCCTGCGCCCTGGCACCGAGCATTTATCTGCTGATCGGCGCCCGCTTCGCCCAGGCCTGCGGCTGCTGCGCCGCGATCGTCGCCGCGCGCGCCCTGATCCGCGACCTCTACCCGCCGGCCATCGGCGCCGCCAAGCTGGCCCAGGCATCGAGCTACATGGCTTTCGCCGTCGTCTCGGGACCGGTGATTGGCGCCCAGTTGCAAGTCCATTTCGGCTGGCAGGCCGCCTTCGTCTTCCTCTCCTGCGTCGTTCCCTTGCTCCTGGCGCTGGCCTGGCGCTGGCAGGAAGCGCCACTCTCCGGCGCCAGCGGGCAGGCCGCCGGCTATCGCAGCCTGCTCACCCACCCGATCTTCCGCAGCTATGCGCTGGCCGGCACCCTGAGCTACAGCAACATCTTCGTCTTCATCTCCGGCTCGTCATTCGTGCTGATCGAGCTGCTCGGCGTATCGACCGCCAATTACGGCTATTGCTTCGCCAGCGGCTGCGCCGGCTATCTCGCCGGTGCCTTCCTCTGCCGCCGTCTGCTCGCAGTGCTGGGCACGGAAAGAACCTTGCTTGCCGGCAGCACGGTGATGGCGCTGGCCGCTGCGACCTTCCTCGCCTGCTGCCTGGCGGGAGTGATGAACTGGTGGTTGCTGGTCGCCTTTCAATGCCTGTCGATGTTCTCGCACGGCATCATCTTCCCTTGCGCCCAGATCGGCTCGCTGGCGCCCTTTCCCGGCTCCGCCGGACGCGCGGCCGGGCTGTTCGGGGCGGTCAGCATGATCGGCGCGCTGACCATCAGCAACCTGGTCGGCCTCCTGCTGCACGACAGCGTGCTGCCGCTCGCCCTGCTCGCCGCCAGCACCGGCCTCCTGCAGTGGTTGCTGCTGCGCCGCGGCCAACGCAAGGGGACACTGCGCCTGGAGCATTAGGGCAGTCAGCAAACAAAAATGGGTTAAGTCGGAAAGACTTAACCCATTGGATGTTCTGGCCCGCCCGGCGCGATTCGAACGCACGACCCCTGCCTTCGGAGGGCAGTACTCTATCCAGCTGAGCTACGGGCGGAAAGGCCGCAATTGTAACCTCATCGGCGGAAGCGCGTCCATGACTCGCGCTGCTTTCAATCAAGCAAGGTGCGCGCGGCTTCGTAGCGGCGCGCGAAGTACTCGCTGTCGAGACGTTCGATGCGAACCCGTCCGTTGGTCGATGGCGCGTGTACGAAACGCTGCTCGCCGATATAGATGCCGACGTGCGAGAACGGGCGGTTCATCGTGTTGAAGAAGACCAGGTCGCCGGGCTGCAGTTCGTGGCGACCGACGGCACGGCCGCGCCGGGCGATGTCGGCGGCGCTGCCGCTGACCTTGACGCCGGCCGCCTTGTCGAACACGTAGGCAACCATGCCGCTGCAGTCGAGGCCAGCTTCCGGGTTCTTGCCGCCGAAGCGGTAGCCGGTGTCGATCAGCCCCATGGCCAGCATGACGACCTCGCTGGCTTGCCCGCTGACCGCCCGCGGCGCCTGGGTTATAGTTGATCCGCCGCGTGGCCCGGGACTGCCGCAGGCAGCAAGCGCCAGGCAGACGAGCAGCGACAACCAGCAGAAAAATCGACGCATCGCTTAAAGCCTTTTCTTGAAGTTATTCGTAACTTAACGTTTTTACAGGATTTTTCAAGCCCATGAACTTGCAGAACCCGACTCTCCTGCGCACCGCCAACCTGATCGATGGTCTATGGGTCGGCGCCGACGGCGGCGCCACGCTGAGCGTCGTCGACCCGGCCAGCGGCGAACGCATCGCCGAGGTTCCCTGCTGTGGCGCCGCCGAGACGCAGCGCGCAATCGCCGCCGCCGACGCCGCGCTGCCGGCCTGGCGGGCGCTCACCGCGCGCCGCCGCGGGCAGTTGTTGCAGAACTGGAACCGCCTGATCCTCGATAATGCCGACGATCTCGCCGCCCTGATCACCGCCGAGGGCGGCAAGCCGCTGCTCGAGGCGAAGGGCGAGACGATCTACGGCGCCTCCTTCGTCGAGTGGTTCGCCGAGGAAGGCAAGCGCACCTACGGCGAAAGCATTCCCAGCCCGGCGTCGACCACCCGGCTGCTCGTGGTCAAACAGCCGATCGGCGTCTGCGCCGCGATCACGCCGTGGAATTTCCCGCTGGCGATGATCACGCGCAAGGTGGCGCCAGCGCTGGCCGCCGGCTGCACCGTCGTCGTCAAGCCGGCCGAAGCGACGCCGCTGACCGCCCTGGCGCTGGCCGCGCTGGCCGAGGAAGCCGGCTTCCCGGCCGGCGTCTTCAACGTCGTCACCGGCCAGCCGGCGGCGATCGGCGGCGAACTGTGCGCCAGCCCGATCGTGCGCAAACTCTCTTTCACCGGCTCGACCGCGGTCGGCCGGCTGCTCATGGCGCAGTGCGCGCCGACCGTCAAGAAGCTGTCGCTCGAACTGGGCGGCAACGCCCCCTTCATCGTCTTCGACGATGCCGACGTCGACGCCGCGGTGGAAGGCGCGCTTGCCGCCAAGTACCGCAACACCGGCCAGACCTGCGTCTGCGCCAACCGCTTCCTGGTCCAGTCTGGCATCTACGAAACCTTCGCCACCCGCTTCGCCGAGCGCAGTGCGCAGCTCAAGGTCGGCGCCGGCAGCGAAGCCGGCGTCGCCCAGGGGCCGCTGATCAACGCCGCCGGCCTGGCCAAGGTCGAGGCCCACGTCGCCGACGCCATCGCCAAGGGCGCCCGCGTGCTGTGCGGCGGCGCCCGCCACGAACGCGGCGGCAACTTCTTCCAGCCGACCGTGCTGGCCGACGTGACGCCGGCGATGCGCGTCGCCCGCGAGGAAACCTTCGGCCCGCTGGCGCCGCTTTTCCGCTTCGACACCGAGGCAGAAGCGGTGGCGATGGCCAACGACACCGAGTTCGGCCTCGCCGCCTATTTCTTCACCCGCGACGTCGGCCGCTGCTGGCGCGTCGGCGAGGCGCTGGAATACGGCATGGTCGGCGTCAACACCGGGATGATCTCGAACGAGGTGGCGCCCTTCGGCGGCATCAAGCAGTCGGGGATCGGCCGCGAGGGCTCGAAGTACGGCATCGAGGAATACCTCGAGGTCAAATACCTCTGCTTCGACGTCCGCTGATGAAATTTGTCCTGCTCGCCGCCGTCCTGCTCGGCCTCGGCCTGGCCTGGCGCAAATGGCGACAGGCCGGGCGGGCGGCGTTCATCGAACGCTTCCCGCTGCAGGAACGGCTCGACCGCCGCCTGGCGGCGCTCCGCCCGGAACTCGACGCCGGCCAGCGGCGCGAAGTCTGCGAGGGCCTGCGCGATTACTTCCTGATCTGCAATACCGCCGGCCGGCACATGGTGGCGATGCCGTCGCAGGCGGTCGACGATGCCTGGCACGAGTTCATCCTGTTCACCCGCCACTACCGGCAGTTCTGCAACCGTGCCTTCGGCCGCTTTCTGCATCACACGCCAGCCGAGGCGATGCGCTCGCCGACCGAGGCGAGCGAGGGTCTCAAGCGAGCCTGGCGGCTGGCCTGCGCGCACGAGGGGATCGATCCGAAACAACCGGCGCGCCTGCCGCGCCTGTTCGCGCTCGACGCGGCGCTGGGCATCGCCGGCGGCTTCGTCTATCGACTCGATTGCCTGGCTGCCGGTGGCACCGGCCGCGATGGCTACTGCGCCAGCCACATCGGTTGCAGCAGCGGCTGCAGCGGCGATTCTGGCAGCAGCGACGGCGGCGGCGACAGTGGCGGGGGCTGTGGTGGCGGATGCGGCGGCGGTGGCGACTGAAGCCGCGCTCAGCCGAGCTTCTTCAGCAGTTCCGCTTTCTTGGCGTCGAATTCTTCCTGGGACAGGATGCCCTTGCCGACCAGCGCGTGCAGTTTTTCCAGCGTCGCCACCACCTCGTCGGCATTGACCGCAACCGCCGCCGGCGTCGCCGCGGCTACCGCCTGGCCGACCATCTGGCCGAAGCCGAGACCGGCGCCCATCGCCGCCAGCCCGCCTTCGTTGCGCGCCGCGTCGGGAATGCTGCTCGCCACCTGATACTGCGTGTAGCGCGTCAGGTCGCCGACCATGCCCATGGCGATGCGCTGGTCGAGCACCTTCTGCAGTTCGTCGGGCAGCGAGAAATTCTGCAGCACCAGGGTATCGAGCTGCAGGCCGAGTTCGCCGAAGGCCGCCGCCGCCCGCGCCTGCATCGCCTGCGCCAGCGCCGCCTGGTTGGCGGCCAGATCGAGGAAGGGAATCGCCGACTGGGCGAAGAGGTCGCTCAGTCCGGCGACCAGCAGGCTGCGCAACTGGCCTTCCAGTTCGTCGCGCTCATAGCGCTCGGCGCTGCCGGAGACCTGACGGAAGAAGAGCGCCGGCTCGGCGACATGGTAGGCGTAGGTGCCGTAGGCGCGCAGGCGGACGGCGCCGAATTCGCGGTCGCGGATCGTCACCGGCGTCGCCGTGCCCCAGGTACGGTCGATCTGGCGCCGGGTCGAGAGGAAATAGACGTCGCTCTTGAACGGCGATGCGAACAGCTTGTCCCAGTGGCGCAGATTGGTCAGCAAGGGCAGCGTGGACGTGGTCAGCCGATAGCGGCCGGGAGCGAAGCTGTCGGCGATCTGCCCCTCATCGACGAACAATGCGGCCTGCGCTTCGCGCACGGTCAGGCTGGCGCCGTTCTGGATCTCCCGGTCGGCCACCGGGTAACGCCAGAGCAGCGTGCCGTCGCCGGGTTCCGTCCATTCCAGGACGTCGATGAACTGCTTGCTGAAGAAAGTTCCCAGTGACATCTGCCGCTCCCTTGTTCAGTGCTGCCGCTAGCTGTGATACCAGACGATGAACTGTTCGATCGTCATCGGCTGCGCGTAAAGATAACCCTGCCCCGCCACACAACCAAGCGCCAGCAACTGGACGCGCTGCTGCTCGTCCTCGATGCCCTCGGCGAGCGGCATCATGCCGAGATCGCGGGCAAGGTCGACGATGGTGCTGACGACGCGCAGGCTGTCCGCCGAATCGAGCATGGCGACGACGAAGGAACGATCGACCTTGAGTTCATTGAGCGGCAGGCTGACCAGATAACTGAGCGAGGAATAACCGGTGCCGAAATCGTCGAGGGCGATCCGGCAGCCCAGCTTGCGCAGCCGGTGCATGATCGACGAGCCCTTGGCGCGGTCGAACATCAGCGCTGACTCGGTCAGTTCGAGGGTGAAGCGCTCGCCGGGAATGCGCCAGGTCAGCAGGTTCTGCTCGAGGAACTCCGGCAGGTCGTCATCGAGCATGTCGGCAGCCGTGAGGTTGAACGAGAGGCCGATGCCGATGCCGGCCTTTTCCAGTTCGGCGGCCGCCCGCATCGCGGCACGCAACAACCAGTCGTTGAACATCAGGCGCCAGCCATTTTCCTCGATCATTTCCATGATCAGCGGCGGCGGCACCCAGCCGGTTCGTTCGTGCCGCCAGCGCAACAGCAGCTCGCCACCGATACAGTGGCCGTCGGCCAAGTCGTTCTGCGGTTGAATGTGCAGTTCCAGGGTTTCCTGGAACAGGGCCTCGCGCAACTCCTCGGCCAGCTCGTGACGTTGCTGCCAGCTTTCGGCAAAACCGGCATCGAACCAGGCAAAGGACTGGCGTCGTCCCTGCGCGCCCCAGCGCGCCAGGCGGGCGGCGTGCAGGGCCGTCTCGGCGCTCGCTCCGTGCTGGGGCAGGAGCGCGGCACCGATGGTCGACCGCACCATGACCTTGCGACCACTGAACAGCGGCACCGGCTCACCAAACATCCGTTCGAGATGGGCGGCGGCCAGGGTCGGCTGCGACATCACCTTGACGTCGGGCAGGACGACCAGCCACTCGCCTTCGCGACCGACAAAGACCCGGTCCTCCTCGCGCAGATGGCGCCTCATCCGCCGCGCCAGCGTCGCCGGCAGGCGCTGCAGGTCGTTGGCGTCGAGGTAGGTGAAGGAGTCGCGGTTGGCCAGCGAGACCGAGAGCAGGCCAACCACCCGGCCGCCCTGCAGGAGCTCGCGCAAAAAACGCAGGGCGGCCAGTTCGCCGGGCAGGCCGCCCGCTTCCTGCTGCGCCAGTTCATCCACTTCCAGCACGCAGGTGATGGCGGCGATGACGCTGCGGCGCAGGGTGCCGACCAGGGAAAGCAGCACCCGGCCAACGCTGTCGCGCCCGCCGAGCAGGATCTTTTCACAGGCATCGACGATATTGAAGAACCAGCGCAGGATTTCGACCTGGCCGTAACCCCGGCCCAGCAGTTCGTGCCAGGCACGGATCCAGCGCTGCTGCCAGTCGGGATCGGCGATTCCGCCGGGCAGCGCGACGGTCAGTTCGATGAAATGTTGTAGCGCGACGTCCGGCTCGCTACGCGCGCATTCCGCCGTCACCGACGACTTCCACAGCGACGCCAGACTGGCCAGGGAACGCAGGTCCTCCTCACCCAGATCAAAGGCGGCAAAATCGATCAGCGATTCCGGGCTAGCCGAGGTAGTAGTCATGCGACGACAGACCATAGGCATCGTTCGGCAGCGCCCGGGCGATACGCAAGGCGGCCAGCTCCGGCTGGCGCAGGTCGACCAGACGGAAATCACGGACCGGCTGCTTGTCGTGGTCGAGCATCAACAGCACGCGCGGCCGCGAGCGCTGGACGCGGTTCTGCTGGATCACCACGCCAACCTCGCCCGATTCGAACTCGACCAGCACGCCGATCGGGTAGAGCCCGACGCATTGCACGAACTGCTCCATGAGCACCGGGTTGAACTGCTTGCCGCGCTGCTGGAACAGTTCCTCGAGCGCTTCCTGGTGGCCGATTGCGTTGCGGTACGGCTTGTTGCGCAGCATCGCGCAGAAGGCATCGACCAGGCCGGCGATTTCCGCGGCCAGGCCGATGCGCTCGAAGCGCAGGCCGCGCGGATAGCCGCTGCCGTCCCAGCGCTCGTGGTGGCGGGAGACGATCTGCAGCACTTCGCCCGGCAGCTTGCCCTGAGTGGTCAGGATTTCCAGCGAACTGGCGACGTGCGAGCGCACCAGTTGCCGCTCCGCCTCGGTCAGGGCTTCCTTCTTGGCCAGTACTTCGGACGGCACCTGGGTCTTGCCAACATCCTGCAGCAGCCCGGCGATCCCCAGTTCGAGCAGTTGCTGGCCGCGCCAGCCGATATGTCCGGCGAGCAGCAAGGCATGCACCGCGACGTCCATGGCATGGTCGAAGCTGTACTGATCCAGACTCTTCAGCCGCAGCAGCCACATCACGGCGTCGGGATTGCGCTTCAGGCTGCCGGCGATGTCGCGCACACCTTCGCGGACGTTGGCGAAATCGAACTGCATTTCCGCGGTGACGTTGCGGAAGGTCTGCTTCAAGGCTTCGAGCAAATCGTCGTAGCGCGGTTCGATGTAGTCGAGTTCGCGGGTCAGCGAACGGACATGTTCGTCGCCTTCCTGACCATGCAGGAGTTCGAGGAAGCGACGGCGGCGCTGGCGCAGCACGACCTGTTCCGCGCTCAGCGGCTGGACCTCGCCATAAACGTCTTCTTCCTGGCTGCCGGCGCCACTCAAGGGCGCCGCCTGCAACTGGCGATCGACGCGCTCCTTGGGCGCCACGAAGTGCTCGTTCAGCGAGCGCGAGCGGTCGATTTGCACGAAACGGCACTTCTTGCGGAAGATCTCGACCTGCTCGGGCTTGCTGATGATGAAACCCTGCAAGGCGAACGAAAACTCGGTCCACGGACAGTCCGGTTCGGTAATGAACATGCCGATCTTCAGTTCGGCAACCGGAATGATTTCCATGGATCAGGTCTCTCTGGACGTTTCGCGGGCCAGTTCCTTGAGCCCGTACATGGGTAGATTGTCCATCCGCGACATGCTCATGGCAAGGCAAGGCTGCAACAATCCGGCGTTACCACCGGACAGCAGGCAATGCCGTTCGTTCCCCGGCAGTCGCGACCAGGCCCGTTCGATGGCGCCGACCTGCGCTTCGATGGCACCGCTGACGATGGCGTCGTCGGTGCATTGCGGCCAAGCGCGATGTTCGCCGGCGGCAAAGGGCAAACCGGCGGTATCGCGGGCGAGCGCACCGAGCATCAGTTGCTGCCCGGGCAGGATCAATCCACCCAGGAAATTGCCGTCGCCATCCAGCGCGTCTATCGTCGTCGCGGTACCCGCCATCACTACCAGCAGCGCACCCGGCCGCAAGGCTCGGGCGCCGATCAGCGCGCACCAGCGGTCGACACCGAGACGGCCGGGATCGCGATAGCCGTTGCGCACGCCAGCGGCCTGCGCCGTGCTTCGCACCACCTCAAGCCGCCCGCCCCAATCGCCGAGCGCGGCACGGATGCCCGCCTCGGCGCCGGCACCGGCGACGTTGGCGAGCATGATGCGGCGCGGCATCGGCCACTCGCCCCGGATTTCGCCCAGGGCGGCGCCGTCGGCCTGCGCGCAACTGCCGCTGCGACACCAGCCCGCGCCGTCCCACAGGCCGTACTTGATGCGGCTGTTGCCGCTGTCGATGCAGAGGATCATGCGTTTACCCGCAGGCTGACGTCGCCGGCGAGGATGCGCTCGCAGCCGGTAGCAGTTTCCAACAGCAAGGCGCCATCGTCGGCGACGCCGCGGCAGATGCCGCTGCGCTCGGCGCAGCCATCTTCTATCAACCGCACGGCCCGGTCCTGCCAGGCATGGCGCGCCTGCCACTCGTCCTTGACGGCGGCAAAGCCGTACTCGGCGAAGTCGTCGAGTACACCGAGCAAGGCAACGAGAATCGTCGCCAGCAGTGCGTGGCGTTCGGGCAGTACCGGCAGCGCCTGCGCCAGCCCGGCGACCGGCTGCGCGAACTCGCCTGCCGGCGCCTGCAGGTTGAGGCCGATGCCGATGCAGACCTGAGCCTCGCGCCGGCCGCCAGCCAGCTCGATCAGGATGCCGGCCAGCTTGGCGTCGCCAGCCGCGGTAGCAAGCAGCACGTCATTCGGCCATTTCAAGCGGACGCCGCTCGCCCCCAATTGTTCCAGCGCCCGCACCAGGGCGACGCCAACCGCCAGCGACAGGCCGCCGAGGCCGGCCAGGCCGCGCTGGCTGCGCCAGAGGACGGAAAACATCAAGCAGCCGTCGGCGCTCGATAACCAGCTACGCCCGCGCCGGCCACGACCGGCCAGCTGACGGTCGGCGACGATGACGCTACCGGAGGGCGCGCCACGCTCGGCGCGGCGCAACAATTCGCTGCTGGTCGAGTCGCACTCGGCCAGCGCATCGACGTCGAAACGGCCGGCCAGGGGACCGAGCCGCGCTTTCAACAGGACAGGATCGATCAGGGGCATGCGGAAGATTTTACTCTCCCGCCGCCTCCTTGCCGCCGTCGATGCCGAGATCGGCGATCTTGCGGGTGATCGTGTTGCGGCCGATGCCCAGCGCCTGCGCCGCCTCGATGCGGCGGCCGCCGGTGTGGGCCAGAGCGCGCGAGATCAGGATGCGCTCGAAGCTCTGCGACAAGAGGCCATGCACGTCGGGCACGCCGCGCGCCAGCAGGCGGTCGACCTCGCCTTCCAGCGCCTTTTCCCAGTCGCCGACCAGGACCTGCGGCGGCGCCTCGCGCAATTCGCTGGGCAGGTCGCCGACTTCGACCTGCTGCCCTGGCGCCATCACGGTCAACCAGTGACAGAGGTTTTCCAGTTGCCGGACGTTGCCCTGGAACTCCAGACCGCAAAGATACTTGAGCGCCCCCTCGGACAGGCGCTTCGGTTCGACGCCCAGTTCGCGTGCGCTCTTCTGCAGGAAGTGGCGGGTCAGCAGCGGGATGTCCTCGCGCCTTTCGCGCAGCGCCGGCAGGCGGATGCGGATGACGTTCAGGCGATGGAAGAGATCCTCGCGGAACAGCCCGTCCTTGACCCGGCTTTCCAGGTTCTGGTGGGTCGCGGCGATGACGCGGACGTTGGCCTTGATCGGCGAATGCCCGCCAACCCGGTAGAAGTGTCCGTCCGACAGCACGCGCAGCAGGCGGGTCTGTAGTTCGGAGGGCATGTCGCCGATTTCGTCGAGGAACAGCGTGCCGCCCTCGGCCTGCTCGAAACGGCCGCGCCGCTGCGCCTGGGCGCCGGTGAAGGCGCCGCGCTCGTGACCGAAGAGCTCGGATTCGAGCAGGTCCTTGGGAATCGCCGCGGTATTGATCGCCACGAAGGGACGCTCGGCACGTGGGCTGTGCCGGTGCAGCGCGCGCGCCACCAGCTCCTTGCCGGAACCCGATTCGCCGGTGATCAGCACGGTGGCGTGCGACAGCGCGAGGCGGCCGATGGCGCGGAAGACTTCCTGCATCGCCGGCGCCTGACCGAGAATCTCGGGCACCAGCCCCTCTTCCTCGGCCGCACCACTCTGGTGCATCGATTCATCGATCGCCCGCCGGATCAGTTCCAGCGCCTGATCGACGTCGAAGGGCTTGGGCAAGTACTCGAAGGCGCCGCCCTGGAAAGCGGCGACCGCGCTTTCCAGATCCGAGTAGGCGGTCATGATGATGACCGGCACGCCGGGGTGACGGTTCTTCACCTCCTGCAGCAGGTCGAGGCCGGACTGGCCGGGCATGCGGATGTCCGAGACCAGCACCTGCGGCGCTTCCTCGCCGCTTTCCAGGCGGGCGATGGCCTCGCTCGCCGAGGCATAGCTTTCGAACGCAATGCCTTCGCGCGACAGGGTCTTTTCCAGCACCCAGCGTATCGAGCGGTCGTCGTCAACGATCCATACCGGTTTCATCTCATGCCTCGTTCTCTAAACTTGTCCGATTGCTTTAGCAAGACTCAGGCCGGCTCGATCGGCAAGCGAATGGTGAATACCGTCTGCCCCGGCCGACTGTAGCAGTCGATGCTGCCGTGATGGTGCTGGACGAAATTCTGGGCGATCGTCAGGCCGAGGCCGTTGCCCCCCTCGCGCCCGGAAACCAGTGGATAGAACATGCGCTCGCGGATTTCCTCGGGAATGCCCGGGCCGTTGTCGATGACCTTCAGTTCCAGCGCCATGCGGTAGCGCTTCTTGGCCAGCGTCACCTGGCGCAGCGCCCGCGTGCGGAGGACGATTTCGCCCTGACCGGCCATCGCCTGCGCCGCGTTGCGGGCAATGTTGAGCACGGCCTGGATCAGTTGCTCGCGGTCGCCGACCAGTTCGGGCAGGCTGATGTCGTAGTCGCGGCGGATCTTCAGGCCTTCGGAAAACTCGGCCATCAGCAGGCTGCGCACCCGTTCCAGGATTTCGTGGATGTTCACCGTCGTCGGCAGCATCGCCCGGTGCGGCGTCAGCAGGCGCTGCATCAGGTCCTGCAGGCGATCGGCCTCCTTGATGATGACCTGGGTGTATTCCTTGAGCGCCGGGTTGCCGAGTTCGTGTTCGAGCAGTTGCGCCGCGCCACGGATGCCGCCGAGCGGATTCTTGATCTCGTGCGCCAGGTTGCGGATCAGTTCGCGGTTGGCCTGCTGTTGTTCGAGCAGCCTTTCCTCGCGCGTCGCCGCCAGATGGTGCTCGATCGGCTGCAGTTCGAGCAGCAGGCGCATGCCGGCGGCAATGTCCGGACGCAGTGGTGTCACCGTGCAGTTGAGGTGCAGGGTTTCGCCATCGGCGCGGCCGAGGGCGATGTTCTGGCCGGTGTAACCCCAGTTGTTCTGCAAACCGTTGTCGATCGCCGACTGCAGCGTCGACGAGCACTTGCAGACTTCGCTCAAGCGCCGCCCGAGCACGCTGCGGCTGCTGACCGCCAGCAGGTTCTCGCCGGCCGGGTTCAGGTAGCGGATGCACTGCTCGTCGTCGATCAGCAATACCGCCGACGCCAGGAGATCAAGCCCGGCGAAGTTGGCATGGGTCACACCCATGCGACGCCCCAACGGCGGCACTGCCTTGCTTGCTTTAATGACCCGCTGTTCATTATCATCGAGGAACTCCTTTTTCCCGCTTGCGCCATGACCGTCGCCATCCGCGCCTCCCGCTTGCTGCTGCTTGCCGTGCTGGCGTCGCTGGGCGCCTGCGGCAAAGCCCCCGAGCCCACCGAAGAAAAACGCACCGTCATGGTGCATATTGCCACAGCCGCACCATCCTCGGGCATGCAGCTGACTGGCGAGGTCCGCGCAAGGCACGAGGTGGAGCTGGCTTTCCGGGTCGGCGGCAAGATCGAGGCGCGCCTTGTCGATGCCGGTAGCGAAATCCGTGCCGGCCAGGTAGTGGCCCGTCTCGACCCGCAGGACCTGAAACTGGCGGCCAGCGCTGCCGCTGCCCAGGTCGCCGCCGCCGAGAGCGAAGTGGCGACAGCCGCTGCCGAACGCGAGCGTTACGCTGGCCTGCTGGCCCGCAAGTTCGTCAGCCAGGCCGCCTTCGACAGCCGCCAGCACGCCCTCAACGCTGCCCAGGCGCGCCTCGAACAAGCCCACGCACAGCGCAGCATCAGCGCCAACCAGGCCGACTACGGCAGCCTGCGCGCCGACTTCCCGGGCGTCGTCGCCGCCGTCCTCGCCGACGCGGGCCAGGTGGTCGGCGCCGGCCAAGCGGTGCTGCGCATCGCCCGCCCGGAAGAAAAGGAAGTCCTGGTCGCCGTGCCGGAAGGCCGCGTCGCCGCGCTGCGCCAGGCCGAAAAAATCACCGTCCGCCTGTGGGCGGCGCCCGAGCTGGCGATCGCCGGCAAACTGCGCGAACTGGGCGCCGTCGCCGATCCGCAGACGCGCACCTATCCGGCGCGCATCAGCCTGCTTGAAGCGCCGCCGCAGGCGATGCTGGGCATGACCGCCAGCGTCAGTCTCGATGCGGCACCAGTCGCCAGCGTGGTGGTGCCGCTGGCAGCGGTCGGCGACAACGGCCAGGGAGCTTTTGTCTGGATCGTCGAGGCCGACAAGCTGCGCCGGGTGCCGGTGCGCGTCGGCAACTTCCGCGCCGACGGTGCCGAGATCGTCGGCGGCCTGCGCGGCGGCGAAGCCGTGGTCACCGCCGGCATCTCGCAGCTGCTTGAGGGCCAGGCAGTGGTCGCCCGCAGCGCCCCGGCACCGGCCGCGCAGCGCTGAGATGAGCCAGCGCTTCAATCTGTCCGACTGGACGCTGCACCACCGGACGCTGGTCGGCTACTTCATGCTCGCCCTCGCCCTGATGGGCATCGTCGCCTACGGTCGACTGGGCCAGGCGGAAGACCCGCCGTTCACCTTCAAGGCAATGGTGATCCAGGCCTACTGGCCGGGCGCCACCGCGCAGCAGGTGGAACAGCAACTGACCGAGCGGATCGAGAAGAAGCTGCAGGAACTGCCTTCGGTCGACCGGCTGACCAGCTACTCGCGCGCCGGCGAAGCAACGGTGATCTTCTTCGCCAAGGACAGCTACCGTTCGGCGCAGATGCCGGAAATCTTCTATCAGGTGCGCAAGAAGATCGGCGACATCCGCCACACCCTGCCCGAAGGCATCCAGGGGCCCTTCTTCAACGACGAGTTCGGCGACGTTTTCGGCAACCTGTTCGCGGTCACCGGCGAAGGCCTCGACTACCCGCTGCTCAAGGACCAGGCCGAACGCATCCGCGACGCGCTGCTGCCGGTCAAGGGTGTCGGCAAGATCGACATCTTCGGCATCCAGGACGAGAAGATCTTTGTCGATCTCGACAACGCCAAGCTGGCGACGCTGGGCATCGCTCCGACGGCGATCGGCCAGGCGCTGGCGCAGCAGAACGCGGTCAACGGCGCCGGCTTCTTCGAAATGGACGACGAGCGCATCCAGTTGCGACCGAGCGGCGCCTTCGCCAGCGAACAGGCGGTGGCCGACACCCTGATCCGCAGCAACAACCGCAGCTTCCGGCTCGGCGACATCGCCACCGTGCACCGCGGCACCAGCGAGCCGCCCGGCATCCAGGTCCGCTTCGCCGGCAAGCCGGCGCTGGTCATCGGCGTCGCCATGGCGCCGGGCGGCGACATCATCGCCCTGGGCAAGGCGCTGGAAGAAAAGCTGGCCAGCCTGCGGCCGACGCTGCCGGTCGGCGTCGACATCCACGAGGCGGTCAGCCAGCCGGCCGCCGTGACGCGCTCGATCGACGCCTTCGTCAAGGCCCTGGCCGAGGCGGTGATCGTCGTCCTCGCCGTCACCTTCATCAGCCTCGGCCTGCGCACCGGCATGGTGGTCGCCGTCTCGATCCCGCTGGTCCTCGCCGCCACCTTCCTCGCCATGCACAGCCTCGACATCGGCCTGCACAAGGTGTCGCTCGGCGCGCTGGTGCTGGCGCTGGGCCTTTTGGTGGACGACGCGATCATCGCCGTCGAGATGATGTGGGTGAAGATGGAACAAGGCTGGGAACGCACCCGCGCCGCTTCGTTCGCCTTCACCAGCACCGCCGGGCCGATGCTTTCCGGCACGCTGGTCACCGTCGCCGGCTTCATTCCGATCGCGCTGGCCAAGTCGTCGACCGGCGAATACGCCTTCGCCTTCTTCCAGATCAACGCCATCGCCCTGCTGATTTCCTGGCTGGCCGCCGTCATCGCCATTCCCTGGCTCGGTTACAAGCTGCTGCCCGACCCGCGCGCCGCGCAGACACCCGGCCGGCTGGCCGCCCGCTGGCCGCGCCTCGACCGTCTGGCGCGCCGGCTCGGCGCCTACGGACCGGCCCATCCGGTCGATCACGATGTTTACGGCACGCCGTTCTACCAGCGCTTCCGGCGCTTCGTCGGCTTCTGCGTCGATCATCGCTGGCTGGTGATCGGCGTCGCGCTGCTGCTGTTCGTGCTCGCCATCTTCGGCATGGGCAAGGTGCAGAAGCAGTTCTTCCCCAACTCGACCCGACTCGAACTCAACGTCGAACTGCGCCTGCAGGAAGGCGCCTCGCTAACCGCCACCGCGGACGCCGCGCGGGCTCTGGAAAACTGGCTGGAGGCCGACCGCGCCAGCCACGACGATTTCTCCCATTACGTCTCCTGGATCGGCAGCGGCGTTCCCCGCTACTTCCTGTCGCTAGACCGCCAGCTACCGGCCAGCAACGTCGCCCAGTTCATCATCGAGACGCGCGACATGGCGGCCCGCGAAGCCCTGCGCGAACGCCTGATCAACCATTACCGGCAGGCGCCCGACGGGGTCCGCGCCAACGTTGCCCGCATCGAGAACGGGCCGCCGGTCGGTTACCCGGTGCAGTACCGGGTGGCCGGCGAGGACATTGCCGCACTGCGGCGCATCGCCGAGGAAGTGGCGACCATCATGCGCAGCGACGAACGGCTGTCGAACGTCAATTTCGACTGGCACGAGCTGTCGAAGACCATCGCCGTCGACATCGACCAGGACAAGGCGCGCCTGCTCGGCGTTTCCAGCCAGGACGTCGCCGCGCTGCTCGCCATGTCGCTGCAGGGCTACAGCGTCAGCGCGCTGCGCGAAGGCAGCAAGCGCATCGAGGTCGTCCTGCGCGGCGGCGACAAGGAACGTCACGACCCCGCCGCCCTCGCCGGCCTGATGCTGCCAACGCCCGCCGGGCGCAGCGTGCCGCTGTCCCAGATCGCGCGCCTGACGCCGGTCTTCGAACCCGGCCTGGTCTGGCGCCGCGACCGCGTGCCGACCATCACCGTGCGCGCCAACCTCTACGGCACGACGCAGCCGGCGACCATCGTCGACCATCTGCAAGGCCCCATCGACAGCCTGCGCCAGCGCCTGCCCGCTGGTTTCAGCATCGTTCCCGGCGGCTCGGTCGAGGAATCAGCGAAGGGCGGCAACTCGGTCAGCGCCGGTTTGCCGCTGTTCATCCTGGCGGTCGTCACCATCCTGATGATCCAGTTGCAGAACGTCTCGCGCGTCGTCATGGTGCTGCTCACCGCGCCGCTCGGGATGATCGGCATCACCCTCTTCCTGCTCGTCTTCAACCAGCCCTTCGGCTTCATGGCGCTGCTCGGAACGATCGCCCTGTTCGGCATGGTGATGCGCAATTCGGTGATCCTGGTCGACCAGATCGAGCAGGACCTGGCGAGCGGCCGCGCCCGCTGCGAAGCGATCGTCGAATCGACGGTGCGCCGCCTGCGGCCGATCGTGCTGACCGCAGCAGCGGCGGTACTGGCAATGATCCCGCTGTCGCGCAACGATTTCTTCGGACCGATGGCGATCGCCATCATGGGTGGCCTGATCGTCGCCACTGCGCTGACGCTGTTCTTCCTGCCGGCGCTCTACGCCGCCTGGTACAAGGTCGGCAAGACCGCCGCCTCAGCGTAGTCCGCCCAGTTCCTTCTGGATCGCCTGCAGATTGCGCTCGTGCTGGGCAACGCGGTCGCGGTAGGGTGCCGTCCGTTCGGCCGGATTGCCGGTGCGGATGGCCTCCTGCTCGGCCAGTTCCTTGCGCGCCTGCTCCAGCTTGCGCTGTTCGCCGGCCAGTTCCTGTTCGAGAATCAGGCGACGGTCGCCATCACGCGCTTTCTGGGTATCTTCCTGGACACGCGGGAAACCCGCCGGGGTAGGGTTACCGGCGGCGCGCGGGGCGCTGCGCGGCGCCGGGATCGTGTTGTGCTCTTCGCTGACGATCGCCTGGCAGTTCTTGTTGACCCGGCTGTTGGAGATCAGCACGCCGCCGCCGGCATCGGTGCACTTGTAGATGGTCTGGGCCGACAGCGCCAGCGGTGCCAGCGCCAGGGAGAGAATTAGCAGCTTGCGTGTCATCGTCATGCTTCCTGGAAACCGGGTCAGTGTACCGGAGTAAACGAGCGACTTGCCGAAAAGTGAACAAAAAAAGGGCGGGGAAACCCCCGCCCTTCCTGATTCCGGCGAGATATCAGCAGGAATAGTAGAGATCGAACTCGACCGGGTGCGTGGTCATGCGGATCTTGTTCACTTCTTCCATCTTCAGGGCGATGTAGGCATCGATCCAGTCGTTGGAGAAGACACCGCCACGGGTCAGGAACTCGCGATCCTTGTCCAGGTTTTCCAGGGCTTCCTCGAGCGAAGCGCAGACGGTCGGGATCTTGGCATCCTCTTCCGGCGGCAGGTCGTACAGGTTCTTGTCAGCCGGGTCGCCCGGGTGGATCTTGTTCTGGATACCGTCCAGACCGGCCATCAGCAGCGCCGAGAAGCACAGGTAGGGGTTGGCGATCGGATCCGGGAAGCGGGTTTCGATACGACGGGCCTTGGTCGAAGCGACGAACGGGATGCGGATCGAAGCGGAACGGTTCTTGGCCGAGTAGGCCAGCTTGACCGGCGCTTCGTAGTGCGGGACCAGACGCTTGTACGAGTTGGTACCCGGGTTGGTGATCGCGTTCAGCGCCTTGGCGTGCTTGATGATGCCGCCGATGTAGTAGAGGGCGGTTTCCGACAGGCCAGCGTACTGGTCACCGGCGAACAGGTTCTTGCCGTCCTTCCAGATCGACTGGTGCACGTGCATGCCCGAGCCGTTGTCACCGACGATCGGCTTCGGCATGAAGGTGGCGGTCTTGCCGTACTGGTGGGCAACGTTGTGCACCACATACTTCAGGATCTGGGTCCAGTCGGCACGCTTGACCAGGGTCGAGAACACGGTACCGATTTCGCACTGGCCGGCGTTGGCCACTTCGTGGTGGTGCACTTCGACCGGCACGCCCAGCGATTCGAGGGTGAGGACCATGGCCGAACGGATGTCGTGCAGGCTGTCGACCGGGGGAACCGGGAAGTAGCCGCCCTTGACGCCCGGACGGTGGCCGGAGGAGCCATTGCCGTCGTTGGCTTCGCCGGACTTCCAGGCGGCTTCGCCGGAATGGATCTTCAGGTTGCAGCCGGACATGTCGACCGACCATTCGACGCCGTCGAAAATGAAGAATTCGGGTTCCGGACCGAAGTAGGCGGTGTCACCGACGCCGCAGGACTTCAGGTAGGCTTCGGCGCGCTTGGCGATCGAGCGCGGATCGCGGTCGTAACCACGACCGTCGGCCGGATCGACGACGTCGCAGGAGAGGACGACGGTGGTTTCGTCGAAGAAGGGATCGACGTAGGCGGTGGCCGGATCCGGCATCAGCAGCATGTCGGAAGCCTGGATACCCTTCCAGCCGGCGATCGAGGAGCCGTCGAAGGCATGGCCGTTTTCGAACTTGTCTTCGTCAAAAGCGGAGACCGGCACGGTAACGTGCTGTTCCTTGCCACGGGTGTCGGTGAAGCGGAAATCGACGAACTTGGCGTCGTTTTCCTTGATCATGTTGATCACGTCTTGCGGGGTTGCCATACGCGTTAGTCTCCTAAGAAAACAGGATGCCGGCCGGGCCGGCGCCATTCAAAATCCAGCGCCTGAGAGATAGCAGAAAGCATGCCAAGGGTCCCGAGCGAAGTTTTTCATTGTGCCACAAGGGACTGGCAGGGAATATAGGCAAATGCACGCACCGTTTTTGTGCATTCAAGAATAGACGGCACCACTATAGTGCCGCCGTGCAATTCAGGCGCAGCGCGTGCACCACCGGCACCGCCTTCAAGCGCTCGGCCAGACGCGACTCCATCTCGCACAGCGAAGCACAGCCGGCCAGAGAACCCAGGGCAAAATAGAGATCGACCTCGACCTGACCTCCGACATAGTGCAGGACGATCCGATCCGGCGCCGGCAGATCGACGAGCAGCGGCGCCAGTTGGGGCAACAGCGATTCGCGCCCGGGCAGGCCAAGCGCCGAACGATCGGGCTCGACATCATCGTCGGGATCGACGTGCACCAGCACATCAAGTACTTCCGGGTGCTCCCTGAGCACGGCCGCCCGCGCCGATTCAGCGATATGGTGCCCTTCCGAGACGCTGATCCGCGGATCGACCTGAACATGCGCATCAACCAGCACCTGGTGCGCCATGCGCCGCGTGCGCAGGGCATGCAGGTCGAGCACACCGGGCGTCGCGCACAAGGTGTTGCGGATCGCCGTGACGCGGGCTTCGTCGAGCCCGGTGTCGATCAGCTCCTCGATCGCCTCCCAGGCCAGCTTGCCGCCCATGCGCAGGATCATGAAGCCCATCAACGCCGCCGCCAGCAGGTCGAGGAAGCCCCAACCGAGCAGCGCGCCGCCGATGCCGACCACGACCACCAGCGCCGACGCCGCGTCGGCCCGGGTATGCAAGGCGTTCGCGGTCAGCAGTTGGGAACGCAGTTTCTCGGCAACCCTGATCAGGTAACGGTAGAGGCCTTCCTTGGCGACAACGGTGAAAACGGCAATCCAGAAGGCTTGCATGGCGATCGCCGGTTGACTGCCATGTTCGCCGAGGCGCATCGAGGAATCCCACAGAATGCCGGCGCCGATCAGCACCAGAGAGACGCCGAGCGCCAGCGTCGCCGCCGTCTCGACGCGGCCATGGCCGTAGGGGTGAGCGCGGTCGGCGGGCACCACGCTCTGCCGGCTGGCCCAGATGACGAGAAAATCGGACAACAGATCGGAAAAGGAGTGCAGGCCGTGCGCCACCAGCGATTGCGAGTGCGCCAGCCAACCGACGATCAGTTGGGCGACGGTCAGCGCGAGGTTGACCAGCACGCTGATCCAGGTCGCCTTCTGTGCCTCGCCGGCACGGTCCGCAGCACTGCCCGGCGGCCCGGAATCCACTTTTCCCATCGGGTCTGTCCTATATACTGTAGGGCCAAGATTCTAGCAGCGATCCACCATGGGCAAACTCAGCGACATTCTCGACATCGCGCATTCCCGGGCCGAAGGCCTGGAACGTCCCTATCAGGGTGAGCTGTTGCCGGCCGAAGCCTACGAGCTCCTGCAGCACGCCCCGGGCGCCCGCCTGGTCGACGTGCGGACGCGAGCCGAATGGGACTGGGTCGGCCGCATTCCCGGCGCCGTCGAGATTGAATGGAACCAGTACCCGGGTGGCACCCGCAATCCGCATTTCCTCGCCGAACTGCGCCGCCAGGTCGATCCGGAAGCGCTGCTCATGTTCATCTGCCGCAGTGGTGTCCGTTCGATCGGCGCCGCCGCAGCCGCCAGCGACGCCGGCTACACCAACTGCTACAACGTGCTCGAAGGCTTCGAGGGCGACAAGGACGCCAAGGGCCATCGCAACACCGTCGGCGGCTGGCGGCGCGCCGGCCTGCCCTGGCATCAGGGATAATTCGAGTTTCTGCGCGGCCGTCCGCGCCATTTCCGGAATCAGCATGCACACCGCGACCCTTTCCTTCGCCCCCTTCAACGACCTTGCCGACGACGACTGCCAGGAGCGCATTCGCGCCGCCCGCGCCAAGCTCGGCAAGAAGGCCGTGATCCTCTGCCACCACTACCAGCGCGCCGACATCTACCAGCACGCCGATCTCACCGGCGACTCGCTGAAGCTGTCCAAGCTGGCGGCGCAGACCGACTCCGAATACGTGATCTTCTGCGGCGTCCACTTCATGGCCGAAGTCGCCGACATCATGACCGCGCCGCACCAGATCGCGATCCTGCCCGACCTCGCCGCCGGCTGCTCGATGGCCGACATGGCCAATCTGGCCAAGGTCGAACGCTGCTGGCGCGAGCTGGGCGCAGTGCTCGACGTCGAAAACGAAGTCACCCCGGTCACCTACATCAACTCGGCCGCCGACCTCAAGGCCTTCTGCGGCGAACACGGCGGCATCGTCTGCACCTCGTCGAACGCCGGCACCATCGCCAAATGGGCCTTCGACCAGCGCCCCAAGGTGCTGTTCTTCCCCGACCAGCACCTCGGCCGGTGGACCGGCCACAACATGGGCTTCCCGATGGACGAGATGGTGGTCTGGGACCCCGACCTGGAAATGGGCGGCCTCACCCCGGAACAGATCAAGAAGGCGCGCATCCTGTTGTGGAAGGGTCACTGTTCGGTGCACCAGATGTTCCAGAAATCGCACATCGACGCCTTCCGCGCCAAGTACCCGGACGGCAAAGTGATCGCTCACCCCGAGTGCAATTTCGAGGTCTGCGCCGCCTCCGACTACGTCGGTTCGACCGAGCACATCGTCAAGACGATCAAGGAAGCGCCGGCCGGCACGCGCTGGCTGGTTGGCACCGAACTCAACCTGGTCGACCGGCTGGCGAAGGAAGTGCTGCCGCAGGACAAGATCGTCCAGTTCATGGCCACCACCGTCTGCATGTGTTCGACGATGCAGCGCATCGACCCGCAGCACCTGGCCTGGACGCTGGAAAATCTGGTCGACGGCAAAGTGGTCAACCAGATCAAGGTACCGGAACACGAGGTCGAGTTCGCCCGCCTCGCGCTCGACCGCATGCTCGCCATTTCCTGACCGGACGCCCATGCCGCAGGCCCTGCACGTCGTCACCTACAACATCCACAAGGGGTTCTCGCAGTTCAACCGGCGGATGATGGTGCACGAACTGCGCGAGCGCCTGCGTCACCTCAACCCCGACCTGGTTTTCCTGCAGGAAGTGCAGGGGCTGCACCTCGGCCACGCCGAACGCCATGCCGACTGGCCGGATTCACCGCAGCACGAATTCCTCGCCGAGGACATCTGGCAGGCGGCCTATGGCCGCAACATGATCTACGACCACGGCCACCACGGCAACGCGATTCTCTCGCGCTTCCCGATCATCCACGCCCACAACCAGGACGTCACCCACCTGCACTTCGAGAAACGCGGCCTGCTGCATTGCCGGATCGAACTGCCGGACGGCCCGCCAGCGCATTGCGTCTGCGTCCATCTCTCGCTGTTCGGCCATTCGCGGCGCCGCCAGATGGACGCCCTGGCCGATTACCTGGACCGTCTCGACGACCCAGGCGCGCCGCTGATCGTTGCCGGCGACTTCAACGACTGGCGCAGCCGCGCCTGTCAGCAACTGGCCGCCCGCCTCAAGCTGCAAGAGGTTTTTTCGCAGGAGGTCGGCGGCCGCCCGGTACGCAGCTTTCCCGCCGCCATGCCGATGTTCCGGCTCGACCGCATCTACGTGCGCGGCTTTGCCGTGCGCGAAACCAGCGTGCACTTTGGCCCGCCGTGGTCGGCAATCTCCGACCACGCGGCGCTGTCGGCGCGACTGACGAGGCATGAGTCCTGACTTCCTGCCCGGCAACCGCCTGACGCTGCTCAATTCCGGGCGCGACTACTTTCCCGCGCTGCTCGCGGCGATCGCCGGCGCGCAGCGGGAAATCTACCTGGAAAGCTACATCTTCGCGGCCGACCCGATCGGCCACGAGGTCGCCTCGGCGCTGTGCGAAGCGGCACGGCGCGGCGTCGTCGTCAATCTGCTGGTCGACGGTTTCGGCGCCCGCAATTTCGCCGACGACTTCCGGCCGCAACTGGCCGCCGCCGGCGTCCGCGCCCTCTTCTACCGCCCGGAGATCCGCCGCTTCCGCTTGCAACGGCATCGCCTGCGCCGCCTGCACCGCAAACTGGCGGTGATCGACGGCACGATCGCTTTCGTCGGCGGCATCAACATCGTCGACGACGACAATGCGCCAGCCGAGATGCGGCCGCGCTACGACTACGCGGTGCGTGTCGAAGGTCCGCTACTGGCGCCGATCCACCATGCCGTCCGGCGCATGTGGGAAATCGTCACCTGGGTCAATTTCCGCCGCCGCTTCCGCCTGGCGCCGCTGCTCCCGCCCTGCTGCACGACCGCCGGCGAGCAGACCGCCGCCTTCCTGATCCGCGACAACATCCGCCACCGTAACGACATCCTCAACGCCTACATCGACGCGATCGAGGCGGCGCAAGAGGAAATCCTCATCGCCAACGCCTATTTCCTGCCCGGCATCCGTTTCGGCCGCGCCCTTTACGCGGCGGCGCGGCGCGGCGTACGGATCGACATCCTGCTCCAGGGCAAGACCGACCATCCGCTGTTGCGCTACGCCACCCAGACCCTGTACGCCAGCGCGCTGGCCGCCGGCATCCGCATCTTCGAATACGAAAAGAGCTTCCTCCACGCCAAGGTTGCGGTCATCGACCACCGCTGGGCCACCGTCGGCTCCTCCAACATCGACCCCTTCAGCCTGCTGCTCGCCAAGGAAGCCAACCTCGTCGCCCGCGACCGCGCTTTCGCCGAAGAACTGCGCGCCAGCCTGTACGAGGCGATCGATACCGGCAGCCGCGAACTACGCGCACAGGACATCGCCGGCCAGCCCTGGCATTCGCGTTTCCTGCGCTGGCTCAGCTACGGCCTGGTCCGCCTGCTGGTCGGCATCGCCGGTTACGGCGACCGTCACTGGCGGGGCGGCGAGCCGGTCAAGTCGCAGTCGCCGGAACACTGATCGCCGGCACCCGGGGAATTGTGGCGAACGACCAGTTGGCCAGCGCCCAGTCCCAAACCTCGGCCACTTTGGCGACCGCCAGCTCGGCTGGCACCGGCTGCCCGAGAAAACGCAAAGCCCGCACCAGCTCGGCTGCCGCCTTTCCGGCCACCAGCGCCGGCGCCAGCGTCTGCTTCGACCACTTCTCGCCGGCCGGGTTGGTCGCCACCGGCAGATGGGCATAAGACGGTCGAGGATAAGCCAGGCACTGCTGCAGCCATAATTGCCGCGGCGTCGAGGCAAGCAGATCGGCACCGCGCACGATGTCGGTGATGCCCTGGCAGGCGTCATCAACGACCACCGCCAGTTGATAGGCGTGAATGCCGTCGGCGCGACGCAGAACGAAATCGCCGACCTGCTCGGCCAGACGCTGCTCGACGACACCTTGCAAGCGGTCCTCGAAGCCGAGCGGCGTATCGTCAACCCGCAGCCGCCAGGCCCGCGCCTCTACCCCCGGAGCCAGTCCGTCGCGGCAGCTTCCGGGATAGAGCAGACCGCCATCGATCGCGGTCCGGCTGGCCCGCGCCGCGATGTCGCTCCGCGAACAGGCGCAGGGATAAAGGAGTCCGCGTCGGCGCAGCATGTCCAGTGCGGCCTCGTAGGCCGACAAGCGGCTGCTCTGGTAAAGCACCTGACCGTCCCAGGCAAACCCGCAGGCGTCCAGCGTGCGCAGGATCGCGTCGGCGGCACCGGGAATGTTGCGCGGAGTATCAATGTCCTCGATCCGCAGCAACCACTCGCCGCCCCGGCTGCGAGCCTCGAGACAGCTCGCCAAGGCGGCGACCAGCGAGCCGAAGTGCAACGGCCCGGTCGGCGACGGTGCGAAGCGCCCGCGATACGGCACCGCGGCAGTCACGAACATGGCAGTTGAATTTTGTTACACACGCGCCGGAAACTTGCTCCATACTTAGCACTCTCAGGCAGCGAGTGCTAAAATAGTTCTGTCAGATCAAGGAGGATTCTACGCTATGACCCATGCCCTGGCGCTTCCCGTCCCCTCGGCCGTTGGCAACCTCGACGCTTACATTCAGGCGGCGAATCGTTACCCCCTGCTGTCCGAAGCGGAAGAAACCCGGCTGGCCGAGCGCTTCCACAACGACGGCGACGTCGACGCCGCGCGCCAACTGGTGCTCTCGCATCTGCGTCTGGTGATCTCGATCGCCCGCGGCTACCTCGGCTACGGATTGCCGCATGCCGACCTGATCCAGGAAGGCAACATCGGCCTGATGAAGGCGGTCAAGCGCTTCGACCCGAGCCGTGGCGTTCGCCTGGTCTCCTTCGCGATGCACTGGATCAAGGCCGAGATTCACGAATACATCCTTAAGAACTGGCGCCTGGTCAAAGTGGCGACGACCAAGGCCCAGCGCAAGCTGTTCTTCAACCTGCGCAGCATGAAGGCCGATTACGAAGGCGTCGACACGCTCTCCGGTCGACAGGCGGAGGAAGTGGCGCAACGCCTCGGCGTCAAGCGCGACGAAGTCGTCGAAATGGAAACCCGCCTCAGCGGCCGCGATCTGGCGCTCGAGGGCAACCCCGAAGACGGCGAGGACAGCTTCGCGCCGATCGACTACCTGGCCGACAGCCGCTACGAGCCGACCCGGATGCTCGAGAACAAGGCCCAGGCCCGCCTGCAGGACGAAGGCCTGCACCAGGCGCTGGCCGCCCTCGACCCGCGCAGCCGGCGCATCGTCGAAGCCCGCTGGCTGGCCGACGGCGAAGCCTCGACACTGCACGAACTGGCCGCCGAATTCGACGTTTCCGCCGAACGTATCCGGCAGATCGAAGCCAAGGCCCTGCAGAAGATGCGCGGACTGCTCGCCGCCGCCTGACCGCATCTTCCCTACACCGCATTCAGGCCCGCCCCGATTTCCGGGGCGGGCTTTTTTCTGGGGGCCCCGGGCGGAACAATTAATACCATTGGCGTAGCACCATCGTACGATACCGGCATAATTGACGATGGAATATGATCATGGCGTATTCATATCCAATGGAGTAGAGCCATGTCCGCCATCATCGCCAGAATTTCCGCCGTTTCCGGTGAAGTCATCGCCCGCGCCGCCAACGGCGGCGTCCGCCGCCTGAAGAGCGGCGATGCCATTTTCGAAGGCGAAACGATCATTGCCGGGCATGACGGACAGGCCATGCTCAAGCTGAGCGATGGCCGCAACGTCTCGGTTGGCCCCGGCGAATCGGTCAGCGTCGATGCCGAGGTGGCCGCAGTTCATTCCCAACCGGATATCGGCAACAGCGCCGTGTTCACCAAACCGGCGGCGCTCGGCAAACTGGCCAAGCTGGTCAAGGCGGGCGGCAACCTGGACGACGTGATCGACGAGGAAGGCGGAACCGCCGCCGGCAATGCCGGCGATTCCAGCGAAGGCCACTCCTTCATCGAGCTCCAGCGCATCAGCGAAGCCGTTGCCGGCAGCAACGTCTACCGGATCGACGCCAACGCACTCAATGCGCCCGAACTGGATCGTGAACAGCCCGGCATCTTCGACACCACGCCGCCGCCGGTCACCGCCGAACTCGATGCCGGATCCGACACCGGCATCGTCGGCGACGCCATCACCAATGACAGCACGCCAAGCATCACCGGGACGAGCGAGCCCAACGCGACGCTGACCGTGACCTTCCCCGAGACCGGCGAAGTCCTCACCACCGTCGCCGCCCCCGACGGCACCTGGAGCGTGACCCCAACCCAGCCGCTGAGCGACGGTCCGCACAAGATCGTCGTCGTGGCCAGCGACGAAGCAGGCAACGAAACGACGACCAACGTCGAACTCACCGTGGACGCCACACCGATCCCGGCCCCGACCGTCGACATCGTCGAAGACGCCAACAACGACGGTTTCATCAATCGCGCCGAGGCCAACGGCGAAGCCGACATCCGCGTTTCCTTCGACGTCACCAAGGTCGCCGCCGGCGACACCGTCCGCGTCAGCGACGGCACCACCACCAAGGAGATCGTCGTCAGCGCCGCCGACCTGAGCAAGGGCTACGTCAGCACCAGCTTCCCGCTGCCGGCCGACGGCACCCTGCTCAATGTCAGCGCCCAGATTTTCGACATCGCCGGCAACCAGTCTCCGGCCGCCACCGATTTGGCCAAGGTCGACCTCAGCGCGCTGCTCGACGTCCAGATCAAGGTCACCGAAGACAGCAATCAGGACGGCACCATCACCGCCGCCGAACTCAACGGCAGTGTCGGCGTTGATATTCTCCTGCCGGTGGACGCGGTGGCCGGCGACCTCGTCACCGTCACTGCCAGTGGTAACGCCACCCAAACCATCACTCTGAATCAGGCGCAGATCGACGCCCACAAAGTCACCGTCGAACTGACGCCGCCGTCGGTCAAGGGCAGCACGCTGGAAGTGACCGCCCAGGTCACCGACGCCGCCGGCAACAAGTCGGCGATCGCCAGCAAGACCGTGCTGATCGACGCCGAAGCACCCAAACTGACCGCCCAGCTCGACCCTGCCTCCGATAGTGGCACCAAGGGCGACAACCTGACCAACGACAACACCCCGACCATCAGCGGTGTCACCGACCCGGGCGCCACGGTCACCGTCACCGTGCCGATCACCGGCGAAACACTGACCACCACCGCCGACGACAAGGGCAACTGGCAGGTCACGCTGCTCCAGCCGCTGCCTGACGGCACGATCCCGGTCCAGATCACGGCAACCGACGCGGCGGGCAACCCGACCAGCACGACCCTGCCGCTGGTCATCGACACCACGCAATTCAACGGCCTCGCGGTCTCCCTCCTCGAAGACGAGAACGACGACAAGTTCATCAACCTGAACGAGCTCAAGGACAACGACATCGACGTCCGCGTCGCTCTGCCCAGCGGCGCCGCCGCCGGCGACACGCTGACCGTCACCGCCTCCGGCAACGCCGCCCAGACCGTCACCCTGAGCGCCGCCCAGATCGCCGCCGGCCACGTCGACCTCGCCTTCACGCCGACCGCCAACAACACCGACTTCGTCGTCACCGCCAGCATCGCCGATGCCGCCGGCAACGCCGCCGGCCCTGTCAGCGACAGTGCCCGCCTCCAGCTCTCGGCGCCCGACGCACCGGTCGTCACCATCACCGAAGACGCCAACGGCGACCGCTGGATCAACGCCGCCGAACTGCAGGGCAGCATCGACGTCAGCGTCGGCCTGCCGAGCACCGCCGCTGCCGGCGACACCTTGCTCGCCACGGTAAATGGCGTCGTCCAAGCGGAAATCCTCCTCACCGCCGCCGACATCGCCAATCACAGCATCAGCCTGCCCGGTATCGCCAACCCCGGCGAAGGCGCCACCCTCACCGTCACCGCGCAGATCCGCGACGTCGCCAACAACCTCGGCAGCATCGGCAGCAACGACGCCCGCATCGACACCCTGCCCACCGCCGTCACCGCCCGGCTCGACCCGGCGTCGGACAGCGGCACGCAGGGCGACAACATCACCAACGACAACACCCCGACCATCTCCGGCACCGGCGAACCCGGTGCCAGCATCACCGTCACCCTGCCCGTCCGCAGCCAAAGCCAGAGCCTGACCACCACCGTCAGCCCGGACGGCACCTGGTCGGTCACCCCGCTCCAGCCGCTCGCCGATGGCCCCCACCAGATCAAGGTGACCGCCACCGACATCGCCGGCAACTCGAGCAGCACCAGCGTCGACCTGATCATCGACACCGGCATCCCCAACAACCTGCAGCCGCCCGCCGTGCTCATCGTCGAAGACGCCAACGGCGACGGCTACATCAACCGCAGCGAAGCCACTGGCAACGCCGACGTCCGCATCGGCTTCGCCAAGGACCTGGTCAATATCGGCGATGTCGTCAAGGCCTCCGACGGCACCACCAGCCGCGAAGTCACCGTCACCGCCGCCGACAAGGCCAACGGCTACGTCAACACCGACTTCCCGCTGCCCGCCGACGGCGCCACCCTCAAGGTCAGCGCCTTCATCGTCGATGCTGCCGGCAATACCAGCAACACCGGCAGCGCCAGCGCCATCGTCGACCTCACCGAGTTCAAGAACCTCACCATCGCCATCCGCGAGGACGAGAACGACGACGGCTTCATCAATCAGGCCGAACTGAAAGACAACGACATCGACGTCCGCGTCACCATCCCGCAGGGCGCCGCCGTCGGCGACACGCTGACCATCACCGCCGTCGGCAACGTCGACCAGGTGTTCACCCTGACCGCCGCCCAGATCGCCGGCGGCTTCATCGACGTCAAGTTCAATCCGACCTTCAGCAACACCGACTTCAAGGTCACCGCCAGCATCGTCGATGCCGCCGGCAACAGTGCCGGCCCGGTCGAGGACAGCGCCCGCATCATCAACACGCCGCCCAGCGAGCCGATCGTCACCATCCTCGAGGACGCCAACAACGACACCTGGATCAACGCTGCCGAACTGCAGGGCGCGATCGACGTCAGCATTGCCCTGCCGGCCACTGCCGTTGCCGGCGACACCCTGCTGACCAGCGTCAACGGCGTCGCCCAGGCGGCGATCGTCATCACTCAGGCCGACATCCTCAAGGGTTCGATCGCCCTGCCCGGGATCGCCAACCCGGGTGAAGGCGTCAAGCTCACCGTCGACGCCCAGATCAGGGACGCCGCCGGCAACATCGGCAAGACCGGGAGCGACAGCGCGACCATCGACACCCGCATCCCCAACGACGGCGATGCGCCGACCGTCACCCTCACTCAGGACAACAACCCAGACGACGGCCTGATCAACACCGCCGAACTCGGCGGCAGGGACAAGCTCGACGTCAGGATCGAATTCGTCGGCAGCAAGGTAGAGGTCGGCGACACCGTTCATGTCACTGACGGCAGCACCACCCAGAAGATCACCATCAGCAGCACCGACAAGGCCAACGGCTACGTCGCCGCCGAATTCCCGGCGCCGGCATCCGGCAACAGCATCAAGGTCGACGCCTGGATTGTTGACCCTGCCGGCAACAAGACCGACACCGGCAGCGACAGCGCCAAGATCGACACCGGCACGCCGAACGACGGCTTCGCCCCGACCGTGACCATCACCGAGGACGTCAACAACGACGGCTTCATCAACCGCGCCGAAGCCAGCGGCAACGCCGACGTCAAGATCGCCTTCACCAAGGACAAGGTCGAGGTCGGCGACACCCTCCGCGTCACCGACGGCACCACCACCAAGGATATCGTCATCAGCGCCGCCGACCAGGCCAACGGCTACGTCACCACCGATTTCGCCATGCCGGCCGACGGCACCACGCTGAACGTCTCCGCTTTCCTCTTCGACCCCGCCGGCAACAAGTCCGGCACCGGCAGCGACTACGCCAAGGTCGACCTCAGCACCCTGCAGGGCCTCAGCCTGACCATCACCGAGGACAGCAACGACGACCGCTTCATCAACGCCAACGAATTGAAGGGTACCGTCGGCGTTGAAATCGTCCTGCCCAAGGACGCCATCGCCGGCGACCTGATCACCATCAACGCCACCGGCAACGCCACCCAGACCATCACCCTGATCCAGCCGCAGATCGACGCCGGCAAGCTCACCGTCGAACTCACCGCG
>JAFIHA010000019.1 GCA_017848965.1 Dechloromonas aromatica (nom. nud.) | reverse complement strand
GGCCGACGCGGTGCAGCAGCGCCAGCACGTCGCGCACGCGCGGCACCGCCTTGAAGAACTCCAGCGCTTCCTCGACCGTCATGTCGAGCACGGCGGCGATCGACTTGCCCTTGAACAGCACCTCGAGCGTTTCGCGGTTGTAGCGCTTGCCGTGGCAGACGTCGCAGGGGACGTAGATGTCGGGCAGGAAGTGCATCTCGACCTTGATCATGCCGTCGCCCTGGCAGGCTTCGCAGCGGCCGCCCTTGACGTTGAAGCTGAAGCGGCCCGGGCCGTAGCCGCGCGCCCGGGATTCCGGCACCTGCGAGAACAGTTCGCGGATCGGCGTCAGCAGGCCGGTGTAGGTCGCCGGGTTGGAGCGCGGCGTGCGGCCGATCGGCGACTGGTCGACGTTGATCACCTTGTCGAACAGGTCGAGGCCGACGATTTCCTGGTGCGGTGCCGGTTCGGCGGTCGAGCCGTAGAGGTGCTTGGCGGCCGCGGCGTAGAGCGTGTCGTTGATCAGCGTCGACTTGCCCGAGCCGGAGACGCCGGTGACGCAGGTGAACAGGCCGACCGGCAGTTCCAGCGTGACGTCGCGCAGGTTGTTGCCGTAGGCGCCGACCACCTGCAATTGCTTGTCCGGGTTCTGTTGCCGGCGTTTCTGCGGGACGGCGATTTCGCGCAGGCCGGAGAGGTAGGCGCCGGTCAGCGAGGCCGGGTTGGCGGCGACCTGGGCCGGCGTACCTTCGGCAACCACGCTGCCGCCGTGCACGCCGGCGCCGGGGCCGATGTCCACCACGTAGTCAGCGGTGCGGATGGCGTCCTCGTCGTGTTCGACGACCAGCACCGTGTTGCCCATGTCGCGCAGGTTACGGAGCGTCTGCAGTAGGCGGTCGTTGTCGCGCTGGTGGAGGCCGATCGACGGTTCGTCGAGCACGTACATGACGCCGGTCAGGCCGGAGCCGATCTGCGAAGCCAGGCGGATGCGCTGCGCCTCGCCGCCGGACAGCGTTTCCGCCGAGCGTTCGAGGCACAGGTAATCGAGGCCGACGTCGATCAGGAAGGTCAGCCGGGCGGTGATTTCCTTCAATATCTTGTCGGCGATCTGCGCCTTGTGGCCGGGCAGTTGCAGGCAGTTGAAGTAATTGCGCGCCTCGCCCAGCGGCAGGCGGTTGATCTCGTGCAGCGTCTTGTCGCCGACGCGCACGTGGCGGGCCTCGACGCGCAGGCGGGTGCCGTTGCAGTGCGGGCAGGTCGAGTTGCTGATGTATTTCGACAGCTCTTCGCGCACGGCGTTGGAGTCGCTGCCGCGGTAGCGCCGTTCGAGGTTGGGGATGATGCCTTCGAAGGTATGGCTGCGGTCGAAGCGGGTGCCCTTCTCGTTGGCGTAGCGGAAGTTGATCGCTTCCTTGCCGGAGCCGTAGAGCACCAGCTGGCGGATGTTCTCGGGCAGTTCCTGCCACGGGGTGTCGACCGAGAAACCATAGTGGTCGGCGAGCGATTCGATGATCTGGAAGTAGAACTGGTTCTTCTTGTCCCAGCCGCGAATGGCGCCGCCGGCGAGCGACGCCGCCGAGTTGGTGACGACGCGCTTGGGGTCGAAGAACTGGATGACGCCCAGTCCGTCGCACTTCGGGCAGGCGCCCATCGGGTTGTTGAAGGAGAAGAGGCGCGGCTCCAGCTCCTGCAGGGCGTAGGAACAGACGGGGCAGGCGAACTTGGCGGAGAACAGGTGTTCCCTGGCGGAATCCATCTCGAGCGCGACGGCGCGGCCGTCGGCGTGGCGCAGCGCGGTCTCGAAGGATTCGGCGAGGCGCTGGCGCATGTCCTCGCGCACTTTCAGGCGGTCGACGACGACATCGACGGTGTGCTTGGTCGATTTGGCGAGCTTGGGCACGGCGTCGAGTTCGTACACCGTGCCGTCGACGCGCACGCGCGCAAAACCCTGGGCGCGCAGTTCGGTGAACAGGTCGAGCTGCTCGCCCTTGCGGTTGGCGACCACCGGGGCGAGGATCATCAGCTTGGTGTCTTCCGGCAGCGCCAGCACGTGGTCGACCATCTGCGACACGGTCTGCGCCTCCAGCGGCTGGTCGTGGTCCGGGCAGTAGGGCGTGCCGGCGCGGGCGTAGAGCAGGCGCAGGTAGTCGTGGATTTCGGTGACGGTGCCGACGGTCGAGCGCGGGTTGTGGCTGGTCGCCTTCTGCTCGATGGAAATCGCCGGCGAGAGGCCTTCGATCAGGTCGACGTCCGGCTTTTCCATCAACTGCAGGAACTGCCGGGCGTAGGCCGACAGCGACTCGACGTAGCGGCGCTGCCCTTCGGCGTAAAGCGTGTCGAAAGCCAGCGAGGACTTGCCGGAACCGGACAGGCCGGTGATCACGATCAACTGATCGCGCGGCAGGTCGAGGTTGATGTTCTTGAGATTATGGGTGCGGGCGCCGCGGATGCGGAGAGTTTCCATCGCCGGTCTACCTGGGGTTGGGACGAAGCGGGAACTATACGCAAAAGCGGCGCGCCTTGCACGGAAAGCTGTATGAATGTACAGCTTTCCGCTGGGGTCAAGGCTTGGCGGTCGAGAACACTTCCTGCTCGATCAGCCACTTGCCGGCGACCCGGCGCAATTGCAACTGCTTGATGCCGGAATCGGTGTACGACTGCGTCTTGTAGCGCTGCTCGAAAGTCAGCCAGGCGCGGTCGTCGCCTTCGCGGCGGATTTCCAGCTTGCCCAGATGCAATTCGATCTGCCCGGCGCGGCCGATCACGCGTTGGCGGGCGCTGCGCCACTCTGCGGCACTGCTTGCCTGCCCCTTGAATTCCGGGGAGTAGTGCTTGAAGTAGGCGTTGACGTCGCGGGCGACCCAGGCATCGCGCCAGCCATCGACGAAGTCCTGCAGGCTGCGGTCGGCGGGGGCGGCAGTCGGGGGCGGCGCTGCCGTGGCGGGCGTGGTACTGGCCGGGGCGTCGCTGGCGACGGCCGGCGGGGCGACGGTCGCGGCGACGGTCGCGGCGACGGCGGGCGCTGCCGGGGTTGCCGCAGCCGGTGCAACAGCCGGTGCAACAGCCGGCGCGGTGACCGGCGCGGTGACCGGCGCCGGCGGTTGGGCGTCCTGCTCCATCGCCGGCGGCGGCGGTGGATCGAACACCCGCGTCGCGCTGCCGCAGCCAGCGGAGCCCAGCGTTGCAATGACGAGTCCGGCGGCAATCCCCTGCCTGCCGATGCTGTTCTTCTTGCTCATGATCCCTCCCGATCGTGAAAGCGTTGGCCAATAATGACAACAACAAGGCGCGACTATAACCTATGGCCTAGGCCTTGCGTAGGGGCAGCGGCTGCGCCGGGGCAAACCTGCTAAACTCGTTTTCCTCGCTGCATTGCAACAAATTCCCATGTCCGCCATTTCCGACCGCATGAGCCCCGCCGAACGTCGCGTCGGCGCTTCGCTGGCTTCGATCTTCGCCCTGCGCATGCTCGGCCTGTTCCTGATCCTGCCGGTGTTCTCCGCCCACGCGGCGAGCATTCCCGGCGGCGGTAACCTGCTGCTGGTCGGCCTGGCGCTCGGCGCCTATGGCCTGACGCAGGCGGTCTTCCAGATTCCCTTCGGCATCGCTTCCGACCTCGTCGGACGCAAGCCGGTGATCGTCACCGGCTTGTTGCTATTCGCCGTCGGCAGTTTCGTCGCCGCCTGGGCGCCGAATCTCCACTGGGTCATCGCCGGTCGCGTGCTGCAGGGCATGGGCGCCATCTCGGCAGCGGTCACCGCGCTCGCCGCCGACCTGACGCGCGAGGAGCACCGGACCAAGGTGATGGCGATGATTGGCTCGTCGATCGGCCTGGTCTTTGCGCTGTCGCTGGTCGGCGCGCCGCTGCTTTACGGCTGGGTCGGGCTGAGCGGCCTGTTCGTGCTGACCGGCGTGCTGGCGCTGGCGGCGATCGGCCTGCTGCTGAAGACGGTGCCGGCGGTGCCGCGCCCGGCCGGTCACGTCAAGCTGCCGCTGCGCAAGGTGCTGGCCGACCCGGCGCTGCTCAAGCTCAATTTCGGCATCGGCACCCTGCACATGATCCAGATGGCGATGTTCGTCGTCCTGCCGCAGGCGCTGCTACACCGCGGCGGGCTGGCCGCCGCCGAGCACTGGAAGGTCTATCTGCCGGCGGTCGTCGCCTCCTTCGCCTTCATGGTGCCGGCGATCATCGCCGCCGAACGCCGCGACCAGATGCGGCCGGTGTTCCTGGCGGCGGTCGGGCTCACCGCGCTGGTCCAGGGCGGACTGTTCCTGTTCAGCGACAGCCTGCTGGCGCTCGGCGTCTGGCTGCTGCTCTTCTTCGTCGCCTTCAACATCCTCGAAGCGACGCTGCCCTCGCTGGTTTCGCGCACCGCGCCGGCGGCGGCCAAGGGCGCGGCGCTCGGGGTGTACAACACGACCCAGGCGGTCGGCCTGTTCATCGGCGGTGCGCTGGGCGGCTACATCGCGCAGCATTTCGGCGATAATGCGGTCTTTTCCGCCTGCGCGGTGCTCGCCCTGCTCTGGCTGGCGGTCGCCGCCACCATGAAATTCCCGCGGCGCGCGGCGCCGGCGGTCCAAACTGTTTAGGAGACGATTACGATGGCATCGGTCAACAAGGTGATACTCGTCGGCAACCTGGGTGCCGATCCGGAAACCCGCTACACGGCGAGCGGCGACGCGGTCTGCAACATCCGCCTGGCGACGACGGAAAGCTGGAAGGACAAGAACACCGGCGACAAGCGCGAGATCACCGAATGGCATCGCGTCGTCTTCTACCGCAAGCTCGCCGAAATCGCCGGCCAGTACCTGCGCAAGGGCTCCCAGGTGTATCTGGAAGGCCGCATCAAGACTCGCAAGTGGCAGGACAAGGACGGCCAGGATCGCTACACCACCGAAATCGAATGCACCGAAATGCAGATGCTCGGCTCGCGCCAGGGCATGGGCGCGCCGGCTGCGCAAGGCGGCGGTGGCGGTGGTGGTGGTTACGACGAGCCGACCGATTACGCGCCGGCGCCGCCGAAGAACCGGCCGAAGCCGTCGTTCGACGATCTGGGCGACGACATTCCGTTCTGATCCTGCGGTTTCGTCGCATGCTTCTGGCAGGCCCGTCGTTTTCCGGAACGACGGGCCTTGTCCATTCATGGTCGCTGTCCGGAGGAGGCTTCGGGAGATTGCTGCAACGCGGTATGACACAGGAGGTCGGGGGCAATGCTGTTGTAAAATGACACACAGTTCCCGCCATGGCGTGATCGGTATTGGGTGGCAAGACCGGCTCGCTTGCTGATGTTGCGTTTCCGGGGCTTCAAAGGAGTAGGGCCGTGATTCAGGTTTTCATCGCCGATGACCACACAATAGTCCGGCAAGGTCTCAAGCAGTTGTTTTCGTTTGTTCCCGATATCGAAGTCATCGGTGAAGCTGACTGCCTGACATCAACTTTGCAGAGTCTCGTGCTATGGAAACCCGACTTGCTGCTGCTCGATCTCACCATGCCCGGGATCGACGGTGACGACATGCTCAAGCGCTTGCGCGCGCATCATGCGCGCTTGCCGATACTGGTCCTTTCCATGCACGACGATCCGCAGATTGCCCGACGAGCGCTGAAAGCCGGCGCCAACGGATACCTCACCAAGGGGCGGGATGTCGAAGCGCTGCTGATGGCGATCCGGAAGGTCGCCGCGGGGGGCTACTACGTCGATCCGGAGATTGCCCAGAAAATCGTTCTCGGTGCCTCCGGCGCCATCCCGGTGCCGACGCACGATGCGTTGAGCGACAGGGAGCTTCAGGTTTTCCGCCTGCTGGCGACCGGTTACGGCATCAACGAGATTGCCGAACGGCTGTCGATCAGCAACAAGACGGTATCGACCCACAAATCGCGGCTCATGGAAAAAATGGGTTTTTCCAGCAATGTTGAATTGATCCGTTACGCGGTTACAAATAACGTGAATTCCGCCTGACGGAAACGCCTCCGCAACCGGCGCTGGCCGGCCATTTTCCCGCTATCTCCCTGCATCGGCGTTGCTGCGACATAAAGTCGCAGCAACGCGTTGTGTTGCCTTTTCGCAACGCTTCCGCGCGAGCATGGCACCGTATTTTTTGCGGCCACGTTTCCGAACTTCCCCTGGTTTTCCCGAGGCGTTCAACGCGGCAGGAAATAAAGCTGTAGCAAGTCCATTATTTGACATAAATAACAAAAATGCACACCATGCAAAGACTGTCAAATATGTTTGTTTTGCCATGGTTGTCGATTTCATCCCGCTTGCTTTCCCGACGTCGTTTGGCCGATTCCGATCGGCAAGTTGCGATTCGTGCCCGGGGTCTTTGCCGGAACGCCCGAGGTGGCGCACGTGCCGGTGTCGGAAATACGGAAAGCCTTATCGGACGATTCCTACCCGGAAGGGCGCAAGCGCTGAACCTCATTCAGTCCGCCCTGATAGGCGGATGCTGCCGCTTGCGGCAGGCTTGGTTCCAAACTTCCCAAAGATGTGATGGCTGCTGCGGGGTGCGCGAGGAGCGTCAGACATCGGCAATGAACGCGATGCGAGGTTTGGGCTCGGAGGGGGCGAGGCTGGTTCGGGAGGGCGTGGTGTTGCTTGGAATGCAGAGGATGCCAGTCGGGAGCGGGTGGATGATTGCGCGCGGCGTACGAGGGAGGTTCGGCTTTGCGTTGGGTGGAGATGGTGGAGCGCGTGTGGCGTCCGATTCCTTGCGGATGAAGGGGGCTCAGGGGCGATGAAGCTGTTTCTCGGCAAAGGGCGCCTCGGGAAGCGCGCTACCACCGAGGCGGGGAGGCTGCGCCGGCGGCAGCGGCTGTCCGCTCAAGCGTCGGGCATTGCCGCCACCAAGCACGCCCCGCCTTCGCCGGGAGCAGAAGTCAATCGCCTGGTCTACCTGCATTCATCCGACGCGGCCATCGTCATTCGTGTCAGTGGCGGGAGCTTCCTGCTGGAAGACGCCAACCTGGTGGCGCAGGAGGTTCTGCATGGGGAAAGTCGGTTCTTTTGCGGCCAAGGCAAGCTTCCGCCGATCGTGCTCGATCCCGGTCTGTCGGCGAGCGTCGCCCGCTTGGTTGAGGCTTGCGAGCGTTGCCTTCACACCACGCTGCCGGTGGCCTACGATGGCACCCTGAGTTTGTCCGGGGAGACTTCGGGACGACTGTTCAGGATTCACCTGAACCCGCTTGCCGATGATAGCGGAATTGCTCGGATCATCGCGATCGGGCACGATATCACGGTGGCCAGGGCGCACGAAATCGCGCTGCTGCAGCGAGCTGAAACCGAGGCGCGCATGTCCAGCTATTTCCGTAGCGCCCCCGGCGACTTTTTCACCATCGCCTGTGCCGGGGACGGCAAGTGGTCGTTGTTATTTGCCAGTCCGGGGCTTGCCGCGACGTTGGCGCGTTCTGGTTGCGCCGATTTCCAGCGCCCCTCTGAACTGTTGTGCTTGCTCCATCCGGAATGCGCCGTGCGTGTTGAAGAAAACCTGCGTGCCGCCCGGAGCGACAGCCGGCCAGCGGTCATCGAATGTCGTCTGGCCGAGGGCGGCGACGACAGCGAGCGCTGGATCGAACTGCGCTGTACGCCGCGACAGTTAGCCGATGGTGGGGTGGCTTGGGACGGCGTGGTTCTTGATATCAGTGCGCGGAAGAAGATCGAGTCGGCGCTGACCGTCAGCGAACAGGCTTATCGGGCACTGATCGAGAATGCTCCCGACCCGATACTCCGCTTCGACCGAAATGGCGCGATCCTCTACGCCAATCCCGCCGCCCGTGCGCAACTGGGTAGCATTCTGCACAGCGGTTCGCGCATCTACGAGTTTTCGGAAAGAGCGCTGGGCAACGCCCGTGAGATCCGCGGCGTTTTCGAGGCGGTTTCGGAGCGCGGCAAACCTCGCCATTTCCAGTGCCGTGCCGTGCCCGAAATGGATGAGAACGGCAAGCCGATCAGTGCGCTGCTGATCGCGCGCGATGTCACGGAAATGAAGGAGAGTGCCAGCCGTCTGGCGGAATCCGGCGAGCAGCTCAGGCTGCTGGTCAATCACGGCGATGTCATTCGCGAAGAGGAGAGGAAGCGTCTGGCCCGGGACATTCACGAAGAGCTCGGGCAACTCCTGACCTCGCTGCATCTGGGACTTTCGTCCTTGGCCCTCGAATTCGGCAAGAAGCTGGCGGGGCTGGACAAAAAGGTGGGGGAGCTTCTTTCCCTGGTCGCGATCAGTCTTCAGAGCACCCGCGACCTGGTTTCCTCCCTGCGTCCGACCGCCCTCAATTCCGGGATCGAAAGCGGTCTCGTCTGGCTGGCGGAAAACTTCCTGCGCTATAACCACGTTCGCCCCAAGCTGCAGATCACGCCGAATACCAAGGGGCTCACCGAGAATCAGGCGACGGCGCTGTTCCGGATCGCCCAGGAGGCGCTGACCAATATCTCCCGCCATGCCGCCGCCAGCGAAGTCAGCCTGGCCCTGCGCCGCGAAGCCGGCTACTGGTGCTTCGAGGTTCGGGACAACGGCAAGGGCTTCGAGGCCTCCGAGCGGAACACAAAGCGTTTCGGCTTGCTGGGAATCTCCGAAAGGGCGGTTGCCCTGGGGGGGCGCGCCGAGGTGGTGAGCAAACCGGGCCGTGGAACCCGGATTCTGGTCAGGATTCCCTTTGCCTGAGATGGCTCGAAATTCCTGACCGCAGGGGACGCATGCCAAGGGCGGCGGCGAGCGCTTGGGTAGGGATGAGCCTACCCCGCGTCGTCAGCCGCTGAGTCCCGATTCGGCGTTTTGCCGATGTCGTCGTCAAGCTGCCTCGTCCATCATGAAGGCATGAATCCGATGCTTGCCATGAGATGCCTGAAGGAGCTTGTTGATGCCCGCTGATGCCAGCGTCTTTCGTTCTGCCAATCCGCCGGTATCGGCGGTCGACACCGCGTGGATCAGTCAGCGCGCCCGGCGGACGGCGCGCCTGCTGGCGGCGGTCAGCGTTGCCTGTGGCTTGGGCCTGCTGTGGCTCGGCGGTTTTGCCGTGGCTGCTTTCCTGCAGGCCGGCGTGGCGATGTTGCCTGGTCTCCTGGCCGTCGTGCTCGTCAGCAACGATGCCGCCAGTCTGGCGCAAACCCACACGGCAAGCCTGTTGCGCTGGCAGGAGGAAAGCGAGCGGGGCCAGGAAAAGACGATCACCGGCCTCGAGCGTCTTTGTGCCGGGGTCTTGCCGATCTGGTCGGGACAGGTGAAGGCGATGGCTAGCCTGACCGAAACATCGGTCACCGCGTTGGCCGATCAGTTCTCCGGCATCTCCGCCGATCTGACGGGGACGCTGGCCAGTACGCCGGAAGACAACCTGATGAATCAGTTGCTCGGCGATGCCCAGAGCAAGCTGGAGGGAATCATCGACGGCCTGAGCCAGGCGCTGGCGCATCGCAACGCGATGCTCGAAAAGGCGACATCGATGGCGGGAAACACCGAGCAACTGCGCCAGATGGCCAACGAAGTCGCCGAAATCGCCAGTCAGACCAACCTGCTCGCCCTCAACGCGGCCATCGAGGCTGCCCGCGCCGGAGAAGCGGGGCGGGGATTCGCCGTGGTCGCCGACGAGGTCCGAAAACTGTCGACCAAGTCCGGCGACACTGGCCGGAAGATCACGCGGACGGTCGATCTGGTCAATGCCGACATCGTGGAAACGCTGAACGCCTCGAAATCCTTCATCGCCCAGGACGAGTCGCTGATCGAAGCTTCCAGTCGGGCGATCGGCGAGGTCGTCTCGTCGATCAAGGCGTCGGCGCAGCGCTTGTCCGCATCGTCCGAGGCGCTGCGGGCCCAGGGGTACGCCACCAACAACGCGATCGCCGAGATTCTCGTCGCCCTGCAGTTCCAGGATCGCGTCAGCCAGGTACTGGGCCACGTCGTCGCCGACATTGAACGGATGACGAGCAACCTCGCCGAACAGGAAGCGCTGCTGCGGCAGGGCTTGGTTCCCGAATCGATCGATGTCTCGAGCTGGCTGGAGGAACTGGCCAGCACCTACACGGTACCCGAGCAACACCTGATCCATCGCGGCAAGGCGGCGGCTGGCAACGCTCCGGCGGCCGAGATCACTTTCTTTTGACAGACGAGGTTTCCATCATGGGCAAATCAATCATGATCGTCGACGACTCCGCGTCCTTGCGCCAGGTCGTCGGGATCGCCCTCAAGGGGGCGGGTTACGACGTCACCGAGGCTTGCGACGGCAAGGATGCCCTCGGCAAGCTCGACGGACGCAAGTTTCACCTGATCATCAGCGACGTCAACATGCCGAACATGGACGGCATCACGCTGCTCAAGGCGCTCAAGCAACTGGCGGCCTACAAGTTCACGCCGGTCATCATGCTGACCACCGAAGCGGGCGAGGACAGGAAGCGCGAAGGTCAGGCGGCGGGCGCCAGGGCCTGGGTGGTCAAGCCTTTCCAGCCGGCGCAGATGCTGGCGGCGGTCTCCAAGCTGATCCTTCCCTGAGGCGAGCGATGGCCAAGAAACCTACCCAGCGGCGCCTCGAACTGAGCGGCGAAATGAGCATTTCGACGGCGGGCGCCATCCGCCAGCAACTCCTGGAGGCGCTTTCCGGGGCCGAGATCGTCGAAGTCGACCTCGGCCGTGTCAGCGAATGCGATACCACGGGCGTCCAGTTGATGCTGGCGGCAAAGCGCCAGGCCGCGCAGGCGGGCAAGACCTTGATCTTTGCCGACCACAGCGCGCCGGTCGTCGAAACGCTCGACCTGCTCGACCTGTTCGCCCAGCTCGGCGATCCGGTCCTGATCCGTTCCCAAGTCTGACGAGGATGCCCACATGTCTACCATGGACGACGCGCTGAATACCTTCGTTGCCGAAGGCAGGGAACTTCTGGAACAGATGGAGGAGTCGCTGCTGCAGATCGAACAGGCGCCCGACGACGCCGGACTGATCAACGCGATCTTCCGGGCCGCGCACACGATCAAGGGATCGGCCGGGATCTTCGGGATCGACTATGTCGTCGCCTTCACCCACGTCGCGGAAAATGTCCTAGATCGCGTGCGCGCCGGCAACCTGACCATCAATTCCGATCTTGTTGCCCTGCTGCTGGCGGTCCGCGATCACCTCGGGCGCATGCTCGATCACGTCGCCGCCAGGAGCGAACCCGATGCCGAAATCCACAGCGTCAGCGAGCGCCTCGTCGAGCAGTTGCGCAACTGGCTGGCAGCGCCGCCGGAAAGCGCGCCGCGCCACGAAGGCGAGGCGGCGGGCAGCGAAGTCGAGATCGAGAGCCGTTCCGACGACTACGGGCAGGACGCCGGCACCGAACTCTGGCACATCTCGGCCCGCTTCAACATCGGGATTCTGCGCATCGGCCTCGATCCGATCGCCATCATCCGCTACCTCGGTACCTTCGGGAAAATCGAGCGCATCGTCACGCTGACCGCCTCGGTCCCGACGCTGGAAGCGATCGATCCGGAAGGCTGCTACCTCGGCTTTGAGTTCGCCTATCGCAGCGACGCCGACAAGGCGACGATAGAAAACGCCTTCGAATACGTCGCCGAAGATGCGCGGATTCGAATCCTGCCTCCGCACAGCAAGCTCTCGGAATACAAGTCGCTGATCGACGAGGTCTCGGGCGACGACCTCCGCCTCGGCGACATTCTCGTGCACTGCGGGACCTTGACCCAGGCCGAACTGGAAGAGGCGCTCGTCCTGCAGGCAACGATTCCCGTCGAGGCCACGGTGCCGCCGCTGGGCGAGGTCCTGGTGCAGCAGAAGCTGGTGCAGCCGGAAGTGGTCGATGCCGCGCTCGACAAGCAGAAACAGCTCCGCGAGAAGCATTCCGGGGAGGCCGCGCTGATCCGCGTCAACGCGGAAAAACTCGATCAGCACATCAACCTGATCGGCGAACTGATCATCGCCAGTGCCGGCATCAACCTGGCCGCCGCACGCAGTGGCCAGCCCGAACTGCAGGAGGCCGCCTCCTTGCTCAACCGGCTCGTCGAGGACATCCGCGACTCCGCGCTGCAACTGCGCATGGTCCAGATCGGCGCCACCTTCAACAAGTTCCAGCGAGTGGTGCGCGACGTCTCGAAGGAGATCGGCAAGGATATCCGGCTGGAAATCGCGGGCGCCGAGACCGAACTCGACAAGACGGTGGTCGAGAGGATAGGTGATCCGCTGACCCATCTGGTGCGCAATTCCATGGATCACGGCATCGAGTCCGCGGAACTGCGGCGGGCGCGCGGCAAGCCCGGGCACGGCACATTGAGGCTGAACGCCTACCACGATTCCGGCAGCATCGTCATCGAGGTTGCCGACGATGGCGGCGGTCTGCCCCGGGACAAGATCCTGGCCAAGGCGATCGAGCGCGGTCTGGTCAAGCCTGAGCAGGTTCTCAGCGACAGCGAGATCCATGCGCTGATCTTCGAGCCCGGCTTCTCCACCGCCGAGCAGGTCAACAACCTATCCGGCCGCGGCGTCGGCATGGATGTCGTGCGCCGCAACATCGTCGCCCTGCGCGGCAGTATCGAGATCGACAGCAGCGAGGGCGTCGGTACCACCATCCGCATCCGCCTGCCGCTGACCCTGGCCATCATCGACGGCTTCCTGGTCGGTGTCGGCGATTCCTCCTTCGTCGTGCCGCTGGAAATGGTCGTCGAGTGCGTCGAGCTCAGCGCCGCCGAAATCGAGGCGGCGCAAGGGCGCAACCAGCTTGACCTGCGCGGCGAAGTGCTGCCCTTCATCCGTCTGCGCGACCTTTTCGAGATTCCGCAAGCGGCGGCGCCGGAAATCGGCAATGCACAGGAAATCCTCACCCAGGGCGTGGACGACGAACTCGCCTTCCTCCTTGAACCGGTACGTCGGGAAAACGTGGTGGTGGTCGATTACGCCGGTCGCCGGGCCGGCCTCGTCGTCGACATGCTGCAGGGCGAATACCAGACGGTGATCCGTCCGCTCGGCGCTGTCTTCAACGGCCTGCAGGGAATCAGCGGCTTCACCATCCTGGGCAGCGGCCAGGTCGCCCTGATCCTCGATGTGCCAGGACTGGTCCGCCGTGTCGCCGCACACGAAGGCCTACGCAAGCAACTTTCCCTCAGTGAAGCCTGCTGAACCCAAACCTATTTTCCACCCGGAGATAACGATGAAACTCACCGTTGCAAAAAAAATGGCCCTGCTCGGCGGTTCCGCTTTACTCGGCATCGCGTTGCTGACAGGACTGGGGCAGCAGCAAATGGGTAAAGTCTACGAAGCAGCAAGCTATTGCTCGGTAAACACCGTTCCCAGTATGACAACGCTGAATACAGCCCTGGCTGAATTCAGCCGAATTCGAGTCGGGACCTATCGCCACGTGCTCAATACCGATGACAAGGCAATGGTCGAAATCGAATCGAAGCTAAAGGACGCGACGGCGAAATTCGACAAGGCGTTGAATGACTACGAATCCTTGGTCTCTGGCGATAAGGACAAAGCCCTGCTGGAGGCAGATAAAAAGATCAGAGACGAGTATTACCTCGGCTTGGATCAGACGCTCGAATTATCCCGTGCAAACAAGACCGAGCAAGCGAGAGAGGTAATGGCAAAGAATGGCGCTCTTGCCGAAAAGCTCAACGATGCTCTTGACGAGCATATGCAATACAACGTCGATCTAGGGAAGAAAGGCACGGATGAAGCAGCTGCAACCAAAGGGAGCGCTTTGACACTTTCGCTGCTTATTGCGGTAGTGACTCTCGTTGCCGTCGGCTTCATCGCCTTTGTCGTTACCCGGGCATTCCTCAAGCAACTGGGGGGCGAACCCGACTTCGCCGCTGATGTGGCCAACAAGATTGCCGCTGGCGACCTCACGAGCAAGATCGAGATCAAGTCCGGAGACAGTACCAGCCTGTTGTGTGCGATGAAGACAATGCAGGATTCGCTGACGGGAATCGTCGGGGAAATCAAGGACCTTGTCGTTGCGGCGAACCGCGGCGATTTCAACACGAAGATGAATCTGGCGGGGAAAGCGGGCTACAGCAAGGATCTTGCCGATTTGCTGAATCAGTTGTCGGCCACGGTCGATACGGCGTTCAAGGATGTGGTCCGGGTTTCTTCGGCGCTGGCGGCGGGCGACCTGTCACAGAAGGTGAACCGGGAGTACCAAGGTGACTTCGATCAGGCCAAGCAGGCGGTGAATACGACGGTGGACGCACTGACCCGCATCGTCGGCGAGATTCGAGAGATCGTGGGGGCAGCCAACCGCGGTGACTTTTCGATCAAGATGGAGCTTGCCGGCAAGGCGGGTTATACGAAGGAATTGTCCGATTTGCTGAACCAGCTTTCCAGCACGGTCGATACCGCGTTCAAGGACACCATCTACGTTGCCCAGGCGCTCGAGCAGGGCGACCTGACCAAGCAGGTGACGCGCGACTATCAAGGCGCTTACGACCAGGTTAAGCAGAGCCTGAACAACACTGTCGCCAAGCTGGCGCAGACCATTTCCGAAGTGAACAACACAACCGAGACGCTGGCTTCGGCCACCGTCCAGGTGTCGTCGACGGCACAGTCGCTGTCGCAGGCTTCGTCGGAGCAGGCGGCTTCGGTCGAGGAAACCTCGGCGTCGATCGAGCAGATGACCTCGTCGATCCAGCAGAACACCGAGAACGCCAAGGTCGCCGACGGCATGTCGGCCGAGGGCAGCCGGAAGGCAGGCGAAGGCGGTCAGGCGGTCAACGAGACGGTCGGCGCGATGAAGCAGATTGCGCGCAAGATCGGCATCATCGACGATATCGCCTACCAGACCAACCTGCTGGCGCTCAACGCGGCGATCGAAGCCGCCCGTGCCGGCGAGCACGGCAAGGGCTTCGCCGTGGTGGCCGCGGAAGTGCGCAAGCTGGCCGAGCGTTCGCAGGTCGCGGCGCAGGAAATCGGCCAGTTGGCGGTCAATTCGGTGGGCATGGCCGAGAAGGCGGGCAAGTTGCTCGACGAGATCGTGCCGGCGACCAAGAAGACCGCCGATCTGGTGCAGGAAATCACCGCCGCGTCGGAAGAGCAGAGCGTCGGCGTCAACCAGGTCAATACGGCGATGAGCCAGTTGTCGCAGATCACCCAGCAGAACG
>JAFIHA010000018.1 GCA_017848965.1 Dechloromonas aromatica (nom. nud.) | reverse complement strand
GACTGGAGCAAATGAACTTATGGCGCTGATCGGCCACCGTTACGGTGGCCCCAACGAATCGGGGCCGCGTTAGCGACCCCAGATTGCCGCTTTGAGCGGCTCACAATCTAAAGCCCCCGGCTTTGCCGGGGGATACTTACCCATTCAGACATCGTGTTCGAGGAGTCGGAAAATGGAAGTGAAGGTCGCGCCCGGTTGGGCAAATCAAGAGGCAGTCGGCGCAGGCTCTGCGTTCGCCGAAATTGCGCGCTCGATGGGGCGAGAGGCATGGATCCAGCGCTACGCTGCAAGCGAGTTCCTGTGGCCTGTTAACGCCAACAGCTTCCTGGTCGCGGACGCTGCAAGCCTGCCGCTCGGGCGGGCGCTGGATCTGGCCACCAGCGAAGGGGCCAATGCCGTCTGGTTCGCTGAGCGGGTCGTGGCTGCCGTTGGGCATGAGCTGTTTATCGAGGAAGCGCACCCCGTGGAACGCATTGTCGGCACCGGCGACGGCCCCCGGCTGGCTATCGATTGTCTCGTTGGCGGGCGGGGCTTGTCATGAGCAAGCCTGATCTTACGAATTGCCCAAAGGTTTTGCAGAATGGTGACGTACGCTGGGTGATGGCCAGCCTGTCGTTGCCCATGTTGCTCTCCTCGCTGGGGACTAGCATCGCCAACGTGGCGTTACCGGCGCTGGTGCACTCCTTCTCGGCGTCTTTCCAGGCAGTCCAGTGGGTTGTTCTGGCCTACCTTCTTGCCATCACTAGTACGATCGTCGGCGTCGGGCGCTTGGGTGATGTCATCGGCCGGCGCCGACTGCTGCTTGTCGGGATCGTCGTCTTCTCCGTGGCCTCCGTGCTGTGCGGCGCGGCATCTGGACTGGGGTGGCTGATCGCGGCGCGTGCGCTCCAGGGCATAGGGGCGGCCATCATGATGGCGCTCACAATGGCGTTGGTCGGCGAGGCCGTACCCAAGGAGCGTACCGGCAGCGCCATGGGCCTGCTCGGTACTATGTCCGCGGTGGGCACGGCAGTGGGGCCGACGCTCGGCGGGGTGCTCATCGCTGTTGGCGGCTGGCAGGCGATCTTCCTGATCATGTTCCCGCTCGGCGTTGCGGCGCTGCTCCTGGCGCTGCGCCTCCTGCCCGCCGACACCCCCTCGACCGGGGCGCCACGTCCGCCGTTTGACAAGGCTGGCTTAGTCGTCCTGGCCATGGCGCTCGCCGCCTATGCGCTGGCGATGACGCTAGGCAAGGGTCATTTCGGGGTCATCAATGGCGCGCTGCTGCTTGCCTCGATCGGTGGCGGTGCGCTGTTCCTGTGGGTCGAAGCGCGGGCGCCGGCGCCACTTGTACGGCCAGGTTTGTTCCGCCAGGGCACACTTGGCGCCGGGTTCGCGATGAGCGCCCTGGTCACCGCCGTAGTCATGGCAACGCTGGTCGTCGGGCCGTTCTACCTCGCCAGCGTCTTCGCTCTGGAAGCGACTCCGGTCGGCCTGGTGATGTCGACCGGCCCGCTGGCGGCTGCGCTCTCGGGTATGCCCGCCGGCCGTCTGGTGGATCGCTTGGGGGCACAGCGGATGACCATCGCCGGCCTGGCAACGATGGCGCTGGGTGCCGTTACGCTGCCGGCGCTGTCCGCCAGCGTCGGCCTGGCGGGTTATGTCGGCGCGCTGGCCGTGACCACCGCCGGCTATGCGCTGTTCCAGGCGGCGAACAACACTGCGGTGATGACCGGCAGCGGGTCCGAGCAGCGCGGTCTCGTTTCCGGCCTGCTCAATCTCTCGCGCAACCTCGGTCTGATCACTGGCGCGTCCTTGATGGGCGCGGCTTTTGCCTTGGGGGCGGGTACCTCCGATTTCACAGCGCTCGCCCCGCAGGTTGCCGCCTCAGGCCTTGCAGCTACCTTTTCCATTGCCGCTGGGTTCATTCTTGCCGCGTTATTGATCGCCGTGCGTTCCAGCGTCGTATTTCGGCATAAAGAGAGCCTGAACGCTGACTGACATCCCCAACGAATTGTCAAGGTTCAGCCGGCCGATCAGAAATCGGATCAGATTGGGTTTCGAGTTCTGGCGTGACTTCCGTCAGGGGAACCGGCCGGCTACGGCGAATACCCTCGGAGAAGAAGGGATCGACAGGGAGGTTGTCGAATTGGGCGCGAGCATCACAGACTGCCTTGTCAGCCTCGACGGCAAGCTTCTTGCCAAGGCTGACGGCTGCCGGGTAATTGCGACCCAAAGACTTCTTGATTTCCCGCTTGCCGATGAGCGAACGCAACTCTGGTGGAACGCTTTGGCGGAAATGGTAGGTATGGTTCCTGAGGGGCAGGCAGGGCGGCATGTCCAGTCCTTTCCGACTGAACTTTGTACCCTGTCTTTGTACCCTTGATTACCCAAGTGACTGATTGCTTAATACAATCAGTCACTTGGGAATAAATTGGCGGAGTGGACGGGGCTCGAACCCGCGACCCCCGGCGTGACAGGCCGGTATTCTAACCAACTGAACTACCACTCCGCACTTGAACCTGTGCTACTGCAAATTCTTGGCGTCCCCACGGGGATTCGAACCCCGGTTACCGCCGTGAAAGGGCGGTGTCCTAGGCCTCTAGACGATGGGGACCCGGACTTTTTTTACTACATTCTTTCGAGCTCTTGGTGGAGGTAAGCGGGATCGAACCGCTGACCTCTTGCATGCCATGCAAGCGCTCTCCCAGCTGAGCTATACCCCCCTGCTCGAAAGAAGGCCGCATTATAGGGATCGACTTTCCCCTTGTAAAGGGCCTTCGCGAGATTTTAGAGATATTTTTTCAGGGCGGCGGCAACGCGTTCGCGACCGGCCAGTTCGATCACCGCGTCGACCGACGGGGTTTGCGTCTGACCGACCAGCAGGGCGCGCAGCGGCATCGCCAGTTTCGGCATCTTGAGCCCGTGCTTGGCGATGGTTTCCTTGATCAGCGCGGCGATGGCCGGGATTTCCCAGGCGACGCCGGCGATGCCGGCGGCGAAGTCGGCCAGCGCCGGGCGCGTTTCGTCGGTGAGATGCTGGGCCAGCAGTTCCGCCGACGGGGTGACCGGGGTGTAGAAGACTTCGACGGCATCGGCCAGGACGTTCAGCGTGTTGCAGCGATCGACGTAGAGCGCCACCGCCTTTTCCAGGCAGGGGCCGTTGTCGGTATCGACGCCGCGCGCCGCCAGCCGTGGCTTGACGCGGGCCGCCAGTTCGGCCGCCGGCAGCTGCTTCATGTAGTGCTGGTTCAGCCAGAGCAGCTTTTCGGTGTTGAACTGGGCCGCCGAGGCGGTGATGTGGTCGAGGTCGAACCATTCGACGAACTGCTGGCGCGAGAAGACTTCGTCGTCACCATGCGACCAGCCGAGGCGGGCGAGGTAGTTGATGACTGCTTCCGGCAGGTAGCCGTCATCGTCGTACTGCATCACCGACACCGCGCCGTGGCGCTTCGAGAGCGTGGCGCCGTCGTCGCCGAGGATCATCGACAGGGGGGCGTGGGTCGGCACCCCGCCACCCAGCGCCGTGAGGATGTTGATCTGGCGCGGCGTGTTGTTGACGTGGTCGTCGCCGCGGATGACGTGGGTGATGCCCATGTCCCAGTCGTCGACCACGACGCAGAAGTTGTAGGTCGGCGTGCCGTCGGCGCGGGCGATGACCAGGTCGTCGAGTTCGCTGTTGGCGAACTCGACCCGGCCCTTGACCGCATCGTCCCAGGCGACGACGCCGTCCTTCGGATTGCGGAAACGGATTGCCGGCGACACGCCGGCCGGCGATTGCGGCAGCGTCTTGCCTTCTTCCGGACGCCAGCGCCCGTCGTAACGTGGCTTTTCCTTGCGGGCTTCCTGTTCGGCGCGCAGCGCGTCGAGCTCTTCGCGCGTCGTGTAGCAGTAATAGGCGGTACCGGCCGCCAGCATCTGCTGGATCACTTCCTTGTAGCGCTCCATGCGCTGCATCTGGTAGAACGGGCCTTCGTCGTGCCCCAGGTCGAGCCAGGCCATGCCGTCGAGGATGGCCTGAACGGCTTCCGGCGTCGAACGGGCGACATCGGTGTCCTCGATGCGCAAGACGAAAGTGCCGCCGTGACGGCGGGCATAGGCCCACGAGAAGAGGGCGGTACGGGCGCCGCCGATATGCAGGTAACCGGTGGGGCTGGGGGCGAAACGGGTGCGGACAGGCTTCATGGGAATCGGTTCGATCTGTGTGAAACAAAGTTCGCTATTTTAGCCGAGCGAGGTTTGACCCGCTTCGCGACTTGTGGTTAAATTCGCGCCTTCCTCGATGGGCGGTTAGCTCAGTGGTAGAGCACTGCCTTCACACGGCAGGGGTCACTGGTTCGAACCCAGTACCGCCCACCATCGGAAAAATACTTGAAACCCGCTCGGCGCAAGGCTCGGCGGGTTTTTTGTTGGATTTTTTCCGGGCGCATCCGGAAAAACTGCTGGCCATTCATTGCATGCACTCTATAAAATCTCGATATTAATTATTTTGTCGAGATTGTTATGGGCGGCGAAGCGGTGTTCCGTGTGGTTCGACGGCGGGCCAAGGCGGGATGCGCCGAAGCTTACGAGGCGCTGGTCGGCGCGATGTTTGCCGATGCCCGGCATTTTCCGGGTTACGTGTCGGCCGAATTGATTCCGCCGGCGGAGCCGGGGGGCGATTACCAGATCATCCAACGCTTTGCGCAGCAGGCCGATCTGGAGCGCTGGCAGGCCTCGCCGGTGCGCGCGCAATGGATGGAACGGCTGGCGGCGGTGGCCGAGGGCGAGCCGGAGTACCGGATGCTGCACGGCCTCGATGCCTGGTTCGGACCGACGCTGGTGCCGGCGCAGCGGATGCCGCGGCGCTGGAAGATGACCTTGCTCAGCTGGTGCGGCATTTTCCCGACGGTGGCGTTCTTGCTCGCCTTTGTCGCGCCATTGCTCGCCGGCCTGCCTTTCCTGTTGCGCACGGCGGTGGTGACGGCGCTGGTCGCCGTCACCATGTCCTACCTCGTCATGCCGCGTCTGACCCGTCTGGCGGCCGACTGGCTGCGTCGCTGAGGCGACGGGTTCAGCCGGTTGTCGTCTGACGGGCGGCAAGTTCGGCAGCCCGGCGGATGCTGGCCGGGACGCCGCCGATGCCCCAGCGGTCGGGATGGGCTTGGGCGATGTAGACGCGGATGCGCTGCGCATCGACGTCGAGCAGGCGGGCGGTGATGGCGGTCAGTTCGGCGATCACCCGGTGCAGTTGCTCGGTCGTCCGGCCTTCCATCAGGACCATGCGGATGAAGGGCATCTCGGCGTCGTGGCGGGGGGTTTGCGCCAGCACTTCGTCGGCCGGCAGGCCGTTGATGCCCCAGAGTTCGGGATCGATTTCGGTGACCCAGACTTCCAGGCGGTCTTTCGGGGCGGCGAGGATTTCCGACAGTGCGTTGGAGGTTTCGCGGATCCACTGCTTGAGGTTTTCGCGCGGGTGGCCGGCGAGGACGTGCAGGTTGGCGACGGGCATGTTTTTCTCCTTGTTTGGGTCAGGGCAGGCCGCGGCGGCGGCCGGCGTCGAGCATCAGGCTGGAACCGGTCATCGCATCGGCTTCCGGGGCGAGCAGCAGGGTCACCGCCCAGGCGATCTGCTCCGGCGTGCTGAGGATGCCGAGCGAGGATTCGGCGCGCATTTCGTCGAGCACGTCGTCGGTGCTGCAGTTACGCTGTTCGGCACGGGTGGCGGCGACGCGGCGCAGGCGCTCGGTGTCGGCCGGGCCGGGAACGATGGTGTGGGCGGTGATGCCGCGCGGGCCGTAGGCCATGCTCAGTTGGCGCACCACATTCAGGATGGCGGCGTTGGCGACGCCCGCCGCCGCCGCGTAGGCGGTTGGCTCCAGACCGTAGTGGCCGCCGATGGCGACGATACGCGAACCGGCTGACAGATGGGCATCGGCCGCCCGTACCAGGCGGAGCAGGCCGCCGACCTTGATGTTGACCGCATCGACCATCGATTCGGTCGGCGCGGTCAGGATGCCACCCACCACCGCGACGCCCGGGCCATGGACGAGCATGCGTACCGGCTTGTCGATGGCAGCGGCGATGGCGGCGATGGCAGAATCGTTGCCGATATCGGCGGCGCAGGCGCGCACGCCGGGATATTGCGCGGTCAGTGCCTGCAGGCTGGCGGCCGAGCGGGCGACGGCGATGACGCCGAGGCCGGCGTCGAGCAGGCGTTGGGTGATCGCCGTGCCAAAGGCGCCGGTGGCGCCGACCAGGACGGCGCAGGCTTCGCGTTCGGCGTAGAGGGTCATGATGCGGCTCCGGTGGCGGCGTCCTTGAGCAGGCCACGTTCCTTGGCCATGGTCATGGCGGTATCGATGATCATGTCTTCCTGGCCGCCGATCATCTTCTTGCGGCCAAGCTCGACCAGAATGTCGCGCGCCGGGATGCCGAAGCGCGCGGCCGCCCGGTTGGCGTGCAGCAGGAAGGTCGAATAGACGCCGGCGAAGCCCAGCGTCAGCGACGAGCGGTCGACGCGGACGATGTGCTCCATGAGCGGGAAGATGATGTCCTCGGCCATGTCCATCAGCTTGAACAGGTCGCAGCCGGTCTCGATGCCCATCCGTTCGCAGACGGCGACGAAGGCTTCGAGCGGCGTGTTGCCGGCGCCGGCCCCCAGCCCGCCGACCGAGGCGTCGATGCGGCCGGCGCCGGCCTCGATGGCGGCGATGGAGTTGGCGATGCCCATGCCCATGTTGTGATGGCCGTGGAAGCCGATCTCGGTTTCCGGCCTGAGCACATCGCGCAGCGCGCTGACCCGCGCCTTGACGTCGGCCGGCAGCATGTAGCCGGCGGAATCGGTGATGTACACCGTCTGCGCGCCATAGGATTCCATCAGTTTGCCCTGCTGCGCCAGGCCTTCCGGCGTGTTGAGATGGGCCATCATCAGGAAGCCGGTGCTGTCCATGCCCAGCTTGCGGGCGTAGGCGATGTGCTGCGGCGAGGTATCGGCCTCGGTGCAATGGGTCGCCACGTGCACGCTGCGCGCGCCGCAGTCGTAGGCCGACTGCAGTTCGCGCATGGTGCCGAGGCCGGGCAGCAGCAGGACCGAGACCTTGGTCCGCTTGACCGCGCTGCACACGGCGCTCAGGTATTCCTCGTTGCTGTGCGGCGCAAAGCCGTGCTGTAGCGAGTTGCCACCGAGCCCGGCGCCGTGCGTGACCTGAATGTAGGGCACGCCGGCGTCGTCGAGCGCGCTGGCGATCTGGACCATCTGCGCGACCGACATCTGCTCGCGCTTGGCGTGCATGCCGTCGCGCAGGCACATGTCGTGGACCGTGACCTTGCGGCCTTTCAGATTGACTTCACTCATGCTGCCACCTCCACGGGCTTGAGCTGGATGGTGCCGGCCAGGATTTCCTCGGCGAACATTTCGGCGGTCCGGGTGGCTGCCGCCGTCATGATGTCCAGGTTGCCGGCATATTTCGGCAGGTAGTCGCCCAGCCCGGCCACCTCCATGAAGACGGTGACGCGCTTGCCGTCGAACAACGGGCCGTTGACCAGGCGGTAGCCGGGCACGTACTTCTGCACTTCCTTGATCATCGCCAGCACCGATTCGGTGATGCGCGCTTCGTCCGGCGTCTCGTCGGTCAGGCAGGAGATGGTGTTGCGCATCAGCATCGGCGGCTCGGCCGGGTTGATGATGGCCAGCGCCTTGCCCTTGCGGGCGCCGCCGACGACCTCGATGGCGTTCGAGGTGGTGTAGGTGAATTCGTCGAGGTTGGCGCGGGTGCCCGGGCCGATCGATTTCGACGCCAGACTGGCGACGATCTCGCCATAGGCCACCGACTGGATGCGCGACACGGCATGGACGATGGGGATGGTCGCCTGCCCGGCGCAGGAGATCATGTTGACGTTCATCTCGACCTTTTCCGCGTGTTCGCGCAGGTTGACCGGAGGAACGCACAAGGGGCCGATGGCGGCCGGCGTCAGGTCGATCATCATCACGCCCAGCTCGTTCAGCTTGCGCGAGTTCTCGGCGTGGACGTAGGCCGAAGTGGCGTCGAAGGCGATCTGGATGTTGTCCTCCCGCACGTAGGGCAGCAGGCCATCGACGCCGGCGGCGGTGGCTTTCAGGCCCATGGCGCGGGCGCGGGCGAGGCCTTCCGATTCGGGGTCGATGCCGACCATCCACACCGGTTCGAGGACCGGACTGCGCTGGATCTTGTAGATCAGGTCGGTGCCGATGTTGCCGGAACCGATCAGCGCACAGCGTATTTTTTTCATGTGAGCCTCTTTGGGGTTGGGGGCTGAGGGGGTCAGAGCTTGATGCAGACGTTGCGGGTCTCGGTGTAGAACTCCAGCGAATGGACGCCGCCTTCGCGGCCGATGCCGGACTGCTTGGCACCGCCGAAAGGCGTGCGCAGATCGCGCAGGAACCAGCTGTTGACCCAGGTGACGCCGACCTCGACGCGCTCGGCGACGCGATGGGCGCGCGACAGGTTGTCGGTCCAGATTGTTGTCGCCAGGCCGTAGTCGTTGGCGTTGGCGAGGTTGATCACTTCGTCCTCGCTGTCGAACGGGCAGACATGGCAGCACGGCCCGAAAATCTCTTCGCGCACGACCGCCGCGGTTTCCGGCAGGCCGGTCCAGATGGTCGGCTGCACCCAGCTGCCGCCGGTCAGTTCGGCCGGCATCTCGGGCACGCCGCCGCCGGTGACCAGCGTGGCGCCTTCCTCCATGGCTTTCTTGTAGTAGGACAGCACCTTGTCGCGGTGCTCCTGGCTGATGAGCGGGCCGTAGGTGCTGGCGTGGTCTTCCGGGCGGCCGTAGCGCACGCCCTCGACCTTGGCTTTCAGCGCGGCAACGAAACGCTCGAAGATCGGCCGCTCGACATAGACGCGCTCGGTGCCCAGGCAGACCTGCCCGGTATTGAGGAAGGCGGAGCGGAAGATGCCGTCGACCGCCGCGTCGAAATTGCAGTCGGCGAAGACGATGCCGGCACTCTTGCCGCCGAGCTCGAAGGACACGTCGCGCATGCCTTCGGCGGCGGCTTTCATGATCGCCGTGCCGGTGCGCGTTTCGCCGGTGAAGGTGATGGCATCGACGCCCGGGTGCTGGGTCAGGTAGGCGCCGGCCGAATCCGGGCCGAAGCCGTTGATCACGTTATAGACGCCCTTGGGCACGCCGACCGTGTTCATCACTTCGCCGAGCAGCGTCGCGGTCAGCGGCGTTTCCTCGGACGGCTTGACCACCACGGTGTTGCCGCAGGCCAGCGCCGGGCCGACTTTCCAGGTCATCAGCAGGAAGGGCGCGTTCCACGGCGAGATGACGCCGATCACGCCCTTCGGGTTGCGGATCGCGTAGTTCAGCGCGCCCTTGCCGTCCGGCGTCGCCATGCGGAAGGATTCGGCGGCGACGTTCTTGATCACGTCGGCGAAGATCTTGAAGTTGGCCGCGCCGCGCGGGATGAAGACGTGCGTCTGGACGTGCGACGGCTGGCCGGTGTCGGCCATTTCGGCGGCGACGAAATCATCGAAGCGGCGGGTGATCTCGTTGGCCACGCCATAGAGCAGGTCCACACGCTGGTCGGTGGTCAGCTTGCCCCATTCGCCCTTCAGCGCGGCGCGGGCAGTGCTGACGGCGGCATCGACCTCGGTCTGGCCGGCTTCGGCGATGTGGGCGATGATTCGGCCGTCGACCGGCGAACGCTTGTCGAAATAGCGGGCGGCGGGTGGCGCGGTGAATTCGCCGTTGATGAAATGGTGGATGCGTTGGACTTGGCTCATGGCAAGACTCGTGGTTTTGGCGTGCAAGAGGCCGGCACAGTCCTCGGCTGCGCGTCGGCGGTTGGCGGGGCAGGCCGGGCGGCGGGTGCCGCCCGGCCGCGACGATCAGGTCACGACGGTGAGGAAGGTCTCGTGCAGCTTGCGCTGCGGGTAATCGAGACCGCCGCCGGCGCCCAGGCCGTCGAAGGTCCAGGTCGTCGGCTCATAGTCGGGGTAAGGCTGGTAGCCGCCCATGAAGGTCTCGAAGCGGTTGCCGGACGGGTCCCAGGCGTAGATCGTGCAGCCGCGGGTAATGCCGTGGCGGGTCGGGCCGATGTCGATGGGCACGTTGTTCATCGACAGGATGTCGCTGGCGCGCAGCACTTCTTCCCAGCTCTCGAGGAGGAAGGAGAGGTGGTGCAGCTTGCCCGGCTCCGGGTGCTCGACGAAGGCGATGTCGTGCACCTTGTGCGAGCAGGAGAGCCAGATGGCGGCGCTGTTTTCATTGTCCGGCGCCAGCACATGCTCGACCAGATAGAAGCCGAGCACTTCGGTGAAGATCTTTTTGACTTCGGCTATGTTGGGGCCGTAGAGCAGGCAGTGATCGAGGCGCACCGGCGCGATGCCGTTCTCGGAGGCCTTGGTCCACGGGGCCGGGTTCTGCACCTGCAGGCCGTTGCCAACGGCCTGCTTCTCGGCGTACAGCTCGATCAGGTGGCCGGAGGGAATCTCGAAGCGGACGCGCTCGCCGGTGCCCAGCATTTCGCCGGCCGGAATGCGCTCGGTGTTGATGCCGTAGGCGCGCAGGTCGGCGTCGAGTTTGTCGAGCGTCGCCTTGTCGAGCACCTTGAAACCGAAGAAATCGATGCCGGCGCGGTCGGCCTGGCGCAGCACGACGCTGTGGTGGTCGCGCTCGTCCCAGCATTTCAGATAGACGCGGCCCTGGGCGTCGCGGCCGGTTTCGACCAGTCCCATGATGTCGCGGTAGTGATGCACGGCCTCGTCGAGGTCGAGCACCCGGATCGCCCCGTGTCCGGGGCGTAGAACGCCTGTCATTGCCATTGTCTTCCTCCTTTGTCTGTGAAATGGGGCCATTCGTCGATGGCTTGTTCCCTGGTCCTTCGTGGTTCAGTACGCCCCGGGCGGGCCGGCGGCGGCCGCCCCGGGTTTGTAGCTCTGGCACAAGGCCGAGGTCGCCGCGCTGAGCAGCAGGGCATCGACGCCGACGGCGACGAAACTGGCGCCGGCCGCCATGTAGCGTTCGTTCAATGCGCGGTCGCTGCACAGCACGCCGCCCGCCTTGCCGGCAGCGCCGGTGCGCCGCAGGCCGTCCTCGATCGCGGCGACGATTTCCGGGTGGGTGGACTGGCCGAGATAGCCGTAGGAGGCGGCGAGGTCGGCGGCGCCGAAGAAGACGCCGTCCACCCCGTCCACTTCCAGGATGGCGTCCAGGTTGCGGTAGCCGGTCTGCGTCTCGACCTGGACCAGCAGGCACATCTGGGCGTCGGCCAGCTGCGCGTAGTTGTCGATCCGTCCCCAGCGCGAGGCGCGGGCCAGCGCGCTGCCGACACCGCGGATGCCGGCCGGCGGATAACGCATCGCATCGACCAGGCCACGCGCCTGTTCGGCCGTATCGACCATCGGAATGAGCAGCGTCTGGACGCCGGTTTCCAGCAACTGCTTGATCAGCACGTGGTCGCCCTGCGGCGGGCGGACCACCGCCTGCGTCGGGTAGGGGGCCAGCGCCTGTAGTTGTGCGAGGATGCTGCGCAGGTCGTTGGGGCCGTGTTCGGCGTCGATCAGCAACCAATCGAAACCGGCGCCGGCGCAGATTTCGGCGCTGAAGGTCTCGCCCAGCCCGAGCCACAGGCCGATCTGTTCGCGACCGGCGCGCACTGCCTGCTTGAACTGGTTGAGGGGAATGTCCATTGCGATTTGCCTTGAATTGATTGCCCCGGCGCCCTTGAGGGCGGGCGCGGGTCCGTGCAATCAATTAAACGTGAGGCGCGACATACCGTCCAATACCGTTGCTGTCTTGGTTTGATACGGATGCGGTATGGCCGCGCAGTCTCGCGCGTGGCCTGGAACATTTCACCGCCGGCGGCGCGACTATAATCCATGTATCCGTGGGCCCCAACGCCGCCTTGCCGGAGCGGGTTGCCCCATACGACCGATACGGAGCGACCGATGCTGCGCGAACCTCGCCTCTGCCTGCTGCTTTCCCTCCTGCTCGTCAGTCCGCTGGCTGTCGCCCAGGCCTACAAATGCCGGACGCCCGACGGCCGCACGGTGTTCTACGAACGCCCCTGCGAAGGTGCCGAGCGCACATTGAAGGCGGTGCCCGGCGAAGCGATCAGCGAGGAGCGCCAGGCCGAGGCGCGCGCGGCGCACCAGCGGCGTCAGCTCGAGCTGCAGCGCCTCGAGGAAGAAGCCGCTGCCACCAAGCCGCCAGCGGCGGCGAACGCCTTGCCGTCGGCAACGGCGGATGGGGCGAGTCCGGAACAGCGCAAGGAATGCGGCGATCTTGCCCGCAACGCCCGCCTGACGGCTGCGCAACAGGCGGCGCTGGGGGAAATCTGCGCCCGGCCGCCGCGCGATGCTGGCGGTTTCGCGTCCTGTCGCAAGCAGATTCTCGACACCATCGACGCCGACCGCAACGCGTTGATCGCCTCGACCTGCACCGGCGACCCCGAAGCCGGGCAACGCGTGCTGGCGGCGGCTCGACCGGCGGTGCGGCACAGCCCGCGTCCGTTGATCGTTTCGCCGCCGCCGCATCGGCCGTCGCCCAACCCCCAGAATCCGCGCGACTGCAGCAAGGGCGGTTGCGGCGAGCCGCCGGCCAAGCCCGCCGCGACGCCAGCAATCAATCTCGGCGCGGGTGGGGGCAAGAACTGCCGCATGCAGGGCAACCAGATTCTCTGCAACTGAACCAAAGCTTTGTTTTTGCCCGGAGCTGGCCTATCATGAAAACAGCCAGTTGTATTCCATCGTATTGATTTCATGATGATTTCCGGGGTCTCTTCCGCGGTTTCGAGTTATCCGACCTACGGCGAACGCCCAGGCCGGGAAGAGGCGCGGGCGATCGGCAAGGCACGGGCCGACGAAGCGGTCGGCCAGTTAAACGCCGAAGAACTGGCCTTGGTCGATGAACTGAAGCAGACCGACCGCAAGGTCCGCCAGCACGAAATGGCGCACATGGCGGCCGGCGGCGGGATGATCACCTCGGGCGCCAGCTACACCTACGAACGCGGGCCCGACGGCCAGAGCTACGCGGTCGCCGGCGAAGTCGGCATCGACACTTCGCCGGGCAAGACGCCGCAGGAAACCATCGAGCGGGCGCGGCGCATCCGCGCTGCGGCGATGGCGCCGGCCGACCCCTCCGGGCAGGACCGGGCGGTGGCGGCGCAGGCCGCGCAGATGGAGCAGCAGGCGCGGGCAGAGCTGGCGCAGCAGCAGTTTTCCGGCAGCGAGAATGGCGAACCGGAAAGCCAGCGGCAGCGTCTGCAGGCGGCTTACGGCAATCCGTCATCGACAGACCGCGGGCCGCGGCTGGATACTTACGCCTGAATCGCTTTCAGGGAGTCGTCATGATCGAAGCAATCGCCGACCAGCTGGCGCGGGCGCGGCGCGTCCTGTTCATCACCGGCGCCGGCATTTCCGCCGATTCCGGCCTGCCCACCTATCGCGGCACCGGCGGCCTCTACGACGGTCGCCACACCGAGGAAGGGATATCGATCGAGCGCGCGCTGTCCGGGCCGATGTTCCGCAGCCGCCCGGAAATCACCTGGAAATACCTGGCGCAGATCGAGGAAACCTGTCGCGGCGCGCAGCCGAACGCGGCGCACGCCGCCATCGTCTACCTCGAACGCCGTCTGCCCTACGTGCTGACCCTGACCCAGAACGTCGACGGGCTGCACCGGGCGGCGGGCAGCCAGGAAGTGATCGAGATCCACGGCGGCCTGCACGAGCTGTATTGCCCGCGCTGCGGCTACGCCGAGGCGGTCGAGACGCTGGCCGGCCGCCAGTTGCCGCCGCCCTGTCCGGATTGCGGGGCGATCCTGCGCCCGGCGGTGGTGCTGTTCGACGAGGCGCTGCCGGTGGCCGCGCTGGAACGGCTCGACGCGGCGCTCGACGAAGGCTTCGACATGGTGTTCACGATCGGCACCTCGGCGACCTTTCCCTACATCGTCCAGCCGGTCGCGCTGGCGCTGCAGGACGGCGTGCCGACCGTCGAGATCAACCCGACGCGCACGCCCTTGAGCGATTACGTCGATTTCTACCTGCCGCTGGGCGCCGCGGCGGCGATGTCGGCGATCGTCGACGCTTTCGAGCGGACATGAAAAAAGCGCCCGGCGGGCGCTTTTTCTGGGCAGCGGCGGGAAATCAGCCGCGCACCGATTCCGGCAGCTTTTCCTCGATCAGCTTGAGCAGCGGCAGGAAGACCTTGGGCGTGCCGGCGACGATGTTGCCGGTTTCCAGGTAGTTGGCTTCGCCGCGCAGGTCGCTGACCAGGCCGCCGGCTTCGGCAATCAGCAGGGCGCCGGCCGCCATGTCCCACGGCGCGAGGCCGAATTCCCAGAAGCCGTCGTAACGGCCGCAGGCGACGTAGGCGAGATCGAGCGAGGCGGCGCCGGGGCGGCGCTGGCCGGCGGTCTTTTGCGCCAGTTCCTTGAAGATGGCCAGGTAGAGGTCGATCTTGTCGAATTCGCGGTAGGGGAAGCCGGTGCCGATCAGCGCTTCGCCGAGGCGGATGCGCTTGGAGACCCGGATGCGGCGGTCGTTGAGGAAGGCGCCGCCGCCCTTGGAAGCGGTGAACAGTTCGTTGCGGTTGGGGTCGAAGACGACCGCGTGTTCCAGCACATTGCCGCGCGCCAGGGCGATCGAGATCGCGTATTGCGGCAGGCCGTGGATGAAGTTGGTGGTGCCGTCGAGCGGATCGATGATCCACTGGTATTCGCCATCGCCCGTCTTCGCGGGGGAAGCGCCGGACTCCTCTGCTAGAATCCCGTACGCCGGATAGGCATCCACCAGGGTTTCGATGATCGCGGCTTCGGCGGCCTTGTCGACTTCGGTGACGAAATCGTTCGGTTGCTTGCTGGCAACCTTGAGCGAATCGAGGTCGTTGGAAGCGCGGTTGATGATCTGGCCGGCGCGACGCGCGGCCTTGACGGCGATATTGATGGCTGGATGCATGGCTTTGAAAGAGCGATCGGGCGGTCCGCGTCTCGTCGGCCGTCCGATTCAGATTTTAGGAAAGCGCGAATTTTACACCATGAAACCGGAAGTCCTGCTCTCACGTATCCGCATCGTGCTTTGCCGTCCCAGCCACCCGGGCAACATCGGCGCCGCGGCGCGGGCGATGAAGACGATGGGCCTATCCGACCTGCGCCTGGTGACGCCGAAACAGTTTCCCGACCCGGAAGCCGACACCCGGGCGACCGGCGCCGTCGACCTGCTCGAACGGGCAAAGGTCACCGAGACCCTTGCCGAAGCCCTGCAGGGGACGGTGCTGGCGGTGGCGCTGTCGGCGCGCCGGCGCGATCTCGGGCCGCCGGTCGGCACGCCGCGCGAAACCGTCGGCCGCCTGCTCGCCGCGGCGGCGGAAGGTGAGGTGGCGCTGGTCTTCGGTAACGAGACCTCCGGCCTGGCCAACGAAGAAGTCCTGCAATGCCAGGCGGCGGTGACCATCCCGACCAACCCGGAGTTCAGTTCGCTCAACCTCGGCGCCGCCGTTCAATTGCTCTGCTACGAATGCCGCATGGCCGCCTTTGCCGGCGCCGCGCCGCTGGCCGGCGACGGGGCGACGCCGTTCGCGTCGCCGCCAGCAACGCACGACGAGGTCGAAGGCTTCTACGGCCACCTGGAGGCGGTGATGACCGCCACCGGCTTCTTCAACCCGCAACAGCCGGGCCGCCTGTTGCCCAAGCTGCGCCGCCTGTTCGGCCGCGCCGGGCTGGAGAAGGACGAAGTCAACATCCTGCGCGGCATCCTGTCGGCGACGCAGAAGCCGACCGGACACGGGCGCAAGGATTAACCCGGAACCTTCGCCAGGAAACGGTCGAGCTGGTTGGCGAAGGCCTGCCGGTCGGCCTGGCTGAAGGCCGCCGGGCCGCCGGTTTCGATGCCGGCGGCGCGCAGACCTTCCATGAAGTCGCGCATGTTCAGGCGTTCGCGGATGGTCGCCGTGGTGTACAACTCGCCACGCGGATTGAGTGCCTGCGCGCCGCGTTCGATGACCAATGCGGCGAGCGGGATGTCGGCAGTGATGACGAGATCGCCGGGCGCCACCTGGCTGACGATGTGGGCATCGGCAACGTCGAAACCATGGGCGACCTGGATGGCGCGGATGAATTTCGACGGCGGCGTGCGCAGCATCTGGTTGGCGACCAGCGTGGTGCGGATCTGCCGGCGCTCGGCAGCGCGGAAAATGATTTCCTTGATCACGCCGGGGCAGGCGTCGGCATCGACCCAGATCTGGATTTCAGCCATGGAAGGCCCACCAGGCGGCGAGTGCGAAGCAGGCGATCATCAGGTAGCCGGCCAGGCCGCCGTAGAGCATCTGGCGGTCGCCCTGGCGGCCGAGCGGCAGCATCTCGGTGACCGGTACGCGGCGGCCGTAGCGCGCCTGCCCGGCTTCGCCGACGCGCAGCGAGAAGAGGGCAGCGCCGATGCCGAGCGCAATCAGTAGCGGTACCGGCGTCGTCGTCCAGGCAATCCAGCCGAGTACGGTGAACAGGATGGCGAGGCTGAGGCCGCGCATGGCGAGCTGAACGGGTTTCATGCCGTGGTGGTCTCCGGTTCGTGGGCAGCGAGGAGGCAGGCGGCGAGCTGGTCGATGCCGGCGGCGTCGAGGCTGGCGGCGGGCAGTGGCTGGTGCGTCGCGGCGCCGTAGTCGCGGGCACGGGCGCGCGCATAGAGCGGATCGTAATGGTGTTCGAGCAGCGAATCGGTGAGGCCGGCAAAATCGCCGTCATTGATCTGCTGGTGCCAGCCGGCGATGCGCGCTGCGCCGAGCAGCGGGTGGAGGGTGTCGAGGTTGGCCTTGAGCGCCGCACCGTCGGCGGTGAAATAGTCATAGTCGCGCAGCAGGTAGGCGACGCGCGTTTCCCGCTCGGCGACGATGTCGCAGCAGGGACCGGCCTGCATCGCCGCGAACAGCGCGGCGGGCAGGCGCAGGCTGCCGATCTTGCGCGATTCGGCCTCGATGAACAGCGGGCGGGCCGGAGCGAAACGGCGCAGCGTGTCCCAGATCTGCGTCTCGAACCATTTCTGCGACGGCTGCGGCTGGCCGGGCAGGCGGCCGAGCACCGATCCCTTGTGGCAGGCCAGTCCTTCGAGGTCGAGCGTCTGCGCGCCGCGCGCCGCCAGTGCCTGCAGCACGCGCGTCTTGGCCGAGCCGGTGGGGCCGTCGAGGACGACGTAGCGGAAGCGGCCGGGCAGCGTCTCCAGGTCGTCGAGCACTTGCTGGCGGAAACGCTTGTAGCCGCCTTCGAGCTGGCAGGCGTCCCAGCCGACCGAGCGGAAGACGGTGGCCATTGCCCCCGAGCGCATGCCGCCGCGCCAGCAGACGATCAGCGGGCGCCAGTTCTTGTCGCGGTCGAGGAAATTTTCCTGCAAGTGGCGGGCGATGTTGGCCGAGACGTAGGCGGCGCCGAGTTTTTTGGCGGCAAACGGCGACACCTGCTTGTACAGGGTGCCGATTCCGGGGCGCTGCGCGTTGTCGAGCACAGGGCAGGAAATCGCGCCGGGCAGGTGGTCGTCGGCGAACTCCGCCGGCGAACGGACGTCAATGATGGTATCGAAGCCGGCCGCTTCGTCGAGTGTGGCGATCCCCTTGCGGGAGCGCTGAAATTCCTGGCCGGCGGTGGGCGCCTGCGACATCTTCCGTTATCCTTCGCGGCGTTCGAAAAAAAACGGCATTTTAACCAGCCTCGGTGCGGAATATGGAAAACCCAGACAATACCCCGGCCTTGCGCCTGACCAGCTTCGCCCACGGCGGCGGCTGCGGCTGCAAGATTTCGCCGGCCGTGCTCAATCAGATCCTGGCCCACGTCGGCCCCGGCGTGATTCCGCCGCAACTGCTGGTCGGCATCGAATCGTCCGACGACGCCGCCGTCTACCAGTTGAACGAGCGGCAGGCGATCGTCGCCACCACCGACTTCTTCACGCCCATCGTCGACGACCCCTACGACTTCGGCCGCATCGCCGCGACCAACGCGCTGTCCGACGTCTATGCCATGGGTGGCACGCCGATCCTGGCTTTGGCGCTGGTCGGCATGCCGCTCGACAAGCTGCCGCTGGAGGTCATCGGCCGCATCATCGAAGGCGGCGCCAGCGTCTGCCGGGAAGCCGGCATCCCGGTCGCCGGCGGTCATTCGATCGACGTCGTCGAACCGATCTACGGGCTGGTCGCGCTCGGCATCGTCGATCCGGCCAAGGTGCGCAAGAACGCCGCGGCGCAGGCCGGTGACGTGCTGGTGCTGGGCAAGCCGCTCGGCATCGGCGTCCTCTCGGCGGCGCTCAAGCAAGGCAAGCTTTCGGCCGACGGCTACGCCGAGATGCTGCGCTGGACGACGCTGCTCAACACGCCGGGACCGGCGCTGGCGGAGATCGACGGCGTGCATGCGCTGACCGACGTCACCGGTTTCGGGCTGGCCGGTCACTTGCTGGAAATCTGTCGCGGCTCCCGGCTCGGCGCCGCAGTGAACTTCGCCGATCTGCCGCTGCTCGCCAGCGCCGTCGCCTTCGCCCGCGACGGCGTCGCCACCGGCGCGTCGACGCGCAACTGGCAGAGCTACGGCAGCGAAGTGACGCTGCCCGCTGATTTCCCGCTCTGGCAGCAGAAGCTGCTGACCGATCCGCAGACCTCGGGCGGCCTGCTGGTCAGTTGCGCGGCGGATGCGGTCGATGCCGTGCTCGCCTGTTTCCGGGAAAAGGGTTTTGCCGAAGCGATGGTGATCGGTCGCATGCTCGAGGGCAGCGGCCTGCGCGTCGGCTGAGCGCCGCCCGGGCGTCGCTTAGGGCGTCAGCGCGCTGGCCATCGCTTCGCCCATGCGTACCGGACGGGTCGGCGCCCAGTCCGGGTTGAAGGCGAGGCGGCCCTTGGGGAAGAGCAGGACGACCGTCGAGCCGAGCAGGAAACGGCCCATTTCCTGGCCCCGGTCGAGGCGGACCAGGGTCTCGCCGTCGTAGCGCCATTCGCGCACGACGCCGGGGCGCGGCGGATTGACCGTGCCGTGCCAGACCGTCGCCATGCTGCCGACGATGGTGGCGCCGACCAGCACCAGCGCGAACGGGCCGGCGGCGGTATCGAAGATGCAGACGACGCGCTCGTTGCGCGCGAACAGCCCGGGCACGCCGCGCGCCGTTGTCGGATTGACCGAGAACAGCGCGCCCGGCACGTGGATCATGCGGCTCAGGCGACCGGCGCAGGGCATGTGGATGCGGTGGTAATCGCGCGGGCTGAGGTAGAGCGTCGCGAAGCTGCCGTTCTCGAACTGCGCCGCCAGCTCGCGGTCGCCGCCGAGCAGCGCGGTGGTCGAATAATTGTGGCCCTTGGCCTGGAAAATCTGGTCGCGCTCGATGGCGCCGAACTGGCTGATCGCGCCGTCGACCGGGCACAGGAAATCGGCCTCGGCGAGCGGCCGGGCACCGTCTTTCAGCGGCCGGGTGAAGAATTCGTTGAAGCTCTTGTAGGCGGCCGGATCGGGATTGGCCGCCTCGTCCATATTGACGCCGTAGCGCTGGATGAAGCGGCGGATCAGCGCGGTCGTTGCCTTGCCGGCTTCGGCACTGGCCAGGCGGCCGGCAAATCGGGTCAGCGCCAGCTTCGGCAGGAGGTACTGGGGCAGGACGGCGAGGCGATCGGACACATGACGAACCTGTGATGAAGAACCGGCGATTATACGGGCTCGCTGCGTGCTGCCCAAATATTGGGCTGAATCTGGGTTGGGTCTGCGTTGAATCTCGGCTCAGTCGGGCAGATGCGGCCGCACCTGCTCGGCAAACAGCGTCAGCGCGCGGCGGTTGGCCTCCGGCTCGTAAGCGGCGGGTTTGAGGAGCAGCACGCAGGGGCCCAACTGTTCGCGCAGCGCCAGGCATTGCTCGACGCAGGCGGCCGGGTCGCCGACGATGGCGTTGTCGAGCAGCGCCGCGTCGTCGTAGGCGGTGGCCGGCTGGTGGAAGGGCTGCACCGGCTGGGCGGCGGGAATGCGCTGGATCGCCCGGCGCATGTTGGCGCCGAAATCGCGGATGAAGGGCAGGGCGGTGGCGCGAGCCTTGCCGTGCTCGGGATCGCAGAGGAAATAGCGGGCCAGCACGTAGGGCGGGCTGCGCTCCGGGCGCAGGGCGCGAAAGGCATCGAGCAGCGCCTTGATCCGCGCCACCGGCGCCGCCGACGGCCCCATCAGTCCGTAACCGCGCTGCGCGGCGAGCGCCAGGCTGTCGTCCGCCAGGCTGGCCAGCCAGATCGGCGGCCGGCGCGGCGGCCGGGGAAAGACCGACAGATCGTCGTAACGGTAATGCGTGCCGTGGTGGTCGACGTTGGTCTCGGCAAAAATCTTCTCCAGCAGGTCCAGGCCTTCGAACATGCGCGCCCGGCTCTCGTCGTGGCTGACGCCGAAATGGCGGAACTGGTCGGGAAACGGCCCGCCCTTGCCGATCCCCAGCAACAGTCGGCCGCCCGACAAGGCATCGACGGTGGCGACGTCTTCGGCGACGCGCAGCGGATCGTGAAACGGCAGCAGCACGGTGCCGGCGCCCAGCCGGATGCGCTCGGTACGCGCCGCCAGATGGGCGAGCAGCGCAAAGATCGAGGCGCTGACGCTGAACGCGTTGAAATGGTGTTCGGTCAGCCAGACTTCGTCGAAACCCAGACGCTCGGCATGCAGCACGGTCTCCACCGACTCGTGCAGCGCCCGCGTCGAATCGCCGAACGGATTCTCGAAGTTGGCGAACAGCGCGTAGCCGCTCATGCCGCCACCGCCGGCTTGCGGAAGACGATCCAGGTTCCTTCGTCATCGTGACGCACCTCGCCGGCAATCGCCAGTTCGGCAAGCAGGCGGGCGAAATGCTCGGGCGGGTTGCGCTGGCCGCGCTCCTTGCGGGCGCGGTTCCAGTCGCCATCCGCCGCCTTCGCGGCGAGGATTTCCTCGCGCAGCTCCCGGTTGCCGAAACCACCACCGACCCAGGCCCAGCCGCCGGGGCGCAGGACGCGATGGATTTCGCGCAGGCCGGCGGCCTGGTCGGTCCAGAAATAGATCGACCCCCGGCTGACCACCAGATCGACCGAATCGTCGGCAAAATCCAGTTGCTCGGCACAGCCCGTGCGCGCCTCGACCCTTTCGCCAAGGCCATGTTCGGCGATGTTCTCGAACGCCAGCGCCACGCATTCGGCCTGCGGATCGACCACCGTCACACGCAACTCGCTGGCCTGCGCAATGCGGATGCCAAGCATCCCCGGCCCGCCCCCAAGATCGATGCAATGCCCCTGCCTCACCCCCGTGCGGCTGACAATCTGCCCGGCAATCACCGGATAAATCTTGCGAAACAGCCCCTTCATCGTGTTCTCGTTATAACTGCGCGCGTCGAAAACCTGCATGCCGGACTCCTGAAAATGAGCGGGCGCCACATGAAGAACCGGCGCCGGAGGGTTCGCTATCACCGGAAGCGAAGCCTGTGCCATGTACATTAAGTGTGTGAAGTCAATGGGTTGGGTTGATTCTTTCATTCGATATGTTGTGTTGTCTACAGCGAATGTTGGGTTTGTGCCGTGGTGTAGAAGCGTGAGGCATTGGGGGCGTCGCCAGAAACTCAATTTCGGGTTGTCGGCCTTTGCCGTCATTGGCGCAAACCAACTTTAGTATCCGGTGTCGAGCAACCAGCTAACGGTGATCGAAACCAGCCAGTGGTCTTCGGACAACTCTCAAGCGCTATTTTTGCTCCGCGAATCCGGGGTTGGATCCGTCGCCGGGAAATAGGGCGCCGACAAATCGGTACCAGAAAACTGGAGGGATCGGCGTCGAGAAATGCCTACACGCAATGAGGTCCAATACCGGTATACCCGCGCGGGCGGCGGGCGACGCTTCAGCGATCGAAGCTTGCTCGGATGCAAGGATTGTCCTGATGTGGTCACGCCACGCGTCCGCACGCTCGGGCAGGTTGATGGGTGCCTCGGAGGCACCACAGTCGAAATGGGCTTGGCCGAGGTAAAGATGTTTGTACAGAGCCTCGTCGGGATGCCATAGCTGCACACAGACGCCCGGATATGACTCCCTGCATTCCTTGGCCAGCAACTCATAGCGATCGCTCTGGTCGAGAATAGCTGACCATCCGGCCAATGTGGCTAATGTCCACGAAGTAGTCATTAAACGCCCAGAAGCCTGCTCACCATTCCAGCCGCTCTCTTCCGGTAGATCGTCCAGCGAATCCGTGCATATGGGCACATATTTCTTCGCCTTGTACGAATAGTCTATATTTCTGACTAGCTTCTTAAGCCAATTCATGGCGTCATCGATATGGTCCGATAGCAGGAGCAGCGTCAGGGCCAACGTAATGTCTTGGCTATGGCGGTCCAGGCATGGAGAGCTACAGATCCCGTTGTTGCCGATGAGTGACGCAAGGGCGTCGGCTACAATCCGCGCTAGACCTCTGCGTCTTTCAAGTTCGGCCTCGTCAGCTGACGTTACGAGTAGCTGAGATAGCCCGATGGTCGCCAGCGTCCCTATTAGTTCGAATGCGATCACGGACAATTCGGAACTATCGCCGCCGTACCCCAGTAGGGCATCTTCCGTGTAGCAGTGTGGTTGAACGCGCTCAAAAAAATTCTTGCAGGCGACTAGATAACCATTCCAAATCATGCCGAAAGCCTCTGCCATTGCCTCCTTCCGGGTAGCATCGTCAGCCAATTGAAGGCGATGCCATGACCACAACAGCGCTCGTTCCATGCCCCTTAGGCCTTGCTTGGCATCCCCTTCCGCCAGTGCCCACGAAGCAAAGGCGTGAGCCGATAAACTCACAATTCGTAACGCCTTCAGCAATGGCTTGCCACTCTTCTGCGGTGTTTCGAGCTCCCCAGTTGATGACAGGCCAAGCGTCCGCAGGAAGAGTCGATGCAGATCGCGCCGGTCGTAGTCCCGATCGCCTGACAAGGCCAAAGCCCGCCGGAGCTGTTTGCGGTCGTCGTCGCGGAACACATGCTCATCCAGCAGGTATGTCTCAATGAGTTCCGCGAGTTGGTCGACACCCCAGAACTCCACAGTCGCTCGTGGCTGGACGTCGGCGATGAAACCGCACCAACTTGCCTGGACTACTTGCTTCAACTCTCCATTCGCTACGACAACGATATGGACGGCCTTACCCCTGTCCGGAGGCTCGACATGGGACTTGAGATACACATCCAGAATTTCGTTAATGCTCTGCCGAACTGATTGCGCGCCGCCGTCCCACTCGGCGCGCCCGATGTCCCCCTTCTTGATGACTGCGAGTAACAGTTCGTCTATACCGCTGCGGGGATCCTTGCCTCGGACTGCGAGATCCACTCCGAACTGTCTGTTGCCCGTTTGGGGCCTGGCCAAGGGCACATATCCCATCTCAACCAACAGATCAGGTAATAGTCGATCCAGTTCATCCCGCTCCTTGAGCGTACGCAGAAACTCGGCAATGACCAGCTTCATTCGTCACCCCGCTTGGATAGTCGATAGAGCAGGCCATCGATCGCATAGCCGACAGGGTCGCCTACTGCGCGCGTCGGTAGTGTCACGCTGTGCGAAAACGACCCGAAACGGCTCGTTTCGCCGACCTTGCCATCCCTCACAGAGAACCAACCGACGCCCGCCTTGATGGGCACCTTCTTCACGAGCTTTATGAAGACAGACTTCTCGTTCGCCGAATCCATGCTTTTGCGCATGTCCGCAGCTTTCCGTAGTGCGATGGCCCGTCGAAGCTGAATTGGCCCTTGCAGTTCCTGAAGCACGGGCAGGTCGTCCAACGCCTTTTGGTAGGCCGTAAGCTCCTTGTGGGCCGACTCGAACAGGGGGTGCAGAGAGTCGGAGGCGCCCTGCATCCGGTGCTCAATCGCTTGCAGTGTATCTGCAACGTAATTGCGGCCGACATCCTTTGTCAGCAAGGTCAGCACGATCGGGTAGGTCCGGGCTGGCGCGTCTCGCGATTCGAGCAGTGAGAACGAGAGGGATAGAAGCGGTTCCACGGAATAGACGAATCCCAACATGCGGCGCACTAGATGGATGATGGCTGGTTGATCCATCTCATCCAGCATTTCCCTTGAGAAGCTCAGATCCCGGATGCCGCGTACCCAGAGGAAGCTAATTAGGTCACAGCAGGCCGAAGTCAGTTGTGGCTCCTCTGAGACCAACCATTCGGTGATAAGACGTTGGAGAACCTGTGGCCTTTCCCCAATGGCTGCAATCGTCTGATCAAACCGCTCGACTAACTCGTCCTCTCGAATCTTCGGGCTACCGTGGCGAAGGAACCACGTTCTCAAGAATCCAAGCAGTAAATCGGTCTTGCCATCATCGTGCCATAGCCGCGATATAACCCAGTCGACATCATCAAGACACCGTCCCAAGTCGGGTGGAACGTGGGTGATTACGTCAAGGAATTCAGGCAGTCGGTCATAACGGAGCACTGCCTCGTTGTTCATGAACAAGTGCTGAACCACGACGGCAAGGGCTTCCCTGTCCAAGGTCTTGCCAATATCCAGCAAGTCATCGCCCAGCTCCGGGTGCCGCCGCGCACCAAGTTCTATTGCGTGCATGGCAACCCTCTTCACATCGGCAGAGATGTGTTGCATGCCCTTGCGCAGTACACCGATACACTTCGCCGCCGTATCGGTCGATAGATCGTGGGAGTTTAGCAGTCGCCCGATAGTCCACAATGCTGCCTGCGCCAGCATCTCGCTGCCAAACTCAGCATCCGTAGTAACTCGATCGAGGACACTCCCAAGCTCTCCGTGCCTCGCAAGCGCCAACATGGCTGAGGTGACTAGATCAAAGGTCGCTTTGGTGATAGTAGACGAGAGGTGCCAGTACAACTGCCACGCGAGTTCTGGCCGATCCAGGAGAACATTCTCAATGGCATTGAAAAGCATGCCTCGAGCGAGATCTCCCTCTGTTCTCGGATGCTGGACTGTGACAAGAGCGCATAGCTCTTCAACCTTGATGGTGGGAAGGTACTTGAGCGCCACCTCCACGACGTGCAGAACCCAGAATACTTCCCGCTCACCGGAGCCAATAAGCTGCGCTGCAGCCTCAAGGACTTTGATTTGCTCGTCCAGAAGCACAATGAATCGTCCAGCTGCAGAGTCGGTACGTCCGATCTCATGACGCCACAACTCGTGGGAAAGATCGAAGGCGTGGGCTCCCGATACCGGGGTAGATGGATCAATATTCTCCCGATAAAACTGAAGTGCTGCGCACTGATTCCTGGCGGACAGCGACGAAAATAGAAGCCGGTTCCCTTGGACAGTCCACAGCGGTGGCTCTTGCGCATCGTCCTCGATGTACAGTGCGGAATCATCCTCGACGGTGAGATTCTCGCTCCGCTGGTGATGGAGTTCCAACGCCAATCGTCCAACACTGTCTAGCACAAGACCAGAACCATCCTCGGGGCGACAACTCATTTTCTCCTCCAAGAGTAGGATGCTTACCTGCTGCTCCTGCTTGCATCGGAATCGAGGAGCATAGTACCTATAAGAAGCCTATTTGTGGCTGCGGCCCTACGTCGGTTGTCTGAGCCATTATTGACGTAAAACCCAGCGAGCTCCAAGGTCAGCAATGGCCGAGTAGTTCACGTTCAGCCAACACATTGAACGGCGGCTCCGCTCAGAAGCCTGCAGCAGGGGCGTCGAACCTACGAGTATCTATTTCGGGTCGGAGCAACTCTCCGTCTAGCTTTCTTCATCACCATCACCCGGTCAAACCCGTCTTCACTGTCCGCGGAGATAAGGGGGCTAACCTTGTTTTCGGCAAGAATGGAAAATCAAGTCTGATCACCTTTGTCGAACGCGTGCTGCGGTGCCTTCGTAGCGATAAAAATCACCATGTTTTGCTGAAATTAATCACCATGTTTTGATTGATTTTATTCGCGAATCATCACGTCCGGCCGGCGCGGGCCGTCAGTTTTCGCCCGGCAGGCCTTCCCCGTTTTCAGCGGCGATTGCTTCAGTTTTTGCCCAGCGTTCCCGCCGCCATTTCTCCCGTTCGCCGTTGGCGCAGAAGGTCCAGGCGACGATGCGGCTTTGTTTCTGGCCCTGGGTCATCGGCAGGATGCGCGATTCGACGACTTTCGCCTTTTTCAGTGCGGCTTCGATGTGCACCAGGTTGTCGGCTTTCGAGAGCAGCGAGGTGAACCACAGCACGCGCTTGGGAATCTGGGCGCTTTGCTCGATCATTGATTTGACGAAGGCGCGTTCGCCGCCGTTGCACCAGAGTTCGGTACCGCCGCCGCCGAAGTTGAGGCGCGGCTGGGTGCTGCCCTTCCTGGCGCCGGGTTTGCCCAGGTTGTTCCATTTGCGCTGGCTGACGGCGAGGACTTCGTCGGGCGAGTTGTGGAAGGGCGGGTTGCACAGCGAGACGTCGAAGCTTTCGCCGCTGCGCAGCAGGCCGGTGAAGATGTTGTCCCAGACTGGTTGGTGGCGCAGTTCGATGCTGCCGGCGAGTTCCGGGTTCTTGGCGAGGATTTTCTGCGCGTTGGCGAGCGCCGCTTCGTCAATGTCGACGCCGAGGAAGGACCAGCCGTATTCGGCGTGGCCGATCAGCGGATAGACCAGGTTGGCGCCGGTGCCGATGTCGAGCGCGCGCACGCCGGGGCCGGTCGGAACGGCTTTCTTGTTGCAGGTGGCGAGCAGGTCGGCCAGCGCGTGCAGGTAGTCGGCGCGGCCGGGGATCGGCGGGCACAGGTAGCCTTCCGGAATCTCCCAGCCCTTGACGCCGTAGTGGTGCATGAGCAGCGCGCGGTTGAGTGCCTTGACCGCCGCCGGGTTGGCGAAGTCGATGGTCGGCTCGCCGGCCGGCGTGGTCTTCAGGTATTTGGCGAGCGCGGCCGAGGTCGCGGTGAGGGCGGCGAGGTCGTAGCCGTCGGCATTCTTGTTGCGCGGGTGCATGGTGATTTTTCCGGGAACGGGGCGCGATTGTCCCACGTGTTGCAGGTGCGACAAAATCGTCGGCGCGCAAGCGCATGATTTTTCTGGTGTTTGGCGGGCGAGCGGCAAGGCATGAAACTGGCTTGACGAAGCGACAAGCCAATCTCCGGGGAATCCGCCGATGAAGTTGTCGATCGAACGCCGCCACATCGAACCGCTGCTCGAAGCCTTTCCGCGTCTGGCGCACTTGCGCGAGCAATTGCGTTTCGGCAACCGGGTCGAGGTTTCCTTCGCCCAACTGGAAGCCGCCGAACTGGACTTGCTGCAGGCGCAGTACGCGGCTGGCGACCGCGAGTTGCGCGCGCAGGCGGCGCAGATAGCGACGCTGCGCGCGGCGCTGGCCGAGACCGGGCATCGCTTTGAGGCCGAAGAGCTGGAAATGGCGGTGCCGGCCATCGCGCGCTACCTGGCCGACGGCAGCGAACGCGGCTGGCTGTTCTCGGCGGCGATCACCGGCAAGCCGCTGGCCTGGGTGGTGGCGCGGCTCGATTACACGCCGCCGTCGGAGGAGGAAACGGGCAAGATTTTCCTCGAACTGCGGGCCAATTCGCGGGCGAAGATGGCGACGGCGACCTTGCGCATTTCCGGCCCCGACATCGCCGGCCACACGGTGGCCGAAATCCTCGCCGGCAAGGGCTTCGTCAAGGAAACGCCGGCCTTGCTGGCGGCCTACGAGGAGGGCGCGGCGCGCTATTTCGAGTGGCGGGCGCAGTACGGCGCGCAGTTTTCCGGCAGTGGTACCGGCTGGTTTGCCGAGAACCCGACGGCGACGCACCGCGACACCGATTATTCGCGCAAGGACCAGATCGTCCTCTCGTCGACCGGTTCGCCGGCGCGCCTGGTCAACGACGAGGGCATCCTCGGCGAGCGCGTGCTGGCGATGGACGCCACCGGCGACATCCTGGCCAAGTTCGTGCGTCGCGTGCAGCGCAACTCGCGCCTGTCCGGCAAGGAGGAGGCGGAAGTCGAGGAGGCCCGCGAAGGCATCGCCAAGGGCTTGTTCACCGAACTGCCGGTGCATTTCTTCATCCTGATGTTCCACCTCGACCTGCACCATTACGTCTGGGTCCATGTGGACGACATCGCGCCCTACGCCTACCAGCCGGAACTCAAGGACAAGCTGGTGCTGCCGCCAGAGCAGACCGACCTGATCGACATCCTGACCGCCGAGATGGACGTGCTGATGGACGACATCGTCGCCGGCAAGTCGGGCGGCACGACGGTGCTCTGCGCCGGGCCACCGGGGGTGGGCAAGACGCTGACCGCCGAGGTGTACTCGGAGATCATCCGCCGCCCGCTCTACCGCGTACATTCCGGCCAGCTCGGCCTGAACGTGGCGGAGATGGAAAAGACGCTGAAGGAAGTGCTGACCCGCGCCCAGCGCTGGGGCGCGGTGATGCTGATCGACGAGGCCGATGTGTACATCAAGCGGCGCGACGACAACATCACGATGAACGCGGTGGTCGGCGTCTTCCTGCGCGTGCTGGAGTATTTCAACGGGCTGTTGTTCCTGACCACCAACCGGGTGGACGACATAGACGAGGCGATCGTCTCGCGCTGCATCGCGCTGATCCGCTTCCACGCGCCGAGCCGGGAAGACCGGCTGAAAATTTGGGGCGTCATGGCGGCGCAGTTCGGCCTTGTGGTTGCGCCGGAATTGCTCGACCGCCTGCCCGACATCTTCCCGCAGGCGTCGGGGCGCGACATCAAGGGGCTGGCCAAGCTGGTCGCCAAGTACTGCAGCCAGAAACAGGTAGCGGCGAGCGAGGAGGTGTTCCGGCGCTGCTCGATGTTCCGGGCGCTGGAGCAGGCGGAGTAGCGTTGGCGGGCCGGGCTCAGGTCCCGGGTTTGCTCAACCAGCGCAGCAGGGTTTCGTACAGGTGGTCGGGGGCGACCGGTTTGCCGAGGTGGTCGTTCATCCCCGCGTCAAGGCAGGCCTGGCGATCTTCGGCAAAGGCATTGGCCGTCATCGCCAGGATCGGCGTATCGGCGTGGGCGGGCAGGGCGCGGATGGCGCGCGTCGCGTCGATGCCGTTCAGGCAGGGCATCTGCATGTCCATCAGGATCAGCGCGTATGAGTGTTGCCGGGCAAGATCGACGGCCTGACTGCCATCGACGGCAATATCCACGCACAGCCCGACGTCTTCCAGCAGGCCGCAAGAGACCTCGCGGTTGATCGGCTCGTCTTCCGCCAGCAGGATGCGCTGGCCAGCGAATTCCGTCTGCAGGCGGGTTTCGGCCTGCGTCAGCGGCGGGCTGGCGGGCTGGCTCGGGAGCGGCAGGCGGGTTTCCGTGTCGAGCTGGAGGTTGGCGGTAAACCAGAAGCTGCTGCCGCTGCCCGGCTGGCTGGTCACGCCGATTTCCCCGCCCATCATCTCTACCAGGCGCTTGCTGATGGCCAGCCCGAGTCCGGTGCCGCCATATTTGCGCGTCATCGAGCCATCGGCCTGTTCGAAGGCCGTGAACAGGCGTTGCTGGTCTTCTGGGATGATCCCGATGCCGGTGTCGGCGACTTCGAAGCGCAGCCGGACGCGGTCGGGGAGATCGTCGATCCGCCGCAGGCGCAGGTCGATGCTGCCCCGCTCAGTGAATTTGACGGCGTTGCCGAGCAGGTTGAGAAGTACCTGACCGAGGCGCAAAGGATCGCCGATCAGCACCAGGCGGGCGATTTCCGGCGGCAGTTCGGTACGCAGCGCGATTCCCTTCTCCTTCGCCTTGTGATCAAGCAGGGAGATGACCTTTTCCAGGACTTCGCCGAGGCGGAAATGCGTCATTTCCAGCGTCAGGCGTTCGGCTTCGATCTTGGAGATGTCGAGAATGTCGTTGATGACGGCGAGCAGATGCTGCGATGCCTGCTCGATCTTGCCCAGATGCTCGCCAAGTTGCGGTTCGTTGCTGCGCCGCCTGGCCTGTGCCGCCATGCCCATGATGGCATTCATCGGCGTGCGCAGTTCGTGGCTCATGTTGGCGAGGAAGGTGCTCTTGGCGCGACTTGCCGCTTCGGCCGCTTCCTTGGCCAGATTGAGGTCGCGGGTGCGCGATTCGACGATTTTTTCGAGCTGCTCCTGGTACTCGCGCAAGGTTTCCTCCGCCCTGCGCCGGCGCGTGATCATGCGGTTGGCGCCTTCCGCCAGTTCGCGGAATTCCGCGATGTCGAGCGAAGCGAGCGGCATCTCGGTCTGGTCGTCGGCGCTGCGACTGAAGAAGCCAGAAAATTCCGCGATCATCGCCCGCGTCCGCACGTTCAGCCGGCCGGCCAAGCCAAAGGCGGCCAACCAGAGCAGGAACAGGATGCCGCAGATCTTGGCGATGTTCCAGAGCAGCTCGTTGCGCGCCCGCTGGCGGGCTTCGGCAACCAGATTGTCGATATCGTCGATATAGATGCCGGTGCCGATGTACCACTTCCACATGGGCAGGCCGCGGGCATAGCTGATCTTCGGTGCCGGGCGTTGTCCGTCGATTTTCGGCATCAGGTAATTGACGAAACCGCTGCCTTGTTGCGCCAGACGGATCAGTTCCTGGACGATCATGACGCCGTTCGGGTCGCTTACCGCCAGCATGTTCTTGCCGGTGCCGGGGCCGGACAAGGCCACGCCGCTCCAGTCTCCGGCGAAAAGATAGGCATCGCCGTCGTAACGGATGCGGCGGATCCAGTCGAGTGCCTCGCGCTGCAGATCGCCTTCGGTGTCCTCCAGGTATTCGCCGGTGCCGATCAACCAGTCGAAAGGGGCAAAGTGCTTCACATAAGCAAGCTTGGCGTGTTCCTTCCCCGGGGCGCCCGGTCTGCTCCAGGTGTAGCGGTAGAACCCTTCGCCATCCTTCCTGACCAGTTCCGCCATGTCGCGGATGACGTAGGCGCCGCTGGCGTCGCGCAGGTCGAGCAGGTTTTTCAGCTCGAGTTCCGGGCAGGCGGCGCACAGCATTTCCATGCCATCAAGCCGGGTGGCGAAATAGTAGCCGCGTCCGTCGAGGAAGCGGATCGGACGCAAGGCTTCGCGCACCATGTCCTGCAGTTCGGCGGGCGCCAGTTTGTTCTTGTAGTGGTCGTAAAGGTAGGTGGCCAGGCGATGCGCTTCCAGCGTCCGCTCGCGAATGATGCGCCGCGTCCGCTCCTCGGTCTGGCCGCGCATGAACTCTAGATAGGCCGCCGCCGCGTCGACTTCCTGTTGCATGCGCGCCTTGCGCTCGGCGAGCAGACGCTCGCTCATCGCCGCGACTTCGGCGTTGAAGGCGAGAATTTCCTGGGCGATCCACAGGCTGCCGATCAGTACGCAGGCCAGCGTCGATACCAGCAGCATGTTGGCGAGCAAAATCCGGCTCAGGGTCTTGCGGGGCTTCATTCGGGCGGGAAAACGGTCGGGGTCCTTGGCAAAGTGGCAGCAGTTTAAGCACTAAAGACCATGTTTGCCACGTTGTTTTACAGGCGTGCCAGGCCTGCCCGCCGAGCTTCCCGTGGCGGCCGCTGGCAGCGTCTCACGGGGCTCCGGCAATGCCTTGTAGAATTGCAGGAGCCGGCTTCGTCACTGGTGCGGACCTTTCGGGCCGAATCCGTTTGGCGCGAGGGTACGGTCGTTAATTCCATTTGAATCGGGAGCTTCCATCCATGTTTCTCGCCATGAACCGTTTCCGCATCGCCCTCGGCAAGGAGGACGATTTCGTCGCCCACTGGCGCAACCGCAACAGCTACCTGCACGAGGTGCCGGGCTTCGTTTCCTTCAACCTGCTGCGCGGCGACAGCAACGACGAGCGCACGCTGTTCGCCTCGCACACGGTCTGGGAATCGGAGCAGGCCTTCGCCGACTGGACGAAGTCGGATGCCTTCCGCAAGGCGCACATGCAGGCCGGCCAGTCGCCGCGCGATTTCTATCTCGGGCCGCCGCAAGGTAAGTATCCCCCGGCAAAGCCGGGGGCTTTAGATTGTGAGCCGCTCAAAGCGGCAATCTGGGGTCGCTAACGCGGCCCCGATTCGTTGGGGCCACCGTAACGGTGGCCGATCAGCGCCATAAGTTCATTTGCTCCAG
>JAFIHA010000017.1 GCA_017848965.1 Dechloromonas aromatica (nom. nud.) | reverse complement strand
GAGCGCGGTAACGAGGATGGGATTGCGTGCGAGCGCCTCGCCGACGCGATCGCGGCGCACCGTGAATCCCGCGACTGCGCGGTCGGCGAGCAGGCGCGACGCGTTGGCAAGAATTTCTATACTTTGCAACAAATTGTACGCGATCACCGGCAGCATCACGTTGAGCTGGAAGTTGCCGCTCTGCCCGGCGATCGTGATCGTGGTGTCGTTGCCGATCACCTGCGCGCAGACCATCGCCATCGCCTCCGGGATCACCGGATTGACCTTGCCCGGCATGATCGACGAACCGGCGGCGCGCGGCGGCAGGCGGATCTCGTTGAGCCCGGCCTGCGGACCGGAAGAGAGCAGGCGCAGGTCGTTGCAGGTCTTCGACAGCTTGGCGGCGACGCGCTTGAGAACGCCGGATAGCTGGACGAAGGCGCCGCAGTCCTGGGTCGCCTCGATCAGGTTGGGCGCCGCTTCCAGCGCGAAACCGGAGAGCTGCGACAGGTGGTCGATGGCCAGCCTGGAATAGCGCATGTCGGTGTTGATGCCGGTACCGATCGCCGTCGCCCCGAGGTTGATCTCGCGGATCAGGGCGATCGCCTCGCCCAGGCGCAGCTCGTCCTCGTGCAGCATCACCGCGTAGGTCGAGAACTCCTGGCCGAGCGTCATCGGCACCGCGTCCTGCAACTGGGTGCGGCCGATCTTCAGCACGTCCTTGAACTCCTCGGCCTTGGCGGCGAAGGCTTCGCGCAGCCCGGCCATCGCCGACAGCAGGCCGCGGATGGCGAAGCAGGCGGCGACGCGCAGCGCCGTCGGATAGACGTCGTTGGTGCTCTGCGACATGTTGACGTGGTTGAGCGGGTGCAGGTGGGCGTAGTCGCCCTTCCGGTGGCCGAGGATTTCCAGCGCCCGGTTGGCGATCACCTCGTTGGCGTTCATGTTGGTCGAGGTGCCGGCGCCGCCCTGGATGACGTCGACGACGAACTCGCCGTGCAGTTTGCCGCCGGCGATTTCCTGGCAGGCGGCGATGATCGCGTCGGCGCGCGTGCGGTCGAGCTGGCCAAGCTCGGCATTGGCCATCGCCGCCGCCTGCTTGGTCAGCGCCAGGGCGCGCACCAGTTCGCCATAACTGCCGATGGTCTTGCCGGTGATCGGATAGTTCTCGATCGCCCGCAGGGTATGCACGCCCCAGTAGGCGCCGGCCGGCACCTCGGCGTCGCCGAGAAGGTCGTGTTCGAGTCGTGTGCTCATGTGGTCTCCATTTATGCTTGTGGGTGATGCATCGCCGGCTCAGGTGCCGGCGACAAAACTACGGATGCCGGAACCGACGAACTGGACGCCGATGCAGACGAGCAGAAAGCCGTTCAGGCGGGCGACGACGTTGATGCCCTCGCTGCCCAGGCGCCGGGAAACCCAGCGTGCCGAGCGCAGCACCAGCCAGATCAGCAGACAGGTGGCGGCAATGCTCGCCACCGTCGCCGTATAGGCCAGCAGGCGGCTGATGCCGCCATCCAGTTCGGCGATCTCCGAGGAAATGCCGATCACCGTCGCCAGTGCCCCCGGCCCGGCGATACCCGGCATCGCCAGCGGGAAAAAGGCAAAGCTGCCGCCGCTACCGGTCAGCGTCGTATCGCTGGTGCCGAACAGCATGCGGTAGCCGATGATGGACACGGTCAGGCCACCGGCGATGCGCAGGGCACCGAAGGAGATGCCGAAGGCTTCGAGGATCATCACGCCGGCGAACAATCCACCGGCCAGCAGCAGGAAGCCGTAGAAGCACGCGCGCCGGGCTTCCAGCGTAGCCTCCGGCGCCGCTCTGCCGGCCGCCAGGGAAAGAAAGAGCGGAATCTTCGACAAGGGGTTGGTGATCGTTGCCAGACTGATCAAACCGCCCAGAAAGAAACTGACCAGCAGTCTGAGCAGGTGCTCGTCGATGCTCATTTTCAGGCCGTCCGGAAACGGGCGATGCCGGATTCGAGACTGCCCGCCAAATTGTCCAGTTGTCGCGCCGTAGTCGCCATGCTGGCGGTGGCCCGATTGTTTTCATGGATCATCTGGACGATGTGCTCGACTCGGGCAGCAATCTCCTCGCCGCCGGACGATTGCTGGCGCAGGCTGGCCGAGACGTCGTCGATGACCCGGGAGACGTGGCGGTTGCTGCTTTCGATGGCGTTCATCGATTCCCCGGCCGCGCAGGCCATGCGCAGACCTTCGTCGACGCGGCTGACCGAGCGCTGCATGTGCTCGGCCATCGAGCGGGCGCCGTTCTGGATGGCGCTGACCATGGCGGCGATCTGGCTGGCCGAAGCGGTCGTCTTTTCGGCCAGCTTGCGCACCTCGTCGGCGACCACGGCAAAGCCCCGACCGCTGTCGCCAGCGCGCGCCGCCTCGATCGCGGCATTCAGTGCCAGCAGGTTGGTCTGGTCGGCCAGATCGTGAATCACCGAGGTAATCGCCGAGATGCGCTCCGACTCCTGCCCCAACGTCGTTGCCGTCGCCGCCGAATCGGTAACCAGCCCGGCAATCTGACGAATCTCGTCGACCATGGTCTGGATCGTCTGGCAACCACCAGCGGCCTGCTGCCCGGCTTTGCCGGACAGATCCTGGGCCTCCTGGCCGAGGTTGGCGATATGCGTGATGCAGACCGACATGGTCTGCAGCGTTTCGGCCATGGCGGCGCTGGCCGCTGCCTGCGCTTCCGAACCGCCGCGCATTTCGTCGGCCGAACCGGAAAGCGCAGTGACGGCATGCTTGAGTTGCCCGGCTTCCGCACGGATGGCGCCAAGTATCCCCGCCAGCGACTGGGTGGTCTTCATCGCTGCCGCCTGGACACGGCGGATTTCGGCAAAGCCGTTCGGCTCAATGCGCTGCGTCAGGTCGCCGGCAGCAATGCTTTCCATCAGGCGAGCCGTCGTTTCCAGCGGACGACGCACGCCCCCGGTCAGCAGATAACCGAGCACGGCGGCAATCAGGACGGCAACGACCACCAGAATCAGCGTCAGCCGACGGGTGTTTGCCGACTCGGCCACGATGTCGCCGGCCCGTTCGCGGCTTTGCGCCTGCACCAGCTGGCGCGCTTCGGCGATGCTGGCTTCGAGCACCTGCATGCGCGGCTCGGCTTCCTGCTGCAGGATGCCCATGGCCACCGTCGACAGGAACTGCATGGCCTCGGCCATCGCCTTGTCCTGGATATCGATGGCCGCCGTCGCCTGTTGCCTGACCCGTTGCAGCAACGCAGCTTCACCGGCGACGGCATGGTCGACCGCAATCTTCTCCAGCGCCCCGAGGGCGGCGAAGAAGCGCGCCTTCTCACGCTCGTAGCGTGCGGCTTCCGCCTTCATCACCTCGGCATCGGTGAAAATGATGTTGTTGCGCACGCTTTCACGCATACCGGCATAGGCATAGCCCAACTCGGCAATCTGGCTGTCCTTGGTCAGCGACACGGAGGCGATGCGCTCGGCCGCCGCATCGACACGGCCCAGACTGAAGGTCGTCCAGCCGGCAACAATGACGAACAGCCCGACGACGACGGTAAACGCCATCGCCAGTTGCGGGCCGATCCCCAGACGGAACAAGGCTTTCATGGCAAACTCCCCTGCGCTCAGGGGTAAAGGCCGCGTTGCTCGCGCGCCGCCAGGACCCGCTGGCAGGCGATGATGAAGGTAGCCGTGCGCAGCGATACCTTGCGCTCGGCAGCCAGCGTCCAGATCGCCTCGAAGGCGCCGATCATGATGCGTTCCAGGCGCTGGTTGATTTCATCCTCGCTCCAGAAGAAGCTGGAGAAATCCTGCACCCATTCGAAGTACGAGACGGTGACGCCGCCGGCATTGGCCAGCACGTCGGGCACGACCAGAATGCCGCGCTCACGCAGGATGTCGTCGGCGGCCGGCGTGGTCGGACCGTTGGCGCCTTCGACGACGATGCGGGTTTTGATCGTCTGTGCCCGTTCGGGCAGGATCTGCCCTTCGAGCGCCGCCGGCACCAGGTAGTCGGAGGGAATCAGCCAGAAATCATCGCCCGAAATCGGTGAAGCGCCGGCAAAGCCCTGCAATCCGCCGTTGGCCGCCGCATGCGCCAGTGCGGCGGGGATGTCGATGCCGGCTTCGTTGGCAACGGTCGCCGAGTGATCCTGCAGGGCGACGACCCTGGCGCCGGCCTCATGGAACATGCGGGCGGCAATGCCGCCGACGTTGCCGAAGCCCTGAACGACGACACGCGCGCCCGCGATCGGGACATTGCTGCGCCGGCCGGCTTCGCGGGCAGCGATGAAGACACCGCGCCCGGTCGCCTCGTGACGGCCGAGCGAGCCACCGAGCGAAATCGGCTTGCCGGTGACCACGCCAGTGGACGTCGAACCGACGTTCATCGAGTAGGTGTCCATCATCCAGGCCATGGTCTGCTCGTTGGTGCCGACATCGGGCGCCGGAATGTCCTTGCCCGGGCCGATGACGACACCGATTTCCGAGGTGTAACGGCGGGTGATGCGCTCCAGCTCGTCACGCGAATGCGCCCGCGGATCGAGCCGGATGCCGCCCTTGGCGCCGCCGTACGGCAGGTTGAGGGCGGCGTTCTTGATCGTCATCCAGCCCGACAGCGCCATCACTTCGTTGAGCGTCACCGCCGGGTGGAAGCGCACGCCGCCTTTGCCCGGCCCCCGCGACAGGTTGTGCTGGACACGATAGCCCTCGTAGTGGGCCACGGTGCCGTCGTCGCGGTGGATCGGCACATCGACGATCATGATGCGCTTCGGGTGCTTCAGGGTTTCCACCCACTTGGCCAGGCCGCCCATGTGCGGGGCGACACGGTCGATCTGCTCGAGGAAGCTGGCCCAGGGCTCGGGCGCCGCCGGATTGAGGAAGGAAAGTCCGCTCGCGCGCTCGCCGAGATGTGCTGTGCAGCTCATGTCTGTCTCCGTTTTTGGTGTGTCAGGCAGGTAATCAGTGGTGCAGGATCTTGGCCAGGAACTGTTGCGCCCGTTCCGAACGCGGATTGGCGAAGAAGGCTTCCTTCTCGTCGTCTTCGACGATCTGGCCGTGGTCCATGAAGATGACGCGGTTGGCGACGCGGCGGGCGAAGCCCATTTCGTGCGTGACGCACATCATGGTCATGCCTTCCCTGGCCAGCTCGGTCATCACGTCGAGCACTTCATTGACCATTTCCGGGTCGAGCGCCGAGGTCGGCTCGTCGAACAGCATGCAGATCGGGTCCATCGCCAGCGCCCGGGCGATCGCCACCCGCTGCTGCTGGCCACCGGACAACTGGCCGGGGAACTTGTGGGCGTGCGCCTTCAGGCCGACCCGGTCGAGCAGCTTGAGACCCTTGTCGATGGCCTCGTCCTGCGCGCGGCCGAGCACCTTGACCTGGGCGATCGCCAGGTTCTGGGTGATGCTCATGTGCGGGAACAGCTCGAAGTTCTGGAACACCATCCCGACGTGGGCGCGCAGCTTCGACAGGTTGGTCTTCGGGTCGCCGACCGAGGTGCCGTTGACGATGATCTCGCCCGACTGGAAGGGTTCGAGGCCATTGACGCACTTGATCAGCGTCGATTTGCCGGAACCCGAGGGGCCGCAGACGACGATCACCTCGCCCTTGTTCACGGTGGTGCTGCAGTCCTTGAGCACGTCGAACGAACCGTAGCTCTTGCTGACATGGGAAATCTGGATCATGACTATCTCCTTGGAGCACGGCCTCAGGCCGGGTGGTATTTTTTCTGCAGGTGCTTGACCAGCATCGACGCGGCAAAGCAGAGGACGAAATAGACGAGACCGGCGAACAGCAGCAGTTCGACCAGGCGGCCGTCGCGGTCACCGACCTTGTAGGCGGCGCCGAAGAAGTCGGCCAGCGCGGACACGTAAACCAGCGAGGTGTCCTGGAACAGGATGATGGCCTGGGTCAGCAGCAGCGGAATCATGTTGCGGAAGGCCTGCGGCAGGATCACCAGGCGCATCGCCTGGCCGTAGGTCATGCCCAGCGCCTGACAGGCCGCCATCTGGCCCTTCGGCACCGACTGGATGCCGGCGCGGATGATCTCCGAGTAGTAGGCCGACTCGAACAGCGCGAAGCCGATCATCGCCGAGGTCAGGCGCAGGTCGGCGCCCGGCGGCAGGTTGAATAGCTGCTCGATGAACTTGGGGACGATCAGGAAGAACCAGAGCAGGACCATGACCAGCGGCACGGCGCGGAACAGGTTCACGTAGCCGGCGGCGAACAGCGACAAGGGCTTCACCGACGACAGCCGCATCATCGCCAGCAGCGTGCCCCAGACGATGCCGACGACGATCGCCGTCAGCGTGATTTCCAGCGAGATCTTCATGCCGTCCCAGAGGAAGGGCAGCGCCCCGGGGATCGACGACCAGTCGAATTCGTAGACCATGTTACTTGCCTCCCATGTAGCCCGGCACGCGGACCTTGTCTTCGAGCTTCTTCATCAGCGTCATGACGATGATGTTGATCGCGACATAAGCGACGGTGACGGCAATGAAGGATTCGTAGGGCTGCGCCGTGTAATCGACCAATTGACGGCCTTGCGCGGCGAGTTCGAGGAGACCGATGGTCGAGCAGACGGCGGAGTTCTTGAAGATGTTGAGGAATTCCGAGGTCAGCGGCGGCACGATCAGCCGGAAGGCCATCGGCAACATGACGAAGCGGTAGGTCTGGCCGAGGGTGAGCCCGAGCGCCAGGCCGGCGTTCCTCTGGCCGCGCGGCAGCGCGTTGATGCCGGAACGCACTTGCTCGGCCACCCGCGCGCTGGTGAACAGCCCGAGGCAGACCATCGCCGCCAGGAACTGCTGGAACACCGGGTGCGACTGCTTGTAGGCGTCACCGATGCTGGTCGGCAACAGTTCCGGCAGCACGAAGTACCAGATGAACAGTTGCACGAGCAGCGGGATGTTGCGGAACAGCTCGACGTAGGCGGTGGCCAGGCCGCTCAGCGCCTTGTTCGGCACCGTGCGCAGGACACCCATGACGGCGCCGAGCAGGAGGGCGATGAGCCAGGCGCTCAGCGAGAGCATCAGGGTCATCTGCAGGCCGGACAGCATCCAGCCCAGGTAAATGTCGTCGCCCGCCGCCGTCGGCTGCAGGAAGACGTGCCAGTTCCATTGGTAGTTCATGACTTTTCCTCGTCGAAACAGGGAAACCGGGCGCGCCCCGCGCGCCCGGCGGACGGGATCAGTATTCCCAGAAGATGCGCTGCAGTTCCTTGCTGTCGTTGGTCTTGGTCAGAGCGACGCTGGCCAGGATGCGGGCCTTCTGCGGGTTGAGGTCGTGAGCGACGACCCAGTCGTACTGGTCGTCCGGCTGTTCGGCGTTGCGCAGCACGAAGCCGCCGGCATTGACATGCGACGAACGGATGACCTGGACGCCCTGGCCGCGCAGTTCGCGCAGCGCCGGAACGACGTTCTTGGCCACCGAACCGTTGCCGGTACCGGCATGGATGATTGCCTTGGCGCCGCTGGCGGCGAGCGCCTTGTAGGCGGTGTCGGCGACGTTGCCGTGACCGTAGGCGATGCCGACCAGCGGCAGGCTGTCGATCTTGTCGATGTCGAACTCGGAGTTCACGGTATGGCGCTTGGCCGGCAAGCGGAACCAGTAGTTCCTGCCTTCGACGATCATGCCGAGCGGCCCCCAGGGGCTCTTGAAGGCGCTGGTCTGGATGTTGATCATCTTGGACACGTCGCGGCCGCTGTTCAGTTCGTCGTTCATCGCCACGAGCACGCCCTTGCCGCGGGCGTCCTTGGCGGCAGCGGCGGCGACGGCGTTGTACAGGTTGAGCATGCCGTCGGCCGACATCGCGGTACCCGGACGCATCGAACCGACGATGACGATCGGCTTGTCGGTATGGACGACGAGGTTGAGGAAGTAGGCGGTCTCTTCCAGCGTGTCGGTACCGTGGGTGATGACGATGCCGTCGACGTCGGCCTGCTTGGCCAGCGCCGAAACACGCTTGCCGAGGGTCAGCAGGTGGTCGTTGGTGAAGCTTTCGGAAGCGATCTGGAACACCTGCTCGCCACGCACGGCGGCAACCTTGGCGAGTTCCGGGACGCCGGCGATCAGCTTGTCGACCGGCACTTTGGCGGCCTGGTAGGTGGCACTGTTGGTGGCTTCGGCGCCGGCACCCGCAATGGTGCCGCCGGTGGCGAGGATGACGACGTTGGGCTGGGCGGCCATGACCGCCAGCGAGGCGGCACAGCCGATCGCGAAGACGGCGCAACGGGTGAAAATACGCTTGAACATGATGAACTCCTCTTTTTTTGGGGATGAGCCGGGCCTGGCACCCCGTTCCGGGAGTGCCTCGATCACGGCGGATTTCTCGGGAAATTATTCGAAGGCTTTGTCGTTCGGCGCCTTGTACAAGGCCTTCATTTCAGCCGACAGCGGCATGTTGAGGTTCAGCCCCTTGGGCGGGATCGGGTTCATGAACCACTTGTTGTAGATCTTCTCGGCGTCGCCGGAAGTCATCGCTTTGGTCAGCGCGGCATCGACCACCTTCTTGAACTCGGCGTCATCCTTGCGCAGCATGCAGCCGTAGGCTTCCTTCGACTGCGCCGTGCCGACCACGACCCAGTCACCCGGCCGCTTGGCCTTGGCCATTTCGCCGTAGAGCAGCGCGTCGTCCATCATGAAGGCGACGGCACGGCCGGTTTCCAGGGTCAGGAAGCTTTCGCCGTGATCCTTGGCCGAAATCACGTTCATGCCCAGCTTCTTCTCTTCGTTCATCTTGCGGATCAGGCGCTCGGACGTCGTGCCGGCGGTGGTGACGACGTTCTTGCCGGCGAGGTCGGCGAAGTCGTTAATGCCCGAGGTCTTCTTGGTCAGCAGCTTGGTGCCGATGACGAAGATGGTGGTCGAGAAACCGACCTGCTTCTGGCGCTCCAGGTTGTTGGTGGTCGAGCCGCATTCGATATCGACGGTGCCGTTCTGGAGCAGCGTGATGCGGTTGGCGGAAGTGACCGGCATCAGCTTGGTGTCGAGCTTGGCCAGCTTCAAATCGGCCTTCACCGCGTCGACCACCTTGAGCATCAGTTCATGTGAGTAGCCGATGACTTGCTGCTTGTCGTCGTAGTAAGAAAACGGGATCGAGGATTCGCGATGACCGAGCGTGATGCTGCCCGTGTCCTTGATCTTCTTCAGCGTCGAGGCTTCCTGGGCAAGCGCCGGCGTCACGGCGGCAGCGGAAAACACGGTGGCCAGGGCGGCGGCGAGGGCGATACGTTTCATGTCTTCTCCTGAAAGTGAGGAAGCCGCGAACGGGCTTCGGCGGAGAATACATCGCAAGCCACGTGCCAGCCGCCGTCGCTACGCCGACAATCGGCAAACCATTGATTTCTATGAAAACGGATCGAAGACCGGGGTTCAGCGCCAACGGAAACCCGATATTTCGGGAAAGTACGCCATCGGATTTCCGATACCGGGATCGCCACGCCGCCCACGAAGCGTCGCCAACCCTGGCTCGCCTCGGGAGAGTCGCGAGTTGTCAGGGATCGGGCGCCTCATGCACAATGCCCGGAAAGGGGGAGAGAGATCATGCAGAAGAATATCCAACCCAGTCCCTGGGCGGAGGAGAACGACCCGATCCAGCAGTTGGCGCTGGAAGAGTGTGTCAAGCGTCAGCGCTTCGACAACGCGGTCTCGGTACTCGTCCTGCCGGCCGGTGGCGCCAAACTGGCAAGCCGCTTCGCCGCGCTCGGCGCGCGGGTCACCCTGGCCGACCGGGCCGAGCGCAAGCAGGAAATCGAAGGCCGCGTCCTCGCCGCCGGCTATCCGGACCACATCCGCTTCGCCGCCACCGAGCTGCCCTCGCCGCCAGCGCAAGACCCGACCGCGCCCTACGACATCATCGTTTTCCGCCACGGCCTGTGCAAACTGCCCTACGCCCGCGGCAAGCAGTTGATCCAGCAACTGATGCAGCAACTGAAGATCGGCGGCAAGCTCTACCTTTCCATTATCGGCCTGCATTCCGAACTGGGCGAAGGCTACGCCGGCCACGAACAGTCGATCTACGAACGCTGGGGCAAGCTTTCGCCGGCGATGGCGCGCAAGTACGACGTCCGCGACGAAGTCTGCCTCTATTCCGAGCGCGACCTCTTCCTGCTGCTGCTCGAATCCGGCGCCAGCGTGCTGCGCACGCTGACCACCACCTGGGGCAACGTCAAGGGCGTCGCCGTGCGCGTCTGATGCGGCTGGGGATCGACCTCGGCGGCAGCAAGATCGAAATCGTCGCCCTCGCCAGCGATGGCAGTGAGCGCCTGCGTCGCCGCATCGCGACGCCGCAGGGCGACTACCGGGCAACCCTGCAGGCGATCGCCGGACTGGTCGCCAGCGCCGAGAACGAAACCGGCGAACTCGGCAGCGTCGGCATCGGCATTCCCGGCGCCGAGTCGCTGCTCGACGGGCGGATCAAGAACGCCAATTCGACCTGCCTCAACGGCCAGCCGCTGCGCGCCGACCTGCGGACGCTGCTGCAGCGGGAAGTCCGCCTGGCCAACGACGCCAACTGCTTCGCCCTCTCGGAAGCGGTCGACGGCGCCGGTCGCGGCGCCCGTTGCGTCTTTGGCGTCATCCTCGGCACCGGCGTCGGCGGCGGCATCGTCATCGACGGCAAGGTGCTGGTCGGTGCCAATGCGATCGCCGGCGAGTGGGGGCACAACCCGCTGCCGCCAGCGGCGGCCGACCCCCTGCCCGCCCAGCCCTGCTATTGCGGCCGTCAGGGCTGCGTCGAAACCTGGCTGTCCGGCCCCGGCTTGGCGGCCGATCACCGGCGGATCAACGGCGACGAACTGAGCGCGCTGGAGATCGCCGAGCGTGCCGCCGCTGGCGACACCGCCTGCGCGGCGACGCTGGCGCGCCACCTCGCCCGCCTTGGTCGCGCCCTGGCCGGCGTCATCAACCTGCTCGACCCGGACGTCGTCGTCCTCGGCGGCGGCCTCTCCAACATCCGGCAACTCCCCCAACACCTGCCCGAAGCCTGCCTGCCACACGTCTTTTCCGACGCTTGCCGGACCCGCTTCCTGCCGGCCGTCCATGGCGACTCGTCCGGCGTGCGCGGCGCGGCCTGGCTGTGGGACTGACAGCGCAATCCATGGCACAGATCTCCCTCTTCGTCGGCGGCATCCGGCCGCTGCCCGAATCCGGCCGCCCGACCGGCATCTACAAGCAGCCGGCCAGCGCCCCGCTCGAACTCGGCATCAATGGCTTCACCACTGACCAGCAGGCCGACCTGCGCGTACACGGCGGCCCGGAGAAGGCCGTCCATCTCTACCCGGCGGCGCACTACGCGCGACTCGCCGCGCGTTTTCCCGAGATCGCCGATCAACTGGTCCCCGGCAGCCTCGGCGAGAACCTGTCGACAGCGGACCTCGATGAAAGCGGCGTACGCGTCGGCGACATCTGGCGCCTGGGCAGCGCCCGCCTGCAGGTCTGCCAGCCGCGCAGTCCCTGCTGGAAGATCGATGAACGCTTCGCCTGCGACGGCATGGCGCAATTCATTGCCGAACAGCGGCTGACCGGTTGGTACTGGCGGGTCCTGACGCCGGGAACGGTCGCCCCCGGCGAGCCGCTGTTGCTCGAAGAGGCCGCCGCGGCGATGACGCTGGCCGAAGCGATGCTGCTCTGGCAGAGCCATCGCCCGCCAGTCGCCGAACTCGACCGCCTGGCGGCGACGCCGGGCATCGCCAACCACTGGCGGCAGAAAATCGTGCAACGCGCCGACTGGCTGCGGCGCAATCCCGATCGGCCGGCCCCAGCCCCCACCGGGTTTCATGTGAAACCGCAACAGCCATGAATCAAGCCTCCCCGCAAAACCTGATGCGGCGCCTCTTCCTGCCCTTTGCCGCCGGCTACTTCCTGTCCTACCTCTACCGCACGGTGAACGCCGTGCTCGGCCCGGTGATCGCCGGCGAACTGGCCTTGCCCGACAACGCGCTCGGCCTGCTCACCAGCACCTACTTCTTCGCCTTCGGCGCCGCCCAGTTGCCGCTCGGCATGCTGCTCGACCGTTTCGGGCCGCGCCGTGTCGAAGCCGTGCTGCTCGTCGCCGCCGCCGCTGGCGCCGCGCTGTTCGCCAGCGCCGACGGCCTGGGCGGGCTGACCCTCGGCCGGGCGCTGATCGGCCTCGGTGTCTCGGCCTGCCTGATGGCTTCGTTCAAGGCCTTCACGCAATGGTTCCCGCCCGAGCGCCAGGCTTCGCTGACCGGCTGGATCATGGCGTCCGGCGGCATGGGCGCGCTGGCGGCGAGCAAACCGCTCGAACTGGCGCTCGGTTTCACCGGCTGGCGCGAAATCGTTCTCGCCCTCGCCGCGCTGACGCTGGCGGTCGCCGCCCTGATCTGGCGCAGCGTTCCGGATCGCCCGGCGGAAGGCGGCGGCAGCGGCTTCGCCGAGCAACTGGCCGGAGTCCGGGAAATCTTCGCCAGCCGGCATTTCTGGCGCTACGCACCGATGGGCTTCTTTTTCACCGGCGGCTTCATGGCGGTGCAAGGTCTGTGGGCGTCGCGCTGGATGAACGTCACCGAAGGACTCGCCGCCGGCGCCGTCGCCGACCGGCTGACCTGGATGAGCCTGGCGATGCTCGGCGGCTTCCTGTTCATGGGTTTCTTCGCCAGCACCCTGGTGCGCCGCGGCTTGCCGCTGGCCAGCCTGTTCCGCGCCGCGATGCTCGCTGCCTTCGCCGCCTTCGCGCTGATCTGCAGTTTTCCGCAAGCGGGCGGCGGCTTGCTCTGGCCGCTGCTCGGGGCCTGTTTCTCGCTCTCCAATATTGCCTACTCGCTGGTCGCCCAGGCCTTCCCGACCCGGCTTTCGGGACGCGCCAACACGGCGCTGAACCTGCTCGTCTTCGCCGGCGCCTTCGGCCTGCAGTGGGGCATCGGCGGCCTGGTCGACGCGCTGCAGGCGGGCGGCATGCCTGCCCTCAGCGCCTACCGCGCCGCCTTCTTCGGCCTGCTAGGCCTGCAGGCCCTGTCGCTGGGGAGTTTCCTCTGGCTCGGCCGGCGGCGCTGAGGTCGCCAGATCGACCTGCTGCATGATCCCCGCCCGGCCGCTTTCCATCAGGTAAACGCCGGCCGCGCGGATCTGCCCGAGCAGGGCGTTGTCCGGCGACTTGAGCGAGAACGGCGCCTCTACCGCCCCGCTATACAAGGCGCCGACACCAGCCGTGGCGAGCGATTCGAAACGCTCACCCGACCACAGGGCGAGCTTGTCGAACGCGGCATCGCCCTCGTCGATCCAGCCGTTGCCGTCGAGGTCGTAGGCCGCCAGGTCGGCGAAGCCGTCGCCGCTGCTGGCACCGAACAGTTCGCTGCCGTCGTCGGCTCGGCCGTTGCCGTTGCGGTCGAAGACCAGGAAGCAGCTACCGCCACCCAGTTCGGGCAGGCATTCGACCTTGCCGTCGCAGTCGATGTCGAAACTGAAACGTTTTTCCGACAACTCGCAGGCCTGGCCGGGAAAGCTCAACACCAGCGGGTCGCGCAGGCGGACGCTGCCGCTTTCCGAGAGCACGCTAGTTTTCTCGTAATGACGCGACATGTCGAGCGAGAGGTCGAAGGCCAGCTCGCGGCCGTCGCAGGTATTGACCTTGCCGCTGGCGCAGACGCGGGTGCTCTCGCTTTCCTCGATGCGCTCGCTGATCGTGCTCTGCCAGGCGAATTCGCGGCCGTTCCGGTTTTCTTCCGCCTGGGCCGGCAAGGGCTCCCAGGCGGCATCGTCCTGCCGGCATTGCCGGCCATCCATTGCCGCAATGATCGCCCCGACCAGCGCGTCGAGCATGCGCTGGACCCGCTCCCTGAGTTCCGCGGCGCTTTCGTCGCCAGTCCCCGCCATGCTTTCGAATATCTGCCGGAAGCCGCTCTGGGAGGCGACTTCGAGCCGACGATCGTAACTGGCTTCATGGCTTGCCGTCAGGTTGACGGCGGATGTTTCGATTTTCATGATCACCCTCCGGGCTGTGTTCGGGTCACCACACCTGCAAGGGACGTGCCGGGCAGCGCCCAAAGTCCGATGGACAGCCCTCGCCGAGAGACGGAGAATCGGCAGTAAACCGGTAACACCACAAGGCAGCAGCCATGAAGTCCCTCAGCCGCCGGATCGTCCGGCAATTTTTCCTGGCAGCCTGCGTGCTGCTCGGCACCACCCTTCCCGCCTCCGCCAAGGAAAGCTATACCTTCTCGGTCGTGCCGCAGTTCGAGCGGCGCATGTTGTTCAGCATCTGGCAACCCATCGTCGACCAACTGGAAAGACGCACCGGCCTGCACCTGCATCTGGTCACCTCGCTGTCGGTCAGCGACTACGAAAGCGACGTGCAGAAAGGTCAGTACGACTTCATCTACCTCAACCCCTACATGATGCCGGTGGTCGCCGAGACGCCCGGCTACATTCCGCTGGTGCGCGATGCCAGGCCGATCCACGGCATCCTGGTCGTACGCAAGGACAGCCCGCTGCAGAAGGTCAGCGAATTGCAGGGCAAGACGCTGGCCGTGCCGTCGATGACCGCGCTTGGCGCCAGCCTCCTGCTGCGCGCCGAACTCGACCGGCAATTCGGCGTCAGGACCAAGGTCATCGTCGCCAAGACGCACAGTTCGGTCTTCCTGCATGTGATCAACGGCTTCGCCGACGCCGGCGGCTCGGTGCAGAAGACGCTGGGCGAACAGGACCCGCGGATTCAGGGCGCCCTGCGCGTACTGCACCGGACCGCGGCCGTCCCCTCGCATCCGCTTGCCGCGCACCGGCGGGTGCCGGTCGAGGTCAGGGAAAAGCTGCGCCAGGCCTTCATCGAACTGGCCAGCACCGCGGAAGGGCGTGCCCTGCTTGAAAAGGTACCGATGCTGTCGCCGGTGGCGGCACAGATCGGCGACTACGACGTACTGAAGTCGCTGAAGCTGGAAAACTACCTGGAACAACCGTGATCGGCAGGCTCTCGCTGCGCTGGAAGCTGCTCCTGCCGCTGCTGCTGGCGGCGCTGCTGGTTGCCCTGCTGATGGACCGCTTCTGGCTGCAGCGCAGCCTGGCCAACATCGAGCAGGCGCAACTGCAATCGGCGCAGCGCCATCTCGACAGCGTCGGCGAAAGCCTGTTGCCGCTGATCATGGGACAGCAGCTCGACATCATCAACGAGAATCTCGACCGCTTGCTCGAGAAAAACCCGGAATGGGTGGCGATCACCCTGATCGATGCCGACGGACGACAACTCTACCCGCTGCTGATCGAGTCCGAGGAAACCCGGCTCGGCAACAGCCCCGACCTGCGCCGCATCTCGCTGCCCCTGGACTTCGCCGGTCGCAATCTGGCCCGCATCGAAGCCCTTTACGATCTGGCGCCGCAGATGAACCTGCAGCGTCGCGAACACCGGTCGATGAGCCTGATCCTGCTCGGTGTCCTGGCCGGCAGCGTGCTGCTCCTGTGGATCCTGGTCGAACGGGTCGTGCACCGGCCACTGCGCCACCTGTCGCAGGCCGCCTCGGAACTTGCCCGGCGCAATTACGACACGGCGCTGCCGCCGAGCGGCGACGACGACCTCGGCCGGCTGATCGAAAGTTTCGAGCGGATGCGCCGCGAACTGCAGAACCACCATGCCATGCTCGACCAGGAAATCGCCGAGCGCCGCCAGGCCGAGGAAGGCCTGCGCATGTTCTCGCTGGCGGTCGAGCAGAGTCCGGCCAGCATCCTGATCACCGACACCAACTCGCGCATCGAGTACGTGAACGCGGCTTTTGTCCGCACCACCGGCTTCCGCCGCGACGAACTCTTGGGCGAAAATCCGCGCCTGCTGCACTCCGGCAAGACCGCCCTGGAAACCTACGCCAGCCTGCGGCGGGCGCTGGCCTACGGCGAAACCTGGGCGGGCGAGTTCCACAACCGGCGCCGGGACGGCAGCGAATTCATCCAGGCGGCGATCATCACCCCGCTACGCGAACCCGACGGAAGGGTCAGCCATTACGTAGCGGTGCAGGAAGACATCACCGAAAAGAAACGCCTGGCCGCCGAACTGGACAAGCATCGTCATCACCTCGAAGAGCTGGTTGCCCGGCGCACCCGCGAGCTGGGCGAGGCCAAGGCCGCCGCCGAACAGGCCAACCAGGCGAAAAGCGCCTTCCTCGCCAACATGAGCCACGAAATCCGTACCCCGCTCAACGCCATCGGCGGCATGGCCCACCTGATGCGCCGTGGCGGCCTGCCGCCGGAACAGCTCGAACGGCTCGACAAACTCGATGCCGCGAGCCGGCATCTGCTGGAAACCATCAACACGGTGCTCGACCTGTCGAAGATCGAGGCCGGCAAGTTGATGCTCGAGGAAATCGCTTTCAATCCGGTCAGCCTGCTCGAAAACGTCCGCTCGATGCTGCTGGAAAAGGCAGAGAGCAAAAATCTGGCTTTCACCATCGAACGCACCCCGCTGCCGGAACGCCTGCTTGGCGACCCGACCCGGCTGCAGCAGTGCCTGCTCAATTACGCCAGCAACGCGATCAAATTCACTGAACGGGGCAGCATCGCTCTGCGCGCCGACGTCATCGACCAGACCGAGAGCCGCGTGTTGCTGCGCTTCGCGGTCAGCGACACCGGCATCGGCATTCCGGTCGAAGCCCAGAGCCGGCTGTTCTCCGCCTTCGAGCAGGCCGACACATCGACCACCCGGCGCTTCGGCGGCACCGGCCTGGGCCTGGCGATCACCGCCAAGATCGCCGAAGCGATGGGCGGCGCGGTGGGTCTGGACAGCGCCCCCGCCAGGGGCAGCAGCTTCTGGTTCACCGCCCGCCTGCGCAAGGCGCCCGATCTCGGCGCAGCGCCCCACGAAGCGCCTGCCGAGCCAGAAGAAGACATCCGGCAGCATTGCCTGAACTGCCGCGTCCTGCTCGTTGAGGACGAGCCGGTCAACCGCGAGATCGCCCTCGAACTGCTGGCCGAAACCGGCCTCAGCGCCGACTCCGCCGAAGACGGCGAAGAGGCCGTCGCCATGGTTGCCGCCAACGAATACCAGCTAGTCCTGATGGACATGCAGATGCCGCGCATGGACGGCCTCGAGGCAACCCGCCGCATCCGCCGCCTGCCCGGCCGGGAAAAACTGCCGATCGTGGCGATGACGGCGAACGCCTTCGCCGAGGACAAGGCACATTGTTTCGAGGCCGGCATGAACGATTTCGCGAGCAAGCCGATCGACCCCGAACTGCTCTACCGCCTGTTGCGCAAGTGGCTGCCGCGGCGCTGCGGCTGAACGACCCTCAGAGTTCCAGGGGATCGACTTCAAGATGCCAGCGCAGGCGCGCCGGCTGTTTCAGCTGCTCGATCGCCGCCCGCCAGCGCGGCAGGAAGGCCTGCAGCGCCGGACGCGAACCGGCTTCGACCAGCAACTGGGCGCGCTCCAGGTTGGCCAGGCGGGCCATGCGCATCGGCACCGGATCGTAGAGCATGACCTGCTCGTGCTCGGCGACCGGCGGCAGCACCACCGCCTGCGCCAGGAAAGCCATGGCGTCGGCCATTGCCGGCGCCTCGGCACGCAGCACCGCCTGGAAGGCGTAGGGCGGGAAACCCGCCTGTTCCCTTTCCTTGAGCTGGCCAGCGGCGAAACCCGGGTAGTCCTGGGCGACCAGCGCGGCAAACAAGGGATGTTCGGGATACTGGGTCTGGATCAGCACCTCGCCTTCCAGTTCAGCGCGCCCGGCCCGCCCGGCAACCTGCATCAACTGCGCGAACAGGCGCTCCGGCGCGCGCCAGTCGGCGGCGTAGAGCGCCGAGTCAGCGCCGAGCACACCGACCAGCGTCAGCTTCGGAAAATCGTGCCCTTTGGCCAGCATCTGCGTGCCGACCAGAATGTCGGCCTCGCCGCCATGGATACGGTCGAGCATCGCTTCCCACTGCTTGCGGCTCTTCACCGAATCGCGGTCGACACGCAGGATGCGGGCGTCCGGAAACTCGCCCTGCAGCCACTCCTCGACCCGCTGCGTGCCGCGACCGAAGGGGTGGATGTCCTGGTTGCCGCAGGTTGGGCAGGCGCGTGGAACGCGCTCTTCCAGGCCGCAGTGGTGACAGCGCAGGCGGCGGTCGGCCAGATGCAGGACCAGGTTGGCGGCGCAGCGGTGGCAGCGCGACACCCAGCCGCAGGCCGGGCACGCCAGCACCGGCGCGTAGCCGCGCCGGTTGAGGAAGACCAGGCTCTGTTCGCCGCGCTCCAGGCGCTGCCGGATGGCGCTCACCAGCGCCTCGCTGACGCCTTCGCGCAGCACCATGCGCCGGGTATCGACCAGGCGCACCGCCGGCAGCCGGGCCTGCGGATTGGCGCGCTCGCGCAAGGTCAGCAGCGCGTAGCGGCTACCCTGCGCGTTGGCCCAGGTTTCCAGCGACGGCGTCGCCGAACCGAGGAGGATCGGCACTGCCTGCTGGCGGGCGCGCACCACCGCCAGGTCGCGCGCCGAATAGCGCATGCCGTCCTGTTGCTTGAACGAGGGATCGTGCTCCTCGTCGATCAGGATCAGGCCGAGGCGCGGCAGCGGCGTGAATACCGCGAGGCGGGTGCCGAGAACGATCGCCGCCTCGCCGGCGAAGGCGGCGCGCCAGTTGCGCTCGCGCGCCGCTTCGGCCAGCTCGCTGTGCAGCGCGACCACGTTGTGCTCGGGAAAACGACTGCGCACCCGCGCCTCGAGCTGCGGTGTCAGGTTGATTTCCGGCACCAGCAGCAGCACCTGCTCGCCGAGCGCCAGCGTGCGTTCGATCAGGCGCAGATAGACCTCGGTCTTGCCGCTGCCAGTGACGCCGAACAGCAGGTGGGCGGAAAAGCCGCCAGCGATCGCCACTGCGTTGATCGCCGTCGCCTGCTCGGCAGTCAATGCCGGCGGTGCCAGCGGCGCCACCGCCTTGACCGCCCTCCCGGCCCGCCGCTGCGGCGCCGCCAGGCGCTTGAGGCCGGCCGGCAGCGCTTGCATCAGCACTTCGCCGAAGGGCGCCTGGTAGTAGTTGCTGGCGAACTCGCAGAGGGCGAAGAAATCGTCCGGCAAGGGCGGCAGGTCGTCGAGGATCGCCGTCGCCGCCTTTAGCTGCTCAAGTGGCCACTCCCCCTGCTCGACGACGGCGACGACGATGCCGATCTTCTCGCCACGCCCGAAGGGCACCCGCACCCGGCGACCGACATCGCCCGCCGACGCCTGCCCGATCCGGTATTCGAACAGGCGGTGCAGCGGCAGATCGAGGGCAACGCGCAGAACGGGCATGCAGCAGACTCGGTGGAGAACCCTGGCGGAAGCTTGTCCACAAAAGCTGTGGATAACTTTGTGGATGGCTGGCGTAAATAAATGCTAAGTCAGCGATTTGTAAGGCTTTTGTTATCTTGCCGAAATATTGTGCAAAATAGCAAATCCTTATTTTTCAATAACTTGCGTTATTTCCGGGATGTCAAGCCAATTTCCCGGGCAACCGCTCCCCGGGGAGCGGAATTCTGTGCATAAGTCAAGCCGCCCCGGGGAGATGAGTCCTCACTTACGCAGCGTACGGCTGTGCGCATGGACCGTCTCGACCAGCACCGAGACGTTCTCGGGCGGCGTGTACTGCGAGATGCCGTGGCCGAGGTTGAAAACGTGACCGGTATTGCCCGGACCGAAGCTGTCGAGCACCTTCTTCGTCTCGGCGGCGATCGTTTCCGGCGTGCCGAACAACACGTTGGGGTCGATGTTGCCTTGCAGCGTCACCTGGTCGCCGACGCGGCGACGGGCTTCGCCGATATCGATCGTCCAGTCGAGACCGACCGCATCGCAGCCGATGGCAGCGATCTTCTCCAGCCACAGGCCGCCGTTCTTGGTGAACACGATGCTCGGAATGCGCTGGCCGTCCTTTTCCTTCTTCAGGCCGGCAACGATGCGCTGCATGTAGGCCAGCGAAAACTCCTGGTAAGCCGCCGCCGACAGCGAACCGCCCCAGGTGTCGAAGATCATCACCGCCTGAGCGCCGCAATCGATCTGTGCGTTCAGGTACTGGGTCACCGCGTCGGCAGTCACCGCCAGTATCTTGTGCAGCAGGTCCGGCCGGCTGTACATCATGCCCTTGATGTGACGGAAGTCCGACGAGCCCTGCCCTTCGACCATGTAGCAGGCGAGCGTGTACGGACTGCCGGAGAAGCCGATCAGCGGCACCGAGTTGTCGAGCGCGCGACGGATTTCCGCTACCGCGTCCATCACGTAGCCGAGGTGATCGTAGGGATCGGGCGCGCTCAGATCGTTGATCGCCCATTCTTCGCGCAACGGCCGCTCGAACTTCGGCCCCTCGCCCTCGGCGAAATAAAGGCCGAGACCCATCGCATCGGGCACGGTGAGGATGTCGGAAAACAGGATGGCCGCATCGAGGTCGTAGCGGGCGAGCGGCTGCAACGTCACCTCGCAGGCCAGCGACGGCGTCTTGCACAGATTCAGGAAATTACCGGCGCGCTTGCGCGTCTCGCAGTACTCGGGGAGATAACGACCGGCCTGACGCATCAGCCAGAGCGGCGTGTATTCGGTGGGCTCCTTCAGCAGGGCGCGCAGGAAGGTGTCGTTCTTGGGTCGGCTCACGGTGTACTCCGCCTGAAATCTGGAAAGGGGGAATTATCCCGGTTTCCGGGGGGAAGGTCACGGCACGGGAGGGATTTGATGCTTTTGATTCCGGCTGTGTGGAGTGCCGCGACTGACGCGCGGGCGTTGTTGTTTTCTGAACCGCTGGGTTCCGCGCCTGACGCGCGGGCATACTTTCTTTTTTGTGGAAAAAAGAAAGTAGCGGCAGTTTCAAATCCGAAGTGCAACACTTCATAACCGGAGGAGTTGCATGACGAGAACGTATCAACAATTGAGCGCGGAAGAACGCGGCGTGATCATGGCGATGAAGGAGCAGGCCAGTAGTGCGCGGGCGATAGCCAAGG
>JAFIHA010000016.1 GCA_017848965.1 Dechloromonas aromatica (nom. nud.) | reverse complement strand
CGATTGACTTCGGACAAGCCCTCCTTACAATCCCCATAACCATCGCCCGTCCGGCGGTCCAGTCCAACGAGGTTTATCCGCCGATATGACTTCACACCTTCTTCAAACTCGTCCGCGTCGGCGGATAAACGCTATTCGTTATGCGGCTTTGCCGATGACTCCAGCTTTCGCGCCGTTTCCTGCAAGTCCTTTGCCATCCACGCAACATCAATCGCATTGCGAAATGCTGCCGCAAGCGCCTGCTCAGCAACCCGCTTCATGCTGCGCACCACATGGCGCTCCGGGTGTTCGTTATCCACGCACTCGTCCATGGCCTTCACCATCGCCAGCGCCTGCACTGCTTGGTCTGCCAAACTCATATTTTCTGCCATCTCAATCTCCAAAAATCCGCATAACACAACGCTCGTTCGGACCTGCACTACGCGCAGTCCGCACAGCTAAGCGTTCGGCGTCATTCCCAAATCGCCAACAACGCGCCGGCAAGTGCCATCAACAGCCCAGCGAATCCTGTTATTAAAACCACCGCTTTAAACCACGATGGCGGTTCCGTTCCCTTCATTACTCCCGGCAATAGCAACAGAGTCGCCAGCACCAGACCAGAAAACGCAATCTTTATTCCCATGCTTCCTCCGTTCAACCAGCCGCCGAACCCGGCAGTCCAGCGGACGCCGTACCGGCGCCGCTGACTTCTGCGTTCCACTCATCAGCAAGCACTCCAACCATCTTCACTTTGTGAAATCGCTTTGCAAAATCGCCAATTTCCATGAGGGCCGCATCAGCGTCTTCCTCAATCAGATACATTTGCCCATCAGTCTTGTGCAGGTCGGCATATACCTTCCCGTCACTACGCTTTTGCATCACTACAAAAAATTCGTAAGCCATATCAATCTCCAACAAAAGATTCCGCCATTTCAGCAATCTGCTTTTCGCTGAGATTCGGCCAATACCGCTCAGCAATCGTCCGGCAGATTCCCCTGGCGGCTTCCTGATACTCGCCCTCGTCCAATGATTCGAACGACAGGCTGCGCGGGATGAACTGGATCAGCATTCCGTAGCCTGGGACGTGGATGCCGATTTCCTCGCAGAACACCTTCCCCTCGATCTGCAGGCGCTTGATAGCCTTGTGGGCGTCGAGGCCTGAAAACGCTTCGATGTTCGCCACGACCAGCTGACCAATGCGATGCACCAGCCGGTTGAACTTCGGATTGCGCGGCTTTACCAGTTCGGCGGCCAGAAGATCGCCGACGTGGTAATTCCGCTCGCGCAACCTCGATGCTGCGTAGTTGTCCGCCGGCACCAGGCAGCCACGATCTACCCGGAAATAGATGCGCTCGCGCTTGGTCATTGCTTGCACCTCGCCAAGTCTTCCGCAATGAACGCCGCCAATTCCTCGACCGTCGCAACTACTCGCATTTCCTGGCCGACGAATCCGATGTTCAGCGGCCGCTTGCCGAAGTGGTTTTCACACCACCATGCCTCGATCGTTTCGTAATCCCAGCCGATGATGTCGGCGACCTGGCGCGTGTAGGCGCCCATAAGCCCATAGACGGCATCACCGAGCGGGCTTTCGACCACCGGGCCGGCTACCGCTGCAAGCTGGTCCATGCGGGACTCGCATTCGGCCATGGCTTCCTGCCATGCGGTCAGGATGTGGAGGATTTTTGTTTCGGTCATGCCAGCCCAGCCTCTTCGATGCGCCGCTGCTTCCATGCGGCGCGAACGTCATCGCGCAACCGGTCAGCGGAGGACTTTCCGCGGCTTTTCTCGACCAGGCGGAAATACTCGGCCGCCTTCTCGCCGTCCGGGTAGCACTGGCGCATCACAGCCTCGATTTCGCAGCGATGAAGATCTTCGGCGGCCAGTTGCTCGGCATTCTCGACGCCGGATTCCTGCATGATCGCCAGGCGCTCAGCGTGGTGCTCTGTCATGGATTCGAAGAGGTCGGTCATGCTTTTCCCCGGTGCGATTCCCAATCGAAGACGATGGCCTCGCCACCGTCCTCCCGAAGTCGGTCGAAGACGCGCTCACCGAGATACGCTTTAACCTCGTCGAGGTTGAGGTTCGACAGCAGCAAGGTTGGTCTGCGCTTCTCGTAGCGTTCGTTGAGCACGTCGAACATGATCAGGCGTTCGGTGTCGCTACCGAACTGCACGCCGATCTCGTCGAGGATCAGCAGGTCGGGGAACACCAGCGCGGCGATTGCCTGCGTTTCCGACTCGCGGCTTTCCCGGCTCCAAGTGTCTTTCACCCGGCGAATGGCGCGCATCACGGTCGTGAAGAGCACCGTACGGCTGTCGCGGTGCATGATCCGCAGACCGATGCCAACGGCGAGGTGCGTCTTTCCGGTTCCCGGACGGCCGATGAACAGCGCGCTGCGGCCGGTGGCCAGCGCCTGGTCGAAGCGGTCGGCGTAGTCCTGCGCGAAAGCAAGAGCCCGGGATTGCTGCTCGTTCTCGGCGATGAAGCTCTGCAGGCTGCGGTTCTGAAATCGCTCCGGGATACCGGCTTCGCCGATCTTGCGCATCCAGGATTGCCGGCGATCCTCACGATCCTTGGCTTCGCGATCTGCTTTTTCGCGGGCGGAAGCCTCTGCGCTGCAGGCCGGGCACTTCGACCAGATAGATCCGATGAAGCAGCGGGACTCGAAATGGCCGTGGGTGGCGCAATTGTCGGCACGGGTTATAGGGGCGTCGTGCAGCCCAATGTTGGCGATGGGATTCACAGGCGACCTCCGTGGCCGTACTCGCGGCCTTCAAAGTTCTCGACGGATGGAGCGCGCTTGGCGCCGGCAGACGGGGCCTTTGGTGGCTCGTTCAGGATCGGGACGAGGTAGTTCAGGTGGATGCGCTCGTTCGGCTTGCGCTCCTTGGCGATCTCAGCAACGGCGATGATCTGTTCGTCTGTGAAGCGCTCCAGCAAGTCGGGCCACGCCGGCAAATGCGGTGCTGCATCGATACCTATCTGCCTCAACTTTTTGCAGATGGCGCCGACCCGAGTAGCGTTATCGGCGTCAGCATCCCCTATCAACGGTTGATTACCTACTACCTGTGTATTTGTATACTGGTGTCTGGTGTCTGGTGTCTGGGTAGCCGTTGCAGGCGTTGCAGGCGCCGTTTCAGGTGCTGTTGCAGCATGCGTTTCATGTTCGATAACTGACGCTTTGCTGATACGTTCAGCGAGCTCTCTGACTTCCTTGATCGGGGCGTTCCATGGGAGGTGGAATCCGGCCGCGTTGATGATTGAGAACAGTTCTGAGCGCTCCTTGCGGTGTCTTGCGAGACGCGTCTCCTCGTTCTTTTTCTTCGCTTCACGCTCTGGCTCGCCGGAACGGAATGCGGCGATCACGTCGTCACAAGTGTGGTGATGCCATCCGTCATCGCGCAGCTCGAAGAATTCATCAAGAACGTTAGCAACTGCGTCGCGCTGTGCCTTCGAAGAAGCGCGCATCAACCGGCAGGCCTCCTTGATATCAGAAGGGATCGGCCGCTCCTTGCGGTAATACCAGCGGATCAACCTGGTGTAGGCCATGTCTTGATCCCACGTCAGGTGTGCTGTGTCTGCCTCGTAGTCGCGCAAGTGGTGTTCGTAGTAGTTCATGCTCGAGCGAGATCCATAGCAAGCTGGACGGCCGGTCTGGCGCGCTGGCAGGCTGGGTTGATCCAGATGCATTCGGTGCGGATAGCGGTGCCTCTGCCGCCGGAGATGCGGTGTGCCGGGAAGTGCGCGAGGATCCACGGGGCGAGGCGGAACTTGCCGCCGTGGTAGCGGATGGCTGGGGAGTTGATGGAATTCATCCACACAGCCCGTATGACGAAGCGCACGCTGTCGGCTCTATGAAGTCCGCGAAGAACGTCATCTGCCGACCACCGCGGCCGGTGTTTGCCCACTCGATCACGGCCTCGACCCGGTTTGCCTCATGCACCCGGCGGTCTGCCTTGTTGTCGTCGTGGAGTTCCTTGTTGAAGAAGGTGGAGAAGCCACGCTTGGAGGCTTGAGAAACCACCCCCTCCCAGCGAGCTTTCTCTTCGAGGTGTCCAGGGAATCGGACAGAAATCTGGACCAGCTCGTCCTTGCCGACGTTGATGCACGGCATGCAGCCGACGCGGCCCATGCCCTGCTTGTAGAGAGGGTTTGGATGCAGGCCATTTCTGCCGCAGTAGTCGAATACCTGCATAGCGGTCCATTCGACCAGCGGCCGGAAGGCGAACAAGCTCGGGCCGATCCGCTCGATTTTCTTGGCGTGCTTTCGGTTCTGGCTCTCGTCACGGCGAACACCCTGCCAACTGACGACTTTATGGCCATGGTCGATCAGGTCGATCTGGAAGGAAACGGCCATGTTCCGCTTCAGTTCCTCGGTGCAGAACTGCGCCTTTCGGCTAGGGAATCGACCCTTCCACATGCATAGGTCGAGGAACGGATTGCCGGTCGGGTAGAGGATGGCCAGCGCCCGACGCTTTGCCTTGTTGGTCCAGCGCACCTTACGGCCGCCACCGATCTTCTTTGTCTTCTGGACGGGCTCATCTAACATGACGCCATCGCGGCGCACCTTGTGCATGACGACGCGCCCACGGCCATCCCGTTTCGGAACCGGGTTTCCTTCGGCGTCGAAGACCGGCACGGTCTCATACTCACGGCGAGTTCTTTGGTCGTTGGCGATGAACCGGCGTTTGCTGGCGATCTGCTCGGAGAAATCGGCTTTCAGGTGACGGATGGTGATATCAAGGGCCTGCTCCAGGTAGGCAAGGTACTTGTAGACCTCTGCGTGCTCGTTTCCGGTGTCACAGAAGATCGGGATGACGTTTTCACGCGGGCAGCGCTCCAGCGCGAGTAGCAGAGTGGCTGCGCTGTCCTTCCCGCCGGAAACGCTGACGACGTGGTAGATCATTGCTGGCCCCTGGCGCGGATGGCACACCGCTGGCGCTCGGAGAAGTTGAGTCCGGGCATATTGGTGACTGCCTCACGCTCGGCGGCCTGTCCGGCGGCGTAGGCAGCCTCTGCCAGCAACTCGAATCGCGCAACGTTGTCAGGGTGAGTTATCTTCCCTAGGCCGGCTTGATCAGCCCATTTGGCAACCTGCTCCCGCGTTGGCCCGCTCATTCCTCGTCGTCCTCCTGGCCTTCCCTGTATTCGCCGAAAAAGTGGTCGGCGGCAATGAGCGCCGACACAACGCTCAGCGCGCCGATGGCGCCCCAGAAAGCGATCGCAACATAGAGTTGATCCATCACTTCATCCCCATGATTTTCAGGTCAGCCTCGACCTGGTTTGCGGTAGCCGAGAACTCGTAGATCCCGGCAAGGTCGTCTTGGTGTTTTTTCAGCCGACGATCACAGAGCGCCGTTCCGAACATCGACCACTCGATGTTGTCCCGGTCGGAATTGACGAATACGGCAATGCGGATCGGCTTCTCGGCGCGCTCGATCTTGTCGATCACCTTGATTGCTGCGGCTTTTGCTGTGATTCCCATGGCCTGAACCTAGCGCGGTGCTTTACGTAACACGTAGCGGCCGGCGTCATCCTGTAGGGTGTCGATCATGGACGCATCGATATCACCCCTGATCAACGCACGAACGTATTCGCCGAAGTTGTCGAATCCCTTGAGTCGCGCCTGGCGACCGGCATCCAATCGCAGTGAATGCGACATGCGGATTGTGATTGTGTCCTCCATGGGGAGGTCTTCGGAGTCGACTGCGCGACGGGACTCAAGAGACATTGATTTCTCCTTGTTGTTTGCCGTGTTCAATACAGAGCCAAGTCCTGATCCAGAAATAACGCCTTTGCTTTCTATGGGAGAACTGTCGCGGTCATCAGGAATTCCGGCAGCGATACGTTTGTCCGCTTGCGCGATGAACATCGCTTCGATCACGCCGGCTGGTTCAGCCATTTCAAGCGGCCTCCTTGGTCACATTCAGGGAAGGAAAATCAACGCCAACAACTTCGGCATAGACAGCCAACAGCGCCTGACCGACAAGCCAGCGAGGCTCGTTGTATTCGTTGCGAAGAACAGCGCTAACCCACGCTTGCGACTTGCCGACGCGGTCGCCGAGTTGCTTCTGCGAAATCCCAGTCGCAAGGATTTGCGACACAAGAAGATTCCAGAAAGCGCCACCGATCTTGGTTTCCTCGTTTCCGAGCAAGTCTGAAGCGGCTATTTCGTCAATCCAGGCCGACACCATGGCGAAATCAAGCCCATCAAACCACTCAGATTTGTACCGCTTGGTGCTCGCCTCGCTGCATCGCCTGATCAGCTCCCGTTCGCACGCAAACACACAGCCATCAACGGACAGGAAGTGCGTATTAACAAGTTCGATCCCGGCACACGACAGCCTTTCTTGGTGTGACGCAATTCTTGATTTCGGATCAATCGACCGGCCGACTTTAATCAGCCCAGAGGAAAAGAGACATGCGTATATCGACTCTTTCATGCCGCTTTGCTCTTGGATATTGCCTCGGTTACGGAGTCGACTTGCTTGAAGATTTCTGGCTTTGCCAGCTTCAAGAACATCAATCTAGCTTGCGGAATGCCGCCGGTTCTCCATTGCGTAACCGATGGCGGCTTGATGTCACACAGCCGCGCCACTTCCGTGGTTCCACCGAGTGCGTCAATAATTTTGTTCGGGTCCATTTGGCCACCATGAATTGGTTAGTGGCTATATGTTAAGCATGCTTAATCGCGTAGTCAAGGCACGCCTAACAACTTTTTAGTTAGGATTGCCTAATGAAAACGCTATCCGAACGCGTTGCCCACCTACTATCTCTGGCCAACGGATCAAAAAAAGAACTGGCATCTATTGCCAAGGTTAGCCCACCTTCGGTATCGCAGTGGATCAACGGCGACACAAAGTCAATTCAGATTGAGCCAGCAACGAGACTCGCAAAGCATTTCGGTCTGAATCACCTGTGGATCAGCAAGGGAATTGGCCCAATGCTTGCGCAAAGAAACGAAAGCGGGCTCTATACAACCGGCGACGAAAAAAATGCGGATCAAGCAATACCAATCAAGCCAAAGAGCCGTCACCAAGAGCGAGTCGATGAAATAGTCGAGCTGCTTCAACAGACGAACATGGAAGGACTGGCAGTTATTCTTGATCGGGCAAAGGATGCCGCCCGCGAATACCCACTCGCCAAGAAAACGCCGAAATTATCTCCATGACGGAATGGCGGCGTCGTATTGTACAAGCCGAACTATTCCAAATGGAATAGTTAATATTCATAAATCTATCGGCTGCTCGGTCAGGCATAGCGCGGCGAACGCCATGAATATGACGATCATCAAAACGAGCTGGACGACGATCAGGGTTTCGCTCAACTCGAAAAACAGGCCCGAGCTTGCGGTAAGTATGTGCGCGAGAAAGAGCGTGTCGTGCCTACGCCGCCGCCGATTCATTGCCGCTGCCCTTGCCAAGCGTTCCTTGGCACTGATCCTTACGCTGGCAATCGCCGGATGGCTGTTTGCGTTGGCGCTTGGTATAGGCTCGCCACTTGAGCGTGCCGAAAAACTGGTTTTTTCCATCTTGATCATCTCCTACTTCGTCACGGACACCATTTGGGAAGCGAAACGGCTTCATCGCCGGCAAGAGATTCGTGACATGAGGCGCCAGCGCCGAACAATGTCGGCGCATCAGCCCATCAAGAACCAGGACGACCTTCCCGATTGATCGCATCAAATGCAACCGATGCTTCGCTGATCAGCGCATTGATGTCGTCGCCGTGCTCGCTGGCGATGACCACCGCTGTCGCCAGTTTGAGCACTATCCGATCGATCCAACTAAACCGCCCTTGAGGCGTTTTTTTTCGTCACTGTTCATCCGAATCTCCTGTAGGTTGAAAACAAGCCCGGCCAAGCGCCGGGTTTTATTTTGCCACAAAAATTAAGCACGCCTATTGACACTGTGGTTAAGCGTGCTTAAGATTCACACATCGACGCAAAACACCGCATCGACCCGCCAGCCAAGGCGCAGCACAGAAGGGATAGAGCAACACCCGGACGCCGTAAGCCGCCAGACCTCTGGGCAAAGTGAAGCCGTGAATCTTCGGAAAGACGGCGCGGGAGAGGCAAGGAATTCCGCTCTTTAGGCATCCGCCACCCAGCCGCAGAACAGCGCGGCCCGGTACAAGATGGCAGTAGCAAGACACGCAAAGCACATCCACGATGCGGCCGAATGGGCGGTGTTCCGGAGTGATTAACGCAGGGGACTGGACAAGGCGAAGCGTGTTGGAGAAGTAAGGCGCCTTGGCAACAGGGCGCACATTCAAACCGCCTCGAATCGACGTGACGGAAGCTAGCGCCTGATCGAACGGACATGCGTAACCGGGAGGCGGTTTGGATGTGAGTAACAACAAGGAGATTTAGATGCGAGCCTATGTTCAATTCATGGATGCTTACGGAGAGTGGCAAGTAACTGAGCGCATGAGCGCCGAAATGGCAAATAAAGAGTGCGCAGCAATGATCAGCGCCGGAATGGACGCATTTGTTCGCGCCTGTAACTGACGATCAACCCAAGCCGCGTGACAGGCGGCTCCAGTGGATCAACGGACAAGGAGAGAGGCGTGGAGCCACTTGAAAGAAAAGAACTGATACATACGCACCCGGGCATGAAAGACGCCGACTTCATGGCCGCAATTGATAGTACTGGCGGCTGGCCTATCGGCTACAAGTTTGTTCAGTTTTTCCATGGCGATTACTACACAGGGCGCACCTGTGTATTCACAAATAACGGCATGAACACTGGATGGTGGACCACGGTCTGCACGGCAGATGACTACTACTGGTGGAAGCTTTCTGACGCAAAGAAAGCAGAAGTTACGAAGGAAGCGCGACGGCAACTGATTCGTCAGCTTCAGTGACGATCAACCCGGCCGCCTTCTAGGAGGGCAGCCCGATGGATCAACAGCACCCCATCATGGCGCAATGCGGATGCGCTCCGGCGAGGGGTAAATCGTCCGGCGACACCTACCGAAGCTGATCGGGATTTTCCGCACTCAGCAACAGCCAGCCCAGCCGGTGGAACATTGCCGGGAGATCGCTTTGGCGACGGACTATGGGCAGATTATTTTCCGGTTCTGCAGAAAGCGAGCAGAGCGCGAACACATGGGAGAGCAAATGGAATTTTTCATTTTCATTCTCTCTATCGTCTGGTGGTGGTGCTCTAGCCACGATCCGCCGTGGCAAACGAGCGTGTTTCCGCAACTTTGCGGCGCATGGATCGGCCATCCTGGCCAGGGCAGATTTCAAGGGATCTGTATCCAGCCAGTTGGCGGTCACCAGCAGCCAGCTTAGAGAGACAAACATAGAGATTCCCGTTCCTCCTGCCGGGCAATGCAGGAGGGCCAACACTGGAGGTGGCTGCCTGTTACGGCGAACCGGGCGCTAGTGGTCGAAAGGCCCGCAGCCAGCCGCCTACCGTGTTGGTTAGCGACAGACGAAAACACGGTGCGTTAGTTCAAGGCAAAGAATGCTGCCGATAATCGGTAGAGGCTAGGGGTACGGATCGAAGTCCCTACGCGTCGCCAGTAGGCTGGATGAAAAAAGTCTGGAAGGATCGCCAACACCTAAACCCCTTGCCGGGTAAGAGCAGGGGGAACAGCAGAGCGGCGGCGTGGAAAGGACACGCAACCACCGAGCGGCGCGTCGCGGCGCCAATCATGCGGGAGCAAGTGGGCGCGAAAGCCGGTATCAAGCCCGGCCCGCTCTGCTGTTTTCGAATGTTCTGGCTCGGTTTTGTCCGCAATGGATATGGCACCGGCGACAAAGAGAGAACACCTAAACCGCCTCCGGGCAAGAGAGGCGGAACACGAAAGGCGGTTGTTCTCAACCTGGGCGCGGTAAAGCGCGAAGTTCCGTATCCAGCAATGGAAGTAAGGGCTGCAATCCTGAAACGCGGGCCACTGAAAAACCTAGACCCTTGAGAAAGGTCGCAGCCGCCTCCCGTGTTGTCAGCAGTAGCAGTCAGCAGTGCGGCCCGGCGGAAGTCACCGGGATATACCTGAGAACCGGCAACGTCGGACAGCCCGGACGCAACAGGGCTGGCATACGCATGGCGATTTGCAAGCGCAACAAGGATACCTAGCAACGGGACGCCGGGGCTATCCGAATGGTCAGGCATGACAGCGCAAAGCTAGGAAACGCAAGTCGTCAGCCGTATGAAGCGGGCGTAGCTCCAACTGGTAGAGCAACTGCCTTCCAAGCAGTGTGTTGTCGGTTCGAGTCCGACCGTCCGCTCCAGGTTTCAAAGTCTGTTCGTAGCGCAGTCTGGTAGCGCACATGCCTTGGGCGCATGGGGTCGCTGGTTCGAATCCAGCCGGGCAGACCAAAGGGTAGCCGCGTGCATGGCGCACAAACGGTCTTGAAAACCGTCGCCAGCCGAAAGGCTGAGGGTTCGATTCCTTGGCTATCCGCCAGTTTTGGGGATGTAGCTCAGTTGGGAGAGCAATTGCCTTGCAAGCAATAGGTCGCCGGTTCGATTCCGGTCATTTCCACCAGCCGGCATAGCATGAAGGTCGTGCAGTTGCCTTGTAAGCATCAGGACTCGGTTCGATTCCGAGTGTCGGCACCAGTTTCTACCCCGAGTGGCCTAGCGCAACTTTTGCCAGTCGAGCTTGCTCCTGGCTTTTTTCTTCTCTGCCGCATCGCCTATCAGGAACGGGCGATGTGTTTTGCCTGCGGTCATCTGCTGGCACTTTTTATTCCGGAGGTTTGACCATGTTCAGGCTTTTGTTTTTGCACCTGCAGCGCCTGTCGCTTCTGGCTACCGCGCAGGGCCAGATGGATGTTCTGGCGCTTCCGCTGGATGCGGAATACCGCATGCGCGTTTCGATGGCGCACGCCAGCACCGAAGCGGCGCTGCTCAAGGTTGATGCCGAGATTCGCAAGCTGCAACGCGGCAGCGGCCTGCATGCTGTCGGGGTGTGATCGTGGAAACCGAACTTCTTGCTGAACTCAAGGCGGCCCACCTGATCATCCGGCATGCGCTGAGCATCATGACCGTCGAGCAAAAAAGGAAGTGGTCAGCTTTGAATGAACGAGCTGGCGTATCTGGCAATGGCGTGACTCGCGCAAATGAGCGCGAGGCGGTAATCAACAAAGCGGAGGCGCAATGATGGAACTCTGCGCAAACACCTCATACCTGCGCCAGCACATGCGCACGGTCGACGACGAAATCCGCCGGCTGGACGCCATCGATCGGCGCACCTCTGCGCTGATGGACACCGACTACTCGATCCCGGAAATCGTCGGCGACGTGTTCCCAGAATTCAACGCGGCCGCCATCGAAGCCATCGGCGTTTTGATGTGCAACATCAATGCCGAGATCGAGGCGCAGCGACCGGCGGTTGCTGATCGCCTGCGCGTGCAGTTGAGCCGGTTGATCGATGGCATGACCGACAACTACCGGGCGAAGCTGGCCAAGTCCAAGGCCGAGGACGAGATCAACCACGCGAGCTGTCAGCGGTGTTTCGATGCCGGGTGCCGGTTCTGCAGGGAGGATGAATGAGCGCCAGTCCTCAAGCTCTTGCCGCCGTCAAGGCCGCGAAGAACCTCAACCGCTGGGGAGGTTTTGCCGCCCGCCGGTATGCCGAGCGTCACGGCGCCCTGCCCATGTACCTGATGGCGGTAGGTATCGAGTGGAAGTTGGCTGCCAAGAAGGCTGCCGCACTTCGTCATGCCGGGGAATCGCCATGCTGACCCTTGCCGAACGCATCGACGCAGAACTTACCCGCGCCCTTTTCAGCATCTACGCGAACACCGACATCGCGGCGCGCTTCGTCATCGAAGAACTTCACCGCAATGCACAAGGAGCCTTGGCATGAACACCACTGAAAGGAATCGCGAATGAGCAACGCACTCACCACCCTGACCAGCAAGCTGGCCGCTCGCCTCGATATGGGCGACGGCGCCGGCTTGGTGGAAACCCTCAAGGCCACCGCCTTCAAGGGCCAAGTGTCTGACGCGCAGATGACTGCGCTGATGGTTGTTGCCAACCAGTACGGCCTGAACCCTTGGACGAAGGAAATCTACGCCTTTCCCGACAAGAACAACGGAATCGTTCCGGTTGTCGGCGTTGATGGCTGGTCGAGGATCATGAACGAACATCCGCAATTCGACGGCATGGAATTCGAAATGGACGACGAGAGCTGCACCTGTCGGATTTTTCGAAAGGATCGCAGCCGGCCAATTGTCGTCACTGAGTACATGGCCGAGTGCAAGCGCAACGGAGTTGGCCCTTGGACAAGCCATCCTCGCCGCATGCTTCGCCACAAGGCAATGATCCAGTGCGCCCGCCTGGCGTTCGGTTTCGGCGGCATCTACGACCAGGACGAAGCCGAGCGCATCGCCGAGATTGATGTCACCGGCCAGGGCAGCCATACGACCAGCGCGCCCAAGAAGCCTGAGCCGCTTCCCGCCTACCCGGATGCCGACTTCAAGACAAACCTTCAGGCATGGGGCGATGCCATCAAATCCGGTCGCGCCAAGCCCGAGCAGATTGTTTCACGCTCTTCGAGCAGATACACACTGTCCGACGACCAGATCAAAGCGATTTACGACCTGGCCAAGCCTGCACACGTCGACCAAGACGGCGTGATTGATGCGGATTTCGTCCGCGAATTTGATGGAGCACAGCAATGATCGAACTGTCCGTTACCCAGGGTTCGCCCGAGTGGCACGCGGCCCGCGCCAAGTGTTTCAACGCCAGCGAGGCGCCGGCAATGATGGGCGTCAGCCCGTACAAAACTCGCTCGGCGCTGATTGCCGAGAAGGCGACCGGAATCATTCCCGAGGTCGATGCGGCAACGCAGTCGCGTTTCGACATGGGCCACATGACCGAGGCGCTGGCCCGCACCATCATCGAGCAGATCATTGGCGAAGAGCTTTACCCGATTGTGGCCACCGACGACACCGGCAAGTACCTCGCCAGCTCTGACGGATCCACGATGCTGGTCAACATCGGCTACGAACATAAGCTGTGGAACGAAAATCTGGCGGCCGAGGTTGCCCAGGGCAACGTTCCCGAGTCGCATCGCTGGCAACTTGATCACCAGTTCCTGGTGTTCGGCTTCGAAAAAATCATCTTCGTCGTGTCGGACGGCACGGCTGAAAAGATGGTTCATTGCTGGTACTACCCGCAGCCCGATCGCATCGCTGCGCTGGTCGCCGGCTGGGAGCAGTTCGCGAAGGATGTCGCCGCCTACGTGCCGGAAGAAACGAAGGCTACAGCCGTTGCCGAGAAGGTAGAAGGCCTGCCGGCTTTGTTCGTACAGGTTGAAGGCCGCGTCGTCGCCAGCAACATGGACGCCTTCAAGTCGGCCGCCGAGGCTTTCATCGGCCGCTTGCCCAAGGCTGCCGAACTTCAAACCGACCAGGACTTCGCCAACGCCGACCAGGCAGCGAAGGATTGCAAGGCTGCCGAGGATCGCCTGCAGGTTGTGAAGCAGCAGGCTCAGTCGCAGGCCGTCAGCATCGACGAAGCATTTCGCGCCATCGACACGATCAGCGAGAAGATTCGCGCCGCCCGGCTGTCTCTGGAAAAGGTAGTGAAGGCTGAGAAGGAGAACCGGAGGTCTGAGATCGTCACGGCAGCAATGAACAAATTCCGCAGCCATCTTGACTCACTGCAAAATCGGGTATCGGTCGGATTCACCTTTGCTGGCCCTAATTTCGGCGAGGCCATCAAGGGCCTGAAATCCCTCGACAGCATGCGCGACAAGCTGTCTGTCGCCTTGGCGAACGCCAAAATCGAAGCCAATGCCATCGCCGACCGCATTGACGCCAACCGCAAGACGGTCGAAGACATGAGCCTTTTCCCGGACTTCGCCCAGGTCTGCACAAAACCGGCCGACGATTTCGCAGCGCTGCTGGCAATGCGCATTGCGCAGCGCAAGGAGGCGGAAGAAAGGCGCCTAGAAGCCGAGCGCCAACGTATCCGAGTCGAAGAACAGGCCAAAGCCCAACGCGAAGCCGAAGAACGCGCAGCCGCAGAAAAGCGCGAAGCCGACGCCAAGGCGGCCGCCGAGCAGGAAGAACGCAACCGCATTGCAGCCGAGGGAATCCGCAAGCTTGATGCGGAGCGCAAGGCGACAGAACAGAGCACGCAGCCGGAAGTTGTTCGCGCAGCAACGGTCAGTAATGCGGAACTCGCGCCGCAGGCATTCTCCGGCAAGACCATGAACCTCGGCCAGATCAACGCCGCGCTCGGCTTCACTGTTTCCGCAGATTTCCTCGCATCGCTCGGCATGGCTCCGGTTCGCCAGGAAAAAGCCGCGAAGCTCTACGACGCCAACAAGTTCCCGACTATCTGCCGACTGATCCAAGAGCATCTTGGCGCTGTGATGCTCAAGTCGATGGAACTGAAGGCTGCATGACGATCAACGGGGCGAAAGCGCAAAGCCGGCGCGGCGGCTTAAACCAGCCCGTAGTCATCCATGACGACTCCCTCGCGCTAGTAGCCCCACCTTTTTCAACCAAGGAGCAATTGAAATGGCAAAACCCCTGAATGAAAACCTTCAAGCCGTTCGCATCGAAACCGATGAAGGCGACTTGATCCCTGTGATGGACTTCGCCGGCGCCAAGTTCGCCGATCTGATTTCCGCCGTCACTGCTCACAACAAGGCCGGCACGCTGACGCTGAAGATTGGCATCAAGCCTTCCACCGCCGGGACTTTGGCCGTGAAAGCCGAATGCAATGTAACCAAGCCCAAGGGGCTGCCCGCCGAGTCTCTTCTGTGGCCGACGCCGGAAGGAAATCTTCTTGCCGAAGATCCGCGTCAAACCAAGCTGGAATTGAAGCATGTCACCGCCGAGCCGGCGCGCGAACTCAAGACCGTGAACGCATAAGGAACCGGCCGAAATGGATAACGTAAATATCGAATACTTGGCCGGACTTTGTGCTTCCATTGGCCAGCCGAATACCAGTCATGGCGGAACGCCATACATCACCGTTCCAGACGGCTACCGTGTGCATTACCTCGAGCGCCTGTTGCCGACCCCGGTTCGCAAGCGCGCCGAAGTCATTGTCACCGACACCGATAGCTTCATTTTCTACACCAAGAAGCATGGAAGCCTTGATGACTGCACCGTGTACGCAGCCATCGACAGCGAAAAAAGTTACTTCAACCTGGTCGGCGTTATCAATGACCACGGCGCCGACAAGGCTCAGTGGCGGGACCACCGCTGCACATTCGAGCCGAAGCAGGCGGTGGAGTGGAAGCGCTGGCTCGGCAAGAACAAGATGACCTTCTCCCAGGCCGACTTTGCGACGTGGCTGGAAGATAACCTTCCGGATATCGCAAGCGTCCCTGGCATGCCGTCCGGAACCGACATCCTGTCCATGGCTCTCGGTTTCGAGGCAAATGCCGACAAGCGCCTGCGCAGCAAGATCAATCTCCAAAACGGTGGCGTGCAGTTCGAATTCGTCGAGGACGAGGACAAGGATACTCGGACGAAGATGCAGGTTTTCGAGCGTTTCACGCTTGGCCTTCCGGTATTTGATGGCAGCGGCAACGCCTACCCGCTTGAAGCCCGCCTGAAATACCGCGAGAAGGAAGGGAAGGTCACTTTCTGGTACGAGCTGATCCGTCCGGATCGCGTTTTCAAAACAGCTGTCACCGACGAGCTGTCCCGTATCAAGGAAGGCACCGGATTCCCGATCATCTCCGGAATCCCCGGGGACAATAACTGACCAGCGGTTTTCTTCAAGCGTCCGTAACTGGGCGCTTCTTGAAACCTACTGAAAGTGAAAACCCAATGAACACCACAACGTTATTCGGCGCGCACGGCGCCGCCGGACAGATGAAGGAGGCAGCATGAGCAAGCCCGACTACACCGCGTTCGACGCGGAACTGCTGCGCCTGATCGCCGCCGGAAGGAATAGGATGGCGCTGCTGGACAGCCGACATGGTGATAACCAAGGGCTGCGCGACCTTGCGCTGCCGCACTGCAAAGTCATCAATGGCCGCCGGGTAATCGATCCGTGGCAGATCATCGACCGCCGGCTTCAGGCACTGCGCAAGTCAGGAAAGATCAGACACGACGGCAAGGTATGGGAGATCGTCGAGAAAGGCGGTGCAGTGTGAAAGAGCGCCCGATCCTTTTCAGCGCGCCGATGGTGCGCGCCATCCTAGAAGGCAGGAAGACGCAGACGCGGCGTGCTTTGCGCAAGCAGTTTGTGCCAGATGCAGAACCGGCAGAAGTTCCAGCCACGTCGCCTGAAGGCTGGCAAATCAACGGCCATTCCGGCTTGTGGTGGGACGACACTGACGCCTGTATCGATGACGCAATCCGCTGCCCCTACGGCCAGCCAGGCGACCGGCTATGGGTTCGCGAAGCATTTATGCATGAACCTGCGGATTACTGCTGGGAGGCTTCCGTCACTATTCCAGTCAGGCCCGCCCATACGATCTATCGGGCGGACAGCGATCCGAATGGCGAGGCCAATGGCATCGGCTGGAAACCGTCCATCCACATGCCGCGCTGGGCCAGCCGCATACTGCTGGAGATCACCGCTGTCCGCGTCGAGCGGCTGCAGGATATCAGCGAGGAAGATGCGCTGGCCGAGGGAGTGACGTTCAAAAATCCGGTAAAGCCGGGACACGCCTCCCGCATGGGCCGAGAGGCGTTTGCTGAACTGTGGGAGTCCATTAACGGCCCCGACTCCTGGGAAGAAAACCCCTGGGTCTGGGTCATCGAATTCAAGCGGGTGACGCCATGACCCGCCACGCCAGCATCTACGGATGCTACGAAATCGACAGCATCCCCGGGCAGCCGCAAATCGCTCACTGCCACAGCTTTTTCGTGCCGATTGACCGGCGCGGCTTGAAGCTTGGTCATGCGCTCAAGGAGCACCAGGTTAAGACGCTGGCTGCCGAGCTCTACGACTACGCCACGGCCACGGTCGACGCCAGCAACGAGGCGCAGAAGCGAGTGCTTGAAAAGGCAGGATTCCGGCGCCTCGACACCTTCACCAATTCGAAAACCGGTGGCACCACTGAACTGTGGGGCCGCCAAATTACCAGGGGTTAGCTGATCATGGAAAACATCAAAACCGCCGTCCGCGCCCACCTCCAGAAAGCCGTAGAGGCCACGCGCAAGCATGTTCTGGCTGTCGAGCTCAAGGAGAAGGCAGTATGAGACCTATTGTTGAATGGATTAAGAAATATCGCTCCGTTTGGGGTTGCAGCCTGGAGTCATCGAAGGAGGCGTGGGATTCTCATCGAGATATGAGGCGGGGGCCAGGAGATGAGTCGATGCAGGATTGCATTATTCGCTTGCGTGCGGAAATTATCGGCCTTGTTCGGCAGCGTGACGAATTGCTTACAGCGCTGAACGATGTCGCCACAAGGATCAAAGATCATCCAGCATACGAAGAACTCACCGAAGACGAAGAAATGAGCATTGGCGGAGATACGGCAGAACTTTCGTATCTAGCCAGAATTTGCGACTCAGCCATGTCTTGTGTTGAACAATCCGCCGAATCTGAGACGCAAGCCAGTTTGACGCGCGCTGACGAGACGCAAACCAGCATCCCGGCCATCGTCTTCTACCCGGCCGGAAGCCTTGGGGAAGAATGCGAAGAGGAAGGAAGACCGGCATGAGCGACAAGACTGCTATCGAATGGACTGACGCGACGTGGAACCCGGTAACGGGGTGCACCAAGGTCTCAGCGGGCTGCAAGCACTGCTATGCAGAGCGCGAGTGGAGGCGCATGACCAAGCTGGTTCCGGCCTACACCGGCCGCGACTTCACCGACGTTCTGACGCACGCCGACCGCCTCGATCAGCCGCTGCGCTGGAAGAAGCCGCGCAAGGTGTTCGTGAATTCCATGTCCGACCTGTTCCATGACGCCGTACCGAACGAGTTCATCGACCGCGTGTTCGCCGTCATGGCATTGGCGTCGCGCCACACGTTTCAGGTGCTGACGAAGCGGCCGGAGCGGATGCGGGACTACCTTTCATCTGGCGACGTGGTTCAGCGCGTTATCCATCAGGCATTCAAGTTGGATTGCGAAGCCGGCGCATGGATGAACGCCGACCACAATATCGGCGGTCACAAGATCATGCCGCTGCCGAACGTCTGGCTCGGCGTCAGCGTCGAGGACCAGGCAGCAGCCAACGAGCGCATTCCCCTGCTGCTCGACACGCCGGCCGCCGTGCGCTGGATCAGCGCGGAACCGTTGCTCGGGTCGGTTGATCTTGTCGTTCCGTTCGCTGGCGCCAAGGTTAATTCTGCGCGCGGCGCCCGCCCAGGAATACCGCCTCTTGATTGGGTCGTCGTCGGCGGCGAGTCCGGCCCGAAGGCCCGGCCGATGCATCCGCAGTGGGCGCGTGACTTGCGCGACCAATGCGCCGCAGCCGGCGTGCCGTTCCTGTTCAAGCAGTGGGGCGAGTGGGTGCCGCGCAGCTCCTGCTATCACACGTTTGAAGACGGACTTTCTTGCGCCGACCTCGATCCGGGCGCGAGCAAGTGGCCGTGCATTCGCCTTAATGAGAATGGCGGCGACGGCCATCGGCTTGAAGATGAAGATGGTGGCGATAGCGCGTACATGCAGCGCGTCGGCAAGAAGCGCGCCGGCCGCCTACTCGACGGTGTTACGCACGACGGTTATCCGGAAGGAGACAAAGCATGAGCGAAACCTTTGAACAGATGGCGATTCGGAAGTGGCAAGAAGTCTGCAAGTCGTTGAGCGTTGGTGCTCCGGTTGCAATCAAGTTCGCCGCAGCCATCTGCGACGAACTGGCGAAGGGCGCGGAGCCGGTTGCTTGGATGAACAGCAGAAACGGATTCATTGCCAAGGAAAACAAGAATCCAGAGTACAGCGTTGGGCTCTACACCTGCCCGCCATCTGCCGCCGCACGCATCGCGGAGCTTGAGGGGCAACTTGCCGAGAAGGATGCTGATATTGAGCGTCTTTACAGAGCAATCGACGCCAACTGGGTTAGTCAAAAGCAAATTGTTGTCAGCCAACTACGCGTGAAGCAATTGCGGGAAGCGACAGAATGCTTACTCCACCTGTGCGAAATCATTGGAGCGCCAGAGGGGGCTGTACTGGACAAAGCTCGCCACGCCCTCGCCACACCCGCCGACACCACAGCCCTGCAATCCTTGCTCACCAAGGCTGGCGAGGTGATGCGGGAGCGGTGCATCGAAGTTATCGACTGTGAAGCAATCCGCGCCCTCCCCGCCATCACCCTCGACGACCTGAAAGGCGGTGCAGCATGAAGCCCGGCATGCGCATCACCATCAACGCCGTTGCCTACACCGTCGACCTAGTCGGCCCCGTGACAACGCTTCTGATCCGCGGCGACGGCGCATTTGTGCACGCCTCGACGCCGGCCCTGGACGCATTGCTTCCGGAAAAGGAGTGATTGGTCATGAGAAAGCAATGCAAGCGCAAGGTGCACCGACTGGCAGCGCCGACGATAGTTGCGATGCATATCAATCCAGAAATCTCTATACAAGAGCGCATTGCTGTTCTATCGGCATCGAACGGATGGGCAAACACCAGCCATTTCAACGTGCTCGCAGACTGCAGGGACATGCTTATGCTTGCCGCAAGTCACAAGGGAGATGAAGAAACGCTTGCCGTTTGCCATCTGTCCGGAATCGCGCTCATGAACATGAAGGATCGCTACGCCGAGAAGGGAAAAATCGGCGCGACCGGAGATGAAATTCAGGCGCTGCATGCCTTGGTTGATGTCAGCGAGGATTTTTGGAAACGTCAGGGAGGCGGATTGTTTATTGATGCCGAAGCGTCATTGTCCAGAGCCAGGGAAATGTGCGCCAAAGAGGCACGGATGCGGAGGGATGCATGAGTAAACTTATCCCCCTTCGAGACTGGGCGAAAGCAATCTATGGCACCGCAGCTCCGAAGCCGCCGACGCTGCGCACCTGGGCGAAAAACGGGAAAATCTTCCCTTGCCCGGAAAAGCATGGCCGGGAATACTTCGTCATGCCGGATGCGCGCTACGTCGCCGCCAACGATGATCAACACCCGCACATCGAACGCGTACCCAAGAAGAATCACCATCAGGAGCACGAAGAGAGTGCAACTGATTTGATCGACAGGATACTCCATGGCCGGAAGGCGAAAACAGCGTAACCGAGACGGTTGGCCGGACTATCTCTACGAGACATCCGGCTACTACTACTGGCGCCACCCGGTTACCCGTGAAAACTTCGGTCTCGGCAGAGACCTTGCGAAAGCAAAGGCCCAGGCTGCCGAGGCCAATATTCTGGTTGCTGGACTGCGTGACAAGGCAAGGCTTGTTGATCGCATCACCGGGAACGACAGCCGAACGGTATCCGCCCTGCTCGTCCGCTTCGTTGAGGACATGGCCCGCCGCAACCTCGCGGCGAACACCCTAAAAACCAAGCGCTCGATGATCAAGCGGATCGAGGACAAATGGGGATCTCGCCCCTACTCCACCATTGACACCGCCGCGATTGACGACTTCCTTCGCGAATTCGTCACCGCTGGAAAGAAGCGCATGGCGCAGAGTTTCCGGTCGTTTCTGATCGAGGTCGGAAACAAGGCCATCGCCATCGGTTGGGCGCAGCACAATCCGGCACTCGTCACCGAGGCGACACCGGTACAAGTGAAGCGTGCGCGGATCACCCTGGAAGATTTCATTGCCATCCACGACTCCGCAATCAAGCATTGCGACCCATGGACGCCGAGGGCGATGGAACTCGCATTGTTGACGGCGCAGCGTCGCGATGATATTGGGTCATGGGTTCGCGACGACGTTCGCGATGGAAGTCTGTGGGTTGAGCAAGGGAAAAGCGAGAACATCGAAGCCCGCGGCGAAGGCATGCAGACCCGCCTGGCGATCCCGCTCGCCTTGCGCATGACCGTTACTACCGGGTCAGGAAGGCTCATTGACTGGATACTGAAGGACATCATCACCGGGTGCTGGTCAGACAAGGTAGCAAGCCGCTACCTCATTCATCACAGCCGGCCGCGCACTCACAGCAAGCCTGGAGACCCGGTATTCAAGGACACGATCACGAAGGGGTTTGCGCGCGCCAGGGATGCTTCCGGATTGAAATGGGAAGGCAAGGAGCCGCCGACTTTCCACGAAATCAGGAGCCTATCGATCCGACTCTGGAGAGATATCAGAGGGAAGGATTTTGCCCAGGCTATCGCCGGCCACAAGCAGGCAAGCACGACCGATATTTATGCCGACGAGCGCGGAAACTGGGTGCTTTTGAAGGCAGGCTGATCGCCTTCTGTGTCTAGCGATTGTAGAAAAATCGTAAATTGAACCGGCGAAACCTAGTCCAGGCGGCCGTTTACAGATACTGCAAGTGTGCTGCCCATGCAGACGAGCAGCACGCGAAAGTTCATTGCTTGTTTTCTCCACCAGGGTCGTGCTGCGCGGCGCCGAAAACCCGCTCCCGGAGCCGGAAAAGTTCGTCGCGCGCAGCCGCCGCTTTTTCGAATTCCAGGTTCTTCGCGCACTCGAGCATCTGCTTTTCGAGCCGCTTGATTTCCCTGGCGACGGTTTTTTCATCCATGGCTTCGTAAACCGCAAGCTGCTGCGCCGCCTTCAGCTCGGTCTGCGCCGATTCGGCATCGTATACCCCGTCGATGATGTCCTTGATCTTCTTCGACACCCCACGCGGCACGATGCCGTGCTGCTCATTGAATGCGATCTGCTTTTCCCGCCGCCGCTCCGTCTCGGCGATGGCTTTTTGCATGGATTGCGTAATCCTATCAGCGTAAAGGATCGCTGTGCCATGAATATGACGCGCGGCACGCCCTATCGTCTGGATCAGCGAGCGTTCCGAGCGCAGGAAACCTTCCTTGTCGGCATCGAGAATCGCCACCAGCGACACCTCGGGAATGTCCAGCCCTTCGCGCAGCAGGTTGATGCCGACCAGCACATCGAACTCGCCGAGGCGCAGATCGCGGATGATTTCAACGCGCTCGACAGTATCGATGTCGGAGTGCAGGTAACGCACCTTGATCCCGTTGTCGGCCAGAAAATCGGTCAGGTCCTCGGCCATGCGCTTGGTCAGCGTCGTCACCAGCACCCGCTCAGCAACGGCAATCCGCTTGTTGATTTCGCCAAGAAGATCATCGACCTGCGTCGTCGCCGGACGTACCAGCACCTCGGGGTCGATCAGACCGGTCGGCCGCACCACCTGCTCGACCACCTGGCCGGCATGCTGCTGCTCGTAGTCGGCCGGGGTCGCAGAGACGAAAATCGTCTGCCGCATCTGCGCCTCGAACTCGTTGAATTGCAGCGGCCGGTTATCGAGCGCGGAAGGCAGGCGGAAGCCGTAATCGACCAGGTTTTCCTTGCGCGAGCGGTCGCCCTTGTACATGCCGCCGACCTGGCCGATGGTGACGTGCGATTCGTCGATGAACATGATCGCGTCGCGTTCGAGGTAGTCAATCAGCGTCGGCGGCGCTTCCCCGGCCTGGCGCCCGGAAAAATGCCGCGAGTAGTTTTCGATGCCCTTGCAGAAGCCGATCTGGTCGAGCATCTCGATGTCGAAGCGGGTGCGCTGCTCGAGCCGCTGCGCCTCGACCAGCTTCTGGTGCAGATTGAAGAATTCGATGCGCTCGCGCAGTTCCGCCTTGATCGCCTGGATCGCCCGCACCACGGTGGCTCGCGGCGTCACGTAGTGCGAGGCCGGGAAGACGGTGAAGCGCAGCGCCTTGTGGAAAAGCTGGCCGGTCAGCGGGTCGAAGAACTGCAGGTTCTCGATCTCGTCGTCGAACAGCGAGACGCGGATCGCGTGCTCGGCGTGTTCGGCGGGGAAGATGTCGATCACGTCGCCGCGCACGCGGAAGGTGCCGCGGTGGAAGTCCATCTCGTTGCGCTCGTACTGCATGTCGGTCAGGCGCTTGACGATGTCGCGCTGGTCCATGCGGTCGCCGACGCGCATGGTCAGGATCATGTTGTGATACTCGTCGCGGTCGCCGATGCCGTAGATGCATGACACGGTGGCGACGATCACCACGTCGCGCCGCTCGATCAGACTCTTCGTCGCACTCAAGCGCATCTGCTCGATGTGGTCATTGATCGAGCTGTCCTTTTCGATGAACAGGTCGCGCGACGGGACATAGGCTTCCGGCTGGTAGTAGTCGTAGTACGAGACGAAGTACTCGACGGCGTTTTCCGGAAAAAATTCCTTGAACTCCGAGTACAACTGCGCCGCCAGCGTCTTGTTCGGCGCCAGGACCAGCGCCGGGCGGCCAGTGCGGGCGATGACGTTGGCCATCGTGTAGGTCTTGCCCGAGCCGGTGACGCCGAGCAGGGTCTGGAAGGACAGGCCATCCTCGATCCCCTCGGCAAGCAGGCGGATCGCCTCCGGCTGGTCGCCAGCCGGCGGAAATGGCTGGTGCAAACGATACGGGCTGCCGTCGAAACAGACGACGGGCGTGCTGCTGTTGGATTCGCTCATGATAAAATTCTGCGCTTGTCGTCGCGATGCTGGCATCGCGCGTTATTGTTGTCTCATCCTTCTATTATTCCACGGAGTCGCTGATGTCCTCTTCGATCTTCGCTGCGGTGGAAATGGCCCCGCGCGACCCGATCCTCGGTCTTAACGAAGCTTTCAACGCCGATGCGCGTGACACCAAGGTCAACCTTGGCGTCGGTGTGTACTTCGACGACAACGGCAAGATCCCCCTGCTGACCGCCGTCAAGGCCGCCGAAGAGGTCCGTCTGAAGGCAGCTTCGCCGCGCGGCTACCAGCCGATCGAAGGCCCGGCCGCCTACAACACCGCCGTCCAGAATCTGCTCTTCGGCAAGGATTCCGACCTGCTCGCCGCCGGCCGCGTGATCACCGCCCAGGCCATCGGCGGTACCGGCGCGCTGAAGATCGGCGCCGACTACCTGAAGCGCCTGAACCCGGACGCCAAGGTTTACATCAGCAACCCGTCCTGGGAAAACCACCGCGCCCTGTTCGAGGCCGCCGGTTTCGTCGTTGAAGACTACGCCTACTACGACGCAGCCACCCGCGGCGTTAACTTCGCCGGCATGAAGGCCGACCTGAACAAGATGGCCCCGGGCTCGGTCGTCCTGCTGCACGCCTGCTGCCACAACCCGACCGGCGCCGACATGAGCGACGCCCAGTGGGCCGAAGTCGTCGGCATCTGCCAGGAACGCGGTCTGGTGCCCTTCCTCGACATGGCCTACCAGGGCTTTGCCGACGGCATCGACGCCGACGCCGTGGCGATCCGCGCCTTCTCTGCCTCCGGCCTGCAGTTCTTCGCTTCCAGCTCGTTCTCCAAGAACTTCTCGCTGTACGGCGAACGCGTCGGCGCCCTGTCGGTCGTCACCGCCAGCAAGGAAGAGTCGGCCCGCGTCATGTCGCAGGTCAAGCGCGTCATCCGCACCAACTACTCCAACCCGCCGACCCATGGCGGCGCGCTGGTTGCCGCGGTGCTCGCCTCCGGCGAACTGCGCGCCCAGTGGGAAGTGGAACTGGCCGGCATGCGCGACCGCATCCGCGCCATGCGCAGCGGCCTGGTCGACGCGATCAAGGCGACCGGCTGCGCCCAGGATTTCTCCTTCGTTGCCCAACAACGCGGCATGTTCTCCTACACCGGCCTGAGCGCCGCCCAGGTCGAGCGCATGAAGGAAGAATTCGGCATCTATGCCGTGTCGACCGGCCGCATCTGCCTGGCTGCACTGAACAGCAAGAACATCGACTACGTCGCCAAGGCCATCGCCGCCGTCACGCGCTAAGTAAAGAAAAATGACGGGTAATCCCCGCCATTTTCCCCGACCAGCCCCCTTCGCCGAAGGGGGCTTTTGTTTTGTGCTGAACTACCTTCCAGCGCTCAGCGTCAACTCCGGCAACCGGCCGGAAACCGCCAGCGGCACCCTGACCGTGGCCGCTGAAGTCTGTGCGCTCATCACCAGACGTCCGTCGACATTGCCGTCACGTTCCGCCGCCACCTGCCCGGTGGCGGAAATCGCCCCGGCCTCCAGGCGAATGTCTCGAAACAGGATATTCTTCGGGTCGATCAACAGGTTGGCCACCAAAGTATCAAAACGGGTCGTTCCAGAACGAACCGTCGCGCCAGCACCGCGCCGCCCAGCCTCACCGATGTCTACGCCATGAAGCGTGCCGCGCTGCGCCCGGAGTTTCAATTGGGCGGTCGCCGATTGCCAGAGCGAGAGCCAGGAATCCGAGCGACCGCTGAGCCCCAGCTCGCCGGAAAGCTCTCCATCCAGACGTACAATCCGCAACAGACTTGAGGAAAGCATTGCCAGATCGACTCGCTCAAATCGCCCGCTTCCGTTCATGGCCAGGCCGTTACTCCATGTCAGTTCCCACTGGCCGCGCAACAGACCACCCAGGAAATTCGCGTCGATGTCGCTCACCGAAAGGCGGTCCGCGCTCAACAAGCCCTTGGCCTGCATGGCGGAGAACTCACCCTTGAGCCCGGGTAAAGGCCAGGCGCGTCCCTCGATGGCCAAGGCCAAGCCAGTCGCTGCCGGTGTCAACTTGAGCAACAGGCTACGTTCCGGATTTTCCAGCGCCCCGTTGGCAAAACTGCCTTGCGAAAAATCGAGGTGACCATTCAGTGGCGAGAACAGCAGGCCAGTTCCGGCCTTCACGCTCAGGTTCTCGAACATCACCTGACGCAAACCCGGCAATCCGGTCTGTTGCAGTAGCGGCGATGCGAGCAGAGGGGCGAGCGGCAATTCGGCACCGCTTGCGCTCATGCGCTCGATCTGTTGTGCATCGCCGAACAGGAATTGCCAGGGCTGATCGATCGCCACGCTGGCGATCCGGCCATCTCCAATATCCAGATCGCTGAGGAGTAGTTGCGGCTTGGGCAACAATTGCAGGGAAACCTTGCCGATGCTGACCGGCTGCTTGAACAACTCGGTGGCTACCTTGGCGATGTCCTCCCGATGGCGGTCGTACGGATAAACCAGGACCAGCAGGATGGCGAAGAAGACAACACCCAGTGCGCCATACAACCAACGGGACAAAGGTACCGAGGAAGACACCGCCTTTTCCGGTTCGTGCGCCGCCGGCAGATCCGGTTTGGGTGCGCCGGCTGGCTGCGGTGCCGGCAGAACCGGCTTGCCGAAAGTCGAAAACTGGCTGGCACGACTCGGCATGTCCTTGGCCGACGGGCTTTTGCTGGTGCCAAACGTGGAAAACTGGGAGATGGCTGAAACCTGTTCGCGGCGCGGCGCTTCCACCGGTCTTTCCCAGGCGGCGGCAGCCCCTTCCAGAGGCACGATGTAGCCGCCACTCTCCAGTTCACGGATGGCGTTTTCGACCAGACGGGCATTGCCGATCTTGTCGGAAAGCTCGGCAACCGTCAGTTTGCCATCGACTTGCACCAATACCATCCGCAGATTGCGCTGGACAACGCGCGTACTTTGCCGGACGGCTTCATCGCCGATCGGGGTTTTTGCGTAGACCTGTCCGACATTCATGACCATGCTTTCAATCCAGAAACAACCTCGGCGACTTGACCCTTCATGCTTCGACTCCTATAATGCTCGCTTCACTTCCCCGATAGCTCAGTCGGTAGAGCGCCGGACTGTTAATCCGTAGGTCCCTGGTTCGAGCCCAGGTCGGGGAGCCAAGCTTCATCGAAAAGCCCAGCATCTTTGCTGGGCTTTTTGTTGGCCGGTCTTGCCCCGAACAACGGCCACGATAATAGCATAAGCCTAGGATATTGCCGGGGTTTTTCAGCTTCCGGCGCGCGCCATGGCGCTTGTCGACAGCGATTTTGGCACTGATAATCGCAGCATGGAACCCGATATCGCCACCACACTACATCCACCCGGCACTCTGGTCGATCGCTACGGACGACATGTGACCTACCTGCGCCTGTCGATCACCGATCGCTGCGATTTCCGCTGCACTTACTGCATGGCGGAAGAAATGACTTTCCTGCCGCGCAGCGAGGTGATGTCGCTGGAAGAAGCGCTGAAAGTTGCCAAGACCTTCGTCGGGCTCGGTGTCAGCAAATTGCGCCTGACGGGCGGCGAACCCCTGGTGCGGAAGAACGTGATGTGGCTGATCGAGCGACTCGGCGCGCTGCCGGGACTCGACAATCTGGTGATGACGACCAACGGTTCGCAACTGGAAACCCATGCCGGCGCACTCAAGTCAGCCGGCGTCAAGCGCTTGAACATCAGCCTCGACAGCCTGAACCGGGAACGTTTCCGGAAAATCACCCGGATCGGCGATCTGGACAAGGTGCTGCGCGGCATCGCCGCTGCGACGGCGAGCGGATTTCGGCGCACCAAACTGAACACGGTGATGATGCGCGGCGTCAACGACGATGAATTCATCGATCTTGTCCGCTTCGCCGTCGATAACGGACTCGACATTTCATTCATAGAGGAAATGCCGCTCGGAGACATCCAGGGCCGCAGTCAGACCCATGTTTCGTCCGAGGAAACACGCTCGCGGCTTGGCGAGCATTTCAGTATCGTTCCCAGCAGCGAAAACAGCGGCGGCCCTGCGCGTTACTGGCGCGTCGCCGGCAGCGAGACACGGGTCGGCTTCATTTCCCCGCACAGTCACAATTTCTGCGATAGCTGCAATCGTGTGCGGGTCACTGCCAAGGGAGAGCTTTATCCCTGCCTGGGGCAGAACGATGCACTCAATCTGCTGCCAGCCCTGCGCGAGACCCAGGGTGACAGCGCTTTACGCCAGGCCATCATCGACAGCATGGGCATCAAGCCTTTCGGTCACGAATTTGCCGAGCAGATGCAGAACCCGAAGGTTGTCCGCTTCATGTCGATGACCGGCGGTTGAAGTTCTTTACGGGTAAATCTTGCAGAAGCCGATCCCGTTGACCGGATCGCTGACTTGGCCCAGGAAGGTGAAAAAGATCGACATGCCAAGAATGAAGGCGACCCACCGGGCCGCCTTCGGGTGACGTTCGACCAACTCCCGGCAGGGTTGGCAAAATGCCATACGCTTTCTCTTACAAGCCGCGCAACGCCCGCTTGCGCTCGATTTCGGTCAGATAGCGCTTGCGCAGGCGGATCGACTTCGGCGTCAGTTCGACCAGCTCGTCCTCGGCGATGAATTCCACCGCGGCTTCCAGGCTGAGCTGAACCGGCGGCACCAGGCGCACGGCTTCGTCGGTACCGGAAGCGCGGACGTTGGTCAGCTGCTTGCCCTTGATCGGGTTGACCACGAGGTCGTTCTCACGGCTGTGAATGCCGATGATCATGCCTTCGTACAGCTTCTCGCCCGGGCTGACGAACATGCGGCCGCGATCCTGCAGCTTCCACAGCGCGTAGGCGACGGCTTCGCCGTTGTCCTGCGAGATCAGCACGCCGTTGCGACGCTCGGCGACGTTGCCTTCCTTGACCGGGGCGTAGTCGTCGAAAACGTGACTCATCAGGCCATTGCCGCGGGTCAGGTTCATGAACTCACCCTGGAAACCGATCAGGCCGCGGGCCGGGATGCGGTACTCGATACGGACGCGACCGCGACCATCCGGCACCATGTCCTGCAGCTCGCCCTTGCGCAAGCCGAGGCTTTCCATGACGCCGCCCTGGGTATCTTCCTCGACGTCGACGGTGAGTTGTTCATACGGCTCGCACTCGACGCCGTCGATGATCTTCTTGACCACGCGCGGACGACCGACAGCCAGTTCGTAGCCTTCACGGCGCATGTTTTCGAGCAGGATGCCGAGGTGCAGTTCGCCGCGGCCGGCCACGTCGAAGACGTCGCCGTTCGGGGTGTCATGCACGCGCAGCGCCATGTTGGTCAGCAGTTCCTTGTGCAGGCGGTCGCGGATCTGGCGGCTGGTGACGAACTTGCCTTCGGTGCCGGCGAGCGGGCTGGTATTGACCATGAACTGCATGGACAGCGTCGGCTCGTCGATCTTCAGGAGCGGCAGCGCTTCGGGTTGTTCCGGGTCGGTCACCGTGCAGCCCAGCACCAGGTCTTCAATACCGGTGATCTGGACGATGTCGCCGGCCTGACCCTCGTCCATCTCGACCTTGTTCAAGCCCTTGTAGCCGAAGACCTGGCCGATCTTGGCCTTGATCGGCTGACGATCGTGTTCGGCGGCTTCTTCGTCGGTACCGAACATGACCATCACGTTCTGGCCGGTCTTGACGCGGCCGCGGATGATCTTGCCGACGCCGATGCGACCGACGTAGGAGGAGTAGTCGAGGGCGGAAATCTGCAACTGCAGCGGCGCATCGACATCGGCATCGGGCGCCGGCACGTGGCGCAGGATGGTGTCGAACAGCGGCTTCATGTTTTCGCGCGGATGGTCGAGTTCCATCGCCGACCAGCCGTTCAGGCCGGAGGCGTAGACGATGGGGAAGTCGAGCTGTTCGTCGGTGGCGCCAAGCTTGTCGAACAGGTCGAAGGTCAGGTTGACGGCGTTGTCCGGATCGGCACCGTCGCGGTCGACCTTGTTGACCAGCACGATCGGACGCAGGCCCTGGGCCAGCGCCTTCTTGGTCACGAAACGGGTCTGCGGCATCGGGCCTTCGGCGGCATCGACCAGCAGCACCACGCCATCAACCATGCCGAGCACGCGCTCGACTTCACCGCCGAAGTCCGCGTGGCCCGGGGTGTCGACGATGTTGATGTGGATACCTTCGTATTCGACGGCGGTGTTCTTCGACAGGATGGTGATGCCACGCTCCTTTTCAAGGTCATTCGAGTCCATCACGCACTCGACCAGTTGCTGGTGAGCGGCAAAAGTACCGGATTGACGGAGGAGCTGGTCGACCAGCGTGGTCTTGCCATGGTCAACGTGAGCGATGATGGCGATGTTGCGGATGGGGCGTGCGGACATGGATATAGGAATAATCAGAAAAATCAAAGGCGTGATTCTACCACTCCATGCTGCGTCGCAGCATCTCCCGCTCTACTGTTGATAGAAGTTTTTGCCGAATTACTTGGTTTTGAAACTGGTCACGCCATCCCATTCACCATCGAGCGGCGGCACCTGCATCAAGTGCGCAATGCGCTCCCGGTACAGGCAGTACAAGGGTTCATCCGGCTTTTGCCGCAGCAGACCTTGAAGAATCCGTTCGGCTTCCTGCCATTGCTGTAGCCGATAAGCCTCCAACGCAGCCTGCCAGGCGGCGAGTTCGGCACGCCGAGCGTCGTCGAGTTCGCTGGTCTGACAGAGCGGTTCGTAGATGGAAACCGCGGTCGCCTTCCCCTTGACCCGCACCTTGTCGAGTTCCCGGAAAACGATTTCAGGACACATGGCGCGCGTCCGTTCGCCAACCGCGATACCGACCCCGTATTCCTTGGTGATGCCCTCGAGACGCGCACCGAGATTGACCGCGTCGCCCATCACCGTGTAGGACTGACGCACCGGCGAACCCATGTCGCCAACCGTCATCGTGCCGCTGTTGATGCCGATGCCGATCTTCAGCACCGGCCAGCCACGCGCCTGGAAAGGCCCGGCCAGCGCCTTGACCGCCTGCTGCATTTCCAGCGCCACGAGCACCGCGTGCCGGGCATGCTGCGGATCGGCGAGCGGCGCCCCCCAGAAGGCCATGATCGCGTCGCCGATGTACTTGTCGAGGGTTCCCCGATGGCGTCGGACCACCTCGGTCATCGCCCCGAGATATTCGTTCATCAGCGCCGCCAGCTCTTTCGGATCGAGTCCTTCCGAGATGTTGGTGAAATTGCGCACGTCGGAAAACAATACCGTCATTTCCGCGTTGCGTCCTACCATGCTGTAACCCTCGGGATTGCGCGCCATTTCGACGACCAGCTCCGGGGGCACATATTGACCGAAACGCTCGGTGAGCTGCCGCTTCGTCCGCGACTCCCAGAAATACCCCCAGGCGGCGTTGAAACCGTAGGTAAAAAGTATGACCAGCGCCACCGAAGCGAAAGGCATGACCACGCCGTTTTGCCAAAGGACGAGATTGGCGCCCAGCAGTACGCCAAGCACCCCCAGAGTCAACAGACTCCCTCGCAACGGGCTCAGGAAGGGCAGCAGGACGGCCAGACCGCCGCCCGCGACGATCAGCAACAGCGCCTCGGCGACCAGTGTATAGGCCGGTCTTTCCTTGATTTCTCCGTCAAGCACCCCGGCCAACAGGTTGGCATGGATTTCGACGCCGGGATAGCTGCCACCGACCGGTGTTGCCCGCAGATCCTTGAGCCCGGGCGCGGTGGTGCCGACCAGGACGATCTTCCCGAAAAGAAGTTCGGGATCGGCCCGCCCGGCAATCACGTCCGCCGCCGGAACGTAGTGAAAACTCCCCTCCTGCCCGCGATACGGCACCAGCGCCGCGCCATCGGCATCAACCGGAATGCGCAGGATCTGCCGCTTCCCCAGGATATCGACCCATTCGACGGGAGCGCCGGCTGCCGGGGCGAAAAGCCTCACTTTTTCCGCCTCGAGCAGCATCAGGCTCATCGCCAGCGCCAGCGTCGGCTGGTAAGACCCGGCGTAAGCCCCCAACAGAGGAACGCGCCGGGTGATCCCATCACTATCCATCAACGGGTTGAAATGCCCGCCGCTCGCCGCGGCCTCCTGAAAGGCCGCGAGATTTCCACCAAATCCGGGCCACACGGGGAATTGCCCCGGCGACGGCTGGCCTTCAAAGAGCAACGGCGGCGGCAGTCGGCTACCGGGCGAGGCACCTGCCTGGTTTGAAAAATAGAAACCGAGAACGACCGGCCGGCCGCGCAAGGATTCGGCGAACCTCCGGTCATAGTCGAGCCCTGCCCGCTGCCCGGCAAGCACCCGCTGATACGCCACATTGTCGCGCAACGGGCCGTGCGCCATGGCATCGAGGACAGGCAGGCCGGAACTATCGTCCGGCTCGGCAAAAACAATGTCGAAACCGATCACCGACGCCGCGTAATCATCGGCCAGACGGCGCACCAGTTCCGCCAGGACACTGCGCTTCCAGGGCCAGCGCCCGAGTTCCCCCAGGCTTTTTTCGTCGATATCGACGATGACGATACGTTCATCCTGGGTATCGGGCATGAAAGCCCGGACACGGACATCGTAAAAGTAATGATCGAACAGCGCGACCAAGGGAATGTGCCAGGACTGGACGACGTGCCCAAGAATCCAGAATGTGCAGAATATTCCGAATATCAGCCGGGGCAGCAGTCGTTTCATCGAAATATCACGCTTTCCAGAAAAAATGCCTTGGCAGGCGGTATTGCGCAAGCATCGCAGGGAATACACTAACACGAGCCGGTTCGCGATACACTGAACCCGAAATCAACAGCGCCCGAATCATCGATGACACGGCCCAGAAGGATATTGATTGTTTCAAGATATCAGCAAAATCATTGACATACAAAACAAATGAACCACCAGCAAAATGTTCTTGCAAATCATTGACGTAATGTGTAATTCAGGACGGAACGAAACACGATCATATATTCAATACGGTTGTTTTTTAAAATACCGAGGGAAAGGCCCTGATAACTCAGTGAAGCCCGGCAATGAAAAATAAAAATAAAGACACTTGCGAGGATATTGGAATAAACCGCGCGGAGAATGCCATGAACGACCTCGAAAAATCCCGACGCCGACTCGAACTCCTGTATGACGTAGGTATTTCACTGAGCAGCGAAAAGCATTTACCGAAGCTGCTGGAAAAAATCGTCCAGGCTGCAAAATGCATCACCAACGCCGACGGCGGAACCCTTTACCTGCTCTCCGAAGATGGCCGTAGCCTGCGCTACGAAATCGTCCGCACCGACTCGCTCGATCTGGCCTACGGCGGCAGTGCCCCCCTCCCCGCATCCGGTATTTTTGCCAATCTTCCCCTCTATCGCCCGGACGGCTCCAACAACGACGCGATCGTCGCCGCCTACGCCGCGCTCAGCGCCAGCACCGTCAATATTGCCGACGCCTACGAGGTCAAGGACTTCGATTTCACCGGTCCGCGGGCTTTCGACGCGCGCATGGGCTACCGCTCGCGGTCTTTCCTGACGGTACCGATGAAGAACCACGAGAACGAATTGATCGGCGTTCTCCAGTTGATCAATGCCATCGATCCTGCAACGGGCAAGACCACGGTTTTCCGCGAAACCGACCAGCGCCTGGTCGAGTCCCTGGCATCACAGGCGGCGGTCGCGCTATCCAACCGGCAGTTGATGCACCAGATGGAATCGCTGTTCGAAGCGACCATCCGCATGATCAACACGGCAATCGCCAAAAAATCGGCATTCACCAACAGCCACTGCGTCCGGGTACCGGAACTGACCATGCTGATCGCCGAAGCCGTCTGCGCCGATACCGAAGGCCCGCTTGCCGGCTGGACGCTCAACGAAACCGAACAGCACGAGCTACGCATCGCTGCCCTGATGCACGATTGCGGCAAGATCACGACACCTGTGCACGTGATCGACAAATCGCGCAAACTGGAAACCATATTCGACCGCATCGCCCTGATCGACACCCGCTTCGAGGTCGTCCGGCGGGACGCGAAAATCCGCATGCTGGAGACGATTGCCGCCGGCGCCGACGCAGCGCCAGCCAAAGCCGAGCACGCGCGCCTGCTCGAGGAAATCGCCGAAGACCAGGCCTTGCTGCAGCGCTCCAACCTGGGTAGCGAACGGATGAGCGACAGCGATGTCGAGCGGATCAAGGAAATCGCCCGGAAATACCGCTGGACGAGCGCCGACGGCGTCAACCACCCCTTCCTCGATGAAGACGAGATCGTCAACCTGACCATCATCGCCGGCACCCTGACAGCCCCCGAGCGGCAGATCATCAACGACCACATCGTTGCCACCATCAACATGCTGGAAGAACTGCCCTGGCCCAAGCACCTGACGAACGTTCCGGAAATCGCCGGCAACCACCACGAACGGATGGACGGCCAGGGCTATCCACGCGGCGTACGGGCGGGTGAACTCAGCGTCCAGGCGCGCATCCTGGCGATTGCCGACATTTTTGAGGCACTTACCGCCTCCGACCGCCCCTACAAGACGCCGATGAAGGTCAGCGAAGCGCTGTCCATTCTGGAGAAATTCAAGCAACGCGGCCACATCGACCCGGATATCTTCGACAGCTTCGTGCGCCAGCAGGTGCACAAACGCTACGCCGAACTCTTCCTCACCCCGGAGCAACAGGAGTAAACGGAAGAAGGCGCCCACCCCTTCGGGGCAGGCGCCTCCCGGCGCCATGCGTCACATCGAGCAGGCTGCGGTGCTACGCGAAGTGCCGACCGTATTACCCGAAGTGTTGTTGCGGCAGATGCTGTCCGGCATCGACACACGCACTCCGCGCTCGGCAGGCACCGCTTCCGGCGCGCTCGCCGCGTCACGCACATAACCGAACTGACCGGCCTCGAACTCCTGTTCGCCCGCCGTATTCGTCACCCGGATGCGCCCTTCGACAACGTCGACATGAACCCCCGGCGGCGGCGTCGAGCCGTCGGCCGTGCGAATGTCGGCACAACTGTTGCGACCGTCTTCCTCGGCACAGTCAAGCACGCCGTAATGCGTACCGCGGATGCCGATGGTTGCCACCTTGGTCTTCAGGATGACCTTCTCCGGGCTGCGCTTGCCGAGCAGGCCGCTGACCGAGCGCAGTCCGCCCTTGATCAGGGAAACCGCCGACGAATCCTCAGCCGGGCTGTTCGCCTTGTAGCGGTAGCGTTCGATCATCACCGTCGTATTTGGTTTGATCACCATTTCCCCACCGTCGACGAACTTGATCCGCGCATAGGAACGATCCTCCGTCTGCAGGGTATCTCCTTCATGAACCTCGGAATGGACGGCCAGCAAACGCGAATTGCCCTGCACCGGCTTCAGCACCAGGGTGCCAGCAAGATGCGTCACATGTGCGGCCAGTTCCGACGCTGCCGCCCATTGGGCGGCAACAGCCAGAGAGAGCGCGAACAGGACGTTAATTGCACTGCGAAACACGCCGTGCCGCAAAAGCGTTCTGACCATAGTTTTCATCCAGGAAAAGGAAATCGCCGGTATTGACGAGAGGGCCGCCAAACTCATTGTTGCCACCGCCTGTCGTCCCGCCCGGCAGGGTCAGCCCGGGTTGCAGTCCGGGCTGCGGGCTGAAATAGCTGGCCGGCACGAAACTGCCGGTAACAGTGCTGCCACCGACGGAAGGTGACGGCACCGGCGTGCCACCGCTGATCGAGCTGATCAGGGTATTTTGCTGGGACTGGGCCTGGCTGACCACTGCCGGATCCGGCCCGGTCTGGCAAGCCTGGCCATTGATGCAGGCGCCCGGCGCGAAAACATCCGCACCGGTCACCGAACCGCCGAACAGATTGATCGTGCCACCGGTGCGAACCGGCCCGGTCAGGGTCAACGCACCGTTGTTGTTCGCCGCCAGCGAAATGTTGCCGGTACCGGTACTGGTCACCCCGAAGGTGCCGACCGTCAGCGGGCTGTTGGCTGCGACGCTGATGCCACCGCTCGCCCGGATGCCAGGCGCCGCAGTGCCGATGACGGTGGCGCCGAAATTACTGACATAAATATCCCCGCCGACCTCAGCCGAGCGAAACTCGAAATCGCCCGGTTGCGCCAGGTTGTGGTTCTGGAAGGACAAACCACCGCTACCGACATTCGCCGTCAGAAGACCGACCTGATTGTAGGCACCATCAAGCGCCGCTCCTTGTCCGGCATCGATGGCGAGCGACGGCGTACTGATCCCGCCATAGCCGCTGATCCGACCACCGACATTGAGCACCAGTTGAGTTGCGGCCTGCAGCGTGGTGTAGGAGGCAATATTGGTATTGCCGAAGGCGAAGCCGATATCCGACGAATAGATGACCGCGCCCTTACTAGCCAACTGACCGCCACTGTTGGCAATGGTCTCCGTGTAGCCGTTGGCGCCCGGCCGGAAGGTCGTCGATTTCAGGTTGTGCATCGAGAAACTTTCCTGGTTCATCAACCCGGAAATCTGCCCCGTACCATCCCCCTTCGCCAAGCCTATGGTGACGTCGCCAGCAAAGTCCGGATGGACGGCAGCATTGCTTTCAGTACTGGTTGCCCCGTAGTTGAAAGTGATGTTGCCGTTCTGGCGATTGAGCACGGTTTCGAACAGCGCCTTGTTGCCGGAACGGTAATAACGCCCGACATCCCACTTGACGGCGAGTTCGTTGCTACTGGGGCGGGTGATCTGGATCGACTCGCCCTGAGACGCATTGATTTCCCAGTCATTCCACGCTGCGGCAATCACCGGCATCTGAAAGGCGGCCAGCCCGCCTTGCGAATCGCTGTAAGCACTGGTGCCGCTACCGAAGGTGATCAAGCCGTTGCTGGAGATATAGGCCTTGTCGTAGCTGGTGCCATAAAAGCTGAACAGGTAACCGCTCGGGAAGCGATATTCGAAATAGTCGTCATCAACGTACTGCTCAGGCGCACCGGCCGGCAGGTTGATCTCCAGATTGCCGCCAACCGTCAACACCACAGGCCCTGCCGTCGATTTCACCAAGCCATTGAGCGTCGTGTCGCCCTTCGAACTCAGGTTGATCTGACCTTGCGTCTGCAAACCACCATTGATCAACATCGTGCCTGTCGTCGTTCCGTTGTTGGCGAGCGGCGCGCTGGCTCCCGAGGTCGGGTTCCAGCCAGCAACGAACTGGAAGCCGCCGTTCCCGGTATTCACGATGTCGGCGCCGGTATGCACGGTCAGGTTGTTCTCGGCCAGCAAGCTGAGCTGGTTGCCGCTGGCGAAGGTCTGGCCATCGACGACATCGATGTTGCCGGCACCGCTCGCCGCTGAGCTGGTCTGCACGACGACGTTGTTCTGTCCCAACTGGCTGACCAGGTCTTCCCAGTACAAAGTGAACGCCGAGCTTTCACTGGCGCCAGCGACGGCATAGGCCGTGTCGAACTGACCATCGACCGTCGTCGCCACCCGGTCACCGCGACTGGCGATGGTGACATCGCTCGGATCGAGCAGCAGCGTACCGGTTTTGCCGGCCGGAGCGCGGGTATCGACCTGCGCCCGGAAAGCCAGGTGCGACTTGCCGGAGACTTCGACCAGACCGCCATCGCCGCCCAGCGTGCCGGCCCGCGCGGAAATCCGCCCAGCGGCCAGCGTGGTGTCGTCAGACCAGACGACGACCTCACCGCCATTGCCATTTTCGGTGGCATCGGCACGGATTTCGGCAGCGCTGCCAAAGCGCGTCCGGGTAGCATTCCTGACTTCGGAATTGCGCCCCTGATACCCCCCGCCAACCAGCACCTGACCGCCTGCCTGCTCGCCGGAAGCGTCGAGCAGACCGGCGGCGATGTCCACCTCCTCGCCCTCGACGCTGATCCGCCCGCCGCGCGCACCAGTGGCCAGCAACTCACCGCCATCGACGGTCGCCTTGCGGGCGGCGCGCAGGAAGATGCGACCGCCTTCACGCTCGATCGCCGAGACATCGACCTTGCCGCTGTTGCGCACCAGCGCGCCGACGATGCCCACCTTGCCGGAAGCGGCCAGCAGCTCACCGACATTGCTCGCCTCGCCTGCGCCGACGACTTCGACCTTGAGGCCGGGCAAGGCGGTATCGCCGATCTCGACGCGCTCGCCGGCGGCCAGTACCACCGTGCCATCCGCCGCGGCGATGCTGCCGCTGTTGTTGACCTTGGGCGCCACCAGATAGACCTGTCCGCCATCAGCGGTACGGATCGTCCCGGCGTTGTGCAATGCCGCAGCGCCCGGGGTCTGGTCAAATTTCTGCTTGCCGGCAAGGAAGTTGCTATCGCTCAGATTCAGCGTCGACGCCACCAAACCGGCAACGTCGATCACTGCATCCTTGCCAACCAGAATGCCGGCCGGGTTGATCAGGAACACCCGGCCGTTCGACTGCAACTGGCCAAGCAACTCTGAAGGATTATTGCCGAGCACCCGGTTAAGTACGACGCTGCTCGCCGACGGCTGGACGAAGCGGGTCGTCTCGTTGCGCCCGATCGAAAAGGTCTGCCAGTTGATGATCGCGTTGGCCGAATTGGTCACCGTCAGCAGGTTGCCGCTATTGACCATCGTTGCCTGCCCGGACACCACTTGCCCCCCGGTCGGGTTGGCGTGGGCGGCACCGAAGCAGGAAGCGATCGCCAGCGCCAGCAGATTGAACCTGAAACTGCGTGTCATGATCGTCATCTCCTCAGAACGATGCCATCAGGCTGAAATGGCCGCGCATGTCGCCGGAATCGCGAGCCTCGGCACCCTTGATGACGCGCGCCACGTCAAACCTGGCACTCAGGTTCTTACCCAGCACCAGACGCATGCCGACACCGTAGCTGCTGACCGATTTCCTGGGCTGGGATTCGCCGGCCAGCAGGTTGTTGCGCCCATAGGCGCCATCGACAAAAGCCAGCAGGCGCAGGTTGTGCCCATCCGGATTGACCGAGAGATCGGGCGTATAGAACTCGAGATTGGCGTAAGCGCCCTTGTCCCTTGCCACCTCGCGCTCCAGGAAACCGCGCACGGCCTGGCTGCCGGCCAGTCCCAACTGTTCGTAGATGACCAGCGGCTGTTCGCTGTACTGGAAATTGAGTGCGCCACGGACCTGCCAGTCGCCGGGCAAGGCGTGCAGGCGGGAAAGGCTGCCGCGCAGGATGTAATAGTCGGCTGGCGCGCCCTTGCCACCAGTCGGGCTCGGTCGCGCATCGGCGAACGCCGAACGCCCGCCGTTGTGGCCACCGGGCAGGTTGGCACTCAATCCAAGGCTGTATTCAAGGACATCGCCGGCGCTGACGCGCTGCCCCGAATACGTCAACGTCAGAGGCTTGACGACGACATCGGTATTGGCTGAACCGCAACCTGCCCCACCAAAGGCGCCGAGCGAACAATTGTTATCGTAGTCGCGATAATCCCAGGCCAGCGAGACGCGCGAGGAATACTCTCCCTGCCGTGGCAGGATGTGGGTGTAACGGAAGCCGAAGATACTGCCTCGCCCGCTGAAATTGAGCGGCCCGGCGGTCGTCGTCGTCGTGCCGGCATCGACATCGGAATTCGCGTAGAACACATCGACGACGCCATTCCGCTCATAGAACGGGATGCGATAGCTGACCGAACCGACCGCCACCTGCTGCACCTTCTCCGGCGAGATCGCCAGCGCTGCCGTCAATACGTGATCCCGATTGAACAGGTTGGCATGCTGCACGCCGACGCTCAGTCGGCTGCGGCCAGTCTGCCGGGTACCGGTGTTGTCCAGGCTACCGAAAAACCGCAAGGGATTGCTTTCCTCGACCTTGATGCGGGCATCGACAAAACCCTCCTGCTGCCCCAGGCCGAGGATGACTTCCATCTGCCGCGCCGGGTTCTCGTTGCTCAACTCGACCTGCTGCGAGATTTCCCGGGTATTCGGCACTGCTCCCTCACGCAAGCCGGGAAGCGCCTGACGCAGGTTGGCTTCGTTGAAGTAGGCCTGGGTTTCCGGCAGCTTGACTTGACCAAGCAGGGGTTCGATCACCACGAAGCGGACCGTGCCGCCGGTCAACTCCTGTTCCGGCGCCCGGACCTGAACCGCAGCGTAGCCCCGTTGTCGGTAAGCCGTTTCAAGTGCTTCCAGCGCCAGCTGAATCCGGCCGAAATCCCCCTGCTCCCCGACATAAGGCGCCAGCAAACTGTCCAGCTCCCCCGCCGATAACAGTGAATTTCCATCGACCTGATATTTCCTGATCGGAAACGTATCTCCAGCCTGTGCCGAAATGGCGCAGGCAAGCAGAACCCCGACCGCCGAATATTTATACAACATACCCACCCCATGCCATCGGATTATTGCATTGTCATGCTCCGAATCAGTGCATTATCAATGCTTTATGAATTACTCCATGGGCAAAAATACTAACAGAGAGAAGTTAAGAGAAGTTAACAAATTTCCACACTCACCCGCATTGCCAAGGTGCTTTTTCCGGGAATTTCCTTAATACCGACGCCTCACCCAAGCCGGACGAAGAATGTGATAATCCGCTGCGTCAAACTATTCTGCGAAACGCGATGACCGGATTCATTCGCCGCAAGACGCCCGCTTCGGACCTTTATCCACTGGCCCGCAGTACCCTCTTCGCCGGGCTCAACAAAAGTGAACTCGGCATCGTCGAGAGCATGTTGCATACCCGGCAATACCAGGCCGGCGAAATCGTCTTCGACGAAGGCGACGATGGACAGGCGCTGTATATCGTACGGCTCGGCAATATCGCGATCCGCACGATCACCACCAGGGAAACGCCGGTTGCCGTGCTCGGTCCCGGCAATTTTTTCGGCGAAATGGCGCTGCTTGATCAGTCGCTGCGCTCGGCGCAGGCCAGGGCGCAGACCGAAAGCACCTTGAGCGCACTCTATCGCGGCGATTTCGAGCGTCTGCTCGAAGCCCATTCGCGGATCGCCAGCCGGCTGACCCTGCAACTCGCCCGCCAGTTGGGTGCCCGCCTGCGCGGCATGCTGGAAGATGGCGGCAAGCGCACCAGCACACCATGACCGACTATCGCCCCGGCCCGCTGGCCTGGCTGGCGATCATCGCCGCCAGTTGCGGGCTGCTCCTGTTACTGCAGAAAGCCTTGTGGCTGATCGTGCCGCTACTGCTGGCGCTGATGATGTATTACCTGCTGACACCGCTCAAATCGCTGCTTGTCCTGCGCGGCTTCAGCCATGCGCTGGCAGCCCTGATGGTCGGCCTGGCGGCGCTGCTCGCCATGCTGCTCGCCGGTTTCGCGCTGGTCGCCTGGCTGTCGACCGGCGACAGCAACTGGACCGACAATGCACTGCGCTATATCGAAGGCGGCCTGCGCCTGATCATCGATACCTTGTCCCTCCTGGAGCAGCGCTCCGCCCTTTTTGCCCGGATCGGTGGCGCCCAGGCGATGACTCATCATATCGACCTCTTCGTCGAGGGCTTTGCCGCCAGCCACCTGCCCGGCGTCCTGATGGGCGTCGCCGCCTGGGCGCCGTCGGTGCTGCTGGCGCCGTTCATCACCTACTTCATGCTGCGCGACGGCTGGCATTTCAAGCGTTTCCTCGTCAGCGCCATCCCCAACGCCTTCTTTGAACGCGGTCTCGACCTGATCGCCCAACTCGACCAGACCGCCCGCCAGTATTTCGTCGGCCTGATCGAACTCACCGTCGTAGACACCATCGTCCTCGGGAGCGGCCTCTGGCTGATCGGTTTCGACCACGCGCTGATGCTGGCGCTGGTCGCGGCCATACTGGCCTGGATTCCCTACGTCGGCTCGATCGCCGGTTGCGCCCTGGTGCTGATGGTCGCCGCGACCGATTTCGCCGACCAGCCCACCATCGCCTACGGCGCCGTGCTTCTCTTCGTCGCCGTCCGCCTGCTCGACGACTTCGTCTTCATGCCGCAGACGATCGGCCGCAGCCTGCACATGCATCCTCTGCTCAGCGTACTGATGCTGTTCGCCGGCGGCGCCCTGGCCGGCATCACGGGCCTGATGCTGGTCCTGCCGCTGACCGGCATCTGTTACGTGCTGGGACGAGCCGCCGGACAAATCCTCAACGACGACCGCCTGCTCGCCCGCCACCGCCTGGCCACCCGCCTGCGTCGCCAGAGCGCTGCGGGCGGACTGGATGAAACGGGCTGAACGATGCGCGCCACTTACCTCCTCCTGCTTGCGCTGGCCAGCGCCGGATCACCCTTGGTGGCAGGCGCGGATTATCCGTCGCGGAACGAAGCCCGCAGCCAGCAGGTGACGCTGGAATTCGCCGGCAAGACACGCCGCTACGTGCTCTACCTGCCCGACACAAGCGCCCATGCCGGCCCCTTGCCGCTGCTTGTCGCCCTGCACGGTGGCGGCGGCCACGCCGAGTTCATGGCCGACGACGAACGCTACGGCCTGATCGGCAAGGCCGAGCGCGCCGGTTTCGCCGTCGTCTTCCCCAACGGCCACAGCCGCCTGCCGCGCGGCCGGCTGGCCACCTGGAACGCCGGTGGCTGCTGCGGCAACGCCCGCGACACCGGCAGCGATGATGTCGCTTTCATCCGCGCCGTCGTCGCCGACGTTTCGCGGCGGACGCCGATCGACCGCCAGCGGATCTTCGCCACCGGCATGTCGAACGGCGGCATGATGGCTTACCGTCTGGCCTGCGAAGCCGCCGACCTGTTCCGCGCCGTCGCCGCCGTCGCCGGCACCGAAGCGGTCGCCGATTGCCGGCCGGCGCGTCCGGTGCCAATCCTGCACATCCATGCCCGCGACGACAGCCACGTGCTGTTTGACGGTGGCGCTGGCGCCGACGCCTTCCGCGACCGGCGCCAGGTCATGGATTTCGTTTCGGTCCCGGAAACGATCAGCCGCTGGGTCCGGCGCAACGGCTGCCAGCCGGCGCCGCGGCGCATCCTCGAACGTCCCGGCGCCTGGTGCGAACGCTACGCCGGCTGCCGCGAAGCGGCTGCCGTGCAGCTTTGCGTGACGGCTGAAGGCGGACACTCCTGGCCCGGTGCGGCACGTGTCCGGCGCGGCAAGGGCGAAGCGTCGCAGGCGCTGGACGCCAACGACACGATCTGGAATTTCTTCGTCGAAGTCGCGGGCAGCTGAAAGCTCAGCCTTCCTTGTTGCGCATGAAGTCGGCGGTGTTGAAGAAGTTGTTGAGCAGCACCTTGCGCACATCCGCGTCGATGCCGACGTCTTCCATCGCCAGCACCATGCACGCCACCCACTGGTCGCGTTCCAGGGTGCCGATGGCAAACGGCATGTGGCGGGCGCGCAACATCGGATGGCCGAATTCCTGGACGAACAGGTCGGGGCCGCCGAACCAGCCGGAGAGGAACTTGAACAGCTTGTCGCGCGAACCGGCCAGGCTTTCCGGGTGCATCGCGCGCAACTCCTTGAACTGGGCGACGCTGTCCATCAATTCGTAGAAGCGGTCGGCGAGCCGGCCGACCGTCGCTGCGCCACCGATTTTCTCGTAGATGGTGGTCTGTTGTGCTTCCATGCTTTCTCCCTGCTTCATCGTGGTGATCTTGTCTTGCGCGGCCCCGGCTGGCGGGCGCCGCCCGTTGCCGGGCGAGGTCCGCCGGTGCCGTTACGCGTTGCCGCTGTCGGGCGCTGTGCCCCACCCTTTCTCTCTGGCGTCTGGCGGATGGCGCCAGCCGCCTTCAGCCCGGTACCGGCCGGCTGCCAGGCCGGCACCAGTTGTTTCTTGCCATTGCCGATCAGGTCGGCGCGGCCCATTTCCTTCAAGGCTTCGCGCAGCAACGGCCAGTTTTCCGGGTCGTGGTAGCGCAGGAAAGCCTTGTGCAGCTTGCGCTGGCGCGCGCCACGCACGGCGCCGACGGTTTCTCCGACCTGGCGGTGCAGCTTCTTCAGCGGATTTCTCTCGCTGTGATACATCGTCGTCGCCAGCGCCATCGGCGTCGGCAGGAAGGTCTGCACCTGGTCGAGACGGAAGTTGTTCTTCTTCAGCCACAGCGCCAGGTTGACCATGTCGGCGTCGGTCGTCCCCGGATGCGCGGCGATGAAGTAGGGAATCAGGTACTGCTCCTTGCCCGCCTCGCGCGAAAAACGGTCGAATAGCTGCTTGAAGCGGTCGTAGCTGCCGATGCCGGGCTTCATCATTTTCGACAGCGGGCCTTCTTCGGTATGTTCCGGGGCGATCTTCAGGTAGCCACCGACATGGTGCTGGACCAGTTCCTTGATGTACTCGGGCGAGCGCACCGCCAGATCGTAGCGCAGACCGGAGCCGATCAGCACCTTCTTGACCCCCTTCAGGCTGCGTGCGCGGCGGTAGAGCGAAATCAGCGGCGTGTGGTCGGTGCCGAGGTTGTCGCAGATGTCGGGATAGACGCAGGACAGCCGCCTGCAGGCCGCTTCGATCTTCTCGTCCTTGCACTTCAAGTGGTACATGTTGGCGGTCGGCCCGCCGAGGTCGGAAACGATGCCGGTGAAGCCCGGCGTCTTGTCGCGCATTTCCTCGATCTCGCGGATCACCGAATCCTCGGAACGGCTCTGGATGATGCGCCCTTCGTGCTCGGTGATCGAGCAGAAGGTGCAACCGCCGAAACAGCCGCGCATGATGTTGACCGAGAAGCGGATCATCTCCCAGGCCGGAATCTTCGCCTCGCCATAGGCCGGATGCGGCCGCCGCGCGTAAGGTAGCTCGTAGACGGCGTCGAGTTCCTCGGTGGAAAGCGGTACCGGCGGCGGGTTCAACCAGACGTCGCGCTCGCCGTGCGCCTGGCGCAGCGCGCGGGCGTTGCCCGGGTTGGATTCGAGGTGGAAGGTGCGCGAAGCGTGGGCGTAGAGCACCGGATCGTCCTTGACCTGCTCGTAGGCCGGCAAGCGGACGACACTGTGGGCGCGGCGCTCACGGCGGGCGGCCAGACGCTCGGCACGCGCAACGATGCGCACCGGCTGGCCGCCGTCGGTGGCAGGCAGCGCCGAACCGGCACTGTTGCCGGCCCTCTCGTCCATCGCGTAAGGATCGGCGTGTTTGACCAGCGCGCCGGGCGTATCGATCTCGGTCGAATCGATTTCGTCCCAGTCGGCCGCCGGCAGCCAGTCGCGCCCGACCATGAAGGCGGTGCCGCGCAGGTCGCGGATTTCCGAAATCTTCTCGCCCTTGGCCAGGCGGTGCGCCAGTTCGACGATGGCGCGCTCTGCATTGCCGAAGACCAGCAGGTCGGCCTTGGAATCGGGCAGCACCGAACGGCGCACCTTGTCCGACCAGTAGTCGTAATGGGCGATGCGGCGCAGGCTGGCCTCGATCGAGCCGATCACCACCGGTGTTCCGGCGAAGGCCTCGCGGCAGCGCTGGGCGTACACCGTGACGGCGCGGTCCGGCCGCTTGTTCGGCTCGGCATTCGGCGTGTAAGCGTCGTCCGAGCGCGGCTTGCGGTCCGAGGTGTAACGATTGACCATCGAATCCATGTTGCCGGCGGTGACGCCGAAAAACAGGTTGGGTTTGCCGAGCTGGCGGAAATCGGCCGCCGAATTCCAGTCCGGCTGGCTGATGATGCCGACCCGGAAACCCTGCGCCTCGAGGAGCCGCCCGATCAGCGCCATGCCGAAGCTCGGGTGATCGATGTAGGCATCGCCAGTGATCAGGATGATGTCGCAGGAATCCCAGCCGAGCCGGTCCATTTCGGCGCGCGACATGGGGAGGAAGGGGGCGGGACCAAAACGCTGGGCCCAGAATTTGCGCCAGGAAAACAGGGGACGCGGCGCGGTGGAAACGTTGGTATTGAGCATGCAATATTTTACCTAAGTCAGAGGACGGCCATGGCATACTTGACCATTGAAACAATTGCCTGAAGCTTTTCCAGCGATGATGCAACTAACCACCCGCGAGCAGTCCGGCGTTCTGGTCGTCTCCGTCAGCGGTCGCATAGACCACGCGTCCAGTGAAGAGTTCACCCGTTTGCTCGAACCACTGCTGATCAACTGCCGCCAGGGTCAGCCCGCATTGCTGCTTGATTTTTCCGGCGTCGCCTATATCAGCAGTGCCGGCCTGCGCGTGCTGATGATGGCGTCCCGCCAGTCGAAAGCGCAGCAGGGCAGCTTCGCCATCGCCGCCCTGACGCCGCTGGTCCAGGAAGTGTTCACGATCAGCCGTTTCAACCTCATCGTCCCCTGCTACACCTCGGTGGACACCGCCTGCAAGGTGCTTGGACAATGAAGCAGGTCATTTTCTGGGGTACCCGCGGCTCGCTGCCGACGGCGCCGACCGGGCAGGTCATCCGCGAGAAGATCATCGCCGCACTGGCTGCCGCCAACGGACGCAGCTTCCGGAACCGCGATGCGCTCGAACAGTTCGTCGGCGGCCTGCCGTTCACCGTGAACAACACTTTCGGTGGCAATTCGTCGTGCGTCGAGATCGTCACCGACGGCCCCGACCACCTGGTCTGCGACATGGGCAGCGGCGCCCGGCCGCTCGGCCAGAGCAAGATCGCCCGTTACGGCACGCCCAACCCGCAGACCTACCACATTTTCATCTCGCATCTGCACTGGGACCACCTGATGGGTTTCCCGTTCTTTGCGCCGATGTACATCCCCGGCAACCACATCGTCATCCACGGTTGCCACCAGCAACTCGAGGAAGCCGTGCGCATGCAGATGCGGGCGCCCTGCTTCCCGGTCGACTATTCGCAGGCCGGCGCCAGGATCGACTTCGACCTGATGACGCCGGACCTGCCGCACGAAATCGATGGCGTCAGAGTCACGCCCAAGCTGCAGCTACATACCGGCGACTCCTACGGCTACCGTTTCGACAGCGCCGAAAAATCGGTGGTCTATAGCACCGACTCCGAGCACAAGCTCGACGACCTGGCTTCCTTCGACAGTTTCGCCCGTTTCTTCGCCAAGGCCGACCTGGTCATTTTCGACGCCATGTATTCGCTTGCCGAAGCCACTTCGGTCAAGGCCGACTGGGGGCATTCGAGCAACGTCGTCGGCGTCGAGCTGTGCCAGGCCGCCGCCGCCAAACGCCTGGCCCTCTTCCACCACGAACCGGCGCATGACGACGCCCAGCTCTTCCGCCTGTTCGAGGAATCGATCCGCTTCGAGCAGATCACGCGCGGCGACCGGCCGCCGCTGGACATCGTTTCCGCCTACGACGGCCTGACCATCAACTTGTGAGCCGGGCCACCGCCGTCATCGCCGCCCTGCTGCGCGCCGGGCGCGGACGCTTGCTGCCCAGCCTGCTCCTCGGCGTCGGCGCCCTGCTCCTGAGCAATATCGAGCGGACGCCGCTGCACGCGCTGCAACTCAACCAGTTCGACCGTTACCAGCGCCTGCTGCCGCGCGAGCGGCCAAGCGAACCAGTGATCATCGTCGGCATCGACAGCCAGAGCCTGCTTGCCCACGGCCAGTGGCCGTGGCCGCGCGACCTGCTGGGGCGGCTGCTGGAACGCATCCAGGCCGGCGCACCGCTCGCCGTCGGTTTCGATTTCATTTTTGCCGAAGCCGACCAGCACGCTCCGGCCCTGCTCGCCCGCCGCCTGCCCGGCCTCGATCCCGCGCAGCTCAGCCACCTGCCCGATCCTGACCAGCAGTTTGCCGAGGTCATCGGCCGGGCGCCGACCGTTCTCGCCACGGTCGGCCTGCCCCTGGCGCTGGCCGGCGCCAGGCTGCCGCGCCATCCGCTGCCGCAAATCGCCATCGAACCGGGGGCCGACCGCCTGTTGCCCCGCTTCGCCAGCGCCCTCGCCAGCCGCCCTGAGCTGCAGGCGGCTGCGGGTGGCGAAGGCTTCATCAACGCCACGCCGGACGCCCGCAACGGCGGCCACGACCGTGGCATCCTGCGCCGCGTGCCGACGCTGGCGTTGATCGACGAGCAACCCTATCTCTCGTTGCCGCTCGAGATGGTCAGACAGGCGCTGGGCGGCGGCGCCGTCGCCATCGAGGCCGGCGGCAAGGGCATGGCGGCGCTGCGCCTCGGCGACTACCGGCTGCCGACCCAGGCCAACGGCGAACTGCTGCTGCATTTCGGGCGCGCCAGTTCGCATTACTACCTGTCGGCCGCCGATATCCTGGCCGGCAAGCACCCGCCGGAAACCTTCGCCGGACGCCTGGTGATCGTCGGCTTCAACAGCATCGGCCTCCAGGACCGCGTCATCACGCCGCTTGGCGACAGCCTGCCCGGCGCCGACGTGCACGTCCAGGTCATCGAGAGCCTGCTTGCCGGCGACGCCCTGCGCCGGCCGGACTGGATGCCGATGCTCGAACTGGCCGCCCTGCTCGCCGGCGGCCTGCTGCTGATCGGCAGCGTACCGGCCTTGCGGCCGCGCTACGCGGTGCTGGGTTTCGCCGCCGTCGGCGGCAGCCTGCTGCTCGCCGGCCATCTCGCCTACTTCAGCGGACGCTGGCTGGTCGACGGCAACACACCGGCCCTGCTGCTCGGCCCGGTGTTCATGGCCCTGCTCGGCAACACCCTGATCCGCGCCGACGAGCGGCACCAGGCGGCGGAACGGCAACTCCAGGCAAGCCGCGAACAGGCGGCGCGCATCGCCGGCGAACTCGACAGCGCGCGGCGCATCCAGATGGGGCTGCTGCCCGACCCCGAACGTCTGTTTGCCGACGAAACACGCTTTGCCCTTGCCGCCATCCTCGAACCGGCACAGGCGGTCGGCGGCGACTACTACGACTGCTTCATGCTCGACACGCGCCGCCTCTGCATCGCCATCGGCGACGTGTCCGGCAAGGGCGTTCCCGCCAGCCTGTTCATGGCCATCTCGAAAACCCTGGGCAACACGCTGACCCGGCGCCACGACGATCTCGGCGCCGCGATCCGCGACCTCGAACACGAGCTCGACCGCAACAACACGGCGCTGCTTTTCGTCACCGCCTTCATCGCCATTCTCGATGCCGACGACGGCCGGCTGGATTATGTCTGCGCCGGCCATGACGCGCCGCTCCTCAAGCGCAACGGCGAACTCCAGCCGCTGCCGATGGCGGAGATTTCAGGCCCGCCGCTCTGCGCGCTGGGCGATTACCCCTACGCCAGCGGCAGCATCCGGCTGCAAGCAGGCGACCTGCTCTGCCTGTTCACCGACGGCGTCAGCGAAGCCACTCGCGACGGCCAGCTATTCGGCCACGCCGGCCTGGAAGCCTGTCTGGCACGGACACCGGAAACCGAACCCGGCACCGTCTGCCGGCAGATCCGCGACAGCGTCCGCCAGTTCGAGGCCGGCGAACCCGCCGCCGACGACCTGACGCTGCTGCTGCTGCGCTGGAACGGCCCGGCGTTCAGCGGATGCTGATCTCGACCCGGCGGTTGCGCGGCTCGTCGACGTCGTCGGCGGTCGGCACCAGCGGTTCGCGTTCGCCGCGCCCGGCGACTTCCAGCTTCTCCACCGGCACCCCTTCGGCCACCAGTTGATCGCGCACCAGTTCGGCGCGCTGCCGCGACAGCGGATCGTTCTCGGCCGGCGAGCCGACGCGGTCGGTGTGGCCGATGACCATGACCTCGACCGCCGGCCGTTCGGCGATTTCCCGCTTGACGCCGACGAAGGCCTGCGCCGACGCCGGCGTCATCGTGTCGGTGCCGGTCTCGAAATAGACGGTATAGCTGGTCGGCCGCGGCGGCAATGCGCGCAGGGTTTCGCCATAACGCACTTCAACCTGGGCAGCCTCGGTCACGGTCGGCCGATTGATACCCAGGCGGCGGGCAGTCGCCGCATAAGGCTGATCGAGAACGCGTTCGCCAGCGGCATCGCGGACGATCACCTTGCCCGGGCTGCCGTCCGTCGACGGCAGCAAGACCACCCGCTCGCTGGCGCAGGCGCCGAGCAGCAGGCAAAGAACGAAGTGTGGCAGCGTCTTACTCATCGCTGCCCCCGATCACTTCGACCAGAAATTCGGTGCCGCGCACGCCGAGCACCGAGGTCGGCGTGTGGAAATCGACCGATTCCGGCGTCCGCTTGGCGATCTTGCCGGACGCGACCGCCAGCGTCCCCTTGCGGATGCCGACCGACATCCCGCCCTCCAGCGTCGAACTGTTGAAGGCGAACTTCTCGATGACGATCAGTGAATTCGGCCCCGCCGAAAGCAAGGTGTTGTCGCGCAAGGTGACACCGAGCGCGCCGTCGGCACCGGTGCGCAGGCGATCGGTCGCCAGTACCGGCGTCCCCACCGTCGCCGGCAGACGCTCGCCGGCCCGTTCGATCGCCGCCTCGCCGCGGCTGATCTTGACCATGCCTGCCACTTCCGCCGCCTGCGCCGCGGCAACGGCGAGAAAAGCGAACATGAAAGCCAGCGCCCGATGTGCTCTAATCATCATCCCAAGCTCCTTCCTGAGTCATGAACACGCATTCTACGGAGATTTCCGTCGCCCCGCGCCATGATGCGCTGAGCGGGCTGCTCGCCACGCTGGCCGGAGCCTGCCGGCAGCTGGCGATCGGCGAAACGCAATGCCTGCGCCTGCAACTCATTGCCGAAGAGCTGTTCATCAACACCGTCGATCATGGCCGCCCGGACCCCGAACGCAGTGTCGTCAGCCTGCGCCTGATCCGCCGGCAGGACAACATTGTGCTGCACTACGAGGATCGCGGCCTTCCCTTTGACCCGTCGTCCTGCCCCTTGCCCGCCGCCACGCCCGACGTCCCCGGCGGCATGGGCATCCGCCTGATCCGTGGCCTGAGCCGCGAAATACGTTACCGCCGGGAAGACGAACACAACGTCGTCGAACTCGTCCTGCGCCCAGCCACCGATCAGACGCCCTGACGCAACGCCGCCAGCGGCGGCACGCCAAGCAGGCTGCGCATGCCCAGCCAGCCGACAAGCGTCGTGAATACGGCGCAGCCGAGCGCGGCGAGCAGCGGCGACGCCAGCGAAAACTCGGGCGCCAGCTCGAACACCTGGCGTGCCAGCAGCTGGCCGACCGCCGCCGCGCCGAGCGCGGCGATCAGGCCGGCGAGTCCGCCGACCGCCGCCAGCTCGACCAGCAGCGCGCCGCGCAATTGCTCGCGGCGGGCGCCGAGCGCGCGCATCACCGCCAGTTCGAAGCGCCGCTCGTCGATCGCCGAGAGGAAGGCGGCGTAGAGCACGACGGCGCCGGCGGCGAGGGTGAACAGGAAAACCAGCTGGACGGCGCCGACGACCTGGCCGACGACGCCCTGGATCTGCGCCAGCACCGCGTCGATATCGATCACCGTCAGGTTGGGAAAGGCTTCGACAAGTTGCGCCGCCGCCTGCCGCCGTTCGGCCGGCAGGTGGAAGCTGGTGATGTAGCTGGCCGGCGCGTCGTCGAGCACGCCGGGCGGCGTCAGGACGAAGAAATTGACGCGCATCGAATCCCAGTCGAGGCGGCGCAGGCTGGTCACCGCGACGCTCTTCTCGACACCGGCGACGCTGAACAGCAGGCGGTCGCCGAGCCCGATGCCGAGGGTCTTGGCCAGCCCGGCCTCGACCGAGGCTTCCTGGCCCGGACCGGCGAACCAGCGGCCACCGACGATCTCGTTGCCGGCCGGCAGATCGCGCCGCCACGACAGGTTGAACTCGCGCTCGACCAGGCGCTGGGCGCGCTCGTCGTCGGGAAAGTCGGCGGCACTGACCGGGCGTTCGTTGATCCTGAGCAGCCGCGCCCGCACCATCGGCGCCAGCTCGGCAGCGATGCCCTGCCCGGCCAGCCAGTCGGCCAGCGCCTGGCGCTGTTCGGGCTGGATGTTGATGATGAAGCGGTTGGGCGCATCGGCCGGCAGCGATTTCTGCCAGGCATCGACCAGTTCGAGCCGGGTCACGCCAAGCAGCAGCAGGGCCATCAGGCCGATGCCCAGCGCCACGATCTTCAGCGTGTTGGCGGCGCCGTGCCGGGCCAGCGTCGCCAGTCCCTGGCGCCAGCCGAAGCCGGCGCCGCCGCGCAGCCGGCCGGCGATGCGGACAGCGCTCCAGGCGAGCCCCCAGAACAGCGCCAGCGCGCCGCTGAAGCCGGCGACGGCGAACAGGCCGAGGCGCAGGTCGCCGGCGGCGCGGACGATCAGCATGGCAAGCAGTGCAAAGCCGAAAGCGTAGCCGAGCACGGCCAGCGGCGCCGGCGGCCCGAGTTCGCGGCGCAGCACGCGCAAGGTCGGCACCCGCGCCAGTTGCAGCAGCGGCGGCAGCGCGAAGCCGAAGAGCAGCACGCCGGCGACCAGCGCCCCTTCGCCGAGCGGGCCGGCGCCGGGCAGCGGCAGCTCGCCGGCGATCAGCCCGGCCATTGCCGAGACCAGCGCGAAATGCGCGGCAAAGCCGAGGCCGGCGCCAAGCACCGCGGCCAGCGCCGCCAGCCAGAAAAAGGACAGCGCATGCAGGCGCAGCAGCCGACCCTGGGTCATGCCCAGGCAGCGCAGCACGGCGCAAGCGTCGAGGTGGCGCTGCATGTAGCGGCGGGCGGCGAGCGCCACGGCGATGGCCGAGAGGATCACGGTCAACAGCGTCGCCAGGCCCAGAAAGCGCTGCGCCTTGTCGAGCGCGTTGCGGATTTCCGGGCGGGCGTTTTCGATGCCTTCGAGGCGCTGCCCGCGCCCCAGCCGTGGCTCGGCCCAGGCCCGCCATTGCGCCAGCGCCGCCGCCTCGCCGGCGACCAGCAGGCGGTAGCGGACGCGCGCGCCGAACTGGATCAGGCCGCTGCCGGCGATGTCGTCGAGGTGCATCAGCAGGCGCGGCTGCAGCGCGAAGACGTTGAAGCTGCGGTCGGGTTCGCGGGTGAGCACGGCGCTCACCGGCAGCTGCAGCTGGCCGACGCCGAGCGGCGCGCCGGGTTCAAGTGCGAGCAGGCTGAACAGGCGCTCGTCGGCCCAGGCGGTTGTTGGCTGCGGGCCGCCGTCGACCGCGAGATCCGGCTGGCCCGGCGCGGCGGCGCTGCGCAGGCGGCCGCGCAGCGGGTAGCCGGCGCCGACCGCCTTGATCTCGACCAGTTCCGCCCGGCCGTTGGCGAAAACCATGCTTGGGAAGACCAGCGTCTGCGTCGTGCGCAGGCCGCGGCGCCCGGCCTCTGCAGCGAGTTCGGCCGGCAGCGGCTGGTCGGCGGCGACCACCAGGTCGGCGCCGAGCATCTGCCGTGCCTCACCCTCAAGCCCCCGGCCGACCCGGTCGGCGAGAAAACCGACGGCGCTGACTGCGGCGACGGCGATGGTCAGCGCCGCGAAAAGCAGGCGCAGCTCTCCGGCGCGCAGTTCGCGGCGCAGCATGCGCCAGGCCAGCGTCAGGTTCACTGCAGCTCCCGGATGCGCTGCACCGCTTCCTCGACGCGGCGCACGGCGATCACTTCCATGCCCGGGATCGCCTGCCGCGGCCGGTTGGCCTCGGGGATCAGGGCGCGGGTGAAGCCGAGCTTGGCGGCCTCCTTCAAACGCTCCTGGCCGCGCGGCGCGGGGCGGATTTCACCCGCCAGACCAACTTCACCAAATACTATAAGTTTCTCTGGCAAAGCTTTGTTTTTCAACGAAGACGTGATCGCCATGATCACCGCCAGATCGCCTGCTGGCTCGCCGATCTTGACCCCGCCGACGGCGTTGACGAAGACGTCCTGGTCGAAGCAGACGATGCCGGCGTGGCGGTGCAGCACCGCCAGCAACATCGCCAGTCGCTGCGCATCGAGGCCGACGGTCAGCCGGCGCGGGTTGCCGTGCGCGGTGTCGACCAGCGCCTGGATTTCCACCAGCAGCGGCCGCGTCCCCTCCTGCGTCACCATCACGCAGGAGCCGGCGACCTCCTGGCCGTGCTGCGACAGGAACATCGCCGACGGATTGCTGACGCCCTTGAGGCCGCTCTCGGTCATCGCGAAGACGCCGAGCTCATTGACCGCGCCGAAGCGGTTCTTGACCGCGCGCACCAGGCGGAAGCTCGAATGCGTGTCGCCCTCGAAATAGAGCACGGTATCGACCACGTGTTCGAGCACGCGCGGTCCGGCCAGCGCGCCTTCCTTGGTCACGTGGCCGACCAGGATGACGGTGATGCCGGCCTGCTTGGCCAGCCGCGTCAGCTGCGCCGCGCATTCGCGCACTTGGGCGACCGAACCCGGGGCGCTGGAAAGCTGGTCCGACCATAGCGTCTGGATCGAGTCGATCACCGCCACCTGCGGCTTTTCCGCCTGCAGCGTGGCGAGGATGCGTTCCAGGTTGATCTCGGCCATCAGCGGCAGGCTGCCGCTATCGACGTTGAGGCGGCGGGCACGCAGCGCCACCTGCTGGCCGGACTCCTCGCCAGTGACGTAGATCACCTTGTGCGCCTGCGACAGGTGCGCCAGCGCCTGCAGCAGCAGCGTGCTCTTGCCGATGCCGGGGTCGCCGCCGATCAGCACGACGCCGCCGGCGACCAGGCCGCCGCCGAGCGCCCGGTCGAACTCGCCGATGCCGGTCGGGATGCGGTCGGCCTCACGGGCTTCGATGTCGGCCAGGTTCTGCAGTTTCGCCGCTGGCGCCAGCGCCTCGAAGCGGTGCTTGCCGGGCTGCTCGGCGAGCGTCTCGACCAGCGTGTTCCAGGCGTTGCAGCCGGGGCACTGGCCCTGCCATTTCGGGCTGCTTGCCCCGCATTCGGTACAACTGTAGAGCGTCTTGGTCTTGGCCATTTATTGCCCGTCGACCGTGACCGGCACGCGCGGCGCAACGGCGCAGAAGAGTTCGTAGGAAATCGTGCCGGCGGCGGCGGCCACCGCGTCGGCCGGAACATGGCCAGCCTCGCCAGGCCCCCACAGCGTCACCGGGCTGTCGATGCCGGCGTCGGGAATTTCGGTGAGGTCGCAGGCGAGCATGTCCATCGACACCCGGCCGACGGTGCGCGTCAGCTTGCCGGCGACGGCGATCGGCGTGCCGCTCGGCGCCGAGCGCGGGTAGCCGTCGGCGTAGCCGCAGGCGACGATGCCGATGCGCATCGGTTGCTCGGCGGTGAAGCTGCCGCCGTAGCCGACGCGTTCGCCGGTGGCGATCGACTGCACGCCGATGATCCGGCTTTCCAGGCTCATCGCCGGCTGCAGCCCGAATTCGGCGGCGGTCTGGTCGGCGAACGGGCTGGCGCCGTAGAGCATGATCCCCGGCCGCACCCAGTCGCCGTGCGCCAGCGGATGGCGCAGGATGGCGGCGGAATTGCCGAGGCTGACCGGACCGTGCCAGTCGCCGGCCAGCGCCCGGAAGCGTTCGAGCTGCCAGAGCACGCCGCGCGCGCCGTCGGCTTCGGCGAAATGGGTCATCAGCGTCAGGTTGAGCGCCGGAATCTTCTTCAGGCTCTCCCAGGCCTGCGGCAGCGTCGCCGCGTCGAAGCCGAGGCGGTTCATGCCGCTGTTGATCTTCAGGTAGAGGCTGAGCGGCCGGTCGGCGCGGGCGTGCGCAGCGAGCATCTCGATCTGCTCGCGGCAATGCACGGCGCTGTGCAGGCCGTAGTCGACGACGCGGCGGGCGTCGGTCTCGCCGAAGATGCCCTCGAGCAGCAGGATCGGCTGGCGCACGCCGTGCTCGCGCAGGAGCACCGCGTTTTCGCATTCGAGCAGGGCGAAGCCGTCGGCCTCGTCGCGCAGCGCCTCGACGGCGCGCAGCTGGCCGTGGCCGTAGGCGTCGGCCTTGACCACCGCCCAGGCCCAGGCGTCGGGGGCGCAGGCCTTGGCGATGCGGTAGTTGGCGAGAATGGCGGCGGGCCGGATGCGGGCGCGGATCGGTCGGGAGGTGTTCATGCAGCCTGTTCCTTGAGCTTGCGGCGGGCGAAATCGATGAAAGTAGACAGCAGCTTCGACTGGAAGCGGTCCTGCGGATGCACCAGATAAAGACTGCGCTTGAGTGGTGGTGAAAGCGGAATGCCGAGCAGTTCGCCGAGGCGGATTTCCTTGGCGACGACGGCGCGCGAGACGATGGCGAAACCCAGCCCGGTGGACACCACGCCCTTGAGCGCTTCCGGGCTGCCCAGCTCCATTTGTGTCTTGAGCGACTCCGGCTTGACGCCGTGATCGCGGAAATAGGCGTCGGTGATCGCCCGCGTCCCCGACCCCGGTTCGCGTGAAATGAATTCGTAATCGGCAAGATCGGCCGGCTGCAGCGCCTTGAATTCGGCCAGCGGGTAATCCGGCACGCAAACCACCTGCAGCTCGTCCTCGCAGCAGATCTGGCTGCTCAGCCCGGAAAGCCTGGCCGGCGCCTCGATCAGGCCGACGTCGAGACTGTGCTCGGCGACCCTGCTCTCGATGCTCTCCGAATTGGCAACGATCAGCCGCGCCCGCACCTGCGGGTAGAGCGCGTTGAACTCGCCGAGCACGCGCGGCAGCATGAACTCGGCGATCGTCGTGCTGGCGCCGACCAGCAGCGGCCCGCGCATCTCGCCGGTGAGTTCGGCGACGCGGGTGTCCATCTCGTCGGACAAGGCGAGGATTTTCTGCGCATATTCGAGCACCAGTTCGCCGGCGGGGGTCAGGTCGATGCTGCCGTGACGGCGTTCGAACAGGCGCGTCGAGTACTGCTCCTCAAGCTGCCTGATCTGGAAGGTGACCGCCGGTTGCGTCATGAACAGCGCGTCGGCGGCGCGGGTGAAACTGCGGTGTTTGGCTACGGCATGAAAAACCTGTAGTCGCCGATCAGCCATGGTTCGGCTCCAGTCTGCGCAAAGACCGCTATTCAACCACACTCGCCCGGGAATGAATAATCCCGCAGACGACCCGACGGCCGTCTGCGGGATTTCGGCGGCGCTACGGCTTACTGCAGCGGCGCGCCCTGCCCCGCCTGCTGCCTGGCCTGCTCGCGCTGCTGCAGGAACACTGCCTCAAAATCCACCGGCTGGATCATCACCGGCGAGAAGCCGGCGCGGGTGCTCAGGTCGGCAAGCATTTCCCGGGCATAGGGCAGCAGGATGTTCGGACAGGCGACGCCGAGGATGGCGTCGCGCTGATCGAGCTTGACGTTGCGGATGACGAAGGAGCCGCCTTCACTGACGACGCCCTTGAAGACCTCGGTTTCTCCCTGCTTGGCGGTGGCGACGACGGTCAGCACGACCTCGAAGACCTCGGCGCTGACCTGGCGGCTGGCGCTGTTGATGTTCAGGCCGACGTCGTAACGCCGGCTGTCCGAATAAACCTCAGGCGCATTGGCGACCTGGAAGGAAATGTCCTTCAGGTAGATACGCTCGATGCCGAACTGCGGCTGCAAATTCCCCTGCTCCATCTGTGTTCCCCAATCATGATGCAATTCACCGCCGGCGGAATGCCGGCGATTTTCGATAATCCTTGCGCCTGTGGCGCCCTGCCAGAACTCAGCGGTTCTTGAACGCCTTGAAGAAGTTGTCCATCATTTCGTTCGGGAAACCCGCGGCATTGGTTGGCCGCAGATCGTCCATGTTGGCGTTGAACTGCTGCGTCGTCTCGCCCTTCTGCATGGCCTGGTGGGCATCCAGTTGATCGTCGATCGAACGCTTGATGTTGTTCATGTTCTCGACCATCGAATTGACTGCTCCCTGAACACCGCCAATGACCAGGCTGGCGTTGGTGGGACCAGAAATGTTGTACCCCGGCACGCCTTCGTTGAAGCTCGCCGTCGACGACGACTGCATCGTGTTGCAGCTATCCAGACTCTGCTGGATGGACGCGATGATTTCCTTGGGATCAAGCATGATTCACCTCCGTTAAATTCAACAACTCGTTAATAAAGCATCACCAATGCCGGCGGCGAAAGCCGCCGCCGACTTACTTCGAAGGACAGTAAAACTGGGCCAGCGTCCGCGACCACAGCGGGAAATCGCTGCTGGTCGCCTGGAATTCGAGCGACACGGCACCCAGCGCGGTCTTGTAGCGCATGACCCGCTTGTCGTCGGCCAGGGTCAGTGGCTCGCCGGCGTCGAAGAAGCGGAAGATCGCCCACGGCCCGGTGAACTCCATCTGCTGGGTGCGGCCATCGACGGAGCGCATGTGCAGGCGGACCACCATGCTCGAACGTTGCGGCGACCAGTCGATCTTCTTCGGCGCCGACGCACCATGCGCGTAGCGCAGTTGCTCGCCGCCGATGTCGAACAAGGCTTCGGTGACGCTGGCGTCCATATCCACCGCGCGGACGATGACCGAGAAACCGAGCTGACCGCTCTCGTTGAAGAAGTTGTCGCGGATCGAGCGGGCCAGTTCATACGAACGGATGATGTTCGGATTGACCAGGCTGCCCGCCAGGCCATCGACCCGCTTCGCCCGCCACGGGACGTTCGAGGTATCGACGTATTGCGCCAGTTCCTCGTTGAAGTAGCTGTCGAGCACCCCGCGCGGCCCGAACAGGCGCCGGAAGTCCTCGGAGCCGACATCGCGTCCCGAACTGCGGACCAGCGGATAGCGCGCAACCGTTTGCGGACAGATCGACTTCGACGCCCCGGTCGCCCCCTTGGTCAGTTCGGCGCTCGACTTCTGTGCCGTCGCGTTGCTGCCCGACTCGATCAGGTCAAGCATGATGCCGCGGATCGGCTCCGGCTGCCGCGCAGCGTCGGCACGCATGCGGCGGAAGGCGTCGTACTCGGGCATCAACTGACCGACCTGCATCGCGCCGTTGACCACCGAAATCTGCCGGTAGAGCGGTTCGAACAGGCGGCTGAGCGGGCTGGCCGCCGTTTCCACCCCGGAGTTCGGGGTCAGCGTGACGGCCATGCGGCGCAAGGAGTTGAAGTAGTCGTCGACGACATGCTCGGGCAGCACGCGGTAGCGATAGTGCTGGCCGCTGATCTCGCCGACGACGGCACGCCGCGTCCGCTCCAGGTTGAGCTTCTGGCGATCGATCCAGCTATCGACATCGCCTTCGTAGTTGCCGGTCAGCGAAGTTTCGCGGCCGATGAAGCGGACCAGCTGGGCCAGTGCCGACTGCGGGTCCATCATCGCCTTGGCCAGCCAGGCGGCGTCATCCATACTGCTGTAGCGGCGGACCGTGATGTCGTTGATGAAGCCACGCCAGTGCTGGATGTAGTCCTGCAGGAACTGGCGGCGCGCCGCGTCGGACATGTCCTGGACGCTCTTCTCGACATCGAAGGCATTGCCCTTGGCGCCGTTCTCGTCGCGCAGCACCCAGTTTTCCTCCTCGAAGATCTCACGCGCGCTCTTCATCAGCCGCGGCATGAAGACGTCGTGGTAACCGGCACGGGTATACCAGCCGCTGATGACCGGCGAGGTGGTCGGCGTGTCGCTGCGCATGCGCAACAGCATCGGCGCGTTGAGACCGGCGGCGCGCGACAACGAAACGTCCTCGACGCTTTCCGGCAAGGCTTGCGCCTTGACGTTGTCGATCACCCGGATCGCGCTGGGCAGGCCGCTGGCCACCGCCCGCGCCTGCGTCAACAGGTTCTCGTCGGCCGGTGCGGCGGGCAGGAAGGGCGGCGAGAACGTGGCGGCGACGTGGCCGAGGAAGACACTTTTTTCTTCATCGCTGGAATTCGCCGGAGCGATCTTGTCCCAGCGTTTCTCGAACCAGCGGACGGCGATTTCCGGATTCCGGCGCTCCGGCTTGACCAGCATCAGGTACAGGCGCAGCGTCTCGTAGACGTCACCGGTGCCGCCCTCCATCTCGCTCTTCAACTGCACGGTGACGTACTTGAACATCTCCGGCATGAAGCTCTTGAACAGGTGACGACGATAGGTCTCGTAGGCGACGTTACGGATCCGCGAGTGCTCGAAGAAGGTCGACGGGATCATCGAGAAGTTGGCGCCCAGTTGATTGCCGGCATAGCGCATCTGGCTGGAGACATCCATCAGTGCAATATCGGCGCTCGGCGTATCGGCCAGTTGCTGGGCCAGCCGCTTGCCTTCGCCGAACTGCGCCCAGATCAGGTCGATGTAGCTGCGCTGATCGAAATAGGTCAGCACCAACCAGACCGACAACAGGCACAGGGCGACGACGCTGATCCCCCAGCGCAGCATCCGCTTGCCGCGGGAAGCCAGCGACTTGTCGCCGAAGCGCAGGATGTTGCGCTCTTCGATCGCCTGGCTGATCGGTGCGAAGAAGGTCTTGGCGAAGGAACGAAAGGCCGGCGACTCGTTGGGTTCGTCGAGCTGTACCAGATTGACCGCCTCGTCGGTGGCCATCAGATAGACCGAGGTACCGAACCACATGCCGCGCAACTGTCCGCCCCGCACCGACGAGGCGTGCATGATCACCGACTTGACGAACTCCAGCAGCGGTGAGCGCAGGCGCCCCAGGCTTTCGGTGAAATGCAGCAGTTGCTGGCCCTCATTGGCATCCGCCATCTGCGGGATGACGAACTGGACGACGCGCTGCACGCGATGTTCGAAACGCTCGTACCAGGCATCGACACCGCCTTCCGCCAGCGCCTCGAAGCCCATGCCGTCGGCCAGCGTCTCGTCCTCGAGCGCAGCCAGCATGGCGCCGCCGCCGGGCAGGGTATCGACGTGGGTGAGGACGATGTAGATCGGCAGTTCGGCGTCGAACCAGTCGGCCAGTTCGAGAACCCGGCCGCGCAGCGTGTCGGCCAGCCGCTTGCGCTGCTCCGAACTGGCTTTCAGCATCCAGTCGAGGTCGACGCAGAGCACCAGGCCGTCGAGGCCGGCGCCGCCGCGCATGCGGCGGACCCCGGCGAGCAGCTTCTTCCAGGCGCTGAAGCCGGATTCACCAAGCGCCTCGCGCTCGGCCCACTGGCCGCTGCTGTCGATCCAGACCGCCTTGTCGTTGACCCAGAAGCCGCAATCCTCGGTCTGCCCCAGCGATTCGCCGAGGCGCGGCAGGCCGGCCACTTCGCCGGGCAAGGCATTCTGGCCGGTGTGGTTGAGAAAACTGGTCTTCCCCGCCCCCGACGAACCGAGCAGCATGAACCAGGGCTGTTCGCGCAGATGCCCCTTGCGCAGGCGATAGGTCAGGCGACGGAAGAAGCCTTTCTGGCGATCGACCCAGATCTTGCGCAGGGTCAGCTCGAGGTCGGCGAGACGGCTGCTGATGCGGTCGTTGTCCACCGTCGGCGCCTTCTGCTTGCGGCGGCGGAAGAGCGACAGGAACTTGCCGAGCAGCCAGCGCAGCAAGGGATAGAAGCCCCAGAACAGCAGCAGAACCACCAGCAGCTGGCGCAGCCACAGCCAGCCGAAAGGATGATAACGACCGATGGCGACCATCGGTCCGATCCACCACACGACGGCGGCAAGAATCAAGGAGATGACGATGCGTAACGAACTTCTCAACATTTCTGATGCTCCCAACCCAGGGTTTCGCCAGTGCAAACCCCTGCGCTGATCAACTTCGATGAACCCCGGTCTTTTCCGGACCGGTAATTGCTGCCTACCCTCTTCCCGTTCAGCGGATGATTTCAGTCACCACGCGCCGGGTTGCCGCCACCTTCCACAAGACCTCGACCCGACGGTTCTTGAGGTTGGCCGCCGGATTGATTTCGGCTATCACCGGTGCCTTCTCGCCCATCCCGGACGCCGTCACCTGACGCTGTGCCTTGCCGCCGGCAACCTGCTGCTCGATCAGCTTGGCGACTTCGCGGGCACGGGCTTCGGAAAGCGCCTGATTGGAGGGGAACTTGCTTGCCAGGATCGGCGTCAGGTCGGTGTGACCGATGACTTCCAGATCACCGGGCCAGGGCGCGAAAGCGGCGCCGAGGCGGGTCAGGTTGGGCAGGAACTCGGGCCGGATTTCCGCCTTGCCGGGCTCGAATGCCCCGTCGGCGCGGAAGATCAGCAGCCAGCCGTTTTCCCGCCGCTCGGCCGTCAGCCAGCCTTCGGCGATCAGCTCCGGCAGCGGCGGCGGCAGGGTTTCCGAGATGTTGATTTCGCGCACCGGCGGTTCGTAGGCGGCCAGCGCCTCGCGCAGCGGGCTGCCGCGCATGGCGATGTCGAAAACACCGGCCAGGTAGGCGATCGACAGCAGCGCGGCGCCGATCAGGAAGAGCCGGAACGGCGTCAGCCAGCGCGGCTTGAACACCTTGGGCAAACCCGAGCGCAGGGCCAGGCCGTCGGGCGCGCGATCCCAGATCATGCGGTGCAGCTTGCTGCGCAAATCCTGCAGCAACACGTCGCCGCGATCGATGACCTGGTAGCGCCCCTGGAAGCCGAGGCCGAGGATCACCTCGTACAGTTCGAGCAGCGCGATCGGCGGCCGTTCCTGGCTCATCGCCGTTTCCAGCTTGATGAAGCAGTCCTCGCCGCCCCAGGCGTCGCCGTGAAATTCGACGAGCAGGGATTTTTCCGGCAAGGGCAGATCCTGCTTGCGGCAGGCTTCGTTGAGCAACTCATCGATATGCGTGCACAACAGGTAGGAGGCGTCGTCGATCCAGCGCGATTCTTCGCCGCTGCTCGCCAGCTTCTCGCGGAACATCCGTACTTCCAGGCCGAGCTGTCCGCGCAACGAGGTATCGAAGGTGATGCCCTGGTCTTCCAGACGATGCAGCAGCAGGAGCGGCGGGATCGCCGCCGAGATGTAGGGATTCTGCCACTTCGACGCAGCCACGCCGGGCCGGGCGATGGCGTTGCGCATGCCGAGCATGGCGACCGCCCCGACCGAACGGTCGACCGGTTTTTCCTTGCTCGCCGGTTGCTCGACCGGCGCCGCGAGGGCCGGCGTGTCGTCGCTGTGTTCAAGCAGGTTGCCGAAGGGCTGGGGATTTTCCGCGCCGCGCGGCATCGAGCTGGAAATGCGCTGGGCGATGTCGCCGAGGGCGCCCATCGAGGAAACACCACCGGAGGTCGGGATGTTGCGCAGCGCGCTCATGATTTCATTGATGCCCCTCATGCCACTTTCCCTTCACGCAGCCCCCAGGCCTCGAACTTCAGTTGCGGGAAATCGCCGACCACGCGCAGCGCCATTGCCGCGCCGCGCATCGTTTCCTTCCAGTAGGGATCGACCGATTCGACCTCGAAATAGACGCTCTGCGCATAGAAAGGCAGATTGCGCGGCACCGCCGACACCGGCACCAGGCGCGCGCCCGGCAGTTGCAGATCGACCAGCTTGTTGATGTGCTCGACCGGGCCGAACTTGACCTGGGTCGGCAGCATGCGGCGCAGGTTCTCGCCGGGCATCGCCGAAGTGAAAGCAAAGACCATCTTCTGCAGCTTCCACTGCGGATCGTTGATACACAGGTAGACCTGGTCGCCACGATCCTCGAAACGCAGCGGGATCACCGGCGATTCGATGATCAGCGCCAGTGCCCGACGCAGCGCATGGGCCAGGGCGCTGAAACAGGCTTGCAGGTCGTCGTGCTGGTAGCGCCACTTCTGCGCGGCCAACATCGGCTCGACGCTGGGCAGCACGGAAAGGCGGCCGAGCAGACCGGTCAGTTCCAGATAGAGATCGGCGGGATGCAGGGGGTCGTAGGCTTCCAGATGGTCGAGGCGCATCCGGTATTCGGAGATCGCCTGCGTCGCCAGCATCTCGATCAGGTCGGCCAGGCCGCCGCCGCTGGCGAGCAGGCGCTGGCCGGCGGAAGCGCTGAGGCGGTGCTGGAGCAGCCCCTGGAACTCGTTGCAGACGGCCAGCAGACGGGTATGGGCGCGAACGTCGAGCATCGCCGGGATGAAATCGCTATCGAGGACAATGCCGCGGTTGCCCTGGCGCGCCGCCAGGCGGGCGATCGGTTGCCAGGTTTCGCTGGCGCCGACGTGATCCTCGCGGCACAGGCGGGTGCGCAGCTGGCCGACCTGCATGTGGATGCGCAGCGGCGACCCTTCCGGGTCGAGACCGACGTTGGCGTCCTGCACTTCGGCTTCGACCACCTTGTAACGGGCGGCGGCTTCGGCCTCGCCAAAGCCGACCGAACTATTGACCACGTCGCTGCGCACGGTGGCGAGACAGATCCGGGTGCCGATCGGCGCATCCGAAAGATCAAGCGCTTCCGGAATGGCGTCGCAGGTCGGAATCGAGAACGGCGTACCGTCGTCGAAAATGCCGCGCGCCCGGATGATGGCGAGCAAGCCCTGTTGCAGCAGATCCTGGTCGATTTCGAGTTCGCTGAATCCCCAACCGAGGTTGGTGATCTGCGACAGGCGGCTGTTCACCTGGTGTTCGATGTAGCGTTCCTGTTGTTGAAAATGCTGCGCTTCAACCAGTAAACCATCGGTCCAGACCACCCTGTTGATATTGTGTGTTGCCATGAAGAAGTGAACCCCTATTTGCATGTGGGCTGATTGCCCGCACTGTTTTTCTTGACTTCCTGAATCTGGTTGCGGTCGATGTTCAGCCAGTGGCAACTATTGAGATCGGCCGGCGACTGGACCTTGAGAATGCCCTTGCCATTCCCTCCCTGGTCGGCAAAATCACCAGTTACCGTGATCCAGTAGGCGTCCCCGTAGGGCACCGATTCCGTGATGTAGGCGACGCGGTCGGCAAGCAAGGTGACCTTCTGCGCCTTGCTCACCCGGGAATCCTGTTCGGCGCAGGGCGCGCCCAGATCCATCGGCGGATTCCAGTCTTCTTGCTTGTGCAGATAGATGCACAGGCGCAGCGGCCGCGCGACGTCGCCCTCGAACTTGGCGTTGAGCTTGGGGCCGCCGTGGATGGTCAGCGAGATGTTCCGTTTCTCTGGGATCAGCCGGTCCGGCATCCCCCTGAACAGCACCCGCGTCGCGTCGCCGATCGTGCAGCCCTGGATGCCCGCTGCGAGACAGGCAGCAATCAGTACAGCTTTCCAGGACATGGGATCAGATGACCAGAATCTTCAACTGACTGGGCACCAGGCGGACGCCCAGCGTATTCAAGGTGTTCGGCAGGTTGATGCTGGTCATCCGGGTGATCGGCGCGCCGCCGACCAGGAAGTTCAGCTTGGCCGTGCAATGGATGGAAAGCCCCTTGACGGTACCGGAGATGATGCCGCCGCAGGCGCCGGGTTCATCGCAGAAGGTGACCGGGATGATGGTCGCCAGGTTATGCACCGGGCCGCCGCAATAGAGGATGTTCGGCACGTTGGGAATGGCCATCGAACCGAATGCCAGGTTGGGATAGGGAATCGGAATGCACAAGGGCGGCGTCTTGCAGACATCGGCCGGAGAAATATCGATACCACCTGCGGAGCTATTGGCAAACATACGAGCCTCTTCCTAAAACAATAGTGAACATCCCAAGCAACAGTCCAACCCGCCGCTTCCCCAAAATCACCCGAAATGCATCTGGGTGCCGTCGATCTTCAACAATGCGCTGGCCTGGATCGCGCCCAGACTGGTGTGCATGGTCAGGCTCTGCTTGCCGTCGAGGGCGATCGAGTTGGCATTGAGCACGCTGATCCCGGCGACATTGACCACCTGCGTCGATGCGTTCTGCACCGACAGTTCGGCGTTGAGCCGGAAGTTCTCGGCCTGCAGATCGAGATTGCGCTCGACCTCGACGACGATGTTGGCCGCCTTCAGGTGCAGTTCGCCGCCCCCCAGATCGACGTCGATCCGCTGCCCCTGCTGCCAGTCCCGTTCGAGCACGGCGAGGACGTAGCAGACGCCGTTGATGCTGGCGACCAGCACCTGGTCGCCATCGAGCGGCTCGACCAGGCAACTGACGGCGACCCGCACCGGGGTATTGGTATCGCTTTCGAGCTGCCAGCCCTGTTCACCGCGACGGATTCGCGTCATGTAACTGGAGCCGGGCATCAGGCTCGGATAGTTGGCAGCCGCCGGCCGTTGGCTGACCGGGGCGACGGGAGCTTGTGTAACGGGTTCCAGCAATTTCATTGGGTACTCCTGGTAGCCCCGGGGCGGCAGGTCTTCCACCACTCGAGGTCCTGCAGCTCTTCGGGAATTTCAAAACGCGCCAGATCGAGGTCGGCGCCGCGCCAGTCTTCCGGCTGTTGGCCGGCGACATTGGCATCGACGAAGCGCGCGCCGCTGACCGTCGTTCCCTGCATCGTGCAACCGCGCGCATCGAGGTCGCTGCCGGTGATGCCGTTGAGGTCGCAGGATTCCAGGCGGGCGTTGCGCAAAGAGAAATGGGAGACATCGCGTTCGCGGAATTCGCATTCGCGCAGCAAAGAACCGTCGAAGGCAATGGCGAAAAGGGTGTTGCCCTTGAAACGCAGGCGCTGCAACTGACCGCTATCGAAATGGGCGATGCGCAGCAGGTTCGACTGGAAGTCACCGCCATCGATTTCGCAGGTGGACCACGCGGACTGCTCGAAATTGCAGGACTGATAGGCCAGATGGCGGGCCTTGATCCCCATCCAGCGGTTGTTGATGCCCTGGCAGCCGAGCCACTGGCCGCCGCCGAACGTCGAATTGGCGGCGATCACGCGCTCCATCACGCACTCCTGCCAGCACTGGTCATGAACCTTGCTCTCGACCAGCGACAGGTCGCGGATCAGCGAGCTTTCGACGCGCAAACCGGTGAAGGCCAGCGACGACAGGGTCGAGAAGGAAATGTCGCAGACCCTGAATTCCCAGTTGCCACCGCGCACCGCGTTGACCATCTGGCGAGCCAGCCGGCATTCCTGCCACTGACAGTCGCCCCAGGCGCCGCTTTCCCAGTGGCATTCGGTCGTCAACGTCCGGTGGAAACGGGCACTGGCAGCGACACATTCAAAGAAACGGACGGTTCTCAGGATGCAGCCGATGAACTGCGCGCCGCTGAAATTGCAGCGCGTGAACAATTGGCCATCGAGCGTGACACCGTCCCAGAGGGTTCCGGAGAAGTCGCAATCGACGAAATGCGTCCCGGCGGGCGGCGCAAGAAAGCGCGCTCCGGCAAAACTCTTTTCCTTGATCGGCATGCCGCTGATCGCGGAAGTATCGAAATCGGGCATCCCGGTGAGCTTGTCGAACATCAGTCCTGCCTCCTGGGAACTTCGATGACCCGCCCCATCAGATTGTCCTTCCACTTTTTCTGCCAGTTCTTCTCGCGCTGCACGTAACCGAGGTTGGCGCCGATCAGGTTGCTGGAATGAACCTCGCTGGCGCGCAGGTCGGCGCCATAGAGGTTGGCGTCGCGCAGCGCGCTGGACTGGAAACGGGAACCGGAGAAATCGGCGTGCATCAGGTTGCCCTGGCGCAAATCGCAGGCGATCCACTGACTGCCGCTGGCCTTCAGCGCATTCATCGTCGCTTCGACCCAGGTGCAGCTTTCGCAGACGCCGCCATCGAACTTGGCGGCGCCGAGGAAGACCTTCTCGAACCGACACTGCGTCCAGCGGGCACCGGAAATGTCGCAGGCGTCGGCGAGGACGGCGGTGGCAAAGCGACTGTTCTCGAAGCTGCTGCCGGGCAGCTTGCAGGCAACCCAACTGGTCTTGCGCCACAGCGACTGGCTGATCTTCAACGATGGCAATTGGCAATCGAGGAAGACATGGCCGTCGACCGTGCTATCCGCGAAAGACAGCGCGGGGAAAGCGCATTTCTGCATCTGCACGCTGTCGAACGCCACCTTGGCGAAGCTCAGCTTGCTGCCCCGCGATTCGCTGAAGAAGGTCGTTTTCCACTGGCTTTCCAGAACCGTGCTGGCGCTGAAATCGCATTCGATCAACTGCACCGTCGCCAGTTGCGTCGCCTTCCAGCGCGATTTGCTCAGGCTGCATTCGCTGAAATGGCAGCTATCGAGCACGGCGTTCTCGAAACTGGCGCCATCGAGTTTGCAGCCGAGGAAGAGCATGTTGCGCAGGTCGACATCGACGAAACGGCAAGCGCTGAGATCGACGTTGATCAGCTGCGAGCCCTGCCAGCTCTGCCCCGAAAAATCCAGGCCGGAGAGATCGGCGTTGCGGATGATCAGGTCGTCGCGACGTCTGTCCCGAGGCCAGGCGGCGAGCTGCCGGCGCCAGTCCATTTTGTCGGCTTCCGTCTCGGGCAGGCCTTCGCCGCGGATCAGCGCGCGAGTCTGTGCCTTGACCTGGGCGATATCCTGTTCCTTGGCCTTGTCGGTCGCCTCGGCCGCAGCAGCGACCATGCCGAGGTAATGCTGCATGCGTTCGCGGACCCGCGCATAGGCCCGCGCCGGTTGCGCGACGCGCGGATGATCCTCGGGCAATAGCAGGTATTCCCAAGCCCAGCCGCGGCCGGCCGGGGGCAGCAGGACCTCGTCGCGCATCCCTTCAATCTGGTTGCAGCTCGTATCTTCGCGGCGCCGGGCGACGACCGAGAGGTAATTCAGCGGGTAAGGCGTGCCGAATTCCGAGAGCGCCACCAATAGATGGTCGATCTCGTCGCCCAGCATGTCGTCGACGTCGAGCAGGCCGGTAAATAGCACCGCGCCGATGTCGCGATCCGGGAAAAACCACAGGGTCTGGCGCCTGAGCGGCAACTCGGCGAATTCCTGGCTGCCGGCCCGGCGGTAGATCGCCTGCGCTTCCAGCGGCGGAATCTGACCACTGAAGCCGGCGCCGCCCTCGCCGACTCCATGCAGCGAATAGGCGCAAGTCACCGGCCAGCTTTCCCCACGCGCCCATTGATCGCGCGGCGCCATCTGGAAGAAGCGGCGATCCATCGTTTCCGGCCAGCCGAGGTGGGAACGGTGGTCGCTGTCCAGCGTCAGGTCCTTCTTCTTACGCGACACATAGGCCGCACGCTGCGCCCAGCGCGTGTCGAGCGGACCGGTGGCGGCCAGGAACTCGTTTTCCTGGCCGTAACGATCGGGCAGGCGCAACAAGGGTTTGTCGCGCCGCTCTGCCGATTCATGGCCCATGCCAACCGGATTGGCCAGGAATCCGGCGCCACCGAAGGCATTGACATAATCGAGGGGAATTGCCGCGTCGACCGCGGCGGCCTGGTCCCCCGGCAGGTGACAGAAGATTTCCTTGTGGCAGTCGTCGACGCCAACCTGGACTCGCCACTTGCCGTCCGCCTCGACGTTCGCCGGACGCCGGGCATGGCCGGCCAGCAGCCATTCGGCGAAAGGTTTGGGCATTGCCTCGTCGAGCGCCTTGAACGACATCGGCGCACTCTCCAGCGCGGCCCAGATTTCCGTCTCGTGCGCCAGGATGCGGGGGTCGCTGAGACGGAAGCCGAAGCCGACGGTCACCCCGAGATGGGATGACCGCCCGAACTTGACCGGCGCGGTGAGAACGAGGAGTTGCTGCGGTTTCGAGAATTTCATGAGGCTTTCCGGGTACCGCCGTCCTACATGTAGATGCTGAGACCACGGATGGCGAGCTTGAGCAGGCCGATGTCCATGTCGACCGCGGTGATCTTGGCCCACAGACCGGTCACCCGCGCTTCGACACCGGTTGCCTTGATCGCCAGCGAAGTCGCTTCGATCGTCACCCCCTTCAGTTCCAGGTGCATGCCGAAGGCGATCACCGCCATGCCGGTGAGCGCCAGGGCGATGCCGGTGGCGTCGATCGACATACCGGTGATGCGGCCCCAGAGGCCGGTGAGGTCGATACAGGCACCGGTGATGCGCAGCCAGACCAGCGTGATGTCGAGCCGCACGCCAGTCATCTGCGCCGAGATGCCGGTGACGCCGATCGATTCGCCGGTCAGCTTGAGCGTGATGCCGGTCATGTGGGTCTGGATGCCGGTGGCGACGATCTCGTTGCCGATGAAGGCGGTCTCGCTACCGATCATCTTGATGTCGGCACCGATGAACTGGGCGTTGAGTCCCATCGCTTCGATGTTGGCGCCGACAAACGATGCGCAGACGCCGGTGAAGTTGAGCTGGGCGCCGGTGAACAGCGCGCGCACCCCGGTGATGTCGATCAGCGCCGCCTGCATGACGATCTGCGTGGTCGAGGTCTGGGTGATGGTGCGCGTCACCATCATGTAGCGGTCCTGGCCGATGCTGGTCGCCGAATTGCGCTCCACCGTCTGCTGGTAATCGCGCTCGGCGTGAATCATCACGCGTTCGGCGCCGCGCAGGTCGTCGAAGGTGATTGAGCTGGCATTCTCCGGGCCACCATAGCTGAGCGAGCGGGAAACCAGGCCGGTGTAGCGGATGTCCTTGGGCAGGTCGTAGGGTGGCGGCAGGTCGCCGTTATAGACGATGCCGGTCATCAGCGGGCGGTCGAGGTCGCCATCGACGTAGGTGATGATGACTTCCTGGCCGACCCGCGGCATGGCGATGACGCCCCAGCCCTTGCCGGCCCAGGCCTGCGAAACGCGCAGCCAGCACGAGGAATCCTCTTCCTTGGTGGTGTAGCGGTCCCAGTGGAAGTGCACGCGAATCCGGCTCAGTTCGTCGGTATGCACCTCGACGCCCTCCGGACCGACCACCGTCGCGCTCTGGATACCCGGCACGGTCGGCTTCTTGTAGCGGCGCAGCGGGTGGAACTCGACGTCGTCGGGCAGCGCGGTGAAAGTACAGACGGCACTTTCGCCCTTGGTGGTGCTGTCGATGTCGTTGATGTATTCGTACTTGGTGCTGAGGATGAAATAGCGACGGTTACGGGCATTGTCCGGGTGCAGTTGCAGCGAGAAGGCTTCGCCCACCGTCACCCCCTTGGCGTTGGCCTTGCCGTTGAGGATGCGGGCCTCCGCCTGCCAGGCGAGCAGACGCATCTTGGCGAGGAATTCGCCGCGCTGCGATTCGCCGTAACCGGCGGCATAGTCGTAATGCTCGAGCTGAACGCCGGACAGCGTGGCCTGCTCTTCCTGGGCATTGGTCTGCAGGACGTCGGTCGGCACGTGGTAGTTGAAGTCGCGCAGGACGATGTTGTTCGGCCGCACCTTGCGGCTGCGCTGCAGGCGCTGCACGCTTTCGCGGTCGAGGATGGGGCGGCCTTCCTCGCCGTCCGGGTTGAAGTCGAGCTGACCGTAGATGCCGGACTGGTCGACGAAAACCTGCGAATCGCTGATGACGACGGTGTGCTCGTCCTGGCCGTGACGGATGAAGTAATAGATGCCTTCGTCCTCAAGCAGGCGGCTGGTGAAGGCGAGATCGCTTTCCTTGAACTGAACGCAGTATTCGCGCTTGTCGTAGGTGCGCTTGAGATCGAGTTCGAACTTGGCGAAACCGTAACCGCGGAACACCTCTTCAACGATTTCCGGCGCCGACAGGTCCTGGAAGATCCGGCAGTTCTGGTTCTGGCCGAGGAAGGAGAGCCAGCTGCCGAGCTTCAGCTTGTAGGTGAATTGCTCGTCGCGCTGACCGGTATCGACACCTTCCAGCACATAGGCGTGGAAGGTACGGATATCGTTGCCCTTGTCGAGCGAGATGTCGACGGCGACGGTGTCACCGAGCAAGCCGTCGAGATCGAGATCCGGACGCTTGCTGATGATTTCCAGCTCGTAGCTGGGCGTCCATGACATTTCTTCCTTGGCGGTGAAGCTGAGTGCCAGTGAATCGGCATCCAGTAATACGGGACTCCTGATTTCAATCAAGCGCATGACGTAAGCTCCTGTTGGTCGGCATCATTGGGTTCTGAAAGGTTTTCCGGCTCGCTCTCGCGATCCAGCAGTTCGAGGGAGAGGCCGCCGTCGGCGACCACCCTTACCCTGCCGAGCGGCAAGCCGTCCCGCTTGGCAGCAAGCAACTCCTGAGCGAGCGACGGCAGCACGGTCGCGCGGATCAGGTCTTCGATGGCGCGCCCGCGATGCGGGTGACCCGCCGCGGTATTGGCCACCCACTCGACGGCGGAAGTGTCGATCTCCAGCGTCACCCCCTGCTCTTCCAGGCGATCAGCCAGGCGCTGGAACTGATGCTCGGCGATCGATTGCAAGGCCGACAGGCCCAGGGGGTAGAACGGCAGCACCTGCATCCGGGCCAGCAGCGCCGGCGCGAAATGGCGCTGCAGGCTGCCCTGCGCCAGTTGCACCAGTTGCCCGTAGGTGGCCGGTTGTTCGGCCAGCGCGGCAACCTCGATTTCCTCGGCGCCGATGTTGCTGGTCATCAGAATCAGGCAGTTGCGGAAGCTGACCCGACGCCCCTCTCCGTCTTCCATCCAACCGCGGTCGAAGACCTGGTAGAAGACTTCATGGACGTCGCGATGAGCCTTGTCGAATTCGTCGAGCAGCACGACGCTGTAGGGCTTGCGCCGTACCGCCTCGGTCAGCACGCCGCCCTTGCCGTAGCCGACGTAGCCCGGCGGGGCGCCCTTCAGGGTGGCGGCGGTGTGCGCTTCCTGGAACTCGTTCATGTTGAACTGGATCAGGTTGTGCGAGCCGCCGAACAGCAGTTCCGAGAGCGCGATCGCCGTTTCGGTCTTGCCGGTGCCGGTCGGCCCGGTCAGCATGAAGACGCCGAGCGGCCGCTGCGGATCGTGGATGCCGGCGCGCGCCACCTGCAGCGCCTTGCTCAGCGCGACGATGCCGCCGGTCTGGCCGAAGACGCGCTTTTCCAGGCGCTCGCGCAGTTGCAAGGTGGCTTCGATGTCGTCGGTCACCATGTCGATGTCGGGAATCCCCGTCCATTCGGAGAGAACGGCGGCGACCGTGCGCTGATCGACCCAGGGCTGGACCAGCGGCTTGCCCTGCTGCAGTTCGTCGAGTTCGCCGGTCAGCGCGGCCAAGGCGCTGTTGCCTTCGCTACCGGCAGGCTGGGCGAGCAGTTCACCAACCTGGCCGACCAGTTGCCGGGCCTGGTTGATCTGTTGTTCCAGTGCCTCGGCCTTGGCCTGGTGCTCGGCACGCTTCAGCTTCAGCGCTTCGCGGTCGATGCCGCAATCGATCGCCAGCTTTTCGTCCTGCTCGGCCCAGGTCAGTTGCAGATCCAGCGACACCACGGCCTGGCGTTCGCGCTCCAGCGCGGCCGGCGGCGCGACGCGGCTCATCGCGACGCGGGCGCAGGCGGTGTCGAGCAGGCTGATCGCCTTGTCCGGCAGATGACGGCTCGGCAAGTGGCGCTTCGACAGCTTGACGGCGGCGACCAGCGCGTCGTTGGTGATGCGCACGCCGTGGTGCTTAGAGAAACGCTCGGCGATCATGCGCAGCATGGTGATCGCCTCGTTTTCGCCCGGTTCGTCGACGACCACCGGCTGCATGCGGCGGGTCAGTGCGGCATCGGGTTCGATGAACTGCTTGTATTCGCTCCAGGTGGTCGCCGCGACCATGCGCAACTTGCCGCGCGCCAGCATCGGCTTGAGCATGTTGACCGCGTCGCCGGTGCCGGCCTGGCCACCGGCGCCAACCAGTGTGTGGGCTTCGTCGCAGAAGAGGATGATCGGCGTCGGCGATTTCTCGATCGCATCGACCACCGACTTGAGGCGCGCCTCGAACTCGCCCTTCATGCTGGCGCCAGCCTGCAGGCGAGCGAGGTCAAGCACCCAGACCTGCGCTTCGGCGAGCAGCCCCGGCACCATGCCGTCGGCGATGCGCTGGGCCAGCGCCTCGACGATTGCGGTTTTGCCGACGCCGGCCTCGCCGACCAGGATCGGGTTGTTCTGACGGCGGCGCAGCAGGATGTCGATCACCTGGCGCAGCTCGTTGTCACGCCCGATCACCGGATCGAGCCCGCCCTGCTTGGCCTGTTCCGTCAGATTGGTCGCCCAGCGCGTCAGGGCATCGCTGTCGGCAGCCTGTTCGCCTTCGACGTCGAGCGGGATTTCCGGCGAATTCATCGGCCGGTCGCGCGCTTCGCGCCAGCCGCGGCCAACCTGTTCGAAGACGCGGCTGGCGTCCGGCCACTGGATCCGTTCGAACTGCGAGCTGATCCGGTACAGCGTCTGCCGCGTCTGGCTGTTTTCCAGCAGGCCGAGCAGGACGTGCCCGGAGCGGATATGCGGCGCCGGCGCGATCAGCTGGCTGGTCGCCAGCGCGCTTTCCATGGCCTGGTCGAGCCGCGAGGAGATGTCGATGGCACACCCCTGGCGGCGCGGGAAGCGGGCCAGTTGGCGTTGCAACTGGCTGAGCAGGATGCCGGGGTCACCCTTGAAATGCGAGAGCAGCTCCGAGATATCGCTTTGCTCCCGGCGCAGTACCGAGATCAGCCAATGTTCGAGTTCGATGAACTCGTGCTCGCTCTGCTTGCACAACGCGGTTGCCTCGACCACCGCTTCATAGGCCAGGGTGCCAAGACGACCAAATAACCGCTCTCGATTCATGCAAATGACTCCGTCAAAGTAATTCGTATGGGTTATGGGTACAAATCGTCTTCAGTTCGTCAGACGGTTTGATCCAGGTGTTCTGTCCGATGCGCGTCTTGCCCAGAGCGGCGCGCAGGCTTGGCGAAGTCCGGACATCGACGTCGATGCGCGCATTGACCTGGCCGCCGGTGTAGTCCTCAATCAGGCGGACCATCGTCTTCATCCGTTCGGAAGCGCGCTGGAACTGCGGGAAATCCTTGGCATCCACCGGACCGAGCCGGACATGGATGGCCGATTGCGTATCGAAGATGCGCCGCCCGACCCGCCATTGGCCAAGGCGCTTTTCGCCACTCTCGCCGCCGATCTCGATCCAGCGCCCGTGGCGCGGCGTGACCTTGACGTCGATCGAGAAATAGCGGGAAAGGATCGTTTCCAGCGCGGCCAAACTGCGTTCCGGGCGGACGTAGGCCCAGCTCTGACCGAGCCGACAACGCTGGATATGCGCTGCGTAGGCCCTGTCGTCACCCGCCATCCAGCCCGAAGCAAGGTTCTCCAGGCGGCGCGAAAAACCGGCCAGGCGGGGATGGCCGTACAGGCTGATGACCGGATGGGTGTTCGCGTAGGCGCGGTAGTCGAGCACCGCGAGATGCCCGCTCAACAGGTTGAGGAAGGCTTCGAAACCGGCGTTGCGCTCGAAGCTGCGCTCGTACTTGGCGTGCTCGGTGACATGGATCGGCAGTGGACCGTAGGGAGCGAACAGCCCGAAATGACGCATGCGGATGCGCAGCACATCGTGTTCGGCGTCGCGCCCGCCTTTTTCCTTGGCCGGTTCGAGGCGGACATCCTGCAGTTCGCTGCCCGAGAAATAAAGCTCTGCCGCTTGCTCGAGGCGCAGCCAGCCCTGATCCCAGCCCGGCCGCAAACCGTAACCGTCATTGGCGACCAGCGACTCGAGACGACGCAGCAACTCGTGCAGGGTCTTGCGGTTGGAAATTCCCCGCCAGGATTCGTCCGCTTTCAGTTGGCGCGGCTTGCCATCGGAATCCACGTAGGCCATGGCTTCATGCAGTCGGACGAATTCGTCGGTCGACACCTGCATCAGCCCCGCCCTCCGCTACGCGAAAGATTCGTGAAGGTATCGCCCGGCTCGCCGTCAAAATCAATGTCAACCTCCAGTCCATCGTTCAAATTGACGCAATCGAGGAGCGCGTGACAGACGATCCGGGAAAACAGCCATGCCCCGCCATCGGGGTGGTGCTTGGTATCGATGTTGAAACGCAGCCGGTTGGAACGGACCCAGGACATCGGACCGGGAACCGGCGAGCGGGAATAGCCCATCTTGTTGCGCGCCCGGTCCAGACTACTGATGCGCCGTTGATCGGCGAGCACGGCCGGATCGCTGGCCAGCCCCAACCACAGATGCAGGGCATTGACCAGCTTGCTGTCGTCCCGACCACGCATGCGCAAGGGATTGCTACCGAGTAGCTGCACCGCCTCCCAGTGCCGTTCGGGCAGCGGCTCGTCGCGCGCTTCGCTGGGCAGACGCAGGCATTCGATCTTGCCGATCTGGCTTGAGCTGGTCAGCGCAAACCCGGCCTGGTCGAGATGCTCCCGATACCAGCCGCGATCGCTGACGTAACCGTCGATCTGCAGCGACTTGACGTCCTCCGGAACGCCGGTGTCCGGATCGAGCCCGATATTGACGAAATGGCGGATCGGTAGCTGGTTCTTCAACGAGCCCTTGTCGACCGAACCATAGGTGACGTACTGCTTGCGCGAACTGAAATGTCCTTCGTGGCCGTCCTGTGCATAGCCATTGCGCGGCGGCACCTGAGCCAGACCAAGGCAGCGCCCGTTCTCCAGGATGGCGCGACAATCGGTGACGTGGTGGATGTCGTAGGCCAGAGGGCGCAGACGATCGACCAGCAGCCACTGATCGGTGCGATCCGGGTTGTAGACGATGGGGTCGAAGGTTTTCGGATAGAGATTGATGACCGGCGTCGCGAACAGGCGGAAACACTGCGCGTTGATCCGGTTGATGATGTTGGCCGGCTCGCTCTTCAGCAGGAAACCGATATGGAATTTGCGATGCTCGCCGATGCGCTTGAACAACTTGGCCAGCCCGGAAATCCGGACGCCGAGGAAGCGGCTCGGCTGGGCAAAATACTCGCGCAGCAGGCGCAGGCCAGGCAGCATGCTGGCCGACGAGGGCAGCAGGCTTTCTTCCGGCGTGACGCCGACGATGGCCAGCGATTCCTTGGCGATTTCGATGTATTCCAGCGCCCCGCTGTCCTCGGCCCAGGCGAAGACCTTGATCGCATCGTGCAGCAAGCGCTTCTGGATGGCATGGCAGAGAGGAATGTCGCCAGCCAGGGTCAGTTCGAGAAAATCGGTTTTCAGCTCGCCGAGCTTGGCCCGGCCCTGGCAGGAAAATTCCAGCGCGATGACGCCGGCGGCTTCCTGGGCCTGTGCCGCGATACGCGGCGGCAGGTGATTGATGGTGGCGGCGCAGCGCACCTTGGAGATTTCCAGTGGCAGTAACTGGATCGTCTGCCCGGTGGTGAAACGCAGCACGTTGTTGTTGCCCGGCAGGCGGGCCTGGATGATGCTGCCCTTGTCCAGCGTGACGCCGCCCTGACACTCAGGCGAGGCAAAATCCGGGGTGAAGGCCAGGGTGGCGATCGAAGGCGTCGATTCATCCCACAGGGGAGCGACGCGGGCCAGCATCTGGCGCGCGAACTCGGCATGCTCGACATCGAGCCTGGCCTGGATGCGGGCGGTGAGGAAGGAAACCCCTTCCAGCAGGCGCTCGACGAAAGGGTCGCTGATCGTGTCCTCGTGCATCCCGAGCTGTCCGGCGACCTGGGGATAGGCATCGGCGAAGTATTGCCCGGCTTCGCGCAGGAAACGCAGTTCTTCGTTATAGAGGTCGATGAAGTTCGGATTCACAAATTCGGCCTGCGGACGAGACGAACCGCGCCGTGACTGAAATCGACGGCAAGGCGAAACGAGAGATAGGCAACGACGTTCCCCTTCCCTTCGGCGCTGATGTCGAACAGGACCGATTCGCGGAAGTGCTGGTCATTGGAAAGGGTGGTGGTGATCTGCAGCGAGTGCGGATCGATCCGCGGTTCGAAGACCGGAATCATCCGCTTGAGATGCCGGACGACGGCCTCGACATCGGAAACACTGGTGCTACCGAAGGAAGCCATCGGCAAGCCGTAGTTGAATACCGACGAACAGATCTGCGCTTCACTGTCGACGCGCGGGCGACGACTACGCGCCGCATGACGCAGGAGCTGCAGCACCTCTTCCTGGATGGAGTCGGCGACCGAGGCGTGACTCCCCGCCCCCTGACTGATCCGCTGGAACAGGTTGGGCGTGTAGGAGTGCTTGATCTGGCTGTGTGGTTTCATGTGCTGTTTTGGTGCCGACGAACCCTGTTCGCCAGCACCAAATGCCGACTGAGGTTTAGACCGTTGCGTTCAGCTTCAGGTCATAGCCCGCCTTGATGACGGCGCCCATCGTGCCGTCATTGCGTTGCTCCTTGTACTCGACTTCGATGCGGGCGAAGTTGATCTTGATTTCGTCAACCGGCAGCACCGTTTCGGTCACGCCGAACTTGGTGGCCATGTCGCCCGGCAGGTTGCCGACGGTGGTGAAAGACGAAACCAGGCAGTTGCTGAAGGTCACCGTCATGAAGTCGAGCTGCGTGCCACCGGACTTGCGGCAGATCAGCTTGGCTTGCGGAATGTGATCGCCGGTCGCGCACATCAGGAAGAGCTTCGGCGAGGCCTTGTTGGTGACCATGCGGAACTCGAAGTCCTTCATTTCGACCTTGCCCGCACCACCACCGCTACCGAAACCCCAGCGACCGGAGTTTTCTTCAGCCCACTGCCAGCTTTGCAGCTGGATCAGGCCAGGATACTGCTGGTCGGGAGACTCGCCCTCGACGCCGTCGATCTGCAGGAAATAGTCAACAAGTGCTTGTGCCATGATTGCTCCTAGGAAAAGATGAATGGAACCGTGGAATGACCGGGCGGACTAGAATTTGTCAGTACGCCCGGCGTTTCCTCACTGACTCGTCTGCTTGGCGGACGGCAGCTTGGAAACCAGCCGGAGGGACACGGTCAACCCCTCAAGTTGGTAATGCGGACGCAGGAAGAACTGGGCGCGGTAGTAACCCGGGTTGTCAGGGAGTTCGTCCACGATCACTTCAGCAGCGGACAGCGGGCGGCGCGATTTCGTCGCTTCGCTCGAAATCGTCGGGTCGCCGTCGACGTAGTTCATGATCCAGTCGTTGAGCCAGCGCTGCGTTTCTTCGCGCGACTTGAACGAACCGATCTTGTCGCGGACGATGCACTTCAGGTAGTGGGCGAAGCGGCACGTGGCGAAGATGTAGGGCAGGCGGGCCGACAGGTTGGCGTTGGCGGTGGCGTCGTCGTCTTCGTAGATGGCCGGCTTGTGCATAGTGCGGGCGCCGATGAAGGCCGCCATGTCCGAGTTCTTGCGGAAAACCAGCGGCATGAAGCCGGCGTTCGACAGTTCGTGTTCGCGACGATCGGAAATCGCAATCTCGGTCGGGCAGTACAGGAGCTTTTCGCCATCCGAATTGGAATAGACGAAGTTCGGCAGGATTTCGACGGCACCGCCCGATTCGACACCGCGAATCTTGGTACACCAGCCGTATTCCGAGAAGGCCCGGGTGATGTTGGCGGCCATCGCATAGGCCGAGTTGGCCCAGCAGAAATCCTTGTCGCTATCGGGATTGGTGGTTTCCTCGAAAGCGAATTCCGGTACCTCGTGGGTATGAGCACCGTAGGGCAGACGCGCCAGGAAACGCGGCAAGGTCAGCGACAGGTAGCGCGAGTCGTTCGATTCGCGCAGCCGGCGCCAGGCGGCATATTCGACGGCCTGGAAGATCTTCGAGATGTCGCGCGGGTTGGCCAGTTCCGACCACGAGTCCATCTGCATGGTCCCCGGTGCCGCCGCCGAAATGAAGGGGGCGTGCGCCGAGGCAGCGATCTTCGCCATTTCGGTGAGCAGCGCGACGTCGTGCGGGCTGTGGTTGAATTCGTAATCACCGACGATGCAACCGAAGGGCTGGCCGCCGAACTGGCCGAATTCCTGTTCGTAGATCTTCTTGAAGATCGGGCTCTGGTCCCAGGCACCGCCCTTGTAGTGGCGCAGGGTACGGCCCAGTTCCTTCTTGCTGATGTTCATCACCCGGATGCGCAGATTGGCGCTGACCTCGGTATTCGAGACCAGGTAATGCAAGCCGCGCCAGGCGCCTTCCAGTTTCTGCATCTCGGGGTGATGCAGGATCTTGGTCAGTTGCTTGGAAATCTTGGCATCAATTTCGGCGACCAGTTCATCGACCGTTTTCAGCACGTCCTTGTAGACGACAACCTTGTCGCGGCGGACAAACTGCAACAAGGTGTTGACTGCGGTCTGCACCGCTTCGGCGGCCTCGTTGGTGCGGGGACGGAAGGATTTCTTCAGCAGCTCCTTGAGTTCGCTGTCATTCTCCAGGGTGACGACCTGGGTTGCATCGGCTTGGCTTTCGAATACGGTACTCATCGCGTTCACTCTTTCGTTCACTCGGGTTGCTTGTCTTGAGCAGCAGGCAGGTCCTCTTCCGGTGCCTTCGGCCAATCGGCGTCATCGCGGACTTCCAGTTCCTTGCCGGTGTACTTGGTGTTGGTCAGGATCTGCTCGATCAAATCCTGGGCGGCCATCTTGCCGTCCATGTAAGTGGTCAATTCCTTCAGCTCGTTACGCGCCTTGAGCAGCGCAGCCAGCTCCGGAATGCGGCGGGCGATTTCGCCGGGCTCAAAGTCCTGCATCGAGTTGAAGGTCAGATTGACGTCGATGAGGGCACCGGGATCGTCGTCGGTCAGCGTGTCTTCGCAGTAGAAAGCGACCTTCGGCGCGATCTGCGCCATCCGCTTGTCAAAGGTTTCGTCATCGATGTCGATGAAGTCCCGCTCCTCGATCGGCGCCAGGGATTCGCGGTTTTCACCGGAAAGGTCCGCCATCACCCCCACCACAAAAGGCAGCTCGACTTTCTTCTGCGAGCCATAGATTTCAACGTCGTACTCGATCTGCACCCGCGGGGCGCGTTGCTTTCCGATGAATTTCTGACCGTCGTAATGTTTAGCCACACCTGCTCTCCGTCGATAAAAAGGTGAAAAATCAATTCGCAGCCGGTTTCACCAGCCGATCCAGAAGCCTGTCCGATTCGGAAAACAACTCCCGCATCAGCAGCTCAAAACTCATGTCGACCATCCGCTGCAGGCGTTGGATGAAGATCGGCGCCGGATGACCGCTTTCGTGTTCGTTGTAATAGCGTTCGAGCGCCGTCAGTACGAGGCGCACTTCGTCGCGGCTATGGATGGCAAAGCCATCGCCTGCCAGACGCATGCCGCCAGCGGTGCCAGGCAAGTCGGCAACGGGCGCCACGCTTGCGGCTTCGACCGCGCTTTCAGCGGCCGCTTCGAGTTGCTGCGAATGCGTCGTCAGCGGCGCCAGACGGTGCGCGGCGTGACCGACGGCAGCGATCAATTCGCTGAAGTCGCCACCGGCATCGCCGGCTCGCTCGTCGAGACGGACAGCGATTTCTTCCAGACAGGCCTTGGCCCGGTTGAGCAAGGCGCAATTGAGATCACTGCGCGCCTGATCGGCGCGCAAGGCATCGCGAAGCTTTGCCTGTTCGCTGTCCGAACCATGGCGCGAGCCAGCGACATCGGGCAGCAGTGCGGCAACGCTCCAGGCGGCGTCGCTGGTCAGGGGGAGTTTCCGGAAGGCGGCCAGACTGCGGGAGGAAGTCAGCCAGTTGAGTGCCGTCGCATGCAGTTCGCCGCTCGACAGTTCAGCATCGCCTTGAGGATGGACAGCGTCTTCCGGGAGTTCGAGCAATTCAAGGATGTAGCTCAGGCCATCGACCCAGGCGACCAGACCGCCGACTTCGGCGCGCGCCCGCAACCACCAGAGCGCAATACGAAAATCCCGGGTCTCGCGCGCCAGCGCTGCGCAATCGTCGGCGATCCGCGCCCAGTCAAAGGGATCTTTCCCCTTGCGTAATGGCGCATCGAAGTCCGCCTCGTGCTCGCTGATCAACTGATCGATGATCAGAAAGCGCTCGTCGAACTCGAGATCGATATTTGAATGTTCCCCTGCCAACAATTCCAGCCCCTGGTTGCTACAAAGTCTCTGTTTCTGCTGGGGGGCTTATTTATGCTTTTTTAATATGCTTAATAATTGCGGCCAATATATCAACAGCATTTTGTAATGGTGTTTAGATTTGTAAACCCGGAGCAACAGAGCGTTTACAACTTTCTACACTGAAAATATTCACATGTGATAACAGCGCGGACATACAACAGGAGTGTCTGTTTGTGCGCAGTAATCCGCGCGAAAAAATCGCCCCGATCCGCTCGCCAAGGAAAACACCGGACACGAACGCCCTTGATCAATACGTGGTATAAACCTCGCCCAAAGTAATACGAGAGAGATCAGTTCCGTGCCGTTCGGCTTCTACATCATCATGGCTGCGCAATTTTTCTCTGCGCTGGCCGACAATGCGCTGCTCATTGCCGCTATCGCGGCATTGCGTGAAATGCATGCCCCGGAAGCCTACGAACCCTTACTGAAAACCAGCTTCACCCTCTCCTACGTCGTACTCGCCGCCTTTGTCGGCGCCTTTGCGGATTCGATGCCGAAAGGACGGGTGATGCTGATCAGCAACAGCATCAAGATTGTCGGTTGCGCGCTGATGTTCTTCCATGTCCATCCACTGTTCGCCTACGCCATCGTCGGCCTGGGCGCCGCCGCCTACTCGCCGGCGAAGTACGGCATCCTCACCGAATACCTGCCGCATCGCCTGCTGGTCGTCGCCAACGGCTGGATCGAAGGCCTCACCGTCGGCGCCATCATCCTTGGTGTCGTCATTGGCGGACTCCTGATCGAGCCCAAAATTGCCGCGCACCTGCTGGTGTTCGATCTACCGTTCATCGACACCGGGCTCGACACTGCCGGCGAAGTAGCCATCACGCTGATCATCCTGCTGTATGTGATCGCCGCCCTGTTCAACCTCTACGTCCCCGATACCGGCGTCGATCACAAACCGCTGAAGAAGAACCCCTTCTATCTGCTCCACGAATTCGGCCACTGCCTGAGCCTGCTCTGGCGTGATCGCCTGGGCCAGATTTCGCTGGCGGTAACGACCTTGTTCTGGGGAGCGGGCGCGACACTGCAGTTCATCGTCATCAAATGGTCGGCGGTTGCGCTCGGCCTCGACCTTTCGGCATCGTCGATGCTGCAGGGCGTGGTCGCCTTCGGGGTTGCCGGCGGGGCGATCGTCGCCGCCCGCTTCATCACCTTGCGCAAGTCGCTCGGGGTCATTCCGCTTGGCATCGCCATGGGCATCGTCGTGCTGGTCATGAACTTCGTCCACCACATCTGGCTGGCCATTCCGTTGCTGATCCTGATCGGCGGCCTTTCCGGTTTCTTCGTCGTGCCGATGAATGCGCTGTTGCAACACCGCGGCCACATCCTGATGGGTGCCGGGCATTCGATCGCCGTCCAGAACTTCAACGAGAACCTGTCGATCCTGATCATGACCGGTCTCTATTACGTGATGATTCGCGCCGACCTGTCGATCTACTGGATCCTCACTCTGTTCGGTCTCTCGGTCAGCGCCCTCATGTACCTGATCCGCAAGCGCCACCTGGCGAACCAGCGCGATCGCGACGACGTCATCCACCTCGACGATTCGACGCACTGACCGACCGCCTTGGCAGGCTTGCTACATTGTCGGTCCGCAAGCCGACAACATCACTCTTCCTCCCTGCAAACCCCTTGCCCCGCAAGCCTTTGAAAAAAGGAACGTTTTTTGCTTAGCCGAACAATCGGCGACGCCGCAGCCAGATCGGCGACGGTGTCAGAGCAAAAATCCAAAATTCGGGCAGGGGACAAGACATGGCAGTTTATAAAGGCATCGAGATCGACGATGCGCTGACCGGCAGCATGCGCCACATG
>JAFIHA010000015.1 GCA_017848965.1 Dechloromonas aromatica (nom. nud.) | reverse complement strand
GCTCCTTCATCGCCATGATCACGCCGCGTTCTTCCGCGCTCAATTGTTGATACGTTCTCGTCATGCAACTCCTCCGGTTATGAAGTGTTGCACTTCGGATTTGAAACTGCCTAGCCAAAAAGAAGGCCACCCCTAGGTCGGCGCCCGCTGTGCGGGTTCCCTGCGCTACTCGTCGTTGGCGGGGGCTGCGCAACTCGGGGCTTTGCCCCTCAGACAGTGCTCGCCCTTTATCCGCCAACGCCTGCGTTGCTCGGCGCCTCCCAAGGGGCCCGGCAAACCGAGCGCTGCTGAAAGTGCAACGCTCTTTCAACCGCAAACCGTCGCATACCGCTGTTTTTCGGGGCCCCCCTGAGAGGCGCTGAGCAACGCAGGCGTGCCGGGGGAAGTCGGCGAGGACTGTCTGAGGCCCGTAGGGCCGAGTTCCGCAGCCGCCCGGCGCGCCGAGTAGCGCAAGGGACCGGGCGCAGCCCGGCGCCGACCTGGGGGTGGCTTTTTCTTTGGCTACTTTCTTTTTTCCACAAAAAAGAAAGTACGCCCGCCGGTCAGCGGCGGAAAACAGCGCTTCAGAAGCCAAAGCCGCTCCCTCAACAGCGGAACCCAGCGGTTCAGAAAACACGAACGCCCGCCCGTCAGACGCGAAAGTCAGAGGATCAGAACCTCCCATCCCCATCACATCCGGAAAATCCCGAACTTCGTCTCCTCCGCCGGCGCATTCATCGCCGCCGACAGCCCCAGTCCCAGCACGCGCCGCGTATCCGCCGGGTCGATGATGCCGTCGTCCCACAGTCGCGCCGAAGCGTAGTAGGGATGCCCCTGCGTCTCGTACTGTTCGCGGATTGGTGCCTTGAAGGCGGCTTCTTCTTCCGCCGACCAGTTGCCGCCCTTGGCCTCGATGCCGTCGCGCTTGACCGTGGCCAGCACGCCGGCCGCCTGTTCGCCGCCCATGACCGAGATGCGCGCGTTCGGCCACATCCACAGGAAACGCGGGCTGTAGGCGCGACCGCACATGCCGTAGTTGCCGGCGCCGAACGAGCCGCCGATGACGACGGTGAATTTCGGCACCTTGGCGGTGGCGACCGCCGTCACCATCTTGGCGCCATCGCGCGCGATGCCGCCGTTTTCGTATTTGCGGCCGACCATGAAGCCGGTGATGTTCTGCAGGAAGACGAGCGGGATGCCGCGCTGGGCGCAGAGTTCGATGAAATGCGCGCCCTTGAGCGCCGATTCGGAAAACAAAATGCCGTTGTTGGCGACGATCCCCACCGGGTAGCCGTAGATGCGGGCGAAGCCGCAGACCAGCGTCGTGCCGTAGCGCGCCTTGAACTCGTCGAAGTCGGAACCATCGACGATGCGGGCGATGATCTCGCGCACGTCGAAGGGCTTCTTGGTGTCGGTCGGGATGACGCCGTATAACTCTTCCGGGCTGAACAGCGGCGCGCTCGGGGCGGTCAGGGTGACCGGCGGCGTCTTTTTCCAGTTCAGGTCGCGCACGATGCGCCGGGCGATGGCCAGCGCATGGGCATCGTTTTCGGCCAGATGGTCGGCAACGCCGGAGATGCGGGTATGCACGTCGGCGCCGCCGAGGTCTTCGGCGGTGACGACCTCGCCGGTCGCCGCCTTGACCAGCGGCGGGCCGCCGAGAAAGATGGTGCCCTGGTCGCGGACGATGATCGACTCGTCGCACATCGCCGGCACATAGGCGCCGCCGGCCGTGCATGAACCCATGACGGCGGCGATCTGCGGGATGCCGGCGGCCGACAGGTTGGCCTGGTTGAAGAAGATGCGCCCGAAGTGTTCCTTGTCCGGGAAGACCTCGTCCTGCATGGGCAGAAAGGCGCCGCCGGAATCGACCAGGTAGATGCACGGCAGCCGGTTTTCCAGGGCGATTTCCTGGGCGCGCAGGTGTTTCTTGACGGTCAGCGGGTAGTAGGTGCCGCCCTTCACTGTCGCGTCGTTGGCGACGATCATGCATTCGACGCCTTCGACGCGGCCGATGCCGGCGATTACCGACGCTGCCGGCACGTCGCCGTCGTACATCCCGTAGGCGGCGAACTGGCCGATTTCGAGGAAGGGCGTGCCGGGATCGAGCAGGGCACTGACCCGTTCGCGCGGCAGCAGCTTGCCGCGCGCCAGGTGCTTCTGGCGCGCCGCTTCCGGGCCGCCGAGGGCGATCTTCTCGACTTTCTCACGGAGGTCGGCGACGACCGCCCGCATGGTCGTCGCGTTGGCCTGGAAGTCGGCCGAACGTGGATTCAGTTGGGATTTCAGGATGCTCATGTCTCCTCGCTTCTTGTATTGGTGCGTTGCCTGAAAATGAAAAACGGAAAAGGCTTTACAACTGCCTTTCCTCCTTGAGCCATTTGCTGACCGGCTCGGGGCGGAAGGCGAGCATGGCGGCGAGCAGCGACTCGGGGTCGCTGTCGCTGAGCGCCATCGCCCGGTTCTGGGCGCGCAGGAAACCTTCTGCTGCGGCGTGGTCGAACATCGCCAGCAGCGGGTCGTAGTAACCGGCGATGTTGAGCAGGCCGATCGGTTTCGCATGGAAGCCGAGTTGCGCCCAGGTGAGGATTTCGCAGTATTCCTCGAAGGTGCCGAAGCCGCCGGGCATGGCGATGAAGCCTTCGGCCAGCTCGGCCATCCGCGCCTTGCGGGTGTGCATCGAATCGACGACTTCGAGCCGGGTCAGTGTCCGGTGGTCCACCGGGCGGCCTTCGACTTCCTTGCCCATCAAGGCTTGCGGGATGACGCCGATGACCGTGCCACCAGCATCGAGACAGGCATCGGCGACGGCGCCCATGAGGCCGACGTTGCCGCCGCCGTAAATGAGCTGGATGCCGCGGCCGGCGAGCAGGCGGCCCAGGTTTTCGGCCGCGGCGCGATAGACGGGCTTGTTGCCGGCGTTGGCGCCGCAGAAGACACAGAGGCTTTTCATGAGCTTTCCTTGTTGGCGAGCCGCAGGATGACGAATTCCGGTGGGCAGTTGAAACGGATGGGCAGAATGCTGGTGCCGACGCCCGAACTCACCCAGGTCGGCACGGCGCTTCCGGGAATCCAGCCGTAAGCGTGTTCCCGGGCGGAGCGGCCGGGGACGATCAGCGCGCCGACGAAGGGCAGGCGGACTTGTCCGCCGTGCGTGTGGCCGGCCAGGGCGACGCGGGTCGAGGTCGGCAGGTCTGGGGCGTTGGCCGGATCGTGCAGCATGGCGATGACGTCGGCGCCGTTCGGCACGCCGGCAAAGGCGGCCGCCGGTTCGGCATGGCCGGTCATGTCGTCGCCGATGCCGGCCAGCCAGAGTCCGCTTTCGGGCAGCTCGAGCGCTTCGTTTTCCAGCACGCGGATACCGACTTGCTCCAGTGCCCGCCGCACGCGCGGTCCATCGAAACGCCAGTCGTGGTTGCCGAGCGTTGCGAAAACGCCGAGCCGGGCATGCAGGCCGGCCAGGTCGGCGGCGAAGTCTTCCGGGGCGACCGGGGTTCCGCCAAGGACGCCCTGGATCATGAAATCGCCCGGCAGCAGGATCAGGTCGGGGTTTGCCTCGTTGATGCGCCCGACCAGACGACGCAGGGCTTCGCGGCTGACATGCGGGGCACCGACGTGGAGGTCGCTGGCCATGGCGATGGTCAAGGGCTGCTTGAGCTGGGCGGTGCTCTGCGTCAGGTCGCGGCGCTGCACCTGGCCCGGCTCGATGGCCAGCGACCAGCCGGCAAAAGCCAGCAAGCAGGCGTAGATGACCAGGCGCAATGGCATATCAGAAGCCGCCGCTTTCCAGCCAGCGCTCGATCTGCGACAGGCGGTCGGCGCCGAAGAAGGCTTCGCCGTCGATGATCACGTGCGGTGAGCCGAAGACGCCGATGGCCAGCGCCTGCTCGCATTCGTCCTTGAGGCGGGCCTTGATTTCCGGGGCCTGCAGCGCGGCGGCCAGCGTGTCGCGGTCGATGCCGAGGCCGGCGGCGATGTCGAGCACCGTTTCCGGCGCCGAGATGTCGAGGTCGTCGACGAAGAAGGCGCGATAGACGGCGCGGGCGAAGCGCCGGGCCAGCGCGCAATCCTGGCCGTGCAGCCAGTAGTAGGCACGGGCGGCGTTCTGTGTCGGCAGCGGAAAGCGGCTGGGCATCTTGTAGGGAACGCCCAGAAAACGCGCCGAGCGGGCGAAGTCGTGCAGCATGTAACGGCCCTTGTTGCTGACGCCGTCGGCCGGCGGACGCGAGCCGGTGGCCTGGAAGATGACGCCGAGCAGGATCGGGTGCCAGCGCACCTTGCGCCCGAAGCGGGCGGCGAGGTCGTCGATCTTCTCGGCCATCAGGTAGCCGTAGGGGCTGGAAAAATCGAACCAGAAATCGACCGGGTTAATGTTGTCCTGAGTCATGCCGTGTTTCCTCCTGCTTGTAATTGTCTGGAAAAAAACTAGGATGTGTATGTGTTTGCTAAAGGGTGTGTATCGTGCGTACCAACATCGTTATTGACGACGGCCTGATGCAGGCCGCAATGCAGCTTACCGGTTTGAAAACCAAGCGTGAGGCGGTTGAGGCCGGGCTGAAGACCTTGTTGCGTCTTGCCCAGCAGGAGGAAATCCGCAAGTTTCGTGGGCGCCTCGACTGGCAGGGTGACCTTGATCGCATGAGGCAGGATCGGTGACCCTTGTCGATTCCAGCGTCTGGATCGATTACTTTCGGGGTGCTGTCACGCCACAAACCGACTGCCTGGACCGACTGCTCGGTAGTCAGTTGATCGTCGTTGGCGACCTGATCCTGGCCGAAGTCCTGCAGGGGTTTGTCAGCGACCGGGATTACGCCCAGGCCAGGGCGCTGCTGACAGCGCTGCCGGTGGTGCCTCTGGTGGGGGCCGAAATTGCCCAGCAGGCGGCGAGTAACTTCCGCCAACTGCGGGCGCGGGGCATCACTGTGCGCAAGACCATCGACACCCTGATCGCGACCAGTTGCATCGAACACGGCTATGCACTCCTGTACAACGACCGGGATTTCGATCCTTTCGTTGAACACCTGGGACTGGTTTCGGCCTGGCCTGGTCATTGAATTCCCTTTCCCGGCCTTTTTCGGACATAAATGACTGGTGAGTTGCTGCCGGTGAGCTGCCGCTCTTCAACAACAAATAGGTGGGGTTTTGATCTGACCAGTTCGCTCAGTTTCTTGAATCCGTACAAACGCGGATCGAAATCAGACTGCAGTTTCGTCAGATAGCTGCCAAAAGCGCCCAGATTTGCCCAGCCGCTGTCATCACAGGCCTGATCCAGTGCTTGCAAAACAAAGCGAAGCGGCAGGGCTTTCTTGGCGACAGGGGAGGAGCTTGTCTGCTGGATGGGCTGTTCGTCTGATTCGGGCTCAGCAGGGGGCGTTGTCATCGGTAGCGCCCGAAGAACCTCGGTAAAAACGAACTTGTGGCACGCATTACGGAATGCATCCGGTGTTTTTTCTTCGCCGAAACCAAAGACGCTCAGGCCTTCTTCGCGGATGCGCAGGGCCAGTCCGGTGAAGTCGCTGTCGCTGGAAACCAGACAGAAACCATCAAAACGACGGGTGTAGAGAAGATCCATCGCATCGATGATCATTGTCCCATCGGTCGCATTTTTGCCGGTGGTGTAAGCAAACTGCTGCACCGGTTTGATGGCGTGCTGATTGAGCACTTTTTTCCACTGCGCGCTATTGGGCGACGTGAAATCGCCATAGATACGTTTGACGCTGGCCTCGCCAAAACGGGCAATTTCCGCCAACAAGCCCTCAATGACCGAGGCCTGCGCATTATCGGCATCGATCAGTACTGCCAGCCGAAGGGAGTGCTCTTCGACGTCGGGACGGCTGTTTGATTTTGGCGAGGCCATTTCTTTCCTTACTCGGCGGCGATCGAACGACCGATCACCAGCCGCTGGATGTCGTTGGCGCCTTCGTAGATCTGGCAGATGCGCACATCGCGGTAGATGCGTTCGACCGGGAAGTCGCTGGTGTAGCCAACGCCGCCGTGAATCTGGATGGCGTCGGAAGCGATCTTCTCGGCGGCTTCGGAAGCGAACATCTTGGCCATCGAGGCTTCCTTCAGGCAGGGCTTGCCGGCGTCCTTCAACTGGGCGGCGCGCCAGACCATCAGGCGGGCGGCGTCGAGCAGGGTGTTCATGTCGGCCAGCTTGAAGTTGACCGCCTGGTGCTCGATGATCGGCACGCCGAAGGTGACGCGTTCCTTGGCATAGCGCACGGCGGCTTCGAACGCGGCACGGGCCATGCCGATGCTCTGCGCGGCGATGCCGATGCGGCCGGCTTCGAGGTTGGAAAGCGCGATCTTGTAGCCTTCGCCTTCCTTGCCGAGCAGCGCGGAAGCCGGGACGCGGCAGTTTTCCAGGATGATCTGCACGGTGTCGGAGGCGTGCTGGCCCATCTTGTCCTCGGTGCGGCCGACGACGAAGCCGGGCGTGCTGGTCGGGATCAGGAAGCAGGAAATGCCCTTCTTGCCGGCGGCCTTGTCGGTCACCGCGAAGACGATGGCCATGTGGGCGTGCTTGCCGGTGGTGATGAACTGCTTGACGCCGTTGAGCACGAAGAAGTCGCCATCCTTGTCGGCGCGCGTGGTGATCGCGGCGGCATCCGAGCCGGTGTGCGGCTCGGTCAGGCAGAAGCAGCCCCACTTCTCGCCGCGCGCCAGCGGCTTCAACCATTCTTCCTTTTGCGCGTCGCTGCCGTACTTCATCGTGATGCCGCAAGCCAGCGAGTTCTGCACCGAGACGATGGTCGAGGTGGCGCCGTCGCCGGCGGCGATTTCTTCCAGGGTCAGCACCAGCGACATGTAGTCCATGCCGGCGCCGTCCCATTCTTCGGGCACGACCATGCCCATCGCGCCCAGTTCGCCGAGTTCCTTCAGCGCGTCGGCAGGGAAGCTGTGGTTCTTGTCCCATTCGGCGGCGAAGGGGGCGAGGCGTTCCTGCGCGAAGGCGCGCATGGTGTCGCGGATCATTTCCTGTTCTTGCGTCAGAATCATGCTGTTTTCTCCAGAGTTGTTTTTTGTACGGTGGTCAGCCAGACGCCGGCAATCACCAGCAGGCCGCCAAAAAGTACCGGCAGGCCGAGCCGCTCGTCGAGCAGGACGGCGGCCTGCAGCACGGCGAAGACCGGGACCAGGTTGATGAAGACCGAGGCGTGGCCGGCGCCAAGCTGCTGCACGGCGGCGGTGAACCAGGTGTAGGCGATGGCGGTGCCGAAGACGGCGAGGAAGAGCATGCTGCTCCACACCCGCCACGACCAGCCGGCGAAATCGACGTCGCCCTGGACCAGCGCGGCCAGGCCGAGCAGGAAGGCGCCGCTGAAGCTGGCGTAGAGCGTGGTCGCCAGCGCCGAGAAATGGCCGGTCGCCCGCCAGCCGATGAAGGTGTAGGCCGCCCAGCTCAGCACGCAGCCGACGATCAGCCACTCGCCGATGCCGACCGTGCCTTGCAGCAGGGCCAGCGGGTCGCCGTTGCCGATCACGGTCAGGCAGCCGGCGAGCGCGATTGCGCTGCCCAGCGCCTTGCGCCGGTTCATGCCTTCCTTGCCGATGGCCCAGGCGAGCAGCACGATGACCACCGGATTGAGCGCGACCACCAGGGCGCCGCGCCCGGCCGGAATGTGCTGCAGCCCGAAAAAGAAGCACAGGCCGTAGAGGAAGATGCCAAAGAAACCCAGCGCCCAGACCAGACCCCATTCCTGCCGGTCCTTCGGCAGCGCGATGCCGCCGCCGGAGATCAGCATGACGCCGCCGACCACCAGGCCGGCGACGACGAAGCGCAGCGCGGCGACGGCGAGCGGGGCACTGAGTTCCTGGGCGATCACCCGCCCGGCAATCCAGGTGCCGCCCCACATCGCCATCGCTGCCACCAGCTTGACGTAGGTCAGGGTCCGGGCCGCTTGCGGCACTTAGAGCATTTCCACGGCGAGGGCAGTCGCTTCGCCACCGCCGATGCACAGCGAGGCGACGCCGCGCTTGAGTCCCTGTTTCTTCAGTGCGCCGAGCAGGGTGACGACGATGCGGGCGCCGGAAGCGCCGATCGGGTGACCCAGCGCGCAGGCGCCACCATGCACGTTGACCTTCGCCGGGTCGAGCTTGAGGTCGTGCAGCGCGGCCATGGCGACGACGGCGAAGGCTTCATTGACTTCGAACAGGTCGACGCTGTCGGCGCTCCAGCCGGTCTTGGCGAACAGCTTCTGCATGGCGCCGACCGGCGCCGACGGGAACAGCGCCGGGGTGCCGGCATGCGTGGTGTGGGCGACGATGCGGGCAATCGGGGCGAGGCCGAGCTTGGCGGCTTGCGATTCGCGCATCAGCACCATGGCGGCGGCGCCGTCGGAAATCGACGAGGAGTTGGCGGCGGTGACGGTGCCGTCCTTCTTGAACGCCGGCTTCAGGGTCGGGATCTTGTCGACGTTGACCGCGAACGGGCCTTCGTCCTTGTCGACGACGACGTCGCCCTTGCGGCCGGCGACGGTGACCGGGGTGATTTCCCAGGTGAAGCTGCCGTTGTTGCTGGCTTCGATGGCGCGCGTCGTCGATTGCACAGCGTAGGCATCCTGCGCTTCGCGGGTGAAGCCGTAAGTGGCCGCACACTCTTCGGCAAAAGTGCCCATCAGGCGGCCGCGCGTTTCCTTGCCGTAGGCGTCTTCGAGGCCGTCGAGGAACATGTGGTCGAGCAACTGGCCGTGGCCGAGGCGATAGCCGCCGCGTGCCTTGGGCAGCAAGTAGGGGGCGTTGGTCATCGACTCCATGCCGCCGACGACGGCGATGTTGCAGGAACCGGCGAGCAGGCCGTCGTGACCGAGCATGGTGGCCTTCATCGCCGAACCGCAGACCTTGTGGATGGTGGCGCAGCCGGCCGACAGCGGCAGACCGGCCTGCAATGCCGCCTGGCGGGCCGGCGCCTGGCCCTGGCCGGCTTGCAGGACGCAGCCCATCAGGACTTCTTCCACCAGGTTGGCGTCGATGCCGGCGCGGGCAACGGCGGCCTTGATCGCCTCGGCGCCGAGGTTGGCGGCGGTGAGGCCGGAGAAGCCTCCCTGGAAACTGCCCATGGCGGTGCGGGCGGCGGATACGATGACAATCGGGTCGTTCATGCTGTGTTCTCCTTGCGGATTGTTATGGGAATTGGGTTGCGGGAAAGGTTCAGGCGTCGAGCGCGAGCAGCGCCGCCTGGTAACGGGTGGGTAGATCGGTTGGTGCGTCGATGGTGATGCCGAGGTCGTGCATGTGGCCGTCCCTGAGGCCGTAGATCCAGCCGTGAATGGTCAGTTGCTGGCCGCGTTGCCAGGCGTCCTGGACGACTGGATTGTGGCAGACGTTGACCACCTGTTCGAGGACGTTCAGTTCGCACAGGCGGTCGTGGCGTTTTTCCGGCGGCAGCGCGTCGACCGCAGCAAGGTGTTTGTTATGGACGTCGTGTACATGGCGCAGCCAGAGGTCGACGACGCCGACGCGGGCGCGATTGAGCGCGGCCAGCACGCCCCCGCAGCCGTAATGGCCGACGACCATGATGTGTTTGACGCGCAGCACGTCGACCGCGTACTGAATGACCGACAGGCAGTTGAGGTCGGTATGGACGACGACGTTGGCGACGTTGCGATGGACGAAGACTTCGCCCGGCAGCAGGCCGACGATCTGGTTGGCCGGCACGCGCGAATCGGAGCAGCCGATCCAGAGGAACTCCGGGTTTTGCAACTGGGCCAGCTTGTCGAAGTAGGTCGGGTCGATCTCGCGCATCTGGCGGGCCCAGGCGCGGTTGTAGTCGAACAGGTGGCAGAGGTTCTCGTTGCAGTTTTCCTCTTCCGACCAGTTGTCGAGGTCGAGGGCGAGGAAGATCGTGTTCTCGACCGGCGTCGGGTAGTAGGCCGGCACTTCGTTGAAGCCGAGTTCGCGATAAAGCTTTACCGCCATCCGCATGCTCGGCAGGGTATCGAGCAGCAGGCGCTTGTAGCCGATTTCCTTGGCCGCCTTGATCGCCGCCACGACCAGCACGCGGCCGACGCCCTGGCCGCGCTCCTCGGGCGTGACGTAGAGCCGCTTCATTTCGCAGACGCCTTCCGAGAACGGACGTACCCCGACACAGCCGGCCGGCCGGCCATCGACCTCGGCAAAGAACAGGCGGCCTTCCGGTCCGGCATAGGCGCCGGGCAGCGAAGCCATTTCCTGGTCGAAGTTCTGGAAACAGAGGTCGACACCCAGCCAGGCCGCATAGTTGCGGAAATACTGGCGGACCTGTTCGATGGCCTCGGTGTCGGCGGCGGAAAGCGTGCGCAGGGTGATGTTCATATTGGGTTGGCTCCGGGTAGGGCGTGGCGGGGTACCGCTTCGCTACGGTTACGCTGTTCCCGGGGTGGCCGGGGACAATCGCCCATTCTACCTGCGCCGGTAATTATGAATTCAGCGGGTCTCCGCCATCAGTTCGCGGCCGATCAGCATGCGACGGATTTCCGAGGTGCCAGCACCAATTTCATACAGCTTGGCGTCGCGCCAGAGGCGGCCGGTCGGGTATTCGTTGGTGTAGCCGACGCCGCCCAGTGTCTGGATCGCCTCGCCGGCCATCCAGGTTGCCTTTTCGGCGGAGTAGAGGATGGCGCCGGCAGCGTCCTTGCGCAGCGTCCGGCTGTGGTCGCTGCTGTCGCAGGCGCGGCCGACGGCATAGACGTAGGCGCGGGTGGCCTGCCAGGTCGAGTACATGTCGGCGACCTTGCCCTGCATCAGCTGGAATTCGCCGATCGCCTGGCCGAACTGCTTGCGTTCGTGCAGGTAGGGGACGACGACGTCCATGCAGGCGGCCATGATGCCGAGCGGGCCGCCGCAGAGCACGGCGCGCTCGTAATCGAGGCCGGACATCAGTACCCGGGTGCCGTTGCCGACGCCGCCGAGCACGTTCTCCTCCGGTACCTCGCAGTCGTCGAAGAACAACGGGAAGGTGTTGGAACCGCGCATGCCGAGCTTGTCGAGGTGGGTGCCGTGGCTGAAACCCTTCATGCCCTTTTCGACGATGAAGGCGGTCATGCCCTTGGCGCCGGCCTCCGGATCGGTCTTGGCATAGACGACCAGGGTATCGGCGTCGCCGCCGTTGGTGATCCACATCTTGGCGCCATTGAGCACGTAGCGGTCGCCCTTCTTGTCGGCGCGCAGCTTCATCGAGACGACGTCGGAGCCGGCGTTCGGCTCGGACATCGCCAGCGCGCCGACGTGCTCGCCGGAAATCAGCTTGGGCAGGTATTTCTGCTTCTGCGCTTCGCTGCCGTTGCGACGGATCTGGTTCACGCACAGGTTCGAGTGGGCGCCGTAGGAGAGGCCGACCGAAGCGGAGGCGCGCGAGATTTCCTCAAGGGCGACGATATGCGCGAGATAACCGAGGTTGGTGCCGCCGTATTCTTCGCCGGCGGTCATGCCGAGCAGGCCCATGTCGCCGAATTTCTGCCACAGGTCGGCGGGGAATTCGTTGGCTCGGTCGATCTCGGCGGCGCGCGGCGCGATCTCGGCGTCGGCGAAGGCTTTCACCGCGTCGCGCAGCAGGTTGATGTCTTCGCCGAGGGCGAAGTCGAGGCTGGGAATGTTCATTGGTTTGTCTCCGGTTTGTTGTTGCTTGTCTTGCTATCCGATTTGCCGTGCATCGCCATGATCGTCTGCTGCATCAAGGCGCACAGGTTTTCCCTGCCGTCCCTGACGGCGAACACCTCGGCCTGGGTGACGATCAGCGTGCGCCCGGCGCGTACTAGCTTGCCGCGGGCGATCAGCTTGTCGCCGTCGGCCGGGGCGAGCAGGTTCATCTTGTATTCGACGGTGAGCACCGAGGCGCTGGCCGGCACCGTGGTCATCGCCGCGTAGCCGGCGGCCGAGTCGGCGATCATGCCGACGACGCCGCCATGGACGAAACCGTGCTGCTGCTCGATGCCGTCCCAGTGCGGAACGTGGATTTCGGTGCAGCCGTAATCGACGACCGGCATCGTCGCGCGGATCAGGTGCATGGCGCTTTGGCGCGCGAAACTGGCGAGAACGCGGGCAGCGAATCCGGGATCGGTCGGGGGGGCCATGGCGGTCAGGGTAGTGAATTAATTTACGTTGACGTAAACGTAAACTAACCGGCAAAAAAAATCACGCATTTTTCCGGCGCGCCACTTCCTGCTGGCACTGCTGCTCGAACTGGCCAATCTCGGCGAGCACCGCCTCGATGTCTTCGCGCTGCTGTTCCAGTGCGGCGCGGCGCTTCTCGATGACGCGCAGGCATTCGAGCAGTTGCGGTGTTTCGTCCTCGGTCGAGTTGTACATGCCGATCAGGTCCTTGATCTCGGCCAGACTCAAGCCGAGGCGCTTGCCGCGCAGCGCCATCTTCAGGCGGGCGCGGTCGCGGCGGGTGAAGATGCGCTTCTGGCCCTCGCGCTGCGGCGCCAGGATGCCCTGGTCTTCCCAGAAACGGATGGTGCGCGGGGTGATCGCGAACTCGCGCGCGAGGTCGGAAATGCTGAAGGTGGCCGGCTGGCTCATCATGACTCCTTGGTTGCGGCGAAGTTAAGCAGATGGCGGGGCTTTTTTCAATCCGCTACCGTATGGTAACTTGCTCGAAAAACGAAAACGGAAAACCATGTCCCTGCATTATCCCTTTACAGAGATTCCCGCTGCCGGTGAGCAGCGTGAAGTCGCGCCAGGCATTTTCTGGCTGCGCATGCCGCTGCCTTTCCAGCTCGACCATATCAACCTCTGGCTGTTGCGCGACGGCGAGGGCTGGACCATCGTTGATACCGGCTTTCCCGACGACGGCGTGCGCGCCACCTGGCGCAGCATCCTCGATCGCCTTGATGGTCCGGTGAAGCGCTTGATCGTCACCCACTTCCATCCCGATCACCTCGGTCTGGCGACCTGGTTGATGGAACAGACCGGCGCGCCGCTGGCGATGACCAGCGCCGAGTTCCTGACCGCGCACGCGGTGTGGAACGAGGTCGGCGGCCATGGCGCCCAGTACATGGTCGAACAGTTCCGGCGGCATGGCCTGGACGCTGACCGCCTGGACAAGTTCGCCAGCCGTGGCTCGGGCTACCGGCGGGCAGTGCCGGGATTGCCGGCGCACTATCAGCGCTTGAAGGCGGGCGAGCCAGTAACGATCGACGGACAGGCCTGGAAAATTCTCATCGGCTATGGTCATTCGCCGGAGCATCTGGCGCTTTACTGTGCCAAACTGGGCGTGTTAATTTCAGGCGACATGCTGCTGCCGAAAATCTCGACCAACATCAGCGTTTTTGCCGCGACGCCGGATGCCGATGCCCTGCGCTGGTATCTCGAATCGCTGACCGTGATGGCCGAGGAAATTCCGCCGCAGACATTGGTCCTGCCATCGCACGGTCTGCCCTTCACCGGGGTGCAGGCGCGTGTGGGTGCCTTGCATGCGCACCACGAAGAACGATTGCATGCGCTGGAGAATAGCTGTGAACAAGCGCCACAGAGCGCAGCCGGGTTGCTCGACGTGTTGTTTGGTCGGGCGCTCGATACACACCAAACCATGTTCGCGATGGGTGAAGCGATTGCCCATCTGAACTATCTGGAACAGGCCGGACGATTGTCGAGGGAAATCGGCGACGACGGCGTGATTCGCTATTCGCGGTTGTCAAAACAATCCGCCGCGCACTGACAGAGGGAGTTTCAAATGCCGCAGCAAACCGAAGAACAGGGCCTCAACCTGCCCAACCCGGCCGAAATGGCCAAGACCTATGCCGAAGTCGCCCAGCGCGCCTCGCGCATCATCACCCAGTACATGGAAAAGAAGGCCAAGGACGGGGTCGAGGCACCGTCCGACGAAATGGGTGTCGCCCGCGCCTTCATGGACCTTTCTGCCCGCCTGATGGCCAATCCCTACAAGCTGGCGCAGACCCAGATGAACATGATGTGGGATTACTTCTCGCTGTGGCAGGGATCGATGATGAAGATGCTCGGGATGCCGGGCGCCGCACCGGTTGCTGTGCCGCAGAAGGGCGACAAGCGCTTCAAGGACGAGGACTGGGAGCAGCATTTCCTGTTCGATTTCGTCAAGCAGTCCTATTTGATCGCCGCCCGCCACATCCATGAGACGGTCTGCTGCACCGACGGCCTGGACGAAGCGACGCAGCAGAAGGTGAACTTCTTCACCCGCCAGTACATCGACGCGCTGTCGCCGTCCAATTTCGCCCTGACCAACCCGGAAGTCTTCCGCGAAACCGTCAAGAGCCACGGCCAGAACCTGATCAAGGGTCTGAACAACCTGCTGCACGACATGAACGAGGACGGTCAGTTGCGTATCCGGATGACCGACACCGCCGCCTTCGAGATGGGCCGGAACGTCGCGACGACGCCGGGCAAGGTGGTCTACCAGAACGAACTGTTCCAGCTGATCCAGTACAACCCGGGCACCACCGAGCAGTACAAGAAGCCCTTCCTGATCGTGCCGCCGTGGATCAACAAGTACTACATCCTCGATCTGCGCGAGAAGAATTCCTTCGTCAAATGGGCGACCGATCAGGGTCACACCACCTTCATCATCTCCTGGGTCAATCCAGACGAGAAGATGGCCCAGGTCGGCTTCGAAGATTACATGCTGAACGGTACGCTGGAAGCGATCACCCAGGTCTGCGCGCAGACCGGCGAGGACTCCGTTAACCTGGCCGCTTACTGCATCGGCGGCACGCTGACCATGTCCACGCTCGCCTACATGGCGGCGAAGAAGGACAAGCGCGTCAATTCGGCGACCTTCTTCACCACCATGCTCGATTTTTCCGAGCCGGGCGAACTCTCGGTCTTCCTCGACGAAGGGACGATCGAAGGTCTCGAGAAGAAGATGGAGAAGCGCGGCTTCCTCGAAGGTTCGGAAATGGCCGGCACCTTCAACATGCTGCGTGCCAACGACCTGATCTGGTCCTTCGTGGTCAACAACTACCTGATGGGCAAGGACCCCTTCCCCTTCGACCTGCTCTACTGGAACTCGGACTCGACGCGCATGCCGGCGGCGATGCACAGCTTCTACCTGCGCAACATGTACCTCGAGAACAAGCTCAAGGACCCCGGCGGCATCGAACTGGGCGGCGTCAAGATCGACATCCGCAAGGTCAAGACCCCGTGCTACTTCATCTCGACCATCGAAGACCACATCGCGCCGTGGAAGAGCACCTACATGGGCGCCCGTCTGCCGACCGGCAAGACCAAGTTCGTCCTCGGCGGTTCCGGTCACATTGCCGGCATCGTCAATCCGCCTGCAGCCAACAAGTACGGCTACTGGACCAACGACGCGACCGACGGCAACCTGCCGGAAAGCCCGGAGGATTTCCTGGCCGGCGCGACGCAGCACGCCGGTTCGTGGTGGACCCACTGGCAGGAATGGGTGACCGCACTACCCGGCGGTTCGGCCAAGGTGCCGGCCCGCGATCCGGCGGCCGGAGCGCTCAAGGCGCTGGAAGAGGCTCCGGGCAGCTACGTCAAGTTCCGTCTCGACGCGCAGAAGCAGGACTGAACCTTTCCGTCCTGCGGCAATCAACGAGGGAGGCGCAAGCCTCCCTTTTTGCTGGCTGTTACAACTGCTAACAGCCCGGATCGGTGGCCGTGCTAGTCTGCAAAAGCCGGACAGGACCGGCGACAGGAGGTAAAACGATGAAACGAACGATGATTGCCCTGTGTGCCGTCAGTCTGGCATTCACAGGTTGTGCCAACATGGATGAAACGCAACGCCATACCGGAACCGGGGCGGCGATCGGCGCCGTTGCCGGTGCCGTGCTCGGCGCCGCCACGTCCAGCAGGTCAGACCGCGGCAAGGGCGCGGTGATCGGCGCCGCCGCCGGCGCGGCAATCGGTGCAGGCGGTGGTTACCTGTGGTCGAAGCGCATGCAGGAGCAGAAGGCGGCGATGGAGCAGGCGACACAGGGCACCGGCGTCGAAGTGACGCAGACGGCCGACAATCGCCTCAAGCTCGAGATTCCCAGCGATGTTTCCTTCGATTCCGGCAGCTACGCGATCCGGCCATCGTTGCGGCCGGTGCTCGACAAGCTGGCTGCCGGCCTTGCCGAACACGCGGTGACGCGGGTGACGATCGTCGGCCATACCGACAGTTCCGGCTCGGACAAGGTCAACAATCCCTTGTCGGTGAAGCGGGCGGAAGCCGTGCGCGACTATCTGGTACCGCGCGGTGTGGCGGCGTCGCGGATCGGCGTCGATGGGCGCGGAGCGCGTGAGCCGCTGGCTGACAACGCGACGGCGGAAGGCCGGGCGAAGAACCGGCGGGTTGAAATCTTCATTGCCGAGGGCCAGGCAGCCAACTGAGCCGAGCTTCCCCGGTCGCCCGGCCCGCCGCGCGCGGGCCGCTCAGTTTCCGGGCAGCGGCAGGCGCGGCAGGGTCGGCCACTCGACCGCATCGAGCATGTTCTTGACGATCAGGCCAAGCTCGGTGTCGCCGGTGATTTCGAGTTCGCGGTTGAAGAACAGCGTGTCGGGGTCTTCCTGGCGTGCCAGCAGTTGCAGGTAGGCCGACAGGTTGGCGGCGAAGGCCAAGTCCGGTTCGCGTTGCACGCTGAAGACCGGCCGGAACAGGCCGTTGCGGAAGGTGTAGTGGGCCACGCCACCGGTATCGAGAACGCTGACCCGGAACAGCTTGTCCTCCAGCGCGCCGAGTTCGCTTTCCGGCAGCAGCTTGAGCTTGAGGGCGGCGTTGAGTGCCGTCACCAGAGCCAGCGAATGCGGCCACTGCGGCAGCTTGTGGCCGATTTCGGCGATCAGCGCCGGCAGCCGGAAACGGGGAATGACGAAATGCGGGCTCATGCGGGGGCTCCGGTGCGGGCGGGTGGCGGGATGTGATGCGTGGCGATCCCGGCGTCGCCGAACCAGTAACCGTCGACCAGACCGCATTCGCTCCACGCCGCCGTATCGACGGTGGGCGTCTGGCCGTTCCGGGCGGCGGCGAAGGCGGCGATGATTTCGTCGATCCGGTTCTTCTGCGGGCTGAGACGGACGATGTCGATGCCAAGTTCGCGCAGCGTCGGCATCTCGCCGAGCAGGCAGTAGGTCTGCGCCGACATCGTCTGGATCCCGTTGATGGTCAGGAAGGCCTGGCCTTCGCGGGTCTTCAGCGTCAGTCCTTCGGCATGGTCGAGACACTTGAACTGGCAGTCGTCCTTGTTCAGCTCGTAATGGCGGGCGGTGAAGCAGCGTGCGGAGAAGGCGAGCGGAATCTTGCCGAAGGCGAACACTTCCGTTTCGACACCGGCCGGGCGGCTGGCGTGCAGCGTTTCGATCAGCGCGCGCGAGGCTTCCAGCGGCGGCACCCAGCGCTTCATGCCGTAGCGGGCGAAGGTGGCGAGGGTGGCTTCGTTGTAGATGTTGAGGTGCGGGCCGGCGACGAAATCCTGACCGGAGACCAGATTGATCGCCCCGAGATCGTTGGCTTCGACCTTGCAGCCGGCTTCATCGACGATACGGCGCAGCGCCTTGAGGTCGCTTTCCGATTCGAGCAGCGCCTGCGCCGAAATGACGACTTCCTTGCCGGCATCGGTCAGGTCGCGAGCCAGGCCAATCCAGTCGGCGGTGCGCAACTGCTGGCGGCGCGAGCAGACGACTTCGCCGACGTGGATGATGTCGAGTGCCGGGTTCTCCGCCATCGCCGCGTAGAACTCCATGACTTCTGCCTTGGGCCAGAACCAGAGCAGGGGGCCGAGCGACAGTTTCATGCTTATCTCCAGGGCCGGTTGTAGGCGCCCAGCGTTGCCTGGTTGCCTTCGGAAACCTTGGCCAGTTCGGCCTGCCAGGCCGGCTTGACGTGGTAGCGTTCGGCGCCGTCGCGCAGCGCGTCGAGCGCGGCGCGCAGGGTACGGGTGACCTGGGTGACGTAGGTCGGGCTGCGCTGGCGGCCTTCGACCTTGATCGCGCGGACGCCGATCTTGACGATCTCCGGCAGGATTTCCAGGACGTTGAGGCTGGTCGGTTCTTCCAGCGCGTAGTAGGTTTCGCCGCGCACGTCGAAGCGGCCCTTGCACAGCGTCGGGTAGCCGGCCGGTTCGCTGTCGCCGAAACGGTCGATCAGAATGCCGTTGAGGCGGGTTTCCATGGCCCCGGGCTGCTTGTCCCACTTGACGTACTTGGCCGGCGAACAGGCGCCGACGGTATTCGGCGATTCGCCGCAGGCATACGAAGACAACCAGCAGCGGCCTTCATTCATCACGCACAGGCTGCCGAAGCCGAAGACTTCGATTTCGACGTCGGTGTTGCGGATCACGTTCTCGACCTGCGCCAGCGTCAGCACGCGCGGCAGTACGGCGCGGCGGATGCCGAATTCGCGGCGGCAGAAGTTGATCGCCTCGTAGCTGGTGGCCGAACCCTGCACCGACAGGTGCAGGCGCTGCTGCGGGTGGCGCCGGCTGGCGTAGTCGAGGAGTCCGACATCGGCCAGGATGATCGCGTCCACGCCAAGGTCGACCGCGGCATCGACCGCCTTGTGCCAGTCGCCGACACGGCCGGCCTGGGGGAAGGTGTTGATCGCCAGCAAGACCTCGCGGCCCCTGGCGTGGGCATAACGGACGCCGTCGCCCATGGTCTTCGGATCGAAGTTGAGGCCGGCGAAATTGCGCGCGTTGGTATCGTTCTTGAAGCCGAGATAGACGGCATCGGCGCCATTGTCGACGGCGGTCTTGAGGGCCGGCAGGCTGCCGGCCGGACAGACGAGGTCGGGCAGTTGGGGCATGGCTGGTTCCAGGCAGGTTAATCAAGGAAGTATAGCGACTCGTGTCGGGCTGCCGTTGATCCGCATCAAAGGCCGGGCTCGTGCTAGGATTGGCGCACGTAACGTTCGCTTGGAACTCAGCTTCATGTCGGATAACCGTGTTCTCGTCGTCGACGACGAAGCCATCAACCTGATGCTGATCGAGGATTTTCTCGAGCAAGAACGGTTGATGCTTGAGTTGTTCACCGACCCGCTCGCCGCCTGGCAGCGTCTGGCGGCACCCGACAGCGATTTCGCACTGGTCGTGCTCGATCGCATGATGCCTGGGATGGACGGCATCGAGTTCCTGCGCCGGGTCAAGGCGGAGAGGCGCTTCGCCGATGTGCCGGTGATCATGCAGACGGCGGCGTCGGCGCCGGAACAGGTGCGCGAGGGTCTGGAGGCCGGCGCCTACTACTACCTGACCAAGCCCTATGCGCCGGAAGCGCTGATCTCGATCGTCCGCGCGGCGCTCGAGGACCGTCGCGCCCGCGTTTCTCTGCGCACGCTCGCGGCGCACATCGAGGAAGCACAGAAGCTACTCGTCTGCGCCGAATACGGCTTTTCCACGCTGGAGGAAATCTCTTGTCTGGTGCCGGTGCTGGCCGGCATCTGCCCGGAGCCCGATCGCGTCGCCCCCGGTCTGTCGGACCTCATGGTCAATGCGGTCGAACATGGCAATCTGGGGATTTCCTACCGCGAGAAGTCGCTGCTCAAATGGGACGGCGACTGGGAAGGCGAAATCCGCAAGCGGCTCGTTCAGCCCGAATTCCGCGAGCGGCGGGCAAGCGTACGCATCGAGCGGACAGCGTCGGCGATTTCCTTCCGTATCGCCGACCAGGGGCGCGGTTTCGACTGGCGCAAATTCCTCGATTTCGACCCCGAGCGCGTCTTCGACCCCAACGGCCGGGGAATTGCCATGGCGCGGATGACCAGTTTCAGCCGCCTGCAGTACGAAGGTTGCGGCAACGTCGTCGTTGCCACCGTCGATTTGCCCGCGGCGGCGTAAGCGGCTTCAGCGGGTAACGATAGTCGGCTGGTAACCGAGGCTGCTGCGGAAGCGATCGGCGACCACCTGTGCCTCGGTGCGCGAGGCGTAAGGGCCGAGCTGCAGGCGGTGCAGCCCGTTGGCGCGCAGAATGTGCATGCGGGCATCGACCCAGTCGAGTTCTCTTTCCAGATGCAGTTTCAGATTATCGGCGTTGTCGGCATTGGCGAAAGCGCCAAGCTGCAGGTATACCCCGGACGGCAGGGCGGTTTCGACGACCGGTGCCGGAGGTGGTGCGGCACTGGGAGCGGCTGGCGGCGCCACCTGAGCATAGGTGGTGCTGGTTTCCTGGCCGGGGATGATCGCCTCGACTTCGACTTCACCGCTGCCGCCCTGAACCAGTCCGAGCTTGTAGGCGGCGGTGTAGGAGAGGTCGATGATGCGGCTGGCGTGGAAAGGACCGCGATCGATGACGCGGACCACCACCGAGCGGCCGTTCTGCACGTTGCTGACGCGCACGTAGGAAGGCAGGGCCAGCGTTGGATGGGCGGCGGTCATGGCGAACATGTCGTAAGGTTCGCCGATCGAGGTCTTCTGTCCGTGGAACTTCTTGCCGTACCAGCTGGCGATGCCGCGCGCCTTGTAAGGGCGCACGCTGGTGTTCGGCACATAATTGGTGCCGAACACTTCGTAGGGGCGTAGCGCCGGTTTGTGCAGCGGTTCCCAGCGCGGGACCGCGTCGGGGGTTTGTTCAAGGTTTTCCGGAATTTCGTCGCCCGGGCCGTCGTCCTTGTAGTAGCCGCCGCCCCAGCGTCGGTTGGGCGCTGCCTGGCCGGTCGGTCGCGCGGCGCTGGCTGTCGGCCGCTCGTTCCTGGCCACGGGTTCGGGTGTGCTGCCGCAGGCGGCAAGCACGAAACACGGAAGAAGCAGGCGCCAGATGTTTTTCATTTCTTGACCAGCATGCGATGGGTGTGAATGCTCATCAGGATGCCGATGCCCAGCATCAGTGTGATCAGCGCGGTGCCGCCGTAGCTGATGAAGGGCAGCGGTACGCCGACGACTGGCAGGATACCCGAGACCATGCCCATGTTGACGAAGGCGTAGATGAAGAAGACCAGGGTCAGCGCGCTGGCCAGCAGGCGCGAGAACAGGGTCGGTGCGGCGGCGGCGATCATCAGACCGCGGCCGATCAGCAGTGTGAACAGGAAGAGCAGAATGCCGTTGCCGAGCAGGCCCCATTCCTCGGAAAAGACGGCGAAGATGAAATCGGTGTGCTTTTCCGGAATGAATTCGAGGTGGGTCTGGGTGCCCTTCAGCCAGCCCTTGCCGAGGCCGCCGCCGGAACCGATGGCGATCGTGGACTGGATGATGTGATAGCCGGCGCCGAGCGGATCGGAACTCGGATCGAGCAGGGTCAGCACACGCCGCCGCTGGTAGTCGTGCAGCATGTTCCAGGCGAAGGGCATGGCGGCGCCGGCGGCGGCGCCAAGGCCAATCATCACCTTCCACGGCAGGCCGGCGAAGAAGATGACGAAGAAGCCGGCGGCGCCGATCAGCAGCGAGGTGCCGAGGTCGGGTTGCTTGAGGATGAGGGCGATCGGCAGGAGCAGGATGCCGCTGGCGATGGCGAAATGCTTGGCGCGCAACATCGATTCGTACTTGTGGAAATACCAGGCGAGCATCAGCGGCATCGCGATCTTCATGATCTCGGACGGCTGGATGCGCACGAAGCCGAGCGAGAGCCAGCGCCGCGAGCCGTTGACGACGATGCCGAACAGCGCAACGCCAATGAGCAGCACCAGACCCAGCAGATAGAGCGGTACCGCCCAGCGCATCAGCGACTGCGGCGGCGTGCGGGCGACGGCGAACATGACGGCGGTGGAAGCGGCGATATTGACCAGTTGCCGATCCAGCTTCCAGAAGCCGTCGCTGGCGGTGGCGGAATAGATCGTCGCCAGACCGATCGTCATCAGCGCCATGACGATCAGGAACAGCGGCATGTCGAGGTGCGCCGTCAGGTTCTGGATGATGCGCCTAAGCAGTTTCATTGCGCTATTCCTCGATCGTTGCGGCGCCTTCGTCGCCGTTTTCCTCGCCGGAATCGACTTCCGGCGCCGGGCCGCCCGGCAGTTTGCCGATCAGGTAGTAGTCGAAGACCTGGCGCGCGATGGGCGCCGCCGATTGGGCGCCGAAACCGCCGTTCTCGACCATCACGGCGACGACGATCTTCGGCTTGTCCACCGGCGCGAAGGCAACGTACCAGGAGTGATCGCGCAGGCGTTCGCGGAGTTGGCCGGCGACGTATTTCTGCCCGCCTTTCAGGCTGAAGACCTGGGCGGTCCCGGTCTTGCCGCCGGATTCGTAGGCGGCGCCGGCGAAGGCGCGGGCGCCGGTGCCTTCGCGCACGACGCCGGCCATGGCGCGTTTGATGACTTCGACGTGCTCGGGTTTGAGGGGGACCTGGCGGATCGGCTGCGGTTCGACGATGCGGACTTCGCCGCTGGTCGGGTTGGTGATGCTATGCACCAGATGCGGGCGGAAAACCTTGCCGTAATTGACGATGTTGGCCAAGGCGTGCGCCATGTGCAGCGTCGAGTAAGCGTTGTAACCCTGGCCGATGCCGATCGAAATGGTTTCGCCGGGGTACCATTTCTGCTGCTCGCGCTTTTTGAAGCGCTTCTGCTTCCACTCCGGCGAGGGCAGGATGCCGGTCGCTTCGCCGGGAATGTCGATTTCGGTACGTCGTCCCAGGCCGATTTCGCTCATGAAACGGGCGATGTTGTCGATCCCCATGTCGTTGGCGAGGGTGTAGTAGTAGGTGTTGCAGGAAACGACGATGGACTTGTGCATGTCGACCATGCCGTGTCCGCCGACCTTGTCGTCCATGAAGCGGCGGTTGCCGAAGTTGAAGTAGCCGGGATCGGCGATTGCCTGGTTCGGCGTGCGCTTGCCGGTCGCCAGCGCGGCCAGCGCCATCAGCGGCTTGAAGGTCGAGCCGGGCGGGTAGGTCGAATAGATCGCCCGGTTGAGCAGCGGTTTGTCCGGGTGGTTGTTCAGTTCGTCCCAGTCGTCGTAGCGGATGCCGTCGACGAACAGGTTGGGGTCAAAGGCGGGCGAGGAGACGAGGGCGAGTACCGCGCCGTTGCTCGGGTCGATCGCCGTCAGCGCGCCACGGCGGCCGCCGAAAGCCTGTTCGGCCACCGACTGCAGACGGGCGTCGAGGGTCAGGGTCAGGTTGTTGCCGGGGATCGGCGCAGTTTGCGAAAGGACGCGCACGGCCCGGCCGCCGGCATCGACCTCGACCTGCTCGTAGCCGGCGGTGCCATGTAGTTCGAACTCGTAATTGGCTTCCAGCCCTACCTTGCCGATGTGCTCGGTGCCCTTGTAATTGGCATCGTGCCCGTTGGCCTCGATCATTTCCTTGTCCTTGGTATTGATCCGGCTGATGTAACCGATGGCGTGGGCGGCCAGGGTGTTTTCGGGATACTGGCGGAACAGCCGGGCCTTCACCTCGACGCCGGGGAAACGATAACGCTGCGCGGCAAAGCGGGCGACTTCCTCGTCGGTGAGGCGGGTGCGGATCGGAATTGACTCGAAATTCTTCGATTCCTCGAGCAGGCGTTTGAAACGGCGCCGGTCCTTGAGCTGGATTTCGACGATTTCTCCCAGGCGGTCGATGGTTTCTTCGAGTCCCAGGGTTTTCGACGGCGTGATTTCCAGCGTGAAGGCGGAATAGTTGCGGGCCAGGATGACGCCGTTGCGGTCAACGATGTTGCCCCGGTTGGGCATCACCGGAACCAGCGAGATGCGGTTGCTCTCGGCGCGGGTGCGGTAATACTCGTGCTGCAGGATCTGCAGATAGAAGAAGCGGCCGAAGAGCAGGGCGAAACAGGTCAGGACGAAGGCGCCGGCGAACAGAATCCGGCGGCGGAAACGGTCGGGATCCTGTTCTCCCTGGTGGAATTCGCTCATGGTCAGGGGTCAGAGCGGGCGGTTGGCGTCCCTTTCCACCGGCTGGTACTGGGGCAGCAGCAACAGGAAGGTGGCGGGAATCCAGAGCAGGGTGGCGCTCAGCGGGCCGATCAGGTAACCCCAGCCGGGGAAGTCGGCGCCGGTCGGCAGGCGCATCAGCAACTGGATGACCTGGCAGGCGAGCAGCAGCGGAAAGATTTGCAGCGCCTGCTGGGCCAGCGGGAACCACAGGATGCGGCGCGACTGGCCGGCGGCGAAGTAAGCGAGCAGGACGTAGGCGAAGCAGTGTTGGCCGAGGACCGCGCCATCGGCGACGTCCATCGCCAGGCCGAGGAAGAAGGCCCAGCCCATGCCGACCCGCCGGGTCTCGCGGATACACCAGAAACAGAGGACCAGCGCGACCCAGTCCGGGATGCCGGGCCAGTGGGCGGTCGGCAGGAAGTTGGCGAGGAGCGCGGCGAACAGGCTGGCGACGATGAACCAGGGGCGGACCGGCAGCAGGATGCGCGAGGAGGAGAAGGTCGGTTGCATCATTTTTTCTCTTCCTGGCCCGGCGTGCCGCTGTTGCCGGCGCGGCCCGGCGAATCCGGCGGTGGCGGCGGCTGGGAGGCGCGCGGTGCGAGGACCAGGACTTCGCCGAAATTCTCGACTGCGGCGACCGGTGCGCAACGGATGCGGGCAAAGGCGTAGGAGTTGTCGCGCTCGATGCTGACCACCTTGGCCACCGGGAAGCCGGCAAGGTAGACGCCGTCCAGGCCCGAGGTGACGAGCAGGTCGCCTTCGCGGATGTCGGCGTTGGCGGGAATGTAGCGCAGTTCGAGTTCGCCGCTGCCGAGGCCGAAGACGACCGAGCGCTGGCCGCTGCGCACGACCTGAACGGGGACGGTCTGGTCCTTGTCGGTGATCAGCGTGATTTCCGCTGAGAAGGGGAAGACGCGGGTTACCTGGCCGACGACGCCGGCCTCGTCGATCGCCGGTTGGCCGGCGACGATGCCCGACTGCTGGCCTTTGTCGATGACGATGCGGCGGGTGAAGGGGTCGCGCGCCGTATACATGATGCGTGCCACCTCGCCGCGCGCTTTTTCCCGCTCCTTGACGGCGAGGAGCTTGCGCAGGCGGTCGTTCTCGCTTTCCAGCTGCTCCAGGCGCAGCAGGTTGGGGGCGGTCTGCAACTGGGCTTGCTTCAGGCTGCGGTTTTCCTCGAGCAGCTTGTCCAGTCCGCGCAGGTAATCGCCGGCGTTGTCGACCAGGCCGCCCGGCATCTGGGCGATGCGCTGGATCGGATCGGTGATCAGGGCGACGGTCTGGCGCAGCAGATCGAGGCTGCGCAGACGGAGGTCGACGAAAAACAGCGCCAATGACAGCGCGATGTAGAAAGTCAGAAGGGCCAGCGGTGCTGGCCCTCGCTTGAAGAACGGTGGCGGTGCGTGGTCGGAGCCGGCCATCGCTTAATCCTGCAGGTGGGCGGTTGGGTGGTCAGTCCGAGGCAAAGATGCTGCCCAGCTTGTCCATCTTCTCCAGCGCCATGCCGCAACCACGGGCGACGCAAGTCAGCGGCTCGTCGGCGACGATCACCGGCAGGCCGGTCTCTTCCATCAGCAGGCGGTCGAGGTCGCGCAACAGGGCGCCGCCGCCGGTCAGGACCATGCCCTTTTCGGCGATGTCGGCGCCGAGTTCCGGCGGCGTCTTTTCCAGCGCCGACTTGACGGCGGAAATGATCTGGTTGAGCGGATCGGTCAGCGCTTCGAGGATTTCGTTCGACGAAATCGTGAACTTGCGCGGGATGCCTTCGGCCTTGTTGATGCCGGAGACTTCCATTTCCTTGATCTCGGCGCCCGGGAAAGCGGAGCCGATGTTCTTCTTGATGTTCTCGGCGGTGTTTTCGCCGATCATCATGCCGTAGTTGCGGCTGATGTAGTTGATGATCGCCTCGTCGAGCTTGTCGCCGCCGACGCGCACCGAGCCGGCGTAGACCATGCCGCCGAGCGAGATGACGCCGACTTCGGTGGTGCCGCCGCCGATGTCGACGACCATCGAGCCGGTCGCTTCGGCGACCGGCAGGCCGGCACCGATGGCGGCCGCCATCGGTTCCTCGATCAGATACACCTGACTGGCGCCGGCGCCGAGCGCCGACTCGCGGATGGCGCGGCGTTCGACCTGGGTCGAGCCGGACGGCACGCAGATGATGATGCGCGGGCTGGGCGAGAACAGCTTGGAATCGTGCGCCTTCTTGATGAACTGCTTGAGCATCTGCTCGGTGACCGTGAAGTCGGCGATCACGCCATCCTTCATTGGCCGGATGACGGTGATGCTGCCGGGCGCCTTGCCCAGCATTTCCTTGGCTTCGCGGCCGACGGCCTGGATGGTTTTCTTGGCGTTGGGGCCGCCTTCGAGGCGGATCGCAACGACCGACGGCTCATCGAGGACGATCGAGCGGCCACGCACGTAAATCAGCGTATTGGCCGTGCCGAGGTCGATGGCAAGGTCGTTGGAAAAATACTTGGAGAGAAATCCGAACATCTGTTGAGCTCCGCGTTGGGGGGTGCGGTAGATAAAGCTTTTATGATACCTTACAACGCTTTCGTTTATAAGGCTTTGTGCGCTGCAAAAAGCCTTTTTCAAGCCATGTCGCTCACTACAGAACAGGTTCTGCGGATTGCCCATCTGGCCCGCATCGAGGTCAGCGAACCCGAGGCACTGACCACGCAAGCCCACCTCAACGGCATCTTCGCGCTGATCGAACAGATGCAGGCGGTCGATACCCGCGGTATCGAGCCGATGGCCCACGCTCAGGATCTCGGCCAGCGCCTGCGCGATGACGTCGTCAGCGAGCCCGACCGGCGCGCCGCCTTTCAGGCCGTCGCCCCGGAAACCGAGGCCGGTCTCTACCTCGTGCCGAAGGTGATCGAATGATTAGCCGGAGTTTGAAACAACTGTCGCAGGCACTGGCGGCGAAGGAAATTTCCAGCGTCGAACTGAGCTCGCTCTTCCTCGACCGCATCGCCCGCCTCAATCCTGAGATCAACGCCTTCATCACCGTCGACCGGGAGAAGACGCTGGCCATGGCGGCGGCTGCCGACCAGCGCCTGGCGGCGGGTACCGGCGGTGCGCTGACCGGTATCCCGATCGCCCAGAAGGACATCTTCTGCGCCGAAGGCTGGACGACGACCTGCGGCTCGAAGATGCTCGCCAACTTCGTTGCTCCCTACGACGCCACGGTGATCGCGAAAATGCATGGCGAGGCTGGCCTGGTCTCGCTGGGCAAGACCAACATGGACGAGTTCGCGATGGGCTCGTCGAACGAAAGCTCGCATTTCGGGCCGGTGAAGAATCCCTGGGATCGCGCGCGGGTGCCCGGCGGTTCGTCCGGCGGTTCGGCGGCGGCGATCGCTGCACGACTGGCGCCGGCAGCCACCGGCACCGATACCGGCGGCTCGATCCGCCAGCCGGCGGCGCTGTGCAACCTGACCGGTCTCAAGCCGACCTACGGCGTCGTCTCGCGCTACGGCATGATCGCCTACGCCTCGTCGCTCGATCAGGGCGGCCCGATGGCCGGCTCGGCGGAAGACTGCGCGCTGCTGCTCAACGCGATGGCCGGTTTCGATGTCCGCGATTCAACGTCGCTCGACCGCCCGGCCGAGGATTACACGCGTGACCTCGAACAACCGCTGGCCGGTCTGCGCATCGGCCTGCCCCGGGAGTTCTTCGCCGCCGGTTGCGATGCCGGGGTGATGGCCGCGGTGCAAGAAGCGATCCGCGAATACGAGCGGCTCGGGGCGACCATCGTTGACGTCTCGCTGCCCAACTCCCACCTCTCGGTGCCGGCCTACTACGTGATTGCGCCGGCCGAGGCGAGTTCCAACCTGAGCCGTTTCGACGGCGTCCGCTATGGCTATCGCGCGCCCGACTACGGCAGCCTCGACGACATGTACGCGAAGACCCGCGCCCAGGGCTTCGGCGGCGAGGTGAAGCGGCGCATCCTGATCGGCACCTACGTCCTGTCGCACGGTTACTACGACGCTTATTACCTGCAGGCGCAGCGCATCCGCCGCCTGATCGCCGACGATTTCACGGCTGCCTTTGCGTCCTGCGACGTCATCCTTGGGCCGACCTCGCCTTCGACGGCGTTCCGGCTCGGCGAAAAATCGACCGATCCGGTGCAGATGTACCTGTCCGACATCTACACGGTTGCGGTCAACCTCGCCGGCCTGCCCGGCATGTCGATTCCCTGCGGGTTTGCCGACGGTCTGCCGGTCGGCCTGCAACTGATCGGCAATTACTTCGCCGAAGCCCGCCTGCTCAATGTTGCGCACCGCTATCAGCAGGTCACCGACTGGCATCTGCGTCGTCCGGCCGGCATCGCATGAAGCAGCGTCTGACCCTGAGCCTGATGGTTGCCGTGCTGGCCGCCTGCGCGACGCCGCCGGAGCCCACTCGCGAGGCGACGGCGCCGGCACCTGTGGAATCTGCGCCGACGGCCGCAAAATCGCCGGAATTCAAGAATTCGACCTTGAAGTACCTGGCCAAGCGCAATCTGAAACCGCAGCCGACGCGCCCGCTCAACGTGCGTTCCCGTTGCTCGCACAAGGACGCGATCGGCACCGTGACCCGCCTCAACCTGCTGGTCAAGGAAGCCGACGTCAAGGCCTTTGATGTTCAGGTCAGCATGAAGGGGCGGGGTGCCTGTCGCTTCAATGCCCAGGATTTCAAGCAGGATGCCAGGCTGCCGCAGGTCCTGTTGCGGCACAAGACCCAGAACGATTGCACGGTGCGCATGTGGGAGCAGGGCAAGGAGGTGACGATCGCCTTCAACAGTTGTCCGCAGGCCTGCGAAGGCCAGGCGTTCCAGTACCTGTGGCCGGTCATCGTCGATGCGAAGACCGGACGTTGTCATTGAACGGATGAAACCATGAACCAGTGGGAAGTCGTAATCGGCATCGAGACCCATGCCCAGCTCTCGAGTGTTTCCAAGATATTCTCCGGCGCCTCCACCGCTTTCGGCGCTGCGCCCAACACCCAGGCCTGCGCCGTCGATCTGGCGCTGCCCGGCGTCCTGCCGGTGCTCAACCGCAAGGCGGTCGAATGCGCGATCCGCTTCGGTCTGGCGATCGGCGCGCAGGTCGCACCGAAATCGGTGTTTGCGCGCAAGAACTACTTCTACCCGGATTTGCCGAAGGGTTACCAGATCAGCCAGTTCGAACTACCGGTGGTGCAGGGCGGGGCGATCACCGTCGCCGTCGGTAGCGGCGACAAGGCCTACGAGAAGACGGTCAACCTGACCCGTGCCCACCTCGAGGAGGATGCCGGCAAGTCGCTGCACGAAGATTTTCACGGCAAATCCGGCATCGACCTCAACCGTGCCGGCACGCCGCTGCTCGAAATCGTCACCGAGCCTGACATGCGTTCCTCCGACGAGGCTGTCGCCTATGCCCGGGCGCTGCACGCGCTGGTGCGCTGGATCGGCATCTGCGACGGCAACATGCAGGAAGGCTCGTTCCGCTGCGACGCCAACGTTTCCGTGCGCCGGCCGGGCGCGCCTTACGGTACCCGGCGCGAGATCAAGAACCTCAACTCCTTCCGCTTCCTGAAGGAGGCGATCGATTTCGAAGTGCAGTGGCAGATCAACGAGATCGAGGAAGGTCGCGCCATCCAGCAGGCCACCGTGCTGTTCGACCCGGATAGCGGCGAAACCCGGATGATGCGCAGCAAGGAAGACGCGCACGACTACCGCTACTTCCCCGATCCCGACCTGCTGCCGCTATTGATTCCGGCCGACTGGATCGACCGCGTGCGTGGCGAATTGCCCGAGTTGCCGAACCAGAAGCGGCAGCGCTTCATCGCCCAGTTCGGCCTCTCCGCCTACGATGCGACGACGCTGACTGCCAGCCAGGAGATTGCCGCCTATTTCGAAGCTGTCGTCGGCATTGCCGGTGCGGCCAATGCCAAGCCCTGCGCCAACTGGGTGATGGTCGATCTGGCCGCCCGCCTCAACAAGGAAGGTCGCGAGATCGGCGAGTCGCCGGTCAGTGCGGCGCAACTGGGTGGGCTGATCCAGCGCATCGCCGACAACACCATTTCCAACAACATCGCCAAGAAGGTTTTCGAGGCATTGTGGAATGGCGAGGGCGCGAGCGCCGACGAGGTGATCGAGAAACAGGGGTTGCGCCAGATTACCGACAGCGGGGCCATCGCCGCGCTGGTTGACGAAGTCATCGCCGCCAATCCGGGCAATGTCGCCGAATATCGGGCCGGCAAGGAAAAGGCGTTCAACGCCCTGGTCGGTCAGGTGATGAAGGCGGCCAAGGGCAAGGCCAACCCGCAGCAGGTCAACGCGCTGTTGAAGGAGAAACTGGCCGGCTGAGCGAGCGGCGGCCGGTCAGCTCGTAGTAGCGCTGGCGGTCGCCGTCGTATTTGGCGTGGATCTTGGCCAGTTCCTTGCGTTTGACCTCGATCAGTTCCTGCTGCAGACGGATCTCATGATTGACCGTGCGCAGGTCGCTGGCCAATCCCGATGGCATCGCTGAGCGCTTGTAGAATTCGGCCTCGGCGGTCAGCTTGTTGAGTCGCTTCTGCAACTCGGTGATTTTCTCGGTGGCATCGCGGATCGTCAGGTTGACGTCGCCTTCCGCCTTGCTCTGCGCCATGTCGATGTCTTCCGGCGTGGCGTAGGTGGAGAGCAAGGCGGCGTCCATGCGCCGTCGTTCCAGCCTTTGTTCCTCCAGTTGCTGCTGACGTTTCGCAGCGATTGCGGCGGCGGCCTTTTCTTCCGGCGTCATGGCGGCGGCGACTTCCCGGATCGGATTGCCGGCCCGGTCAAAAACGCGGTAAGCCCGTCCCCGACATTGCGCCGGCAGGGTGTCACCGCAGGCACGGCGACCGTTGCCCGGGTCGGTGCAGCAGTAGTACTCCTCAGCACCCCAGCTCGGGGCGCTCAGAACGATCAGCAGGAGGGCAAAGGGAAGTTTAGGCATCGACACCGTAGCGTTCACGGTAGAGGGCGACGGCGGCCCGGTGCGCGTCGAACTCCGGATGATTCCCAAGATAGGTCATCAAGTCGCGCAGGCCCGCGACTGCGATCACCGGGATGCCGTAGTCGCGCTGCACTTCCTGAACCGCGGACAGCTCGCCCTGGCCGCGTTCCTGGCGGTCGAGAGCGATCAGTACGCCTGCCGGTGTGGCACCGGCAGCGCGGATAAGTTCCACCGATTCGCGGACCGAGGTGCCAGCCGAGATCACGTCATCGACGATCAGCACGCGCCCGGCCAGCGGCGCGCCGACGATGCTGCCGCCTTCGCCATGATCCTTGGCTTCCTTGCGGTTGAAAGCGAACGGGTAATTGCTGCCGCCCGCAGCGAGCGCGATGGCAATGGCGGCGACCAGCGGAATGCCTTTGTAGGCCGGGCCGAACAGCATGTCGAAGGCGACGCCGCCGGTCTGCGCCGCTTTCGCGTAGAATCCGGCGAGCCGCCCGAGCGACGCGCCGTCATTGAACAGGCCGGCGTTGAAGAAATAAGGCGACTGCCGCCCGGCCTTGGTGGTGAATTCGCCAAAGCGGAGCACCTTGCAGGCGACGGCGAATTCGATGAATTCCTGACGAAAATCCATAAATCTCCAGTATCAGTCGGAAAAACGACCGAGAGTCCCGCAATGTTACGCATCATCTCCCTGAACCTCAATGGCATCCGCTCCGCGTGGAGCAAAAACGTCGAGCCCTGGCTGGCTGCACAACAGGCGGATATTGTCTGCTTTCAGGAACTGAAGGCGCAAGCCGCCGATCTGAGTCCGGACATGCTGGCGCCGCAAGGCATGCATGCCTTCTATCACTGCGCCGAAAAGAAGGGTTACAGCGGTGTCGGCATCTGGACACGACAGGCGCCGTGCGGCGTCATCGAAGGCTTCGACGGCGGCGAATTCGATGCCGAAGGGCGCTATCTGCGCGTCGATTTCGGCAACCTGTCGGTCATCTCCCTTTACTTGCCTTCCGGTTCTTCGTCGCCCGAGCGCCAGGAGGCGAAGTTCCGCTTCCTCGACGTGTTTCTGCCGCAGATGCAGGCCTTGCGCGCGGAAGGGCGGGAAATCGTGCTCTGTGGCGACTGGAACATCGCCCACCGTGAGATCGACCTGAAGAACTGGAAGTCGAACCAGAAGAACTCGGGTTTCCTGCCGGAAGAGCGCGCCTGGCTGACCCGTGTGTTCGACGAACTCGGCTGGGTCGATGTCTATCGCCGCCTCTATCCCGAGCAAGGCGAGGCCGCCTATACCTGGTGGAGCAATCGCGGCCAGGCCTGGGCCAAGAACGTCGGCTGGCGGATCGATTACCAGATCGCCACCCCGGGGATCGCCGCCACTGCCCGTCAGGGCTCGGTTTACAAGGAGCAGCGTTTTTCCGACCACGCGCCGCTGGTTGTCGATTACGACTACCGGATTACGGACAATGCGATTTGATTTACGCCAGCGGAAGGGATAACCTGTAATCCCTGAACAACCGCTCCAAGACGAGGTTTCGAATGTCTGAACAAATGACCGCCGCGAACAAGGAAAAACTGGTTTCGGACCTGAAGGTCGTGATCGCCGATACCGAAGAACTGCTGCGTGCGACGACCGGCATGGCCGGCGAGAAGGTCGGGGAGTTGCGCGAACGTCTGGGGGTTCGCCTGCGTGACGCCAAGGACCGCATGCTCGACCTCGAACAGGCACTGGTCGACAAGACCAAGGCAGCCGCTCGCGCCACCGACGACTTCGTGCATGACCAACCGTGGAAGGCCGTCGGCGTTGCTGCTGCGCTCGGTCTGGCGCTTGGCGTGCTGATCGGCCGTCGCTGAACGGATGACCGGATCCGAAGGTGGCGAAGACGGCCGGGAAGGCCTCTTTGCCGCATTGAAGAACAGTGCCGCGACGCTGCTGTCGATCGGGCGGACGCGGGCCGAGTTGCTCGTCCTTGAAATCGAGGAGGAGAAATACCGGCTGATCGCGCTGTGGTCGAAGGCCATCGGCGCCGCCTTCCTGCTCACGCTGGCCGTGATCATGGCGGTGTTCAGCCTCGCCCTGGCTTTCTGGGAGCAGCGCGTCCTGGTTTTTGGTGCCTTCGCCCTGCTCTTCTTCCTCGGCGCGGCTGCGCTGATTCTCGCCCTGCGCCGCCAGGTCAGGGCGCCCAGCCAGCTATTCCGCAGCAGCCTCGCCGAACTCGATACCGACCTCGCGCAATTGCGCGGGCAGCGCCGGGAATGAACGAGAAACTGCTCGAACTGGCTGCCCGCCGGGGAGCGCTCGGTGTCCGCATTGCTGGCCAGCGGGAAGCCCTGGCCCGCCATGCGCGCGGCTTGTCTCCTCTGTTTGCCGGGGGCGATGCCGCCCTGCGCGGCATCGACTGGCTCAAGCTGCATCCGGGGGCGGTGTTTGCCGCTGTTGCCGCAGTCGTTGCCTTGCGCCCGCGCCGCGCCTGGCGCTGGGCGGCGCGCGGCGTCTTCGTCTGGCGGGGCTGGCAGAAGCTGCGCAGTCTGTTGCACTGACCGTGGCGGAGCGTGTCGCAGCGTCCAGTCCCGGCTGGTTCCGGCAACTGCTGTCTTCGCAACGGCGCGAAGCCCGGCGCGTGATCGTCGAATTGATGGCGACGCGTGGCCTGATGCCCTTGTTGATGAAGGCGCGCAACGGCGACCCCTGGACGGCCGCGGAACGCCGCATCCTGATCGAACATCTGCGCCGTCTGGCGCACCTGTCGCCCTACCTGATCGGTCTTTTGCTGCCAGGCTCCATTGTCCTGCTGCCGATCTACGCCTGGTGGCTGGATCGGCGCCGCATCAGCCGGCGGGATTAGCTGCGGATTGGGCAGCCGGCGACTCGTTCCAGGGGGCGACGCGCAGCAACAGGAACATGCCGGGGAAGGCAAACAGGAAGCAGAGCCAGAAGAAGCTGTTCCAGCCCAGCGCTTCGACCAGCCAGCCGGCGCTGGCGTTGATGAAGGTGCGCGGCACGGCCATCAGGCTGGTGAACAAGGCCAGTTGGGTGGCCGTGTAGGCCGGGTGGGTGGTTCTTGCCATGAAGGCGACGAAAGCCGTGGTGCCCAGACCGGCGCCGATCGCTTCGCCGGCGATGACGATGGCCAGCGTCGCCAGGCGGGCCGGAGTCGATTCGCCGGGGCCGATCCAGGCCATCCAGACGAAACCGAGGATGGTGACGATCTGGACGACGCCGAACAGCCACAGGGCACGGTTGATGCCCAGTTTGACCATCCAGATGCCGCCCAGGATGCCGCCGGCGACCATCGGCCAGAGGCCGGCGTTCTTGGCGATGATACCGATCTCGGTCTTGCTGTAGCCCATCTCCAGATAGAAGGGGGTGGCCAGCGCCGTGCACAGCGAGTCGCCGAGCTTGTAGAAGAACAGGAAGGCGAGCACCAGCAACGCCGATTGCACGCCATGGCGGCCGAAAAATTCGCGGAAGGGCTCGACCACGGCGTCGCGCAGCGTGCGCGGTGTACCGGTGGCGGCGCGCGGTTCGCCGACGGCCAGCGTCATCAGCAGGCCGGGGATCATGAAGGCGGCGGTGATCATGAAAACTTGGCTCCACGGCAGGTGGTCGGCGAGGATCAGCGACAGCGAGCCGGGCACCAGGCCGGCGATGCGGTAGGCATTGACGTGGATCGCGTTGCCCAGGCCGAGCTCCTCGTCAGGCAGGATTTCGCGGCGGAAGGCGTCGAGGGCGATGTCCTGGGTGGCGGACAGGAAAGCCAGCGTCGCCGTCAGGCCGACGATCAACATCAGGTCGGTGCGCGGCGAGAGTTGGCCGAGCCAGCCGATGGCGGCGACCAGGCCGAGCTGCGAGACGAACATCCAGCTACGGCGCCGGCCCAGCCAGGGAAGGATGCCGTAGCGGTCGAGCAGCGGCGCCCAGAGGAACTTCCAGGTGTAGGGAAACTGGATCAGGGTGAAGGCGCCGATGGTGCGCAGCGACAGCCCCTCCGTCTTCAACCAGGCCGGTACCAGGTTGAGCAGCAGGTAGAGCGGCAAGCCGGAGGCGAAACCGGTGAAGATGCAGATCAGCATCCGCCTGTTCCACAAAGCGGCCAGCCAGGCGGGCATCAGTGCGGGCGGGTCAGGCGGTAGACGGCGAGGCTGCCGAGGAAGTTCAGGTCGCGGGCCGTTTCAGCCTGAACAATCTCTCCGGCTTCGTCGAGTACCCGGCGCTCGACGATGATCAAGCCCATCTGTTCGCACAGCGCCTCGAAATCGAGCAGCGTGAAGAAGCGCACGTTGGGCGAGTCGTACCACTGGTAAGGCAGGTCTTCCGAGACCGGCATGCGGCCGTCGAGGACCGAACGCAGGTTGCGCCAGTAGGCGAAGTTGGGGAAGGAGACGACCGCCTCGCGGCCGACGCGCAGCATTTCCCGCAGGATGCCCTCGGTGTGGCGCACTGTCTGCAGGGTGCGCGACAGCACGACATGGTCGAAGGCGTCGTCGGCGAAATCCTTGAGGCCGTTCTCCAGGTTGCTCTGGATCACGTTGATGCCGTTGCGCATCGCCGCCAGCACGTTGGCGTCTTCGATATCGACGCCCCAGCCGTGCACGTTGCGGGTGTCGATCAGGTGCTTGAGCAGGGCGCCGTCGCCGCAGCCGAGGTCGAGCACCCGGTGACCGGGTTCGACCCAGGCGGCGATGACGTCGAAGTCGGGGCGGCCGAGGGTATGGGTCATGACTTGATGTTCCCCAGGAAGGCGGCGACCAGGCCGTGGTATTGCGGGTCTTCCATCAGGAAGGAGTCGTGGCCGAAGTTGAGGTCGATTTCGGCGTAGGAAACCTTGCGCCCGTTGGCCAGCAGCGCCGCGACGATTTCCCGGGAGCGGGCCGGCGAGAAGCGCCAGTCGGTGGTGAACGAGGCGACGAAGAAATTGGTGTCGCGATGCGTGCGCGCCATCGTCCTGACCAGATCGCCGTCGTCGAGGCGGGCCGGGTCGAAGTAGTCGAGCGCCTTGGTCATCAGCAGATAGGTGTTGGCGTCGAAGTAGCCGGCAAACTTGTCGCCTTGGTAGCGCAGGTAGGATTCGACCTCGAATTCGACGTCGTAGTCGAAGGAGAACGAGCCGTTCCTCAGTTCGCGGCCGAATTTCTCGCCCATCTGGTCGTCGGACAGGTAGGTGATGTGACCCAGCATGCGCGCCAGGCGCAGGCCGCGCACCGGCCGCGTGCCGTGTTCGTAGAAATGGCCGCCGTGAAAATCGGGGTCGGTGAGGATGGCCTGGCGGGCGACGTCGTTGAAGGCGATGTTCTGCGCGGTCAGTTTCGGCGCCGAGGCGATGATCAGCGCGTTGCGTACCCGTTCCGGGTAGGAAATGGTCCACCGCAGCGCCTGCATGCCGCCCAGACTGCCGCCCATCACCGCTGCCCAGCGGTCGATGCCGAAGACGTCGGCGAGGCGTGCCTGGGCATTCACCCAGTCACTGACCGCGACAATCGGGAAATCGGCGCCCCAGGGCTTGCCGGTGGCCGGGTTGACCGACGACGGGCCGGTCGAGCCGTGGCAGCCGCCAGGATTGTTCAAGCCGACGACGAAGAAGCGGTCGGTGTCGAGCGGGCGGCCGGGGCCGATGATGTTGTCCCACCAGCCGATGTTGTGTGGCTGGTCCGCGTAGTGGCCGGCAACGTGGTGATGGCCGGAAAGCGCATGGCAGACCAGGATGGCGTTGGATTTGTCAGCGTTCAGCGTGCCGTAGGTCTCGACGGCCAGGTCGTAGGACGGCAGGACGCCGCCGCTGCGCAGGTGTAGCGGTTCGCTGAAATGGATGCGTTGCGCCTCGACGACGCCGACGGACTGTCCCGGCATGATGCTCCCGAAAACAAAAAACCCAGTTGGCCGAAACGCGAACTGGGCGGTTCCCGTTTTAGCTGCATTTTTGAGCGCCCGCAATCAGAGTACAAATCGGCGCTGCCGGATGATTTCGGCAGAAGGAAGATAACCAGCCCTCCGGCAAATGTCAATTCGAGGCAATTGCCGGGTTCAGGCGTCGTGACGGCTTATCCGGTCGCGTACTTTTGGTACCATTGTCACCCGGGGATTGATGAAGATTGGGGAGAAGCATGATCGAGCAGCGGCGACATCAGCGCATCCGTTTCGGGGTTTCGCCCCCGGTCAGGATCGGCTTTGGGGGTAAGGCTGGCGAGGGTTCCGTCGAGAACCTGTCGATGTCCGGCTTGATGTTGCGCAGCCCGGAGCCGCTCGAGATCGGCCGTCTGGTCGGCTGCGAGTTTTCGCTGTTCGGTTCGCCGTTGATCGACATTGCGGTCAATATTGTCAGCCGGATCGGCGATGGGCTGTATGGTGCCCGCTTCCAGATCGGCTTGATCAATCAGGTGCTGATCGAGGATGCGATCCGCGATGCCCTGGCTTCCGGAAAGGCTTCAGTGCTTTCTGTCCACGAACTGAGTGGGCGCAAGGTGATGCGTATCGTCGGCGGCCTCAATGGTGCCCTGCGCAATGACTTCATGCATGCCTTGATCCGGGTCGGCGTTGAGGAGCTCGATGTCGGGGGGGTGACGCTGGTCGAGCAGGCAGGACTGGCGCTCTGTCTGGTGGCGACCGACCGGCACGGGGTAAGCATCACCAGTCGTTCCGACTGCTTTGCCGACGCCTGGGCGCAGGCCGTGCCGACGTCGGGAAGCCACTGATCCGTGCACATGAAGCGGCGGCGCTATCTTTCCGTGCTGGTTTGCATGCTGCCGTTTGGCACGCTGCTGGCCGAGGACGAGTTGTTTTTCGCCGAGTTGCCGGTGGTCGCCTCGGTCAGCCGCCTGCCGCAGCGGCTCGCCGATGCGCCGGCTTCGGTGACGGTGATCGACCGGGAGATGATCCGTGCTTCCGGCTATCGCTCGCTCAACGATCTGTTCCGTCTGGTGCCGGGTTTCCAGACCTTTGCCCACAGCGACGTCGGCGCCCGGGTCAATTACCACGGCATCACCGACGACAACGATTTTTCACCACGGGTCCAGGTGCTGATCGACGGTCGCTCGCTGCATTCGCCGTTGTTCCGGGGCGGGGTCAATTGGGCACTGATTCCCGTCGCCCTCGAGGATATCGAGCGCATTGAGGTGGTGCGCGGCAGCAACAGCGTTTCCTACGGGACCAATGCCTTCCTCGGTGTCGTCAATATCGTCACCATCGATCCCTCGTTGGTACGCGGTGTTTCGGTTTCCGCCAGCCGTGGCACGCAGGGGGTCAACGATTACTCGGTGCGTGGCGGTGGCAAGCTGGGTGAGACCGGGAATTTCCGCCTGAGCTACCAGCAGACCAGCGACGATGGCCTGAAAGGCAATTACGACTGGGAGGATAGCTACCGCAATCGTCGCTTCGACGCCCGTTTCGACTACGCGGTGAATCTCCGGGACAGCCTGGAGTTCTCGCTGGGCAAGGTCGAGGGACGCTTCCTGTCTGGCTCGCTCGACAAGGTCACCCGCCTTTCGGATCCCTGCGACGATCCCCTGCGCAACCGCGACGAATCCTCCACCTGGATGCAGGCGCGCTGGCTGCGGGCGCTTTCCGAAACTGCCGATTTCTCGCTGCGCTACACCTTCAGCGAAGATCGCGGCGACAATGCCTATCGTATCGATCCGGTCACTTGCGGCGTGGTTCCCTACCCTAAGGTGAACGAATCCGGTGACTGGGGGCGGCGGCACGAAATCGAGGCCACCCACAATTTCGTGCCAATGGCAAAGACGCGTCTGGTCTGGGGGGCGAGTTGGCGACATGACGAAATGTCCTCGCAGACCATGATGCGCGGGCGGGGGACGGAGGCGCGCCAGGTCTGGCGCGCCTTCGCCAACGGCGAGTGGAAGCCCTCAACTTGGCTGACCGCCAATCTCGGTGCGTCGAACGAATACGACACGCTGGCCGGCAACCACTTGTCGCCGCGCGCCAGCGTCGCCTTCCACCTGACGCCGGAAAATACCCTGCGGCTTGGTTACACCCAGGCTTGGCGGACGGCGAGCATCCTGGCCTATCGCGGCAATTATGTGGCAGTCGATGGTAGCGAGACCATATTCAGCGGAAATTCAAGGCTTCCCGCCGAACGCCTGGATAGCTGGGAGGTCGGTTATCTCGGCAACTGGCGCCAGTGGCGGATGAGTCTGGATGTCCGGCATTTCCGGGAAACCGTCCGCGATCGGTTGATGGCAGTACGGCCGGCGAAGGATGCGCCGGACTCGGAGCAATCGATCCAGGACATCCGGGTTGCCGGCTACGAGTTGCAGTGGCGTTGGCAGCCGCTGGAGTCGACGCGGCTGTTGATAAATCATGCGAGCTTGCGGGTAAACAGCGAACTGTCGGGCAACGGTTGGGTACTGGTGGCGACCGAGGACAGCAGTTTTCACGGCCTCGCCATGATCAAGGGCGGTGGCGGTTTCGAACCGGAATACGCGGTCTACCAGCGTCTTGCCGAGGGTTCTGCGCCGCGTCGCTCTTCATCGCTGATGTGGATGCAGAAATTGCCGGCCGGCTTCGATTTCTCAGTGATGCGCTACTGGGTCGATGCGATCAAGTGGACCCGCAATACCGACGCTGAAAAGTACCACCGGACCGACCTCCGTCTGGCTTACAGCTTCAAGTTTGCCGGGCAGCGCGGCGAACTTGCCTACACTGCGCAGTCGCTTGAGGGCAGGCACGCCGAACAGCGCAAGAGCGGCACCAAGCCGAACGGCCGCTACGTTGACCAACGGCACTGGATCACCCTGCGCCTCGATTTCTGAATTTGCCGCTCAGGCGCGCATGCCGCGCATGACGGCGCCTTCGAACCAGGCTTCAAAAGGTTCGCGTGGGCCGACCGCCTTGCCCAGCGCGTAGGCGATGCCGAGTTTGCGCAGGTGCTCGAGCGACGGGGTGTCGTCGACATCCTCGGCAATCGAGAAAATCTGCTGTTCGGCGGTGATTTCGAGGATGGCCCGCAGCAGCGCGGTCGAACTGAGACCGTCGCTGATGTCCCGGGTCAGGCTCTGACTGAGCCGGACATAGGCCGGCTGCAAGGTGCGGAGCTGGGTGAAGGAGGCAACCCCGCCGCCGAATTCGGTCAGCGCGACCTGACAGCCAAGTTCGCGCATGCGGCGCGAGAACTCGATCAGCAGGCTGGTATGGTGGGTGCTGACTTCCTCCGGGAACATCAGGCATAGCCCTTCTCCCCGGATACCGGCGGCGGCCAGGTTGCCGGCAATGAAGTCACCGGTCCTGGCGCTGGTGATGGCAGCCCGCGACAGCGGCACCATGCACTGCATCTTCAGTTGCTGGCCCTGTGCCCTGGCCAGCGAGCGGATTGCCGTCTCCAGGAAATGATGGTCGAAGACCGTTGCCATGTCGTAGCGCTCGGCGGCGTCGATCAGCGCGCTCAGGGCGATCGGTGCCTGCCCCGCCTCGTTGAGGCGGGCGCTGATTTCGGCCATCGGCCCGTGCGGTACGCCCGGTTGCAGCGGACGGACGGGAATCGCCTCGACGATCAGGCGGCCTTCGGACAGGGCGCTGGCCAGCCGGCTGGCCCAGTTGCCACGGTCGCGCCGGCGGTCGGTCGGTGCCGCAGGCGCCATCTCGCAGACCCGGTTGCGGCCGCTTTCCTTGGCCTGCAGGCAGGCCGCGTCGCTCAGGGCGAAGATTTCATGAACGTCGCGCACGTCGCGGGTGACCGGCGTCAGACCGATGCTGGCACCGATGGCGAAGATCTTGTCCTGCCAGACGAAGCGGTATTCGGCCGAGAGCGCGCAGATGTCCTGCGCCACCTGGCGAGCCTTGGCCAGGCTGCAGTTGGCCAGCATGATGCCGAATTCGTCGCCGCCCAGGCGGGCCAGCGTGTCTTCCTCGCGCAGGCGTCCCTGGAAGAGGAGGGCGATCTGGCGCAGCAGTTCGTCTCCGGCGATATGGCCGCAGGCATCGTTGACCGCCTTGAAACGGTCGAGGTCGATGTAGAGCACGCTGAATTCGTCGCCGCCGGCATGGACGGCGGCCAGCGCCTTGTCGAGGCGCAGTTCGAATTCGCGCCGGTTGACCAGCCCGGTCAGCGCGTCGTGGCGGGCCTGGAAGACAAGTTGGGCGGTGGCTTCCTCGATCCGTGTCTGCATCGACTGATGGGCTTCCTCGATATGGCTGGCCATCTCGTTGAAGCCATCTTCGAGCACCCGCAGCTCGCCGCTCGAACTGGCCTGGACGCGGGTGTCGAAGCGTCCAGCAGACATGTTGCGGACGGCGGCGGCGAGTCGTTGCAGCGGGCGCGCCAGGTGGTCGGCCGTGGCGATGGCGAGGGCGCCCATCAGGCCGAGGCCGCAGAGTACGGCGATGAAACCTTGCAGCACCAGTTCCTGCTGGCGGACCTGCAGCTCTTCCTTGTCCAGTTCAATGAAGACGTGACCGATGGTTTCCTGGGGGTTCTCGTCGAGGCCGGCGATGTCGAACAGCGGGTCGCTGTCGCTCTGGCTGCGCACGACCGGCGCACCGAAGGCAATCCAGGTGTCGCCCTCGCCGACCAGGGCGGGGGCGTTCAAGCGTTGACGAATGGTTTCGGCCGAAAGTGAGACGCGCCCGCTGACGGCCAGGGTGCGTCCCTTCGGATTGACGATGATCGCCGCTTTGATCCCGGGTTCCTGCATGGCGGCCTGGACCAGACCGTAAACGCTGTCCATCTGACCGGCAATGATGCCGTATTCACTGATCGGCGCCAGGTAGCGGACGGTGGCCAGCCCTTTGGCGCGTAGTTGGTTTTCCAGGGTGTTGATGCCGGTGATGGCGAAATAGACGACGAGCAGCGTGGTGATCAGGGCGCTGGGCAGCAGCGTCAGAACCAGCAGGCGTTGGCGCAGGGTCAGGTTCTTCATGGATTGACTTCACTGGCAAGCAGTTTCTGGAACAGATCGCTCTCCTCCGGCAGGCGGAGGCCGAAGGCGTCGGCGACGCTGCGGTTGATGTCGATCGAGAATTTTGATGGGGTGGCCGGTAACGGCAGGTGGGTACCATGTGCGATGAGCAGTTCGGCGGCCTGGCGGCCAATCTGCAGTGGCGTCGAGTACAGCGCGGCGAGCGCGCCAGCCTTGACCATCGCGGGCGAGAAGGCGATCACCGGTCGCCGGTGGCGGTACGAGGTGATCAGGATGGGTTTGATCGTGTTGCGCGAATAGAGCAGAGGATCGGGCAGGGCGAGCAGTACTTCGCTGCGCTGCATCAGCGCTTCCAGTGTCGGCAGGATGTACTCCTCGCCGTTGGCGAACTCGCTGACCGGTTGCAGGCGCTGGCCGGCGAGGGCGGTGCGCAGGCTGTCGGCCTGTTGGCGCGACTGCTCGCTGAGCAGCAAACCGACCCGCTGCAGCTCGGGAAAGAGCAGGCGCAGCAGGCGAGCCTGGCGCTGCGCCGGTTGATCGAGATAGATCGCCGAGACCGCCGGCGGGCGGCTGGTGCCGATTTGATTCTGATAGGCGTGCTCGGTCAGCAGGGTGGCGAGGACGGGCACCTTCGGCGAACTCGCCAGCGTCTTGCGCAAAGCCTCGCTGCCGGCGGTGACGATCAGTGCGACCGGTTGGCGTTCCGGAGCATGTGGTTCGGTATCGACATAACTGATCTGCCAATTGCTGCCTTTGAGCCGCTGTTGCAGGCCGCTCGCGAATTCCTGATAGGGGGCGCTGCTGTCGGCCAGGACGATGGCGATCTCCCCTGCCCGCGCAAGCAGCGTGAACAGGGAAAAAATCAGGAGAATCAATGCCGAACGCAACATGCAATAACTATAGGGGTTTGCGTGATGCCATGGCAATAAGCGTTTACCGTCAGGCGCTTGCCGGCCAGAGGATCTTTTCCAGCAGCGGCAGGCCTTCGCTGATCGCTACCGGCCCCGGCGTCAGGATGATCGCCGACTTGATTTCGTGCAGGCGCCCCTGGCTGAGCGCCGGGATGGCCTCCCAGCCCGGGCGGGCGGCGACGCGTTCGGGGCGGAAGTGTTTGCCGCACCAGGAACCGATGATGATCTCCGGCGCGGCGGCAATCACCTCTTCCGGCGTCGGCCGCCGGTCGGCGGCCAATGGCGAGCGGGCGCGTGCGGCGAAGACGTCCTCGCCGCCGGCGATTTCGATCAGCTCGGAAACCCAGCGCAGGCCGCTGATCAGCGGCTCGTCCCATTCCTCGAAATAGACGCGCGGCCGGCGGCCGTGGCGGGCGATGCTGGCCTCGGCATGTGCCCGGGCTGCGGCAATCTGCGCCTCCAGCCCGGCGACCAGCGCCTGCGCGCGATCCTCGGCACCAACCAGGCGGCCGACCGTCGCTATCATCGCCAGGATGTCGTCGACGCTGCGCATGTTCAAGGCGTAAACCGGTATTCCGGCCTTGATCAGGTCGCGCGCGATGTCGGCCTGCAGGTCGGAGAAGGTCAGCACCAGGTCGGGTTCGACGGCGAGGATCTTGGCGATGTCGCCGCTGGTGAAGGCGAAAACCTTGGGCTTTTCCTTGCGTGCTTGCGGCGGCCGCACGGTGTAGCCGCTGATGCCGACGATGCGCTCCTGCTCGCCCAGGGCGTAGAGGACTTCGACGGTTTCGGTGGTCAGGCAGACGATGCGCTGGGGCAGGCGGGGCATGATGTTCTCACTTGGGGCGACGGCTGCGTGCGACATCGAGGTGGTCGCAGAGTTTCGCCGTACCGTCGAGAATGCGCGGCGTGTGCCGCTGCATGATGTCCGGGTTGATGTGGAACAGGTTGCCGCGCTGGACGGCGGTCATTCGCTTCCACTGCCGCCAGTCGTCCAGCCATTCCGGTTTGGCGTCGCCCATGCCGGTGGCGACGATGGCTTCCGGATCGGCTTCGATCACGGCTTCCAGGCTGACCCGCGGCGCCATCTGGTCGAGCTGGCCGAAAACGTTGTCGCCGCCGCAGATGCGCATCGCGTCGCTGATGATTTGCGGACCGCCGACGGTGACCAGCGGCGCCTTCCATACCTGGTAGAAAGTCCGCACCTTGGGTTTGCCCGCGTTGGCCGCGCGCAGAGCCGCCAGACGCTCGCGGAAGCGGCGGGCCTCCGCGTTGGCGATGGCCTCGGTGCCGGCCAGTCGGCCGTAACGTTCGACCTGGCCGGCGATATCGTCCATGCGGTTGGGTTGCGAAACGAAAACGGTCAGGCCGAGCGCGCGCAGCTTGTCGGCCTGCGCCATGTTGTTGCCGCTTTCCCAGACCAGCACCACGTCAGGCTTGAGGGCGACGACGGCTTCCAGGTCGATGCGCGAATAGCCGCCGACGCGCGGCACCTTTTTCGCCGCTGGCGGGTAGTCGCTGTAATCGACGGTGCCGACCAGCTTGCCGCCGGCACCGGCGGCGTAAAGGGTCTCGGCGATGTGCGGGGCGAGGGCGACGATGCGCCGTGCCGGCTCACGCAGGTGGACGTCGCGGCCGCTGTCGTCACGCACGACGATTTCGGCGTGGGCGCCGCCCAGGCAGGCGGCGGCAAGCAGGGCAAAGAGACGATGTTTCATGCAGGCTTCCACGCCTTGAGCGCGTCGGCCAGGCGCTGCCAGCCGGCTTCGTCGGGCGGCAGGCCAAAGCGCAGCAGCGGGTTGGTTGCGTAGCGGCGGCTGAGGATGGCGCGGCGCGCCAGATGTTCGTGCAGTTCGGCGGTAACCGGCGCGTTCAGCGTCGCGAACAGTGGCGTGGCTTTGGCTTCGCCGAGCGGCGCCAGCAACTGGCGCAGGCGTTCGCCGTCGGCCTGCAGGCGCTGACGGGTTGCCGTCTGCCAGGCGCTGTCGCCGAGTGCCAGCGTTGCCGCCGCCCGCGACGGGCCGGCGATGCTCCACGGGCCGATTGCCTCGGCCAGCTTCGCCAGCAGCTCGGGGGCGGCGAACAGGAAGCCGACGCGCAGCCCGGCCAGGCCGAAGAACTTGCCCAGCGAGCGGAACACGATCAGGTTAGGGGCGTCCGCCGTGCCGGCCAGCGGCGTCAGGCTGTGCTCGGGCGTCGCGTCGATGAAGGCTTCGTCGACGATCAGCCAGCCGCCGCGCTTTTTCAGCTGCGCCGCGGCGTCGACCGCCAGTTCACGCGGGTGGCGGTCGGCGGTCGGGTTGTTCGGGTTGCACAGCAGCACGTAAGGTGTCGCCGCCGCCAGCGCACGCGGCAGCGTCGCGTTCTGCAGGAAGCGCAGCTTGTGGCCGGCGCGCTGCCAGGCCTGCGAATGTTCGTTGTAGAGCGGCGCGATGCAGGCTACGGCGGCGCGCGGCAGCAGCGCCGGCAGCCACTGGATGGCGGCCTGCGAGCCGGCCACCGGCAGCAGGTTGGCATTGCCGTAGTAGGCGGTCGCGGCGGCTTCCAGGCCGTCGTTGTCTTCCGGCAGGCGTTGCCAGGCCGCCGCCGGCAGCGGCGGTACCGGCCAGCCTTGTGGGTTGATGCCGGTGGACAGGTCGAGCCAGTCGGCGAGCGGGATGTCGTAGTGGGCCGCGGCTTCGCGCAGGCGGCCGCCATGGTCAAGCATGCAGGGCTCCGATCAGGAAAAGGACGGCCAGCCACAGCCACAGGCTGCGCCGGATCAGCGTGATCGCCCGGCCGAGGTCGGCGGCGACCGGCGCCGGGCCGCAGCCGAGCGGCGGGCGGATTTCCTCGCGGCCGTGGTAGATGGCGGCGCCGCCGCATTGCACGCCGAGGCTGCCGGCGCCCGCCGCCATCACCGGGCCGGCGTTCGGGCTCTCCCAGCCGGGCGCCTGGGCGCGCCAGCAGGCCAGTGCGTCGCGCCAGCGGCCGAGCAGGGCGTAGCTCAGCGCGGTCAGTCGGGCCGGCAGCCAGTTGAGCGCATCGTCACAGCGGGCGGCCCAGCGGCCGTACAGGTTGTAGCGTTCGGTGCGGTAACCCCACATCGCGTCGAGCGTGTTGGCCAGCCGGAAAAGCAGGGCGCCGGGGCCGCCGAGCAGGGCGAACCAGAACAGCGCGCCGAAGATTGCGTCGTTGCCGTTTTCCAGCACCGACTCGACGCCGGCCTTGGCGACGCCGGATTCGTCGAGTGCTGCGGTGTCGCGGGAAACGATCCAGCCGACGCGCTGCCGCGCCTCGTCGAGTCGCCCCTCGCGCAGCGGCCGGGCGACCGCTTCGGCGTGTTCGCACAGGCTGCGCGCGCCGAGCGAAAAATAGAGCAGCAGCACGTCGACCGCAAACGGCGCGAGCGGCCGCAAGGCCAGCGCCAGCGCTACCCAGGGCAGTACTGCCAGCGCCCAGCCGAGGACACCGCCGGCAATCGTGCACCGGTTCAGCCGCTTTTCGATTGCCGCCGCCAGCGTGCCGAAGCCGACCAGCGGGTGAAAGCGTCGCACTTCGCCGAACAGGCGGTCGAGCAGCACCGCGGCGAGCGCTGCCAGCGGCATGGCGTAGGGGCCGGCGAGCAGGTTCAGTTCGGCCATTGGCGGGCCAGGGCGATGGCGGCGTCGATCGCCGCGCGCGCTTGTGGACTGTTGTGCCAGCAGGTCGAGCCGATCATGCGGGCGATGTGCAGCGTGACGACGGCGGTTTCCTCGCCGGCCAGGCGGGCGAGCGGCGCGTAGCCGGCCTCTTCGAGGCGGCGGATCACCGTCGGCCCGACGCCGGGGAGGGCGAGCAGCGCGGCGCGCTGGTCGGCCGGGAAAGTGCCATTCATGCGCCACGCTCCGCCGCGGCGAGCGCCGACAGGGCGGCGGTCAATCCGGCATTTTCCGGTAAATCGCGCGTCCCCCATTGTTCGTGGAAGACCAGTTCCTCGACCGGCAGGCGCGGCAGCCAGCCGGCACTTTCCAGTTCCGGGCGGTCCTTGAAATGGCTGACGTGGCCAATGCACAGGTAGGCAATCGGCACGATGTGCTGCGGAATGCCGAGCGCGTCCTGCAGCGCCTTCTCGTGGAAGATGCTGACCCAGCCGACGCCCAGTCCCTCGGCGCGGGCGGCCAGCCACAGGTTCTGCACGGCGCATACGCTGGAATAGAGGTCCATGGTCGGCATGTGGGTGCGGCCGAGCACCACCGGGCCGCTGCGCGAGCGGTCGCAGGTGATGCACAGGTTGATCGGTGCGTCGAGGATGCCCTGCAGCTTGAGCTTGCTGTAGATCTCGCGCTTCTCGTCGGGGAACATTCGTTCGGCCTCGGCGTTGGCTGCGCGGAAGATGTCATGTACCCGCTGCTTCACGTCCGCCGAGCGGACGACGAGGAAATTCCATGGCTGCATGAAGCCGACCGAAGGCGCGTGATGCGCCGCCAGCAGGATGCGCGCGAGTTGCTCGTCGGCGACCGGGTCGGGCAGGAACTGGCCGCGCACGTCGCGGCGGTTGAAGATGGCACGATAGACGGCGGCCCGTTCGGCGTCGGAAAAAGCGAGCTGGTTTTCCATGGATTCCCCTTCTGGAAACGCGAAGGCGCCCGTCCACGGCGCCGTGTTACGTCTCCCGGCCGGTCTTCTGACTCGGATTCCCCCGCACGATGCGCCTTCCCGCCGCAGCAGTGGCCTGTGCATCGCCCGTCATCCTTACAGCGCTGGGCACGTGGCGGATTCGCACCGCCTTCCCGATTCTCCTGCCGGCAAAGCCGGAAGGCACCCGGAGACTTCAAGGCGGGGATGCTAAGCGAGGGGCCGGGCAGAAGCAAGGGAAGCCGAACGGGCGTTCAATGCGTTTCGGCGCGGCGGGCGAGGAGTCTGCCGTCCTGCGTCTCGAAGCGCAACCCTGCAATCCGCGCCAGCGCCAGCGGCGCGGTCGCTTCGTCAGCGATGAGGAAGACACCGCTGATGCGTTGGCGGCCGGCCTGCGGGTCGCCGAGCACAATGGGCGTCTTGCGGAAGCGGTTGAGCGCCGCGACGACTTCGCTCAACGGTGCTTCCTCGAAAATCAGCTGGCCCTTGGTCCACGCCAGCAAATTGTTGCGGTCGACGGCCAGAACCGGGCGGATTTCTCCATCGACGATAGTCAGCGCTTCGCCGGCCCGCAGTATCTGCCTGGTCTGTTGCGCGTCGCCGGGGCTGACTTCGACCATGCCTTCGGCAACGCCGACGCGCACTTCGTTGGCGCGGCGGTCCACGGTGAAACGGGTGCCGATGTCGCGAATCCGGCTGCTGCCCGCCAGGACCTCGAACGGCCGTTGCGCATCGGCGGCGACGCTGATGGCGATGCTGCCCTGCGCCAGTTCGAGCTGCCGCTGCCCCTTGCCGAAACGCACGCTAACCTGCGTCTGCGGTGCCAGATCGAGCTCGCTGCCGTCGTCGAGCTGCACATGCCGCCGTTCACCGGCGACGGTGCTCAGCAGGGTGTCGGTCGGCGGCGCAAGGTTGAACCAGCCGAGGAACAGTGCCGCCGCGGCCAGGGCAGCCGTCGCCAGCGCGCGGCCGGACTTGCGCGGGCGCGTTTGCAGGCGGGCGGCGTTATCCCAGAGTTGTTCCAGCAGCGAGTATTCCTCGGCGTGTGCCGGGTCGGCCGCCAGCCAGGCGGCGAATTCCGCGCGCGTGCTGGCGGCTACCGCGTCGCCGCGCAGGCGGGCAAACCACCGGGCGGCAGTTTCCTGCACCTGTTCCGGGGTAGAGGTGGCGGCGGTGGGTGACATGCGCCGCATTGTCGGCAGCGGGGCGGGGGCAGTCAATTCAGGCCGAATGCTTCGCCCACAGGCGGCGCAGATGGAGCATGGCGCTGGCCAGGTGTTTTTCCACCATCTTGGCGGAAATACCGAGCCGGGCAGCGATCTCGCCCTGCGTCAGGGCGTCGAAGCGGTGCAGGAAGAAGACTTCGCGGCATTTGGCCGGCAGTGCTTCGATACCCGTCGCGAGCAGGCGCAATTGCTGGCGGGCCATGACGATGCGGGCGGGGTCGGCGAGCGGGTCGACCAGGCCGGGGTCCGTCTCATCGACCACCACCAGTTGCGGCCGGCTCTGGGCGGCGCGGCCGAGGTCGATGAGGAAGTTGCGTGCCGAGCGGAGCAGGAAGGCGCGCGGATTGCGGATGTCGACAGCCGGCGGATTGATCAGCAGGCGCAGGAAGATTTCCTGCGCGGCATCGCGGCCGGCCTCCGGACAGTCGAGCCGGCGCCCGAGAAAATGCCGCAACTCGTCGAAATGCCTGCGATAGAGATCAAGTACCAGCGGCTCGGTAGGCGGACAAGTGGTGGCATTCATGGCCGCATGCTAATCGGCGATGCCGCCCCACTCCATGCGGCATATTGTCGCGTTTGGCCCGGCAGAGGTAGGGAGAGGGCAAATTCATCCGTCTTGGTGGGGAGAGGCGAGCGCATCGCCAGACAACCAAGGGGGAAATCACGTGTTTCAAAAAGCCTTCGCCGGCGAGCGCCGGCCTCTTCTCAGCACCATCGCCACGGCCTTGTTCCTGGCCTTCCAGAGCAGCGCCGTCTTCGCCGTTCCGGTCGACGTTGCCGCCCAGCCGCTAGGCAGCGCATTGCGCGCCCTGGCCAGCCAGGCCGGCGTGCAGATCGCCCACGCCAGCGATGTCGTCGGCACGCTCCAGGCCAGCGCAGTCAAAGGCGACATGCGCCTGGAAGAAGCCCTGCGCCGCCTGCTCGCCGGCACCGGGCTGGAGTTCCGCAAGGATGGCGACAGCAGCTACGTCATCGTGCGCGCCGGGCACAGCGAAAAGGTGCTGCCGGAAATGGTGGTCACGGCGACACGGACCGAGCGCTGGGTCGAGGATGTACCGGCCAGCGTGACCGTGGTCGGACGCAAGGACATTGCCACCCAGCAGGTGCAGAGTCCGCTGGACCTGTTGCGTAATGTCGAGGGGGTGGATGTTGCCGGTTACGGTTCGCCTGCCTCCCTGCCGAGGATTACCCTGCGCGGTGTCGGTGGTTCCTTCGGTGGGTCGACCAGCCAGATACTTATCGACGGGATGCCGATCGAGTCGCCGGTCGCGGGCATTCATCAGGGTATCCAGGTGCTCGACCTGCAGGATCTGGAAAGGGTCGAAATCGTCCGGGGGCCGGCTTCCGCGCTTTACGGACCGAGCGCGGTGGGCGGCGTGGTGAACTTCGTCCCCAAGCGCTGGCGAGGTGCTCCCGGGGCCGAGGTGAGTATCGGGGCGGGGTCTCACGACGCCAGACTGTTCTCGGCGGCGGTTGGTGCGGCCTGGGATGTGGTCGATTTCCGTCTTTCCGCGAGCGATTACCGCACCGATGGCTATGTTGCCCAACCGGATTCCGATCCATGGGGTTCCAGGGATTTGGCGTCGCGCGATGGCAGGGACAAGAAATTTGGTCTCACGCTTGGTCTGCGGCCCGCTGCCAACCAGGAAATCACTTTCTCGGCGCGCAAGGGCGATGCCAGTTCCGCCTGGTTGGGCGGGCATCCGAACTATCGTTTTGACAACGATTCGGAAAATTACGACCTTGGCTATCGCTTCGAACTGGGGGAGCGCGCAGTGTTCAAGGTGCGGCTTCGTCATACCCGGCAAAGCACGCACATGTTGTTCGATGACGAATACGTGAACGGCAATGCCGGCAGCCTGGTTCTGGCCGAGGTCGATGACCGGATCGAGAGTCATGACTACCTCGACCTGCAGGCTGACCTGCGCCTGAGTGCGGCCAATCTGCTGACCCTGGGTTACGCATACGGGGTCGGAAAATTCACCAGTCGCTGGGAAGATGTAATCTGGGGTGGCAGCGGCGAAAGCATTTCCAAGAGCAAGCTGACCGGCATCTTCGTGCAGGATGAGCATCAGCTATCCGAGAACCTGACCATCCTCGCCGGTGGTCGTTGGGATCGCTACGAATTCGCCGGGGATAGCCAGAATGGCGTCGCAACCGGCAAGGACTCCAAGGACAAGGTTTTCAATCCGCGCCTGGGTCTCCGCTATCGGCTGAGTGAACCGACTTCCCTGTATGCGACAGTGGGAACTGCGTATGTGCCGGCCTTGAATTTTCTCAAATTCCGTGGCGGTGGTGCCTGGCTGGACAATCCCGACCTGAAACCGGAAACCTCGATTTCCTACGAACTTGGCGTCAAGCATCGTCAGCTTAACTGGTCGGCACGGGCGGCACTGTTTCATACCGACTACGAGGACAAGATTTCGTCGATCCGGGTCGGACCGCAGTGGCAGTTCCAGAACATCGGCAAGGTGGCCATTGATGGTCTGGAGCTGGCGTTCGAGGGCAAGCTTGGCGATTGGCAACCGTACCTGAACTACACCTATACGGATTCGCGCATCAAGGAAAACCCGAGCGATCCCCTGACCGTTGGCAAACAGGTGCAGCGCATTGCACCGCACAAGCTTAACGCAGGTGTCGTTTATTCCCCGTCGGAACAGTACTACGTCCGCCTTTCCGGTCGTTATGTCGATGACTACTACTTCAATGATCGAAACACCGACGAGGCGCGCAAGGCCGGCCATTTCGTTGCGGATGCCAAGATCGGCTGGCGCTTGCCCGTGAGTGGGCCACTTCGCAGTGCGGAACTGAGTCTGGCGGTGAACAACATCTTCGACCGGCGTTATCGCGAACAGCAATACGAATACATGGATCGTCGCAATGTCTGGCTCGGGCTGAATGTGCGCTTCTAGAACGGCGGTCCTGCTGCTGCTGTTGGCCAGTCCGGCCTGGGGCGGGGAGGCGGCCGAAACCGACGTCTCCCTGATCACCGCCGCCGACATCGCCCGCGAGAAGCCGGCCAGTCTGCTGGAGATGCTCAAGCGGCGGGTCGGGCTGGACGAGAACAACAGCGTCATCAGCATGCGCGGGGTGCGCGGCATTGCCGTGGTGGTCGATGGCTTCGTTTCTTCCGTCAGCGAGTTGTCGGCCTTGCGCCCGGAACAGGTGGAGCGCATTGAGGTATTGCGCGGCGCGGCGTCGGCGCGTTTCGGCGCCGAGGCGATGGGCGGGGCGATTGCGGTGACGACGCGGCGGGCCGGCGGTCGGCAGAATCCTGCGCTCAACCTGACGCAGGGGGTGGATTCCCGGGGCGGCAACTACACCCGTCTGGGTGGCAGCGGCGAGCGGGGTGAACTGGCCTGGTCACTGCTGGCGGAAAACCGCGAAGACCAGGGTTTCCGCACCGTGCCGCGCTCGCCTTTTCCCTACCAGATCACGGTCGCCGACGAGCACGGCCGCAGCACTGCCGTGGACGGCAAGCTGGCCTGGACCGGGCGCGATTTCGCCGCGTCGCTGAACCTCAAGCACTCGGACAACCATTCGTTTTTCGGCCGTCCGAACTGGGTCTTCGACTGGCAAACCGATACCGTGCGCAGCCAGTTTTCCTGGCAGGTGAACGAACGCTGGTCGCTGGAAGCGGCGCTGGGTGAAGACCGCAATGCCACGGCCGGCGTGCGTGATCGCGGCAGCGGTATCGACGCCGCCGGTCTGGCGGCGGACCAATGGCTGACTCAGGATACCCGCCAGCGCGAGGCCTCGGCGGCGCTGGCCTGGCAGGACGGCGGCTGGCAGGGACGGCTGGGCGGCAGCCTGATCGAACTGTCGGAACAATTCAGCGCCAGCGATTACGCCAGCCGCGTCACGCGCACGCAGGCCGATTCGCTGATCCGCAAGGAGGCGCTGTTTGCTTCCGGCGAAATGCCGCTCGGCGCCGGCCGCCTGGAATTGGGGCTGCGCCACGACTGGCAACGCTATATCTCGTCACGCGTGTTCGATGCCGGCCCACCCGGGCAGGAAACGCGCGGCGGCGGCGTGGTCAAGGCGGCGACCAGCCCGAAGATCGCGCTGTCCTGGCCGCTGGGCGCGACCACCCGCCTGCGCGGCAGTTTGGGCAGCGGCTTCTCGCCGCCACAGGCGACGCAGTTGTACAACGGTTTTGTCAGCGCCGGCTCGGTGACGCTGGCCAACCCGGCGCTGAAGCCGGAACGCTCGACCACCGCCGACCTCGCCCTGCTCGGCAGCGCGGCGGGTGGCAACGGCGGCGTCACCCTGTTCGCCACCCGCTGGCAGGACAAGATAGCCGTGCGCATCCTCGATTACGGTTCGCCGGTCGTGCAGCAGCCGCAGAACGTTGGTGAAGTGCGAGCGCACGGGCTGGAAACGCATTGGTCGCAGCCGCTCGCCGGGCATTGGCAGCTCGACGCCAATTACACCTACACCCGCACCCGCATCGTCCGCGACCAGTCGGCGCCGCAACTGGTCGGCAACGTCCTGCCGGACATGCCCCGGCACAAGGCAAATTTTGTGCTGAATTACGCGTCGACCGCAGGATTTTCCGCCCGCGCCAAATGGCGCTTGGTCGGCAGCGCCTACACCGACGAAGCCAACACCGTGGTCGACAGCCGGGGCTATCGCTGGAAAAAGGCGGCCTACGACGTCCTCGACCTGGCGGCAAGCTGGCGGGCCAAGGGCTGGGAAGCAACGCTGGCGCTCGACAACGTCTTCGACCGCGACTACGTCAGCGGTTTCTTCTGGCATGGCGAGCCGCGCACCCTGCGCGGCGAATTCATTTTGCGTTTCTGACTGGCAAGGAGTTGTGCATGCGCAAGCAAGCGATTTTCCCCATTCTCTGCGGCCTCGCCGTGCTGCTGGCGACGCCGGCCCTGGCCTGCCGGCCTTTCGGCTCCTATCAACTGGTCGAAGACAAAACCGGCGGCATCTGGTTTACCGAGGGCGACAACAACGCCGTGTCGCGGCTGGCGCCGGACGGTAGCGTCAAGGCCTATGCGCTGCCGACGAAGAACGCCGAGCCCAGCGCTCTGGCGCTGGATCGCCGGGGCAACGTCTGGTTCGTCGAAATGGACGGCGGCAAGATCGGCCGTCTGGCGCCGAACGGGCGCATCCGGGAATTCCCCACGCGCGACGGCCACCCCGGCATGGTCGCCGTCGATCGCCGGGGCGAAGCGTGGTTCACGCAGATGTCCGGGCATGAAAACGACAGCGACGAACACGCCGGCCACGGCAGCGCGATGATCGCCAAGGTCGGTCGCATCGACCGCCAGGGCCGGATGCACGATTTTCCCCTGCGCGAAGGTTGGCCGACCTCGCTGGCCTTTGACCGCCGGGGCCGCGCCTGGGTGACGATCCTGGTGCCGGGGCGCAATGGCGCCCAACCCAAGGGCCGGTTGGCGACGCTGTCGCGCGATGGCCAATGGAGCACGGTGGCGGCCTGGGACAACAGTTGCCCGAGCAACCTGACGCCGGCCGCCGGCGGCCTCGCCTTCTCCGACCACTGCCGTTTCGTGTTGGGCCGGGTTGCCGTCGATGGCAAACTCAGCGAACAGAAACTGCCCGACGCCACCTACATCCAGCAAATGTCGGCGGCGCCAGACGGCGTGCTGTGGTTTTCCGGCGACCAACGTGGCCGGATCGGGCGCATCGCCCCGGATGGCGCCGTCGCCTATCTGCCGGAACGGCCCGCCGGCGACGACCAGGCCATGGCCATCAAGGTGCTGCGCAACGGCGACGTGGTGTTTTCCGAGTTCTACAACTACAACATCAACCGCCGGACGAAGGACGGCGACTACGTCGAACACCTGATCAATATCGAGGAACGCCGGGGCAGCCGCGAAGTGCGCGACGGCGAAGTCTGCTACGTCCAATTCGCCGCGCGCATCGCCGGCAAGGCCGAGATGGACGGCAAACGCGCCGAGGAAGTGCGCAGCGGCCGCTTCAAACCCGATGGCGCCGGCACGGAAAAGTTGGTCGAACAGAAATGCCTGGCTTGCCACGATGCTCGTCGCTTGCTGCTCTCACGGCGCAGCGACTGGACGCCGAGCCTGACGCGCATGCATTCCTACCGCCAACTGCGCGGCGTGGCGCCGCTGACGCCGGAGGAGACGACGCGGCTGGTGCGTTACTTCAATAGCTATTACGGGTTGGCGCGCTGAGATCAGGGCAATGCGATAATGCGCCTCCCGTTTTCCGAGGCTGCCATGTTCGCTTCCGCCCTGATGGTGCAAGGCACCACTTCCGACGCCGGCAAATCGACGCTGGTCGCCGCGCTGTGCCGCATTCTCAAGCGCCGTGGCGTCAAGGTGGCGCCGTTCAAGCCGCAGAACATGGCGCTCAATTCGGCGGTCACCGTCGATGGTGGCGAAATTGGCCGGGCGCAGGCGCTGCAGGCGCTGGCTTGTGGGCTGGAACCGCATACCGACTTCAACCCGGTGCTGTTGAAGCCGACCACCGACCGCAAGGCGCAGGTCATCATCCACGGCCAGGTCGCCACCGACCTCGACGCCAAGGCTTACCATGAGTACAAACCGCGCGCGATGGGCGCTGTGCTCGAATCCTGGGCGCGGCTGACCGCGCACTACGACTGCGTTCTCGTCGAAGGCGCCGGCTCGCCGGCCGAGATCAACCTGCGCGACCGCGACATCGCCAACATGGGCTTTGCCGAGGCCGTCGATTGCCCGGTGATCATCGTCGCCGACATCGACCGCGGCGGTGTTTTTGCCCACCTGGTCGGCACGCTGGAACTGTTGTCGGCGTCCGAGCAGGCGCGCGTTGTCGGTTTCGTCATCAACCGTTTTCGCGGCGACATCGCACTGCTCGAGCCCGGTCTCGACTGGCTCGAACAGCGCACCGGCAAGCCGGTGCTTGGTGTTCTGCCCTACCTGCACGGGCTGATGCTTGACGCTGAGGACGCGATCGCGACGGCTGCGGTGGACGGGAAGCAAGCAGCAAAAATCCGCGTTGCTGCGCCGGCCTATCCGCGCACCTCGAACCACAACGATCTTGATCCGCTGCGCCTGCACCCGCAAGTCGACTTCCGCTGGATCGCGCCGGGCGAGGCGCTGCCGCCGGCCGACCTGATTGTCCTGCCTGGATCGAAAGCGGTGCGCGCCGACCTCGACTGGCTGCGCACTCAGGGCCACGATCAGGCCATTGCCCGCCATCTGCGCTACGGCGGCAAGGTGATCGGCTTGTGTGGTGGCTACCAGATGCTCGGGCGCAGCATCGCCGACCCGCTCGGTCTCGAAGGATCACCGGGAACGACGCCCGGTCTCGGCTTCCTGGCGGTTGATACGACGCTCGAAAGCGAAAAGCAGTTGCGCAATGTGAGCGGTCACTTGCGTCTCGAAGGACAGCCGGCGATGACCGGCTACGAAATCCACCTTGGCGTCACTCAGGGCGATGGCCTGACGCGGGCCGCCGTGCAGCTTGCCGACGGCCGTGCCGACGGAGCCATCTCGGCTGATGATCAGCTACTCGGCACCTACTGTCACGGCGTCTTCGAGCATCCCGAGGCGTTGACCGCGCTGTTGCGCTGGGCCGGTGTCGGCGAGGTTGATCGGGTCGATTTCGCGGCGCGCCGCGAAGCCGATCTGGAACGTCTGGCCGATTCAGTCGAAGCGGCATTCGACTGGCAAAAGCTGAGCGTCGTGCTACCCCTGCTTGCTGTGAATACGCCCTAGAAACATCCGGTAGCAATCTGTCGAGATTCGTTCATGTTTGGTTAAGGGGGAGGCCTCTAGTATCCGGGTTCGCAGATACCCGGATATCCTCCATGAGCCAAGCAGGACCGATCGAACTCGAGTTCTCCCGCAAGTACGACCGAAAGCACGCCCAGCAGTATTTCGACAAGCATCGGGCTGGCCCGATGCGCCGTCTTTCCGACTGGCGCGAGCAGCGGATCGCGCGGGCGGCGCTGGCCATGGCTGGAGACCCGGCCAGCGTGCTTGATCTGCCCTGCGGCGCCGGGCGCTTCTGGCCGATGCTGGCGGAACGGAGCGAGCGTCGCATCCTCGCCGCCGACAACTCGGCCGACATGATTGCCGTGGCCCAGGCCACGCAGGCGCCGGAGATCGTTGCCGGCGTCGAGGCCTTCCAGACCTCGGCCTTCGCCATCGATCTGGGCGACGGCGCTGTTGACTGCGTGTTCAGCATGCGCCTGCTGCACCATATCGCCGAACCGGCGCACCGGCTGGCGATGCTGCGCGAATTTCACCGAGTTTCCTGTGAAAGCGTCGTCCTTTCGCTTTGGGTGGACGGCAATTTCAAGGCCTGGCGGCGGGCCCGGCTGGAAGCGCGGCGGCAGGTCAACAACAACCGCTTCGTCGTGCCGCGCCGCGTCATTGAGGCGGAGTTCGCTGAGGCCGGCTTCGACATCGTCGGCCATCGGGATTTTCTGCCCGGCTACGCGATGTGGCGGGTTTATACGTTGCGCAAGCGCGGCTGACTATTTCAGCGTCAGCGGCAGGCCGGCGGCGACCAGCGTAACCCGCTCGCAGACCGCCGCGACACGCTGGTTGAGCCGGCCCTGTTCGTCGGCAAACAGGCGCGAGACCGGATGCATCGGCACGATGCCCCAGCCGACCTCGTTGGAGACCAGAATGACCTGCCCGGGTAGCTGCGGCAGCGTTTCGACCAGCGCCGCCGTTTCTCCGGCGAACAGCGGGCAGGAAATGGCTTCGCCGGTTTCCGCCTGCGCCGCAGCGCGGCCGGCGAAGAGCAGGTTGGACAGCCACAGCGTCAGGCAATCGACCAGGAGGCAGGAGTCGGGCGCCGCCAGTTCGCGCAGGCGGGTAGCCAGATAGAGCGGTTCCTCGACGCAGCCCCAGTCGGCCGGGCGGCGTGCGCGGTGGTGGGCGATGCGGCGCACCATCTCGCCATCGCGCGACTCGGCGGTGGCGACGTAGACGACCCGCTGGCCGGATGCGGCGGCGATTTGTTCGGCGTGGCGGCTCTTGCCCGAACGGGCGCCGCCGAGGATCAAGGTTCTTTTTGCCATGGCCGGCATTGTGGCGTCTCCCTTGTTTTTAGTGAAGGTTTGAGCAGTGAATAGCTTTACAGCAAAAAATTTTTACAACAAAATAATTGTACAAAATTTCTGTTGTGAGACGGCGATGAAAATCAGTGTCGGTAATCCGGTGGAAGGTGAGGACTTTTTCGACCGTGAGCAGGAGCAGGCGCGCGCCTGGCGCAAGCTGGCGGGGAGCCACCTGCTGATGCTTGCGCCACGGCGCATCGGCAAGACTTCGCTGATCCTGCGCTTGTGTGCCACTGCCCGGCAGCATGGGCGCTACGCCGTACATTGCAGTTTTGCCAAGTGTGAAAACGAGAGCGACTGCATCCGCGAATTGTTCAAGGCACTGGCGACCGAGCACACCATCGAACAGCGGCGGAAGGCCTTGTTCGACAAGATCAAAAGCGTCAAGTTGGGGGCATTGGGTATCGATTGGCACGAAGCTCGGCCCGAAAGCTGGCGCGAGGCCGGCGAGGAACTGGGCAAGGCACTGGCGGATGGCGGCGACGACTGGCTGGTGTGTGTCGATGAACTTCCCGTCTTCATCATCAACCTGCTGCAACAGGGCGATGACGGTCGTCGTCGGGCGCGGGCCTTTCTCTATTGGCTGCGCGATCTGCGGCAAACCCACTACCGGCGGATCAAATGGTTGCTTGCCGGTTCCATCGGTCTGGACACGCTCGCCGCCCGGTTGGGCCTGAGCGATACGATCAACGACCTTGAGCCTTTTCCGCTTGATGCATTCAGCGAGGAAAGCGCTCTTCGCTTTTTAGGTGAACTTGCCAGGAGCTACGCCATCGATCTTGACGAAGGTTTGCGTGCAGTCATCGTCCGGCGGGTAGGCTGGCCGGTACCTTACTACCTGCAACTGATGTTCGAACACTTGCGCGAAGAATGCGTGGAAAGCGGTAGAACGCCGGATGCGGCAATGGTCGAGCGGGTGTTCGAGAAACTGCTGGGCATGGGTTATCGAAATCACTTCGACTACTGGCGCCAGCGACTGGACGAGGAGCTTGGCCAGCCAGAAGCGGGGCATGCGGCAAGGATTTTGACCCAAATCTGCCGATCGAGCGCAGGCAACACCCGAGACAACCTGGAGCAGGCGATGGCAGCCGTCATCGGCGATCCGGCGGCACGCGACAAGACGCTCAACTACCTGCTCGAAGTGCTGACCAGTGATGGCTACCTGATTGAACGGGAGGGACGCTACGCTTTCAGGCTGGAATGGCTGCGCGTTTTCTGGCAACGGAGGTTGGCAGCATGAGTCTGGATACCGCCCTGAAACGTTCCGCCCTCTATAACCCGGCGCTGTGGAGCCGCGACGAGGTGCGCACCTACTACGTCGCCCGCCCGAAACTGCTCGCCCGGTTCATCGACGATTTTCGTCGCGAGAAGCCGGGTACCCGCCCCCAACACCGGCTGATTCTCGGCCAACGCGGCATGGGCAAATCCACCCTGCTGCGCCGCCTGGCGATTGCCGTCGATGACGACGAGGAACTCGCCGCCGCCTGGATACCCCTGGTTTTCCCGGAAGAACAGTACAACGTCGGCAGTCTGGCCGATTTCTGGCTCAACTGCCTCGACGCCCTGGGCGATTACCTGGAAAGCCACGGTCGCACTGCCGAAATGAACGCCATCGATGCAGAAGTCGAGCGTCTCGACCGCAAGGATGGCGAAGGAGCCCTGCAAACCTTGTTGCGTATCGCGGAAAAGCTGGGGCGCCGGCTGATCCTGCTCGTCGACAACATCGACTTGATTCTCGATCGCCTCAAGGACAAGGATTGGGCCTTGCGCGAAGCCCTGCAGGAATATCCGCGACTGATGCTGATCGGCGCCAGCAGCCGGGCACTGGAAGCCAGCTACGACTACGGCCGCGCTTTCTATGATTTCTTCCGCATCGACGAACTACGTGGTCTCAGCGAAGACGAAATGCGCGAGATCATCGTCAACCTCGCTCGCCGGCACGGTGCCGAAGCGCTGATCAGGCGAGTCCAGGAGGATGTCGGGCGCATGCGCGTGCTGCATACGCTGACTGGCGGCAACCCGCGTCTCGCCGTGCTGGTCTACGGCGTGTTGTCGAAGGGATTCGACAGCGATGTGTGCGCCGATCTCGAGAGTCTGCTCGATGAAGTGACGCCCCAGTACAAGGCTCGTTTCGACGAAATGCCAGCACAGGCGCAACTGCTGCTCGACAAGCTGGCCGTGCACTGGAACCCGATGAGTGCCCGTCAGCTTGCCGATGCCCTGGGCTGGAGTGTCAACCAGGCCTCGGCCCAGCTCGATCGTCTGGCGCAAGCTGGCATCGTTGAAAAGGTCAAGGCTGGGCAGGGTAAGCGCATGGCTTTCCAGGTCGCCGAACGTTTCTTCAACATCTGGTATCTGATGCGCGCTGGTCGACGTGCGCGGCGCAGGTTGATGCGGCTGGTCGGATTTCTGCATGCCTACTTCAGCCTCGATCCGGGCGTCGTTCCGGATGCGCTGCGCTGCGCCGAGCCGGCGCCGTCTCAAGCGGCGCACATTGCTACGGCGGATGAACTGATGGGCGAAATCCGTCGATTGTTCGCCGCGCAGCAAGAGCAAGTCGCTGCGGCTCCGGCGTATTTGCGGGAAATCGTGGCCATGCTGCCATCTGCCGTGGAATTGCAGGTCGGCGAGCGCGTCCTGGCCGAGCTGGACGCGTCCGGCATTGGCGAGTCCCTGCAGCCGGTGCGTGCCGCCCTGGTGGCGGCGGTGGCCGGCAACGCCGAGCTGCTCAACGATGTGGCGCCCGAAATCCGCTTGCCGGCGCGGGAGATCCTCGCCCGCATGGCGCCGTCGCTGGTCGTCGGCTAGCGTGGCGCGGGTATAATCGCCGCGTTCGACAAAACGGAACCCGGTGCGAGACAACTCAATTCCGGGGCGGGCCCGCCGCTGTAACCGGGGACCCCATCGCAATAAGCCACTACGAGCGGAAACAGACGCTCCGGGAAGGGGCGGTCAGGGGGACGATCCGGGAGCCAGAAGACCTGTCGGACGGAAAAACAGAAAGCCTGTGGACAGGGCTTCGTGTTCGCGTCTGGACGATGCGGGCACGAGGCCCTTTCGCTTTTGGAGAATCGGATGCATTCCTTCGCAATCGTCGCCCCCGACCGGGGCATTGAAAATTCGCTCAGACACAAGGTCGACCGCAAGACCAAGCCGCCCGGCTCGCTCGGGCAACTGGAGTCGCTTGCGGTACGCATCGGCCTGATCCAGCAGACGCTGACGCCGTCGCTCGAGCGGCCGCAGATGCTGGTCTTCGCCGGCGATCACGGCGCCGCCAGGGCCGGCGTCTCGGCCTATCCGCAGGACGTGACCTGGCAGATGGTCGAGAACTTCCTCGCCGGCGGCGCGGCGATCAACGTCTTTGCGCGCCAGAACGGTCTCGGCCTGGCGGTGGTCGATGCCGGCGTGGCGCACGATTTCGGCGGCCCGCGTGAAGGCCTGATCGATCTCAAGGTGGCGCCGGGCACGGCCAATTACCTGGAAACCCCGGCGATGACGGCGGCGCAATGCGCGCAGGCGATCGAGCAGGGCGCCGGCGTGGTCTTCGGGCTGGCGGCCGCGGGCTGCCAGGTGGTCGGTTTCGGCGAGATGGGCATTGGCAACACCGCCTCGGCGTCCTTGATCACCCACTGCCTGACCGGCGTGCCGCTGGCCGATTGCGTCGGGCGCGGCACCGGCCTCGACGACGCGGGGCTGGCGCGCAAGCAGGCGCTGCTGGAGCAGGCGCTGACCCGCTATCGCGCCGCAGGCGGCGACGACGACCCCTTTGCCGTGCTCGCCGAGTTCGGCGGCTTCGAGATGGCGACCATGGCCGGCGCCATGCTGGCGGCGGCGGAAGCGAAGATGGTGCTGCTCATCGACGGCTTCATCGTCGGCGCGGCGGCGCTGGTCGCCGCGCGCCTCGAACCGGCCTTGCTCGACTACTGCGTCTTCTGCCACCATTCGGCCGAGCCCGGCCACCGTGCCCAGTTGCAGGCCTTGCAGGCCGAGCCACTGCTCGACCTGGGCCTGCGCCTGGGCGAAGGTACCGGCGCCGCGCTGGCTTTTCCGCTGGTCCAGGCGGCGGTCGCCTTCCTCAACGAAATGGCCAGTTTCGAGTCGGCCGGCGTCGCCGGTTAGCCATGCTGCGCCGCGAGCTCGATTACTTCCTCGGCGCCCTGCGTTTCTTCACCCGGCTGCCGGTGCCGGCCTGGGTTGGTCATTCGGCCGAGGCACTGCAGCATTCGGCGCGCTGGCTGCCGGCGGTCGGCCTGGTCGTCGGCGGCATCGCCGCGTTGGTCTACCTGGCGGCGCTCCAGATCTGGCCGCAGCCGGTGGCGGTGTTGCTGGCGATGGCGGCGACGCTGTACGCCACCGGCGCCTTCCACGAGGACGGCCTGTCCGACACCGCCGACGGTCTCGGCGGTGGCTGGGAGAAGTCGCGCATCCTGGAAATCATGAAGGATTCGCGGGTCGGTAGTTACGGCGTGGTCGCGCTGTGGCTGGGGCTGACCGGCAAGTTCGTATTGCTGGCGGCGCTCGATCCGGCGCTGGTGCCGGCGGCGCTGCTCGCCGGCCATGCCTGGTCGCGCGGTTGCGCGACGCTGTTGCTGGCGAGCATGGACTACGCGCGCGACGACGATCAGTCCAAGGCCAGGCAGCTGGCCCAACGCCTGACTGGGGGGGCGCTGCTGTTCGCCCTGGCGTTCGCGCTGGCGCCGTTACTCTGCCTTCCTTGGCCGCAAGCGGTGGCCGGCCTGCTGCTGGCGCTGCTGGCGACGGCCTGGCTGGCGGCCAAGTTCCACCGCTGGCTGGGCGGCTACACCGGCGATTGCCTGGGTGCCACCCAACAGCTCGCCGAAATTGCCTTCTACCTCGGGCTGCTCGCGCAATGGCCGCGCTGACGCTGTACCTGGTGCGCCACCCGCGGCCGCTGATCGCGCCCGGCGTCTGTTACGGTCAGCTCGATGTCGCGGCCGAAGATCCGGCGCCGATTGTTGACCGCCTGCGCCGCGAACTGCCGCCGGGGTTGCCGCTCTGGAGCAGCCCGCTGCAGCGCTGCCGGACGCTGGCCGAAGCCCTGCAGCCGGCGCCGCGGCTCGATGCGCGGCTGATGGAACTGGATTTCGGCGCCTGGGAAGGTCGTCCGTGGGACGACATCGCGCGCGCCGAACTCGATGCCTGGGCCGCCGACGTTGACGGCTACGCGCCGCCCGGCGGCGAAGCGCCGCGCCAGTTGCAGCGGCGCGTGCTCGCCTTCGTCGATGAACTGCCGGCCGGAGCGCATCTGCTGGTCACCCACGCCGGCGCGATCCGCGTGTTGCTCGCCGCGGCTGCCGGAGAAACGCTGGCGGCAGCCCAGCGCCGGCCAGCGCCTGACTACGGCAGCCTGACCCGACTCAATTATTTCTCGGGCAGCCGGTAGCGCTGTTCGCGGTACAGCCAGGCCGGCAGCAGCGCGTGCGCCAGCGCCCGTTTAGCTAGGGCGTCGCCATCGGCGGGCGGCGCCTCGGCGGCGCTCAGGCGCTTTGTCTGGCGGTCATAGTGGGCGAAGGCCGGGGTTTTTTCCGGGCGCAGGACGACGACCTGGTTGCCTTCCATCCAGCCGTAATTCTGCTCGTACTGCATCATCGCCCGGCCAGGCAGGTCGTCGGCTTCGCGCGTCAGGTCGCGACCCGGCATCGGGTGTTTGGTGTCGACGCCCATCAGCGAGAGCAGCGTCGGCGCCAGGTCGATCTGGCTGGCGACGGTCTTCACCCGCTTCGGTTTGAGGTCGGCGCCGAGGATCAGGCCGGGGATGTGGAAGCGCTCGACCGGTACCATGCTGTCGCCACGCACGCGGATGTCGTGGTCGGCGACGACGACGAACAGGGTGTCCTGCCAGTAGGGACTGGCCTTGGCCTTGGCGATGAACTCGCCGAGGGCATGGTCGGTGTATTTGACGGCGTTGTTGTCGGTCGCCCTGGGTTGCTCGTAAAGCTCGATACGGCCGTCGGGGAAGTCGAAGGGCGAATGGTTGGTCGAGGTGAACACCAGCGTGAAGCTGGGCTGGCCCTCGGCGTGCTTGGCGTTCAGGCGCTCGTGCGTCTTGTCGAACAGGTCTTCGTCGGAAACGCCCCAGCCGGCGACGAACTTCGGGTTCTTGAAGTCCTTCTGTTCGGTGATGTGAGTGAAACCGTTGCCGGTGAAGAAGCCGCGCATGTTGTCGAAATGCGCTTCGCCGCCGTAGATGAACTCCGATTCGTAACCGTGGCGGCCGAGGATGGAAGCCAGCGTCGCAAAATTGCGCTGGGCCAGCGACAGCTTGACGACGGCTTGCGCCGGCGTCGGCAGGAAGCCGGTGGTCACCGCCTCGATGCCGCGGATCGAGCGGGTGCCGGTGGCGTAGAGCTGCTCGAACCACCAGCCTTGTTCCTTCAGCTTTTCCAGGTTGGGCGTCACCGGGACGCCGCCGAGCGACTGAACGAAGGTCGCGCCCAGGCTTTCCTCGAGGATGATCACCAGATTCAGCGGCTTGCTGCGGCGTAGCGTTGCCTGCTGGTCCACCAGGGTCGGGATTTCCGGGTCGCCCACCAGCGGGTGCGGGTTGCCGAGCGCGCTACGGGCCTGGCGGAACTCGGCGAGCATGTCGGCGCTTTCCATCTTGCCGTAGATCTCGCTCGAATTGGCCTCGTGCTGCATGCCGTAGATCGCGTGCGTCACCGACCAGGCGGAATTCAGGATCAACGTATTGACCATCGGGTCGGCGGTGAGCGCGAAGGTGGCCGGGTTGGCCGGCCGGTGCTGCAGGCTGGAACGGATCGCCAGGGCGCAGATCAGCACCAGCAGCGGCCAGCTCAGCCACAGTTTCCAGCCCGACCACGGCGCCTCGCGCCGTTGCCAGGCACGCATGATCCGCCACGCCGACCAGCCGAGCAGGCTGGTGACCAGCAGGCCGCCGACCAGGTGCAGGCGGAAGCCGCTCCACAGCATGGCGACGACTTCGTTGGGGTATTTCAGGTATTCGACGAAGAGCCGGTTCGGCCGGCTGTCGTATTCGTTGATGAAGGCCGGCGAGGCGATCTCGAGCAGCGCCAGGGCGGCGATCGCTAGCGTCATCCAGGCGACGTTCAGCTTGCGCCAGGCCGGCCACAGGCGCTTGCCGGCGAGCAGCGGGGCAAGCAGCAGCAGGGGCAGGGCGAGCAGGGAAAGCTGGATCACGTCGACACGCACGCCCTGCAGCAGCATCGTGCTCCAGATGCCGGTGGCGGCGACCCGTTCCGACTGCCACAGCATCAGCGCCGCGCGCGACAGCGACAGCAGCGGCAGGCCGACCAGGAAGAGCATGGCGATGCCGGCGTAGGGGCCGCAGAAATCGAGGCGTTGCCAGAGACGGGAGATAGGGGAGGCGGGAATTGCGGCTTGAGGCATGGAAATCTCGTTGGAAGCGGGCCGGAAAAGTCTGGATCAGATCGATTAAACGGCCATTAAGTTCGTCCGGGAGCGCTATTGTGCCTCAGCCCGGTAGTCGCAGGCAGGCGAGCAGGCCGCCGAGCGGTGAACGGCCGAGGCTCAGCTCGCCTGCGTAGGTTTCGGCGATGTCGCCGGTGATCGCCAGGCCGAGGCCGCTGCCTTCGACGTCTTCGTCGAAGCGTCGGCCGCGTACGCCGGTTTCGCGGATCTGTTCCGCCGACAGGCCGGGGCCGTCGTCGCCGATTTCGACGACGACTTCGTCGTGCTGCCGGCGGGCGCGCACGCTGACCCGCGATCTTGCCCATTTGCCGGCGTTGTCGAGCAGGTTGCCGAGCATTTCCTCGAAATCGGTCTGTTCGCCCCGCCAGTGCAGGTCGCGGTTGACGTCGAGCTGCCAGCTCAGGCCGCGTTCGCGGTGCAGGCGCTGCATCAGGCCGATCAGGCTGTCGATGCAGTCGCCGACCGCCACCTGGCGGACGCTGCCGGCACCGCTGCCGGCGCGGGCCAGGTGGCGGTCGATCAACTGGGTCATGGCGCCGACCTGCTGGCGCAACAGGGCATTGCGCTGCAGTTCGCTATCGGCGGCGAGCAGCGACAGCGGCTTTTTCAGCGCGTGGCTGAGGTCGGCGGCGTGGCCGCGGGCGCGGTCGACGATGCGCGCGTTGCGGGCCAGCACCAGGTCGAGTTCCTGGGCCAGCGGCGCCAGTTCCGGGCCGTAGTCGTTGCCGACGCTGGCGGCGCTGCCGGTGCGCACCGCCGCCAGCCGGTCGCGTAGCCGGCGCAGCGGCAGCAGTCCGAGACGGACCTGCAGGATGCTGGTGAGCAGCAGCGAGACGATCAGGCCGAGTTGGGTGAGGAGCAGGATGCGGTCGAGGCGATCGAGTTCGCTGGCGATCTCGGCGGCCGGGCCATAGACGTGCAGGTGGGCCGCTTGTCCATCCACTTCGATGACGCGGACGATGCCCATGACGGCCAGTCCTTGCGGGTCGACCCCCTGCCGCAGCTCGGGGTTGCCGGGTACGGGCCGGTTGCTAGCGGTATCCAGGCGGCTGTCCCACAGCGAGCGCGAAGCCTGCAGTTCGCCGCTGCCTTCCAACTGCCAGTACCAGCCGGAGAAGATGCGGCCGAATTCGTCGTTGCTGCGCCCGAGCCAGTGGATCTGGCTGCTGCCGGGCAGGACGGAGAAACCGGCGAGCAGTCGCTCGGTCCGTTCTGCGAGGCGTTGCTCGAAATGCCGGAGCAGGGTGCCCTGCACGCTCTGCCGCAAGATCCAGCCGCCGACCGTGCTGACCAGCAGGGCGGCGATCGCGGCCAGCGCGACCAAGCGCGAGGCCAGACCAAAACGGTGCAGCCGGCTAGACGGCATCGACTTCGGTAAGGCAGAAGCCGCGCCCGCGTTCGGTCTGGATCAGCGGCACGCCGAGCTTGCGCCGGATACGGCCGATCAGGACATCGAGGGTGTTGGAATCCGGGTCGAGGTCGCGCGCGTAGACGTGTTCGCTGATTTCGTTGCGGCTGACGACGCAATCCTTGCGCTGGATCAGGTAGGCAAGGATGCGTTTTTCCTGGGCGGTCAGGTTGAGCGGCGCGCCGTCGAGCGTGAAACGGTCGGCGTTGGCGTCGTAACTGAGTGGGCCGGCCTGCAGTATCGGCGAACTGTGACCGAGGGCGCGCCGCTTCAGGACACGCAGGCGGAGCGCGACTTCCTCGTGCAGGAAAGGCTTGGTCAGGAAGTCGTCGGCGCCGGCGTCGAAACTGGCCAGCTTGTCGCTCCAGCGGCCGCGCGCGGTCAGTACCAGCACCGGCAGGCGGCGCCCCTGCTCGCGCCAGTGGCGCAACACCGAGACGCCGTCCTGGCCGGGCAGGCCGAGATCGAGCACGGCGGCATCGTAGTCCTCGGTGCTGCCGACGAAAGCCGCCTCGTCGCCGTCGTGCACGGTATCGACGATCATGCCGTCGGCGCTCAGCGCGGCGGCGATTTTCGCGGCGAGTTCGCGGTCGTCCTCGACCAGCAGCACCTTCATCGGCTGACTTCCTCGTCGTTGAGCAGCTTGCCGCTGACCGCATCGATGTCGAGTTCGAAGACGCGGCCGTCGTTGAGTCGGACTTCGACCTCGTAGAAATAGTGGCCGTCCTGATCGTATTCCAGTTCGACTTCGTGGATGGTGCCGCGGTAGCGCGCGGGTAGGCGGGCGAGCAGGTCGGGCAGCGGCATCAGCTTCTTCAGGACCTCCTGGCGGTGGCCGTTGCCGTCGATCAGCTCGCCACTCCGGGCATCGATGACGAACTCGCGCAACTGTCCGTCCTGCAGGATGACCTGGACCTCGTAGATCAGCCGGCTGTCGGCCGCCAGCTTCAGTTCCAGCTCGAGGACCTTGCCCGGGTGGCGGGCGAGCAGCGCGCGCAGCGCCTTGGCCATGTCGAGACGCGGCATTGCCGGTGTCGCGTGCGGCAACTCCCCGCCGCTCACCGCATCGACCAGCAGCTTGCTGCGTTGACCGTCGCTCTTGAGCACGGTGACCTCGTAGATACGCCTGCCGTTGAGGTCGCGTTCGAGATCGACGTCGAGTACCTTGCCTGGATGCGTTTTCTGGACACCGGCCAGGATTTCCGCCAGCGGTTTGAGCTGGCCGGCCTCGACGGCGCGGCGGATGACGTATTGCTCTTCGGCGTGGGCGGGCAGCAGCAGGAGTAGGGGGATCAGGAGGGCTGGCAGGAGTTTCATGGGGCGCATGCTGCGGCAACCAGGATAAACGGTTGATGAATTGTAGCGTCAGGCGGCGTTTAGCGTCGGGGCGGCAGGATGGTGCCGTCTTCGACTGCAACTGTTTAGGTCATGTCCACCACTCGCAGCCTCTCTGTTCCGCTTTCCCTATCCGCTCCCCGGCTACGCTGGCCGCACGGCGGCTTCCTGCTGGCGATCCTGTTCGTTCTCGCCGGTGCCGCGCTGTTCGGGCGCTGGCCGCTCGTCGCCCTGCTCTGGCAGCAGGCGACGGCCGATGCTGCGCAACGCGAGCGGGCGGTGTGGCTGCCCGACTACCGGGTCGACATCGAAGCCCGGCCGTTGGCCGGCATCGCCGCCAATCTCTCCGGACTGACTTACGACCCCGATCGCCGGAGCCTGTTCGCGATCACCAACGCCCCCCCGGAAATCATCGAGTTGTCGCTGAGCGGTGATGTGCTGCGCCGCATCCCGCTGAGCGGGGTGCGCGATCCAGAGGCCATCGAGTATGTCGGACCCGGCGAGTTCGTGCTGACCGATGAACGGCGACAGGCGCTGGTGTATGTCCGGATCGACGCGGGGACGCGGGCGGTCGATGCCGGGCGGGCGCCGCGCCTGGCACTCGGCATTGGCCGCAACGGCAACAAGGGCTTCGAGGGGCTGGCCTTCGACGCCGCCAGCGGTCGCTTGTTCGTCGCCAAGGAGCGCGATCCTCAGCACATTTACGAGGTGCGCGGCTTCCCCTTCTCGGCAACGGCGGCCGTCGACATTGCCGAAGATGCGGCGCGCGATGCCGCCTTGCCCGGCACCGACCTGGCCGGCTTGCACTTCGACGCGGCAAGCGGCCACCTCCTGGCCTTGTCGGAGGAATCCCGCCTCCTGGTTGAATTTGCCACCGACGGCCGGCCGCTAAGCAGCCTCTCGCTGGCCGCCGGCCGCAGTGGCCTGCAGAAGGCGGTACCGCAAGCGGAGGGGGTGACCCTGGACGACCAGGGGCGGGTCTACGTGGTCAGCGAACCCAACCTGTTCTATCGCTTCACCCGCCCGCCGCCCGCAAGCCCTGCAGGCTGACCGCCAGGCCGCCGCTCGGCTGGTTGGCCAAGTGCAGGCTGGCGCCGTGCAGTTCGGCGATGCGGGCGACGATCGCCAGCCCCAGCCCATTGCCTTCGGTTTTGCCCGGTTCGGCGCGGAAGAAGCGTTCGCCCAGGCGGGCCAGGACGGCCTCCGGGACACCGGGGCCGTTGTCGCTGATCGTCAGATCGTAGCTGGCGTCGTCGCGGCGCGCGATGGTGACGCGGATTGCGCTGTCCGGCGGGGAATAGCGCAGGGCGTTGTCCACCAGATTGCGCACGGCGATCTGCAACAGGTCGTCGTCGCCCTGGACGAGACAGGCGGCGTCCAGTTGCGGGCTGGCGACGGCGTGCTCGGCATGGCTGGCGACAATGACGCGGTCGACCAGCTTTCCGAGGTCGACCGTCTGACTGTGCGGCGGGCAACTCAGTGGGTCGAGTCGGGCCAGGCGCAGCAGTTGCTCGACCAGTCGGCCGGCCCGGTCGACACCGGCTTCGATTTGCTGCAGCGCATGCTCGCGTACCGGCGAATCGCCGCTCAGTCGTGCCACCTGGGTCTGAACCTTGAGCGCGGCGAGCGGTGTGCGCAACTCGTGGGCGGCGTCGGCGGTGAACCGGCGTTCGTTGTCCAGCGTGCGACCGACGCGGCCAAACAGTCGGTTGATTGCCGCCACCAGCGGTTGCGCCTCGGTCGGGACGCGGCGGGTGGTCAAGGGCGCCAGGCTGTCCGGCGTGCGTGATGCGACTTCGCGGGCCAACTGGTCCAGCGGTCGCAGGGCACGCATGATCGACAGATAGATCAGCAGGACCAGCACAGGCGTGATGAGCAGCAGCGGCAGCACCGTCTGGGTGGCGACTTCGAGCGCGGCGCGGTCGCGCAGGCCGATCGCCTGGGCGACCTGGACCCGGTAGCGACCGTCGGCGGAAACCGCGTTGAGTACCCGCCAGGCTTCTTCATGGCGGATGATGTCGTTGTAGCCGGCGACGCCGAGGATGGGAAACTCCGGCGCATCCGGCGAGCGGGCGAGGATGCTGCCGTCGCCGTGGCCGATCTGGAATTCGAGTGGGGGTTCGTAGATGTCTGCGGCGCCACGCACCGTTGCCAGCCGCGGGATGAGTTCGGCGAGGTCATCCTCGTTGTCGTGGGTGATCGCCAGCAGCAGGCGGGCGGTCTGCGCCAGGCTGCCGTCCATCAGCTCCTCGGCTTCGTGTTGCGCCTTGCTGTAACTGAACCATCCGGTGAGCAGCCAGGTCGTCATGACGACCGCACCGATCACGGCGAGCAGCCGCCAGCGTAGCGAGTTGAGGCGTTGCGACGGCAGCAGGCGGCGCATCGTCAGTCGTCGGTCAGCTGGTAGCCGAGGCCGCGTACCGTTTTGATGAAATCGGCGCCGAACTTCTTGCGCAGGTGGTGGATATAGACCTCGACGGTATTGCTGCCGGCCTCGTCGCCCCAGGCGTAGAGGCTTTCCTCGAGCTGGCTGCGGCTCTTGATGTGGCCGGGCTGGCTGATCAGGGCGTGGAGCAGGGCGTACTCGCGGGCCGACAGCGGCACTTCCTGGCCATTGAAGCTGACCCGCTTGCTCGCCGGGTCGAGACTGACGCCGCGATGCTCGAGCAGCGGCTGTGCCTTGCCGCCGGCGCGGCGGAGCAGGGCGCGGATGCGCGCCTGCAGCTCGCCGAGGTCGAAGGGCTTGGTCAGGTAGTCGTCGGCGCCGTGGTCGAGGCCGGCGATCTTGTCCTCCGCCGTGTCGCGCGCGGTCAGCAGCAGTACCGGCGTCTGGTCGCCGCGGCCGCGCATCTCGCGCAGCACGGCGAGCCCGTCCTTGCCCGGCAGGCCTAGGTCGAGGACGCAGGCGTCGTAGCTGTGATCGGCCAGGGCGAGCAAGGCCAGTTTGCCGTCCGGCACCCAGTCGACGGCGTAGGCGGCGAGCATCAGCCCGGCGCGGATGCCGTCGCCGAGCAGGGTGTCGTCTTCAACCAGCAACAGTCTCAATTAGCGTGCCTCTCCGGCGGTTTTGGCGAGCAGGGCGCGGATTTCCTGGCGCCGGCCCTGGTCGGCCACTTCGCGACCCGGGCGGGCCGGGGCGGCGAGGGCTTTTTCCAGATAGCGGCGGCCTTCGGCGACGCGGTCCTGATCGATCAGATACTCGCCGTAAAAGAAATTCGGGTCAATCCCGTCCGGGTTGACGGCCAGCGACTTCCTGAACAGCGCCTCGGCCTTTTCCTTGTCACCGAAGCCGAGCGGCCAACGCGGCACCTTGGCGTAGAGCGTCGCCAGGCTGGTGTAAGCGGAGCCGTTGAGCGACTTCTCGTCGAGCTTCAGGCTTTCCTCGAGCAGCGCCCGGGCTTCCTTGGCCAGCGACAGGCCGCCGAGGCCACCGCGCACGCCGGCCTCGCTGGAGACGACGATGGCTTCCCAGATCAGCGCGGCAGCGAGGTTGGGGTTGTTGCGGGAAAGCTGTTTTGCCTGGGCGGCCAGGTCGCGGTAGAGGTCGGCTTGCCGGTCTTCCGGCTGGCGGTACTTGATCTCCGCCCAGCGGTCCTGGATCGGGCGGATCAGTTCGTCGCCGGGGGCGGCGTGAATCAGCGTCGCGCAACCGAGGCCGACGGCGAAAAGCAGGGATTTCAAACGGGACATGATGCCTCCTGTGTTCTGTTGAAGGTCACGCCTTGGTGGCGTGTTGTTTCATCTTGGCCAGCTTGCCGCGCAGGCCCTGGTCGACGAGACCGGGGGCGAAGCCGTTGAGCCAGGCGAAAAAGCGTTCCGGGAAACCGATATGGCCTTCGGCGACATCGTTGGCGAGCATGGCGACAATGTGCCGGGCAACCAGTTCCGGGCTGTCGGTGGCGCTGCCCAGGGTGCGGTTCAGCGCGCGCACCGCCGGCGGGTTGATCGGCGTGTCGATGGCGCGCGGTGCGACATGGATGACGCGTACCGTGCTGTCAGCGAGTTCGCGCCGCAGCGCCTGGGAAAAGCCGCGTAGCCCGGCCTTCGCCGCCGAATAGGCGGTAAAGCCGGCGAAGGGAACGCTGCCGAAGGTCGAGCCGATGTTGACCACCGCCGCCTCCGGCTGTTGCGTCAGCCAGGGCAGCAGCGCCTGGGTCAGCCGGATCGGCGCGCCGAGATTGGTCGCCAGGATGCGTTCGACGTCGTTCCAGTCCTGCTCGGCGAGCAGGCCGAAATTGGCAACGCCGGCGTTGTTGATCAGGATGTTGGCGCCGAAGCTGCGGGCGGCCTGGACCGTGCTGTCGATGCCGCCGCCGTGCGTCAGGTCGGCTTGCAGCAACTGGTAGTCGCAGCCGGCCGGCAGGTCGATGCGGGCCAGCGCTGCCGGGTCGCGGCCGGTCAGCAGCAGGGCGGCGCCGGCGTTGGCCAGTTCGCGCGCGAGCACCCGGCCGAGGCCGCCGTTGGCGCCGGTGAGGACGATGCGGGCGCCTTTCAGTTGCATGCTGCGACCTCGACCGGCAGGGCGTGGAAGATGTCGCCGTAGAGCTTGAAGAAGACCTTGGCGGCGTGCAGCACGTCGGCCTGATCTTCCGGCGTCATCAGGTCGAGGATGTTGGCCAGGTGCTGCGTGTGTTCCTGGTCGAGCGTGCCGTGCGAGCGCAGGTAGGAGAAGGCCGTGTCGGGCAGGCCCAGCGCTGCCTGGATGCGGTCGGCGGCATTCAGCGCGAGGTCGACGCTGGTGCCTTCGAGGACGAAGACCATGCCGAAGAAGCCGGCCGGGTTGCCGCGGTTGATCAGGTCGTAGGCGTAGGCGACCATCAGTTCGGCCGGCAGATCGGGGCGGCTGTTGCGCACCGCGTCGGCGTCGCCGCCGGCAGCGGCGATGTCGTTGAGGATCCATTCCTCGTGGCCGATTTCCTCCTCGATGTACTCGGCGACACCGGCACGCATCCACGACAGGCGCTCGGGCAGGCGGCCACCGAGGGTCATCAGCAGCGGCGTCGTGTGGCGTACGTGATGGTAGGCCTGGGTCAGGAAGGCGAGATAGCTGTCGAGGCTGGCGCGGCCCTGCAGGCATTCGCTGATGATCGGCGCGGAAAGCAGGTAGGCGCGGGCCTGGGCGGTTTCGAACTTGAGCGTGTCGTAGAAGGACATCGGGGACTCCTCTGAAGAATGGAGCGCCGCCAGGGCGGCACGGTGATGGTCGATGATGGCTTGCCGGCGCGGCCGGCCGTTGCCGGTGGCCAGGCCGTTGCCCGGGGTGAAGGCGGGGCTGGCGATGAAATGGGCGATCTGCGCGTAATCCGGCAGGTTGGCGTTGGCACGGGCGATGGCTTCGCCGAGCGCGCCGTCCGGGATGCCGGGCAGCGGCACGACGATGGCGGACAGCGCCGGCTGGCCGTCGCCGGTGACGACGGCCTGGATGATCTGCGGCTGGGCGAGCAGCGCCGCCTCGACCCACTCCGGCGAGACGTTGCGGCCGAACGAGGTGATCAGCAGGTTCTTGCGCCGGCCCTGCAGGTGCAGGTGACCGTTGCCGTCGATGCTGGCGAGGTCGCCGGTGGCGAAGGCGGCGTCGCTGGTCGCGGCCTGCCCGGTGTAGCCGAGGAAGGCGCGGGTGCGCACGGTCAGTTCGCCGTTTTCGATGCTCAGCCGGGCGTGGCCGAGCGGGCGGCCGACACCGTCGGCGTCGTCGCCGGGGCGGTTGATCGCCAGCACCGAGCCGCCTTCGGTCAGGCCGTAGCCCTGGTAGGCGGGAATGCCGAGGGCGCGCGCACCGGTCAGCAGTTCCGGGGCGACGCGGGCGCCGCCGACGGCGACGAAGCGCAGCGTGGCCGACGGCTGGCTGCGCGTGAAACCAAGGTAAGTCGCCCAGGCCTTGAGCAGTTCGGGCACCAGGATCACGCTGCCGGCGCCGGTTTCCCTGACCTTGCGGTCGAGCGCCGCCGGGTCGAAGCCCTGCATGCCGGCCCAGCCGAGTTCGGCCAGCGGCGGCAGGTACACCGGCATGCCGCGCAGCAGCGGCGCATAGACGCCAGCGACGTTTTCCAGCAGCAGGGCCAGCGGCAACACCGCCAGGTGGCGTTCGAGCGGCAGATCGGCAAGGCGCTCCTGGACCGCGCGGGCCGTGTCGAGCAGGCCGTCGCGGCTCAGGCAGACGCCCTTGGGGGCGCCGGTGCTGCCCGAGGTGAAGGAAATCTTGGCGCTGCCCGGCGGCAGCGCGACCGGTTCGACGACCCGGCGCATCCAGGTCAGCCCCTGCCAGCGGCCGGTGATGGCGAAGCCGAGGTCGAGGGCGCCGATGCGTTCGGGCTGGTCGGTGAGCACGGTGTCGGCGCCGGTCTGTTCGAGCGCGTTGCGCAGTTGTTCCGTGTGGAAAAAGGCGGGCAGCGGCAGGTGCACGCGACCGCTGTCCTGGCAGGCGAGGTCGGCGATGATCCAGGCCGGGCTGTTGTCGGCCAGCACGCCGACAACGCGGCTGCCGGCCAGGCGTTCGCGCAGGTTGAGCAGTTCGGCGACGATCTCGCCGGCATTCCAGCTGCGCTGGCTGTCGAGCAGCAGCGGCGTGTCGGCCGGGCGGGCAACGAGTTCGGCTTGCCAGGAGAAATCAGCCATGGCGTTTCACCATTTCCAGGGCCAGGGCGATACGGCCGGCGACGACGATCGGCCGGCTGTCGTAGTAGCTGCCCCAGTCGGCGGCATCGGCGCCGAGGCGCTCCGGGTCGGCCGGCGCTAGGGCCAGCGGTGGCAGGCCGAGGCGGCGGAAGATGCCGATCAGCTCGCGGGTGGCGGTGAAGGCGACCCACTCGTAACCGAGCCGGTCGAGGTGGCGGGCCAGGTTGAGGATGACATCGACGCTGCCGCCGGGGCGGTCGGCGGCGAGGTTGCCGACTTCGACGATCGCCTCGCGCTTGACCGGCTGCCCGGCGAGGCGGGCGACGGCGGCTTCGATCGGCTCGTCGAGGTAGGTTTCGAGGAACAGCCGGTCTTCGCCGGCGCAGCGCCAGCCGGCCGCGGCAACGATGCGCTCGTTGTCTTCGAGCAGCATCAGGTTGGGGGCGAAGCTGCGTACCGTGGCGCCGTAGTGGCGGCGGAAGATGTCGCCGATGAAGGCCTCCGCCGGCGCCCGGCGCGGCGCGCCGACGATGGTGTGACGGACCGTCGACACCGGTCGGCGGGTCTGGAATATCTTCTGGATGGCAGCCACGATGATGATCTCGTTGAACACTATGGCGCCAAGGATGCGACCGGCGAATTAAAGGAAACTTAAGCGTTTGCTTTTTTGCCATGCGCGATTCGTCGCTTGCGTTCCGGAAGTTTGCCGCTTGGGGCATCATTGCCCTTCCAACTGAAAAGTACCCGGGGGGGATATGGCATATACGCGCAACGTCGGCCTCAGCGCATCCGAGGATCGGATCGAGAAACTGATCGCCGAGCGGCTGGCGCCCGGCGCCGACAAGGACAAGATCGACGCCCGCATCTGGGATCTGTTCGGCGAGGAATGGGCGGTGATGTTCACCGACCTGTCCGGGTTTTCCAGCGGCGTCGCGTCGTTCGGGATCATCCATTTCCTGCAACTGATCTACGAATCGCAGCGCCTGCTCTCGCCGTGCATCGATGCCCACGATGGCATCCTGCTCAAGGTCGAGGGCGACAGCCTGCTGATCATCTTCCGCAATGTCGTCAAGGCGATCGAATGTGCCGATGCCATGCAGCGCGTCTGCCAGGACTACAACGTCGGGCGCGAGCCGGCGGAGCGCATCGGCCTTTGCGTCGGTCTCGGCTTCGGGCGGCTGCTGCGGATCGGCGACCGCGATGTCTATGGCAGCGAGGTTAACGCCGCAGCCAAGCTGGGCGAAGACATCGCCCGTGCCGGCGAAGTCCTGGTGACCGACGCGGTGCGCGATGCGGCAGCCGGTGTCTACGCGTTCGAACCGATCGCCACCGTGCCGCCGGGCGCCAATGCGGCTTTCCGGATGGTCCGCTGAGGCGCGTCAGTCGCTACCGGGCAGCAGCGGTAGTCCGCTTTCCTCGTAGATCGCCGCGAAATCGGTGAGCAGTTCGACGCTCTTCAGTTCGACCGGGTCGCCGGCCGTCAGCGTGGCGAGCTGCCAGCCGATGTCGCCGCTGCGCCGGTGAATTTCGATCAGCGCCTCGTCCTGGCTGACGAGCATGTACTCGAGCAGGGTCGGCAGGCTGCGGTAGGCCTGCAGCTTTTCCCGGCGATCGGTGGCGGCGGTGCTTTCGGAAAGCACCTCGACGATCAGGCGCGGGTTGTCCACCACCTGGTCGGCGGGGCCGACGCTCAGGTGCTGCGGGTCGCAGGTGACCAGCACGTCGGGGTAGTAGATGCTGTGTGTCTTGGCGACGCGCAGCTTGGTGTCGGCCATGAAGGCGCGGCACGGCGAGCCGCGCAGGTGATTGCGCAGCAGCGACGCGATGTTGAGCGCGATGACGTTGTGGCGCAGCGAGGCGCCGGTCATCGCGTGGATGCGGCCGGCGACGTATTCGTGGCGCACCGGGCTGCGCACTTCGTGGGCCAGGTATTCGGTTTCCGTCACGTAGATGTCATCGGCGAGTTTCATGGCGCCCTCCTGCGGTTGACGGAAAAATTATGCAATAAATCACCGTCTTAGTGGGCGGCTTCCCAGTTCGGCCCGACCCCGACTTCGACCACCAGCGGCACCTTCAACTGCGCCACCTGGGTCATCAGGCGGGGCAGGTGGGTGCGGATTTCCATCAGCTCGGCGTCCGGCACTTCGAGCACCAGTTCGTCGTGCACCTGCAGGACCAGTTTCGACTGGCGGGCGGTCTGTTCCAGCCAGTTCTGGACGGCGATCATCGCGAGCTTGATCAAGTCGGCGGCGGTGCCCTGCATCGGCGCGTTGATCGCTGCGCGCTCGGCGGCCTGGCGGCGGTTGCCGTTGCTTGAACGGATTTCCGGCAGCCACAGGCGGCGGCCGAAGACGGTCTCGACGTAACCATGCTCGCGCACCGTCGCCCGGGCTTCTTCCATGTGGCGGGCGACGCCGGGGTAACGGGCGAAGTAGCGGTCGATGTAGGTCTGCGCCGCGCTGCGCTCCAGGCCGAGCTGGCGGGCGAGGCCGAAGGCGCTCATGCCGTAGATCAGGCCGAAGTTGATGCTCTTGGCGACGCGGCGTTGGTCCGGGCCGACTTCGAGCGGCGTGACGCCGAAAATCTCGGCAGCGGTGGCGCGGTGCACGTCCTCGCCGTGGGCGAAGGCGTCGAGCAGGCGGGCGTCGCCGGAGAGATGCGCCATGATGCGCAGCTCGATCTGCGAGTAGTCGGCCGAGACGATGCTGCTGCCTTCGGGAGCGACGAAGGCGGTGCGGATTTTCCGCCCTTCGTCGGTGCGCACCGGGATGTTCTGCAGGTTGGGTTCGCTGGAAGCGAGCCGGCCGGTGACCACGGACGCCTGCGAGAAGTGCGTATGCACGCGGCCGCTGTCCGGGTTGATCATGCGCGGCAGCTTGTCGGTGTAAGTGCCCTTGAGTTTCGACAGCGAGCGGTGTTCGAGCAGCAGCTTGGGCAGCGGGTAGTCGAGCGCCAGTTCGGACAGCACTTCCTCGTCGGTCGAGGCGCCGCCGGAGGCGGTTTTCTTCTTCACCGGCAGGCCCAGCTTGCCGAACAGGATTTCGCCCAGTTGCTTGGGCGACGCGAGGTTGAACGGCTGGCCGGCGAGTTCGTAGGCTTGCGCTTCCAGCGCCATGATCTTCTGGCCGATCTCGTGGCTCTGACGGGCCAGCGTGTCGCCGTCGATCAGGATGCCGCTGCGCTCCATCTGCCAGATCACCTGGCGGGCGGGCAGTTCGATCTCGTGGTAGATGCGGGAGAGGCCCGGTTCCTTGGCGAACTGCGGGTGCAGCACGTCATGGACGCGCAGCGTGACGTCGGCGTCCTCGGCGGCGTAGGTGGCGGCGCGCTCGATGTCGACCTGGTCGAAGCCGATCTGCTTGGCGCCCTTGCCGCACAGGTCTTCGTAGGCAATGGTGTCGAGGCCAAGGTGGCGGCTGCACAACTGGCCGAGGTCGTGGCCCTTGTCGGACTCGATGACGTAGCTTTGCAGCATCGTGTCGTGGGCGATGCCGGCCAGCGCGATGTGGTGGTTGGCGAAAACGTGCTGGTCGTACTTGGCGTTCTGCAGCACCTTGCGGCGGTCGGCGTTTTCCAGCCAGGGCTTCAGTTTCGCCAGCACTTCGTCGCGCGGCAATTGCTCGGCGACGCCGGGGCCGTTGTGGGCGAGCGGGATGTAGCAGGCCTCGCCGGGCGTCACCGACAGCGAGATGCCGACGATGCGCGCGGCGAAGCTGTCGAGGCTGGTGGTTTCGGTGTCGAGCGCGGTCAGCGGCGCGGTTTCGATCTTTTGCAGCCAGTGCTCGAACTGTTCCCAGGTGAACACGGTTTCGTAGCGGAGCTCGCTCGGTGCGGCCGGCGGCGCGGCGGCTTCTTCGCCGGCCGGCGGTGCGTCACTGTCGAGTTCGCGCGTCCAGGTGCGGAAGTTGTAGCGGGTGTATAGCTCGCGCAAGGTGTCGCGGTCGCGCGCCGTGGCGGTCAAGGCCGTCGGTGCCGGCAAGTCCGGCAGGTCGCAGACGACGGTGACGAGCTTCCTGCCGAGCGGCAGGAAATCGAGGTGATCGCGCAGGTTCTGGCCGACCACGCCGGAAATCTGGTCGGCGTTGGCGACGATGGCGTCGAGCGAGCCGTATTGCGTCAGCCATTTGACGGCGGTCTTCGGGCCGCACTTGGCGACGCCGGGAACGCCGTCGACGGTGTCGCCGACCAGTGCCAGGTAATCGACGATCTTTTCCGGCGGCACGCCGAACTTGGCCTCGACGCCGGCCGCGTCGAGCATTTCCTCGCTCATCGTGTTGTACCAGCGGATCTTTGGCCCGACCAACTGGGTCAAATCCTTGTCACCGGTGGAAATCAGGGTGTCGATGCCGTCGTTCGCAGCCTTCGTCGCCAGCGTGCCGATCACGTCGTCGGCCTCGACGCCGTCGACGCACAGCACCGGCCAGCCGGCGGCGGCGATGGCGGCGTGGATCGGCTCGATCTGGGCGCGCAGGTCGTCGGGCATTGGCGGACGGTGCGCCTTGTACTCGGGATACCAGTCGTCGCGGAAGGTCTTGCCCTTGGCGTCGAAGACGACGGCCTTGTAGTCCGCCTTGTGGTCGCTTTCCAGACGACGTAGCATGTTCAGCACGCCATACAGCGCGCCAGTCGGCTCGCCGGCCGGGTTTCGCAGGTCGGGCAGGGCGTGATAGGCGCGATACAGATAGGACGAACCGTCCACCAACAAGAGAAGAGGCATGGGATGACCGAGAGCGATAAACTGGTGATGGGCATCGAGACCGAGGCGCTGCTGAAAAGCGCGACGGCCCGCGAGTCCTGGCGGATTTTCGGCATTATGTCAGAGTTCGTCGAGGCGACCGACCGCCTGGCGGCGATCAAGCCGGCGGTGACGATCTTCGGTTCTGCCCGCGTCCAGCCGGGCTCGTCGTACTACGAACTGACCGAGCGCGTTGCCCGCCAGCTTTCCGATTCCGGCTTCTCGGTGATCTCCGGCGGCGGTCCCGGCATCATGGAAGCGGCCAACAAGGGCGCCTTCCACGGCAAGTCACCGTCGGTCGGGCTCAACATCCAGTTGCCGCACGAGCAGCAGAGCAATCCCTATCAGGACATCTCGCAGACCTTCCGCCACTTTTTCGCGCGCAAGTACATGTTCGTCCGCTTCGCCAGCGCCTACGTCGTCATGCCAGGCGGCTTCGGCACGCTCGACGAACTGATGGAGGCCCTGACCCTGATCCAGACCGGCAAGGCGCGCAAGATTCCGCTGATCCTGGTCTGCTCGGATTTCTGGAAGGGTTTGATCGACTGGTTCAAGGACACTCTGGTGCGCGAGAAGATGATCGACCCCGAAGACACCGAACTGATCCAGATCATCGACGACCCGGAAAAGGTCGTCGAAGCGATCTTCAAGCATTACGAAGCACGCCCGTTCAGCCCCTTGCCGAACGAGCGGGAGATGATGCTCAACCTGTAATAAAATGGCCGGCATACCGAAAGGAAAAACCATGCGCCGTCTTCTCCCCATCCTGCTCTTCGCCGCCTTGCCCGTCTGGGCGCAACAGGGCGAACTGCAACCGCTGCCCGCCGTGCCGCCTCCGCCGCCGGAAATGGAACCGTTCGACGCCGCACTCGAACCGCAGGTGACCATCGTCCGCAACGACAAGGAAACGCGCGAGGAATTCCGCGCCAACGGCAAGCTCTACATGGTCAAGGTGACGCCGACGCACGGCAAACCCTATTACCTGGTCGATCGCCAGGGCGACGGCGTGATGGTCGAAAGCGAGATCAATCCCAACCCGGTGCGACCGCCGATGTGGGTCATCCATAGCTGGTAAGCCTTGTCCGTCTACACCACGGTCGGCCGCGCCGAGCTCGCGGCCTGGCTCCGGCCGCTCGCCGCCGGCGAACTGATTGACCACGCCGGCATCGCCGCCGGCATGCAGAATTCCAATTATTTCGTGACGACGAGCGGCGGTCGCTTCGTGCTGACGCTGTTCGAAGCGACCGATCCGGCAGCGCTTGATTTCTACCTGCGCCTGCAGGCGCATCTGGCCGATGCCGGGCTGCCCTGTCCGCGGCCGCTGGCTGACGCCGCTGGCCGCCTGTGGTGGCCGTTGTGTGGCAAGCCGGCGGCGCTGCTCACCTGCTTGCCCGGGCGCGCCGTCGACACGCCTGATGCGGCGCAATGCCGCGCCGTCGGCGCCGCGCTGGCGCAGTTGCATCTGGCCGCCGCCGATCTTGCCGGAGCGCCGGCCAATCCCTGTGGCGCCGCCTGGTGCCTGGCGCTGGGGGAAAGCCTCTTGCCTCTGCTGCCGGCCGCCGATGCCGCGCTGCTTGCCGACGAACTGGACTTCCAGTCGCGGCAGGACCGCTCGGCGCTGCCGCAGGGCGTGATTCACGCCGACCTGTTCCGCGACAACGTGCTGTGGCGCGACGATGGCGAACTTGGCGGCCTGCTCGATTTCTATTTTGCCGGCGTCGATGCCTGGCTGTTCGACCTGGCGGTGGTTGCCAACGACTGGTGCGGCGACGCCGGGCGGCTGGCGGCGCTGATCGACGGCTATACCGGGGTGCGCCCGCTGACGGCAGCCGAAAGGCTGGCCTGGCCGGCCTTGCGGCGGGCGGCGGCGCTGCGTTTCTGGCTGCTGCGTCTTGACGCAAAATTGCGCCCGCGCGCCGGCGAAGTGGTGACGATCAAGAATCCTGACGATTTCAAGGCCCTGCTGCTGCGCTTGCGCCTTGCCGCCGACGCGCTCCCCGGCTAGCATCCGGCCATGAGCGAAAGTCCGCAATTCCCGATTCCCCCCGCGCCGTTCAAGGGCGACAGCCGTGAGGTCGACGCCGGCGCTTGTTTCGACTGGTTGGCCCAGGGCTGGGCGATGTTCCTCGCCCATCCCGGCATCTGGCTGGGGGCGAGCATCCTGCTGCTGGTCATTCTGATGGCCATTTCCATCGTCCCGCTGTTCGGGCAGATCGCCGCCCACCTGCTGGTGCCGCTGTTCGGTGCCGGCATGCTGCAGATTTCGCGCGCCATCGCTGACGGCGGCGAACCGCAGATTGGCGACCTCTTCGCCGGCTTCCGCAGCCAGGCCGGGCAACTGGTGATGGTTGGCGTCTTCTTCGCCATCGGCGTCTTCGGCATCGCGCTGATCGCCTTCCTGCTGATCAGCGGCGGTTTGCTGGGCGGCGCGATTTCCGGGCGGATCGGCGGCTTCGGCATCGCCTTCGGCGGCTTCATGCTGGCCGGCCTGCTCGTCATGCTGCTCTCGGTGCCGGTGATCATGGCCACCTGGTTCGCGCCGGCGCTGGTCTATTTTCACGACATGCCGGCGCTGGCCGCAATGAAGGCGAGCTTCGCTGCCGGCGCGAAGAACTGGCTGGTGATGGTGATCTTCGGCACCTTCCTGGTGGTGGCGGCGTTTTTCGCCATGCTGCCGATCGGTCTCGGGCTGTTGCTGCTGCTGCCGATCTTCTCGGCGGCGGTGTACGCGTCCTACCGTGACATCTTTGTGGGGGCCTGAGCGATGCGCGCGCAGACGCTTCCTGCAGCCAGCGGCTGGCAATGGGTGCTCGGTGGTTTCGCCATCTATCGCCGCAGCCCGCTGATGCTGTCGCTGCTGGTCATCACCTACTGGTTCATCGTCGTCTTTCTCAACCTGTTTCCGATGCTCGGCGCGCTGGCCGCGTCACTGGTCATTCCTGGCTTGTCGGTCGGTCTGATGCTGGCGGCGCGCAATATCGAACGTCACCAGCCGGTTTCCATCCAGACCCTGTTCGGTGGTTTCCGCGACAATACCAAGACTCTGGTCGTGCTCGGCGCCCTCTACCTGGTGGCAACTTTCGCCGTGCTCGGCCTGTCGACCGTCGCCGACGGTGGCGCCCTGCTCAAGTTCATGCTCGCCGACAGCCGCGCCGAACGCGCCCTGGTCGAGGATGCCGATTTCAGCTTGTCGGCGCTGATCGTCGTCGTCGGCATGGTGCCGGTGCTGATGGCCTGGTGGTTTGCGCCGGTGCTCGCCGCCTGGCACCGGCTGCCGCTCGGCAAGTCGCTGTTCTTCAGTTTCGTCGCCTGCCAGATGAACTGGCGGCCCTTCGTCGTCTACGGGCTGGGCCTGCTGATCGTCGCCGCCATGTTGCCCGGCCTGGTGCTGGGCTTGCTGCTCAGCCTGTTGCCGGGGCTGCAGGGGCTGGCGACGACGCTGGTCACCCTGCTGATGGGTCTGGTCATCGCGCCGACCGTGTTCGCCAGCTTTTACGTGGTCTATCGCGACATCTTCGGCATCTCCGAAATTGTCTGAGCCGCTGGCGATTTTCGGCGGCACCTTCGACCCGGTGCATTTCGGGCACCTGCGCCTGGCCGAGGAGTCGATCGCCCATCTCGGGCTGGGCGGCGTGCGCTGGCTGCCGGCCGGCAACCCGCCGCACCGCGGCGTACCGCAGGTGACCGGCGAGCAGCGGCTGGCGATGGTGCGTCTGGCCACCGCCGGCAATCCCCGCTTCACCGTCGATGCGGCCGAAGTCGAAGCCAGCGCGCCAAGCTACACGGTGCACACGCTCGAACGCCTGCGCTGCGAACTCGGTGGCGTCCGGCCGCTGGTCCTGCTCGTCGGCGCCGATGCCTTCGCCGGTCTGGCGGGCTGGCACCGCTGGCGCGACATCCTCGAGCTCGCCCACATCGCGGTCTCGCACCGCCCGGGTTTCCCGGTCGAAGCCGCCAGCCTGCCGGCGGAACTGGCCGCCGTCTTTCAGCAGCGCCGGCTGGCCGATGCGAGTGGCCTGTGTAGCGCGCCGGGCGGCGGCATCGTCACCTTCGCGATGACCCAGCTCGCCATTTCGGCGACGCAGATCCGCAAGCTGCTGGCCAACGGCCTGTCGGCGCGTTATTTGCTGCCGGACGCCGTTCTCGACTATATTCGCGCCCATTCCCTTTACAGAAATCCCTGATGGACATACGCAAGCTGCAAAAAATCGTCGTTTCCGCCCTTGAAGACATCAAGGGCAAGGACATCGAAGTGATCAACACCACCAAGCTGACCTCGATGTTCGATCGTCTGGTCATTGCCACCGGCGATTCCAACCGCCAGGTCAAGGCGCTGGCCCGCAACGTTCAGGAGAAGGTGCGCGAGGCCGGCGGCGAAATCGTCTCGGTCGAAGGCGAGGACGCCGGGGAATGGGTGCTGGTCGATATCGGCGATCTGGTCGTCCATGTCATGCAGCCGGCGGTACGCAGCTACTACAACCTCGAGGAGCTCTGGCAGGTGACCCCGGCCCAGCGGCGCAAGCTGGCGGACGTCGCCGCCGGCGAATGAAGCTGGCCATCCTCGCCGTCGGCCACCGGCAACCCGCCTGGGTCGATGCCGGTTGCGCCGAATACCTCAAGCGCATGCCGCGCGAGGCGGCGGCCAGCGTCGTCGAGATCAAGCCCGAACCGCGCGGCTCGAAAACCCGCGAACAACTGCTTGCCGCCGAACGCGGGCGGATCGAGGATGCCTTGCCGACCTCGTGCCGCCTGGTCGTCCTCGACGAGAAGGGCGACGACCTGACCACGCTGAAGCTGGCGCAGCGGCTCGAACACTGGATGCAGGACGGGCGCGACGTCGCGTTGCTGATCGGCGGCGCTGACGGCATCGACGAGGCGCTCAAGCAGCGCGCCGCCGAGAAGATCCGCCTGTCCAGCCTGACCCTGCCGCACGGCATGGCGCGCCTGCTGCTGTGCGAGCAGTTGTACCGCGCGGTCAGCGTGCTGAAGAACCACCCCTACCACCGGGAAGGCTGATGCGTCTCTACCTGGCCTCGCGTAGCCCGCGCCGGCGCGAACTGCTGCACCAGATCGGCGTCGAGTTCGATACCCTGATCGGCGATGTCGATGAAAGCCCCTTGCCCGGCGAGCCGGCTGCCGCCTACGTCGAACGCGTGACGCGGGCGAAGGCGGCGCATGGCCTGCACCTGCTCAAGGAACGTCACCTGGTCGCTCACCCGGTGCTGGCCGCCGACACCACGCTCGAATTCGCCGGCGAGATCATCGGCAAGCCGGCCGATGCCACCGACGCCGAGGCCATCCTGCACCGTTTGTCCGGGCAGACGCACCGCGTCCTGACTGGCGTCGCCGTCGCCGACGCCGAGCGCTGCGCCTTCGTTCTCTCGGTCAGCGAAGTCTCCTTCCGCGTCCTCTCCGATGAGGAGATCCGCCACTACGTCCTCTCCGGCGAGCCGATGGACAAGGCCGGCGCCTATGGCATCCAGGGCCGGGCCGGGCTGTTCGTCGCCCATATCGCCGGCAGCTATACCGGCATCATGGGTCTGCCGGTGTGCGAAACCGGGGAGCTGCTCAAGCAGTTCGGCTGGCGTTTCTGAGCCGCTTGCGGGCCTAGCTTGCCGGCGTCGCCACGGCTCGCTACATTGCTCCTCATAACGACAACCGAGGAGAGACATCATGGGCCTGTTTTCGCTGTTTTCCGGCGATACGTCGGTAGCACGGCCGACATCCGGGGCGCCTCAGGCGGGCCAGCCGCAGAGTGGGCGCTTCGACTGTAACGTTCCGCCGACCGACTTCAGCCAGCTCGGCGTCGCCGGCGAAGCCGGCCTGCTGCTTTCCTTCGTGCCGCCGGAAACCGATTTTTCGCGGGTCAGTACGGCCTGGCAGCGCTTGTCCGGTAGCGGCCGCTCGGTGCTCAGCCTGTCGTCGACCGGCGCCCTGTGCGGTCAGGCTGGCGCTTCTCCCTACTGCGAGATGCAAGGCACGCAGGGCAGCTGGTTGTGGCTGCCGCAGGGCCTGATCGCCCGCCACGAGGTGCATGTCGTCGACCTCCACATCAAGGACACGGCCACCGCCAGCCAGCGCGTCGCCGCCATCCGCCGCGAACTGGAGCAAATCCGGCCGGGCATCCCGCTCTCCGGCGAGCGCAGCTTCGCCCTCGTTTTCTGTGACGGGCTGTCGGCGTCCGAAGGTTTCCTGATGCAGGCCTGGTACCAGAGCGGGCGTTTCCCCTGTCTGGCGATCGGTGGCTCCGCCGGCGGCCGGCTCAATTTCAGCGGCACCTACATCGGCGCCGGCGGCTCGGTGCTGCAGGGCAAGGCGGTGCTGGTCTTCTGCCAGATGGCGGAGGGCAAATCCTTTGCCCCGTTCAAGAGCCAGAACTTCGAACCGACCCAGCAAAGCTGGCTGGTCGCCGAGGCCGACCCGGTCGCCCGTACCGTCACCTCGCTGTTCGGCAGCGACGGCCGGCCGCAGCCCATCCTCGACGTGCTCGCCGCGCATCTGCGTTGCGACCGCGGCGATCTGGCCCGGCAGCTGGAAGGCAAGACCTTCGCGGTCAAGGTCGAGGACGAGTATTTCATCCGCTCGGTCGCGGAAATCCGTAACGACCGCATCGCCTTCTTCTGCGACCTCGAATTCGGCGACCGGCTGCACCTGCTTAAGGCCACCGATTTCATCGCCGCCACGCGCAACGACTGGCAGCAGTTCGTCAGCCGCCATGGCCGGCCGAGTGCGGTCCTGCTCAACGATTGCGTGCTGCGCCGCGTCGGCAACAGCGGGCGGCTGAGCGAGGCGCGTTTCTTCGACGATGTGCCGGCCGCCGGTTTCTCGACCTTCGGCGAAATCCTCGGTGTGCCGATCAACCAGACCCTGTCGGCGCTCGCCTTCTTCGACCAGCGTAATGAGGCGATGGCGCGTTTTCCGGTCGATTACGCGGCTTATGCCGGGCATTACGCGCAGCGCGCGTTGCACCGCTGGACGGCCTTGAACAGTATCCAGTCGGCGGTGACCGAGCGCGTCGTTGACTACCAGCAGGCGATAGCGCCGCTGCTTGCCGCGCTGCCGCAACTGGAGCAGGCCACCCTGCACCAGGCCGATACCCTGGAGATCGCCCAGCGCAGCATCCGTTCGATCAGCGACGCCGCCACCCAGACGCGCTCGGCACAGTCCCGGCTGGGCAGCGAACTCGACGATCTGGAACGCATCTCGCAAGGAATCAGCCAGATCACCGGTGGCATCGGCGCGATCGCCGACCAGACCAACCTGCTGGCGCTCAACGCGGCGATCGAGGCGGCGCGGGCCGGCGAGGTCGGGCGCGGCTTCGCGGTCGTTGCCGACGAAGTGCGCAAGCTCGCCCAGTCGGCGAAGGACCAGGCGCAGGCGACGACCAAGAGCATCAGCGAGGCGGTGACGACGATCGCCAAGATACGCGCGGTGGCCACCGAAACCGTCGGCACGACGCAGGAAATGGCCGACAAGAGCACGCTTGCTGCCGACCAGATCGTCAACATGAGCCAGAACGCCGGTACGGAACGTGACGAACTCAATGCCAGCCTGGCCCGTCTCGAGGAACTGGCGCAGAGGGGATGGGGGCGATGCAGGAAGCGGTGGAACAACTCACCCTGCTGCAGCGCTTGGCGACTTCCTAGCGCATGTTCGCAGTAAGCTGCTGCCCGCCGCTTGCTGCGCTCCCGCCCTGGACTGTCGCCAGGATGCGGTGCGCCGCCTGGAGTGCACCGTCCGGCTGCGGGCAAGGTGGTGCCGGCAATGCCAGCAGGGCTTCCAGGTCGGGCACGATCTCGCCCCGGCGCAGGCGGTCGGCGGCAATTTCGCGGCAGCGGCCTTGCTGCTCCAGCCAGTCGATCAGGCAATCCTGCTCCGGCCAGTCGTCGCGTCGCAGGTAAAGCACCGGTGTGCCGCAGCAGGCGGCTTCGGCGAAAGAACCATAGCCTGGCTTGGTGATCACGGCATCGACCGAGGCGAGCAGGTCGGTGAAACTCAGCCCACGGTCATCGAAGGCGACCGCGTCCGGGTGCCGGCATTGCCAACTGGCCGGTACCAGCCAGCGGGTGGCGGGCAGCCGCGGCCAGTCGTCGACCGGCAGGCGATGGTCGAAGCCGCCGAGGGCGATCAGGATCTTGCGCCCGGCGCCGAATCCGAGATCGTGCCGGGTGCCGCGGACGGCGATCGGGGCGATCGGTTCGACGCGGGCCAGGTCGTGCATCGGCATCCCTGGTGTCAGGCGCAGGAAGGCGTCGGCGTCGCGGTAGGCGGCGAGGATCTGGGCATGGATCGGCGGCGCCCAGGGTTCGCCGGGAAAATGGTGGGCAAACAGGTCGGCCCAGTTCAGCGAGCAGATCGCCAGCGCCGGAATGCCGGCCTGCCGGGCGCCGGCCAGCGGCAGGTAGGCAACGTTGCTGAGCACCGCGTCCGGCGCCAGCGAACGCAGGAATTCCGCTTCCGCCGCAACCCGCGCCGGCCAGTCGGCGTGTGCGGCACGGTAGGCGGCGGCGCTGGCCTCCCGGTCGACGCGCAGGGCGTCGTGCATCACGTAGCCGAAATCGCTGGCGGCTTCGATCAGGGTGAAGGGCGGGGCGATCCGTTCGCGCAGTTTGGCGAGCGGCAAGCGGCTGCGCACGGTCAGGCGCAGTTCGGGCGCGAGTTCCGCCAGCGCGTTGAGGACCGGCGCGCTGATCGCCAGGTGACCGAGGCCGTGGGCGGTGATGTCGGCAAACAGATGCATGTTTCAGTCGGTCTCCGGAAAAGTGGGCTCGGGGTGGCGGAAGCGCTGGCGGTAGGCAGCCGGGCTGAGTCCGAGCTGGCGCGCGAACAGGCGGCGGAAGGCAGAACTGTCGCGGTAGCCGACCGTCTCGACGATGCGCTCGACGCTGTCGCGGGTCGTTTCCAGCAGTTCGCGGGCGTGTTCGATGCGCAGTGCCTGCAGGTAGGCGAGCGGCGGCATGCCGGCGGCGGCGACGAAACGCCGGTGCAGGGTGCGGTAGCTGACGGCTAGCGCGGCGGCGAGTTCCTGGGTGCTGACATCCTGGTTGGCGTGCCGGCCCAGCCAGCCGGCGGCGGCGTCGACCAGCGGGTCGGCGAAGCGCTGCGGCAGGGACTTGAACGGCCGCTGCGAACGGCGGGCGCCGTCGATCAGCATGATCCCGCCAACCTCGCGGGCAAGCGGGGCGCCGAACAGGCGGCGCAACACATGCAGCGACAGGTCGACATGCGCCGTCATCGCCCCGGCGGTGATGGCCGGGCCGGCGTCGACCAGCGCCTGGTCGGCATCCAGTCGGACCTGCGGATAGCGCTGGTGGAAGGCGTCGGCCAGCCACCACGGGGTGGTTGCCGGACGCCCGTCGAGGCGACCGCTTTCGGCGAGGACGAAGCTGCCGTAGCAACTGGCGGCGACCAGGCGATCTGCCGGCAGCGCCGCCAGCCGCTGAATAGCTGGCTGCCAGACGGCAGCGAGCTGGCGCACCAGGTCGGCGATATCCGCCGCAAAGAAGCCGGAGATGAGGATCGCCGCGTAGTCGTCCAGGCGCCCCGGCAGTGCCGTCGTCTGTAAACGGAGGGCCGGCGCCAGGGCGATCTCGCCGCCGCTGGCCGACAGCAGGTCGAGGCGGCAGTCGGCGGCCGCCGGATGACGGCGGGCGATGGCGACCATGTCCAGCGTGCTGGTGACGCTCGATGGCGTGGAGCCGGGGGCGACGAGGAGGGCGAGGGCGGTCATGGCAGATTCGGCACGGAGAATGTCAATTATGCCGCTGTCGGCACGTCTTGCCGAGTGCCATCATTGCCCTGTCCAAGCCCCACGGAGATTGCCATGACTACCGACGCCTTCACCATCCTCCAGCGCTTCGCCCCGGCAAGCCCGCCGAACCGGCTCGCCGACAGCGTGCTGCTGATCATCGACGCCCAGCGCGAATACCTCGACGGCCAACTGGCCTTGCCCGGCATCGGTCCCGCGCTGGCTGCCGGCGCCCGCCTGCTGGCGCGTGCTCGCGCTGCCGGCGCACCGGTCGTGCACGTCCTGCATCGCGGCGCCGGGCCGATCTTCAACCCGGAAACGCCAGCTTACCGGCCGCTCGACGAGATGCAGCCGCTGCCCGGCGAAAGCGTGGTCAACAAGACGCTGGCCGACGCCTTCGCCGGTACCGAACTGCAGGCGGTGCTGGCAGCCACAGGGCGGCAGAACCTGATCGTCATCGGCTTCATGACCCACAACTGCGTCAGCTCGACGGTGCGCGCGGCAACCGGGCGCGGCTTCCGGTGCACCGTCGTCGCCCCGGCCTGCGCCACCCGCCCGCTGCCGGACGGGCAGGGCGGGGTGCTCGCTGCCGAGCTGCTGCACGAGGCCAGCCTGATTGGCCTCAGCGACACGCAGGCGGCGATCGTCCGCGAGGTCGCCGCTATCCCCGACTGAAACTCAGCGGTTCTTGAAGGCCGGCTTGCGCTTCTCGACGAAGGCGGCCATGCCTTCCTTCTGGTCTTCCAGCGCGAAGGCCGAGTGGAAGACGCGGCGCTCGAACAAGAGGCCCTCGTTGAGCGAGGACTCGAAGGCGCGATTCACCGATTCCTTGATCATCATCACCACCGGCAGCGAATAGCCGGCGATGGTCGCGGCGGCCTTCAGCGTTTCGTCCAGCAGTTGCTCGGCCGGAATGACGCGGGCGACCAGGCCGGCCTTCTCGGCTTCGGCGGCGTCCATCATGCGCGCGGTCAGGCACAGGTCCATCGCCTTCGCCTTGCCGACGGCGCGCGGCAGGCGCTGCGTGCCACCGGCGCCGGGCAGCGTGCCGAGGCGGATTTCCGGCTGGCCGAACTTCGCCGTATCGGCGGCGAAGATCATGTCGCACATCATCGCCATCTCGCAGCCGCCGCCCAGCGCGAAGCCGGCCACCGCCGCGATCACCGGCTTGCGCGTGGTCTTGATGCGCTCCCAGTTGCGGGTGATGAAGTCGGTCTTGTAGGCGTGCATGTAGTCGAAGTCCTTCATGAAGCCGATATCGGCGCCGGCGGCGAAGGCCTTCTCGTTGCCGGTGAGGACGATGCAGCCGATGTTCTCGTCGGCTTCGAAGGCGTCGATGGCGGCGGCGATGCCGTCGACGACATCGTTGTTCAGCGCGTTCATCGCTGCCGGCCGGTTGATGCGGATCAGGCCCACCTTGCCGTGGACTTCGCTCAGTACGACGTTGCTCATTGGATTCTCCTGGATGTTCTTGTTGAAGGCTGGCGCCGCATTGTCCGGCGCACGACAGTTGACGTTAACGTTAACCTGCTAAGCTGTCACGAAAAACCATCCCGGAGGAGACAAGATGACCTACCCGATCGAAGCCGCCCCGCTGTGGCGTCCCAACCCGGCCACCGTCGGCGATACCCGCATGGCGCAGTTCATGCAGGCGACCGGCCATGGCCGCTACGCCGAACTATGGCAATGGTCGGTCGATAAGCCGGAGGAATTCTGGCCACAGGTCTGGCGCTTTTGCGGCGCGGTCGGCGAACGTGGCGAAACGGTGCTCGAGGATGGCGGCAAGATGCCCGGCGCGCGCTGGTTTCCGCAGGCTCGCCTGAACTACGCCGAAAACCTGCTGCGCCACGCCGATGACGGCGAAGCGCTGGTGTTCTGGGGCGAGGACAAGGTCAAGCGGCGTATGACTCGCCGCGAGTTGCGCGGCGAAGTCGCCCGCTTCCAGCGTTTCCTGATCGAGGCCGGGGTCGGCGAAGGCGACCGCGTCGCCGGTTACCTGCCCAACCTGCCGGAAACGCTCGCCGCCATGCTGGCGACGACGGCGCTCGGCGCCATCTGGTCGTCGGCCTCGCCGGATTTCGGCGTGCAGGGCGTGCTCGACCGTTTCGGCCAGATCGAACCGAAGGTGCTGGTCTGCGTCGATGGCTACTGGTACAACGGCAAGGCGGTCGATTGTCTGGCCAAGAACGCGGAAGTCGCGGCGCAGATGCCGTCGCTGGTGAAGACCGTGGTCGTGCCGTATCTGGATGAAGCCCCGGAAATCGGCGGTATCGCCAACGCCGTCGCCTGGCCGGCGCTGCCGGCGGCCGATGCGGCGACGATGCCGGTCTTCAAACGGGTCGCCTTCGACCATCCGCTGTTCATCATGTACTCGTCGGGTACCACCGGCGTGCCCAAGTGCATCGTCCATTGCCATGGCGGCGTGCTGCTGCAACACCTCAAGGAGCATGTCCTGCACAGCGACGTGCGCCCCCGCGACCGCTTGTTCTACTTCACCACCTGCGGCTGGATGATGTGGAACTGGCTGGTCTCCGGGCTGGCCGCCGGCGCCACGCTGCTGCTCTACGACGGCTCGCCGTTCGCGGCCGGCGGCAAGGTGCTGTTCGACTACGCCGAGGCCGAGCGCATGACCCACTTCGGCACCTCGGCCAAGTTCATCGACGCCGCCGCCAAGCAGGGCCTGACGCCGGCCCGCACGCACGACCTGGGCGCCCTGCGCGCCATGTTCTCGACCGGTAGCCCGCTGTCGCCGGAAGGCTTCGACTGGGTCTATCGCGAGGTCAAGGCTGACATCCTGCTCGCCTCGATTTCCGGCGGCACCGACATCATTTCCTGTTTCGTCCTCGGCAACCCGGTGCTGCCCGTCTATCGCGGCGAAATCCAGTGTCGCGGGCTGGGCATGGCGGTCGACGTGTTCAACGAAGACGGCAGCCCGGTGCGCGGCGAGAAGGGCGAACTGGTGTGCACCCGGCCCTTCCCGGTGATGCCGGTCGGCTTCTGGAACGACGCCGACGGCAGCAAGTACCGCGCCGCCTACTTCGAACGCTTCGACAACATCTGGTGCCACGGCGACTTTTCGGAACTGACCGCGCACGACGGCATGATCATCTACGGCCGCTCCGATGCAACGCTCAACCCGGGCGGCGTGCGCATCGGCACCGCCGAAATCTACCGCCAGGTCGAGCAGTTGCCGGAAGTGCTGGAGTCATTGGTGATCGGCCAGGATTGGCCGCCGGGCCGCAACGACGACGTGCGCGTGGTGCTCTTCGTCAAGCTGGCCGAGGGCGCCGTGCTCGACGCCGCGCTGGTCGAGCGCATCAAGCAGCAGATTCGCGCCAACACGACGCCGCGCCATGTGCCGGCGAAGGTTGTCCAGGTGCTGGACATTCCGCGCACCAAGTCGGGCAAGATCGTCGAACTGGCGGTGCGCAACGTGGTGCACGAGCGGCCGGTGAAGAACGTCGAGGCGCTGGCCAACCCGGAGGCGCTGGACGGGTTCCGCCAGCGTCCGGAACTGGCCGATTAACCGCGCCCGGGCAGGGCCTGCAGGGCGCGGCGGCCCCACTGGCGGAGCAGGGCCGGCATCCGTACCTTGCCGGTCGGGACTTCGATCCAGCGATGGAAGGCCATGCCGGCGCCGATGCAGGCCCCCCAGGTGACCAGCGTCCACCAGGTGATCGCCGCCGCATCGCGCGGCGCGCTGTTGGCAAACAGCGCGTTGGCGAGGAGCAGGACGGGAAAGTGAACGAGGAAGACCGAGTAGGAAATGCGCCCGAAGAAGGCCGCCAGCCGTCCCTGCGGCCAGCGTTCGAGGAGGCCGCTGCGCCGGCTGAAGGCGAGCAGCAGCGCCACCGTCAGGGCAATCGCGATGCGCAGGCGGAAGTCCTCGACCAGCGCCGCGATGCCGATGGTGGCGATGAGTCCCAGCCAGAGTCGCAGGCGGCCGCGCGCCGAGGCCCACCAGGCCGCGGCGCCGAGACCGTAGGAACCGAAGAAGTAGATCGCCCAGTTGTCGAGGCTGCTGTCGCGGTTGAAATGGAACAGCGAGGCAATCGCCAGCCCGAGCACCGCCAGTAGCGCGCCAGACGGCTTGCGCCCCAGCCATAGCAGCAGCGCTATCAGGGCGTAGAGCTGGAAGTCGATGGCGACGTACCAGACGCCGGCGGACAGTGATTCGGCGCCGAGCACGCCGTGCAGCAGGAAGACATGGGCCAGCCACTGGCCGAAGGTGGCGCGGTCGGGCACCGCCGGATCGTCGAGCCACTGGTCGGCGATGGCCGAGACGATGACGGCGATGCTGATCGCTGCAACGAAGGGCAGGGCGAGGCGCAGATAGCGGCGGCCGATCAGCGGCAGCGGGTTGCCCGCCAGCAGGCGGCCTTCCGGTGCCAGGCCGCGGGCAGCGAGGAAACCGGCGCAGACGAGGAAGACCTGGACCGCCATCCGTCCGTAATCGACCAGCCATTCGGCGGTGTCCGGGTAGGTGTCGGCGAAGGCCAGGGCCAGCGGGCCGTAGAGCGCGAAATGATGGAGCAGGACCAGTTGCGCGGCGGCGCCCTTGAGCGCATCAAGCAGCGGCATGCGCGTCGGTGACGGATTCATGACCGGAATGTTACGCGTGTTCTTGCGTTGCACAAAGCTGTTGTCATAGATGGCGGGCAATGAAAGCGCCCTGTTTGTCGGCCGGCAGATCGATCCACACCGTGTGACCGCTGCCCGGGGCGACGGTCCGGGTTTCGCCGTTGCTGTCTTCCATGCGAGCGATGCTGGCGATCAGGTTGCCTTGCGGGTGCACGCACTCGATGCGGTCGCCGACGCTGAACCTGTTCTTGACTTCGACCTGCATCAGGCCGCGGGCCGCGTCGAAGGCGACGGCGTCGCCAACGTACTGGCTCTTGTCCGATTCGGAATGGCCGCGCAGGTAGTTCTGGTAGTCGGCGTCGTGGTGGCGCTGGTAGAAACCGTCGGTGTAACCCCGATTGGCCAGGTTTTCCAGTTCGCCGAGCAGGCCCGGGTCGAAGGGGCGGCCGGCGACGGCATCGTCGATCGCCTGGCGGTAGGCCTGGCAGGTACGGGCGACGTAGTACGGGCTCTTGGTGCGGCCCTCAATCTTCAGCGAATCGACGCCGATCTCGGTCAGCCGATGCACATGCTCGATGGCGCGCAGGTCCTTCGAATTCATGATGTAGGTGCCGTGCTCGTCTTCCTCGATCGGCATCAGTTCACCGGGGCGCTGGCGTTCCTCAAGCAGGATTTCCTGCTCCGGGTTCTGGTAAAAATTGACCGGCTGGCCATCCGAGGTCGATACCTTGTAGTCCCAGCGACAGGAGTTGGTGCAGGTGCCCTGATTGGGGTCGCGGTGATTGAAATAACCGGAAAGCAGACAGCGCCCGGAGTAGGCGATGCACAGCGCGCCATGCACGAAAACCTCAAGCTCGATGTCCGGGCATTGCTGGCGGATTTCGGCGACCTCGTCGAGCGACAGTTCGCGCGACAGGATGACGCGGCTGATGCCCATCTTCTGCCAGAACCTGACCGCCGCCCAATTCACCGTGTTCGACTGCACCGACAGATGGATTACCTGTTCCGGCCATCGCGTGCGCACCATGTCGATCAGACCGGGGTCGGACATGATCAGCGCGTCCGGCTGGAGCGCGATGACTGGCGCCATGTCGTCGAGGTAGGTCTTCAGCTTGGCGTTGTGCGGGTAGATGTTGCTGACGACGAAGAACTGCTTGCCGGCGGCATGGGCTTCGGCGATGGCGTCACCGAGGATCGCCAGGTCGCCGAAGGCGTTGTTGCGTACGCGCAGGCTGTAGCGGGGTTGGCCGGCGTAGATCGCGTCGGCGCCGAAGGCGAAGGCGGTGCGCATCATTTCGGGCGAACCGGCCGGGGCGAGGAGTTCTGGCGCCTTGCGCATAGTAAAATCTTGAAAAACCGCGAATTTTACTCCCATGACCGAAGAAATCCTGATCAACTTCACGCCCCAGGAGACCCGTGTTGCCGTGATGCAACAAGGGGTCGTCCAGGAACTCCACATCGAACGCACCGCCAGCCGCGGTCTGGTCGGCAATGTCTATCTAGGACGCATCGTTCGTATCCTGCCCGGCATGCAGTCGGCCTTCGTCGATGTCGGCCTCGAGCGCACCGCCTTCCTGCACGTCGCCGACATCTGGCAGCCGCGCGAGTCGGCGACCGAGCGGCCGATCGAGAAAATCCTCGCCGAGGGCCAAAGCATCGTCGTCCAGGTGGTCAAGGACCCGATCGGCACCAAGGGGGCGCGGCTGACGACGCAGCTTTCGATCGCCGGCCGCATGCTGGTTTACCTGCCGCAGGAGAAGCACATCGGCATCTCGCAGCGGATCGAGTCGGAAACCGAGCGCGAACTGCTGCGCGAACGTCTGACCCGGCTGGTGCCGGACGACGAAACCGGCGGCTTCATCGTCCGGACGATGGCCGAGAACGCCAGCGACGAAGAATTCGCCACCGACATCGCCTACCTGAAGAAAATCTGCGCCGACATCCGCCAGCGTTCGCGTAGCAGCGCTCCGCCCACCCTGCTCTACCAGGAACTGTCGCTTGGCCAGCGCGTGCTGCGCGATTTCGTCAACCCGGAGACGACGCGCATCGTCATCGACTCGCGGGAGAACTTCCAGAAACTCTCGCTGTTCGCTGGCGAATACACGCCGGCGGTGCAATCGCTGCTCGAGCATTACACCGGCCAGCGGCCGTTGTTCGACCTGCACGGCGTCGAGGATGAAATCCAGAAGGCGCTGGCCCGCCGCGTCGACCTGAAGTCGGGCGGTTACCTGATCATCGACCAGACCGAGGCGATGACGACGATCGACGTCAATACCGGCGGCTTCGTCGGCGTGCGCAACTTCGACGACACCATCTTCAAGACCAACCTCGAGGCGGCGGTCACCATCGCCCGCCAGCTGCGCTTGCGGAACCTTGGCGGCATCATCATTGTCGATTTCATCGACATGGAAAACGAGGAGCACAAGAAGTCGGTGCTGGAAGAGTTCAACAAGGCGCTGTCGCGCGACCACACGCGGCTGACGGTGAACGGCTTCACCCATCTCGGCCTGGTCGAAATGACCCGCAAGCGCACCCGCGAATCGCTGGCGCACGTGCTGTGCGAGCCGTGCCCGACCTGCGGCGGCCGCGGCGAGGTGAAGACGGCGCGCACCGTCGCCTACGAAATCCTCCGCGAACTGCTGCGCGAGGCGCGCCAGTTCAACGCCCGCGAGTACCGCATCCTGGCCGGTCCGGCTGTCGTGGATCTGTTCCTCGACGAGGAATCGCAGTCACTGGCGATGCTCTCCGACTTCATCGGCAAGGCGGTTTCCCTGCAGTCCGAACCCAGTTATTCGCCCGAACAGTACGACATTGTCCTGATGTGATTAGCCAAGGAGAGAGACATGAACGACCGCGCAGAATTTGACAGCCTGGTTCCGGCGCAGGGTTTCAGCCGGCGCGAGTTCCTGGTTACCAGCCTGGGAGCCGGATTTGCGCTGGCCACCCAGCCGGTGGCGGCGCAGACCGCAATCCACACCGATGCCGCCGGCCTCACCGCCGGTGAGGTCAAGGTGCCGGTAGGCGATGGTGAGATGGTCGCCTACCGCGCCACACCGGCCGGCGTTGGCAAGGCGCCGGTGGTGTTGCTGATCTCCGAGATCTTCGGCGTTCATGAGTACATCCGCGATACCGCGCGCCGCCTGGCCAAACTCGGCTATTTCGTCGTCGCCCCTGAACTGTTCGCCCGCCAGGGCGATCCCCGCCAGATTGAGAGCGTTGCCGAGATCATCGACAAGATCAGCAGCAAGACACCAGACGCCGAGGTGATGAAGGACCTCGACGCGGCGGTCGTCTGGGCCGCCGGCCAGGGCGCCGACACCGGTCGGCTGGCGATCACCGGTTTCTGCTGGGGCGGCCGCATCACCTGGCTGTACAGCGCTCACAATCCCGGGGTCAGGGCCGGCGTCGCCTGGTACGGCCGCCTGGTCAGCCCGGTCAATGCCTACAATCCGCGCCATCCGATCGACCTGGTCGGCGAACTGAAGGCGCCGGTGCTCGGCCTCTACGGCGGCGTCGATACCGGTATCCCGGTCGATACCGTCGATGCCATGGAAGCGGCGCTGAAGACCGGCAGCCCGGCGGCAAAGGCTTCGCAGCTCCAGCTCTACGACAACGCGCCGCATGCCTTCCACGCCGATTACCGGCCGAGCTACCGCAAGGAAGAAGCCGAGGACGGCTGGCGCCGGATGCTCGACTGGTTTCGCAGGAATGGCGTGTAAACGCCATTCCGGGGCACGGGGCGGCGCTTTCATGCTACGCTTCGCCCCTTGTCCTGCCCGCTGTCGATCATGACCACCGCCGATTCCGCCACCACCGAAAAAACCACCGACGTTCGTGCCTTGCTCAAGGAACTGCAGGAGCGCTTCGCCGTATTCCGCAACTACAGTCCGCTGGCAATCGGCATCGACAAGCAGTTGTTCGCTGCGCTGCCGGACCTGAGCCGCAAGTCGGTACGGCTGGCGATGCGCAGCCACACGATGAGCACGCGCTACCTCAAGGAAATGGAAAAGGCGGCGCAACGCCTCAATCTCGACGGTACGCCTGCCGGCGAAGTCACCGACGAGAATCGCCAGCATGCAACCGAGCAACTGAAGGAACGCTTCAAGAAGCAGGCCGAACAGCGCAAGGCCAGCGAAGCCGCCGCCAAGGCCGAAGCCATGAAGCAGAAAAAGCTGCTGGAACTGGCCGAGAAATTCGGGCGCAAGTAAGCAACCGGTAGTCAGCCGGGTAGTCAGTACCTGACAACCCGGCTACCTGACCACTTGGCGCCGGACTAAGCGTTAATGATCGCGATGTCTTCGAGGCCGAAGTTTCCGAGTTGGCCCTTTAGGGTTGCGACGAGGATGGTGTTCTCTTCTGTACCATTCCCATCTGCGTCGTAGTACAGGTTGCCGGTCTTGGTATCAAAAATCAGGTAGTCGTCAACTCCGGTCTCGTTGGGGCTTGGTTGGGTAAAACCCTTGCCAATGAGGAAGTTCACAGATTGCAACCCGTCGGGGAGGTTTTCGGTGTTGAGGGCAGTGAAGACCTCTGCGTCAAAGACGATCTTGTCAACAACGGTGTCTTTGCTAGAGCCGGCGTTGAAGTCGTATATCGTGTGTGCTTTCAAGACATTGGATTTCGATGTGCTGCTGCTACTTGATCCGTTGCCCATCGATATTCCTCCCGATGAGCTACTGCTCGAACTGCTGCCTGCACCAAGAGAAAAGCTGGGTCCAGATGAAGCGCCGCTGCTGCTAATCGTTAAACTAGAATCCGTAGTGATGGCGTCCAATATGAAGAGGTCATCGCCGCTGCCGCCCCAAACGCGGTCGATTCCCTCTCCAAGATATATTGTGTCATTCCCGGAGCCGGTTTTGATGATGTCATTTCCCTCGGCGGCGACTTTTTCATCAGCATAGTATTGGGATGACCCATCGGGAAATACATTTTTATCGATGATGTCATCGCCTGAGCCAGTGGTTATCTTGTCATTTCCAGAGCCACCAATTACCAGGTTGCTACCATTTCCAGCATTGATGATGTCGTTGCCCGTTCCTGACGCGATGAAATCATTTCCCGAGCCAGCTGTGATGGAATCGTCGCCATCATCCGAATCGATGCCGCCGGTTTCTCCTGTGACGATGTTGTCGCCGCTGCCAGCGTCAAGCTTGTCGTTCCCATCACCCAAATAGATTAGGTCATTGCCGGCGCCAGCTTTTATCACATCATTGCCTGCGCGGCCGTCAATGATATCGTCACGACTGGTGCCGGTCAGTTTGTCGTTGCCATCGGTACCGAGCAACCCATCCCATTCGACAATGGAAAGCAGAAGGTTGTCGCCATTCAAATCATTCCATTGGCCGGCATTTCCAAGCCCACCTTGTGGTGCTGGCCATTTTTCGGTAGCGATTGCCAGAAAGTTCTGGTTGCCGTTGAAATTGTCAGGTTCGCTACCAAGGCTACCGCTGCCCCAGTTTTGATAGCCGGCGCTCAGCGAACTGCCGTCACCCCAAGTCCATGCTCCTTCTTGGGTAGCATCGGAGCCCCCTAGCCATAGGTAACTGGCGTTGCCGCCGTCGGTAGCGCGAGTCGCGGCATACTGCGCGTCGGATCCTGCCTTGATGTTTTCTGCGCTGGCAACAATCGACTGTTTGAGGTTTTTTAGTATCGTTGCATTTTCAGTCGACGAGTCGACCTTGGTGAGGTAGGCGTCGACCGACAGGCCGAAGCGGGTTTCGTTCCATGTCAAGGAAGCGGCGTTTTGATTGGCGGCAGCCCAATTAAGTGGTGCCACTTCGATCTCGTAAGTGTGACCGTCGTAGTAAAAATGAGTTGCCATTTTTCAATCTCCCGGATAAGACAAATCGGTTGCCATCATAACAAATCATCTGGCATTTTGCTTGTTTGCTAGCGTTCCACAAATGATCTGGCCAGCGTCTCGGTAATTGGCTTCATGAAGTATTCAAGCGCAGTTCTCGCTTCGGTCCGAATATAGATTTCGGCGGCCATGCCCGGTTGTAGTGCCGGTATTTTTGCTTCCTTCAGGGAAAGCTGGTCAGGCAGGATATGGATCAGATAATAAGGTGTTCCCTCTTTCGATACTTGAGCATCTGCAGCGATGTAACTGACTTTGCCGCTAATTAAAGGGGTGCTTCTGTAGGGTAGGGCCGAGAATCGTATGTCACTTGTTTGTCCAACAAAAAGCTGCTTGATTTCGTCGACTCCAATTTGAGTTTCGATCACCAGACTACTGCTGTCGGGAACGATATCCAAAAGAGGATCGCGTGGGGCAATGCTGGCGCCGGGTGTGTTGGTTCGCAGAGCCATTACTGTTCCGGTGACTGGCGAGCGGATAGTGCTTCGCGCCAATTGGTCCGCGGCGGGGCGAAGGCGGTCGTTTAGTTCGGCGATTCTTTTTGTTGCATCTTTAAGTTCTTGGCTTGCCTCCTGCGTATACTGGCTGCGCAGGTTGATTATTTTCAATCTGATTTCTTCTCTGATTCTTTGAGCTTGGGCTAGTTCGGCTCGCCTTTCTTCGCTACGTGAAAGATAGTCAAGTACCTTGCGCTTTTGTTCTAGGAGTCTAGGCGTTGAGATAAAATTTTTCTCCCGCAAGGCTTTGTAGGATTCAAGTTCTTCCTTGGCCAGATTTTCGGCTCCCCGCTCAGCTTCATGTTGTCCGGTTAGGGCATTAAGTTCTTGATCCAGCAATTCAATCTGTTTTTCCAGCGAGCTTGTTTGACTATGCAGCATTTGTAGTCGGGTCTGAAACAACTTTCGCTCACGCTCCATCATTTCCGAAACGACGGGGCTTGCTTCTCGGGTCAGCAGTTCGGGTGGGAAACGGAGACGCGTGGCAAGCAGTGCTTCTGCTTCGAGCCTTGCCATCCTTGCTAGTTCGGCGTCCAGGGCCGAGCGAAAAATACCATACGCAGCAGCGGTCTGGTTTGTGTCGAGCTCTATAAGTGCCTCTCCCTGCATAACATGTTGTCCGTCGCGGACCCGTATTCTTTCTATGATTCCGCCTTCATTATGCTGGACTGTCTTTCGGTGACTTTCAACTTTGACCAGGCCTCGGGCGACAACGGCGCCATGTAGCGGCGCGAAGATGAGCCACATGAACATGCTGCCGAAAGCAAGTAAAATGACTAGATGGCCGAGGCGGATAATACGGTCGAATCCAAGATTTAGTTCCATCGTGGCAATTCGTGTCAGGGTTGCTGAGTGGCGTTGGTTTTCAGACGTTCTAGGATAGCGTTGGCTGGGCCAAAGAGCTCCATTCGGCCATCGCGCAGAACGATGATTTTGTCCATCAACTGCAGTAGTCCCGCCTTGTGCGTTACCACGATCGTGGTTGTGCCGGCAGAGCTTAGTAATTTAAGTGACTTCAGCAGGTGCGCTTCACCTTCAGCGTCGAGGTTTGAATTTGGCTCGTCAAGCACGACAAGTTTGGGTTTTCTGTAGAGAGCTCTGGCCAGTCCAATGCGCTGCATCTGTCCTCCAGAGAGGACGTGCCCTCCGGGGCCGATAAGGGTCTCATAACCCTGAGGTAGCTTCAGAATGAGTTCGTGAACGAAAGCGTTTTGGGCGGCTTCGACGACAGCTGCCGGGTCTGGCGAAGAGAATCTCGCTATGTTTTCCGCGATACTTCCTGGAAGTAGCTCCGCATTTTGTGGGAGATAGCCGATGTGGGGGCCAAATTGATTGCGATCGATGCGCCCTACGTCGACGCCATCAAGGCGAACAAAACCACTGGTTGGCTGCCAGATACCGACAAGCAACTTGGACAGACTGGTTTTTCCCGAGGCGCTTGGTCCGATGATGGCTAAGGATTCCCCTGCTTCCAGCGCGAAGGATGCGTGCCGAATAATCGGACGGTCTGGTGTTTTTCCCGCCAAGAACAAGCTTTCGACGGAGAGCTGTCCTTTGGGAACAGGCAAAGCCATTTGGGGGGGCTGAACATCCCTTGAAAGAAGTGGTTCAAGACGGCCCAAGGCTTGGCGCGCTTGAATAAAAGCCCCCCAGTTGCTGATCATGTTCTCGATGGGGGATAAAGCCCGTCCAAGAATGATGGTGGTGGCAATCATGATGCCGGCCGACATGTGCTGATCGATAACGAGGTAGGCTCCGGCTGCCATCGTGATGATTTGAAGAATCTGGCGGGTAAAGCGTGACGCGCTGTTGATCGCTCCCATCCGTTGGCCGGTTGTTTGGTTGCATTGCAACAGTTTTTCGTTGATGCTTTTCCATTTTTCGACGAAATCCGGGGCCATTCCCATGGCATTTATGGCGTCGGCGCTGATGATTCCCTGGTCGATGAAATGTGCGGCATGGCGAGTTTTCTTCTGGATCTCAGCGATCTCTGTTCGGTTAAAGTATTCGTTGCTCCATGCAATGCAGAAAAGTATCAACCCGCCAAGCGTTGCGATTACGCCAAGCAATGGGTGGAACAAATAAATCAGAACGATGTAGAAAAACATCCATGGGATATCAAGGAGGGCAATGAAACTGCTGCCGGCGAGGAAGTTGCGCAGGCTGGCGACATCCCGCAGGTTGTTGGCCTCCGTGTTGTTATTGATTTGGGAGCCTCGCTCGATTAGCGCCAGAATCGTCTTCTCTCCCAGGTTGCGATCAAGAGCAATGCTCGCCTGCATCATCAAAAGCGTCCGCAAGTAGTCAAGCGCCAGCATCATTAGCAGGGTGGTTGCAGTAACCAGCGTTAGCATCAGCAAGGTTTCATTGCTTCGACTGCTTAGTACGCGGTCAAAAATCTGGAGCATATACAACGATGGGGCGAGTAGCGCCAGATTGATGAAAAAACTGAAGAGTGCGGCGTTCAGGAAAAATTTGCGAAGACGTTTGAAAAGTGTGCGCATTGAGTCACTTCCATGGTGCAGCAAAAGACGGATAAAAGCCGGTGTGTGATTTGAGGCTGCTGCTTTCTTCTCGGCTAAGTATCGATTACAGGGTTTTGTGTCAGGGCCTTTGCACTCCAGAGTCTCCGCACTCGCCTAGCATAATGGACTGAGTCCGAGCATGTTCATTCTGACCTCATCATCCCAGGCGGCAGCTTTACGTTTGAGGCGCAAGCTGGCTTTGGCGGTATGGGTGGTATCGATGCGGATGATGTTGAGGACGATTTTCTTGAGCAGTGACAGATTCTGCGGCGCATTGTCCTTCCGGATCGTACTGCCATCCTCACCGAAACTGATATCGAGGACCCAATGAAGCCGGTTCTCGATCGCCCAGTGCGATTTGACCGCTGCGGCAAGCGCTTCAGCACTCAAGTCGCGCGAGCTGATGTAGTAGCGCTGTTCCAGCGCGGATTCCCGATCACCCACCCAGCGGACCGAGTCGATGCGGCCGATCGTCTTGCATTTGGGCCAGTCTGCGGCATCGACGATCCCCTTGGCCGGCAGCACCGATGCCATCTGAACGACGAGACGGCCATGGGACTTTTCAGCCAG
>JAFIHA010000014.1 GCA_017848965.1 Dechloromonas aromatica (nom. nud.) | reverse complement strand
GGGGCGGGGGGGCTGCGGGCGGGGCGTTGCGGGGGGACTGTTGGTGACCCAGGTGAGCTGCAACGGTCCCGGCGTTTTTGCCGCCAGCGGCCGCTCGGCGGTGATCGCCAGGCCGGCGCAGGCCAGCGTGTGGATCGCCGCCGAGACGGCGAACGCCGGCCAGCGCCGCGTCGTCTGTTCGCGGTAGGCTGGGCGCAGGCGGCAGAGCGCTGGGTTCATCGGCTTACTCGAACAGCCGGTCGATCTGCGCGTCGTCCGGGGCGACGGCGAAGAACAACTGGAGGAAGGCGCGCGTGTCGGCGTGCCGGGCGAAGCGGAAATCGCCCGGGTAGAAGACGCTCGCCAGCCATTGCGCACCGAGCGCGCGCATCAGCGACGGCGGCCGGTCCATCCAGTTGTGCGGCCATTTCGGCACCAGATGCACGCGTCCGCTGCGGATCGCGCTGATCTGCTGCCAGCGTGGGTCGCGGCGGACTTCGGCGAAGAAGTTGCGCTCGTGGGTGACGATCACCTCGGGGTCGAGCGCGATCACCTGCTCCAGGCTGATCCGCTCCATGCCCATGATGCTTTTCTGCGTGCAGCGATAGACGTTGTAGCCGCCGGCCAGCTCGATCGCCTCGGTGTGGAAGGAGCGGTTGCAGTCGGTGGCCAGGCCGTCCGGGCCTTCGGCGTAATAGACGCGCGGGCGTTTCGCTTCCGGCACGGCGTCGACGAAGTTGGCAAGCCGGGCGAGCGCCTGCTCGATGTAGCGGGCCTGCGCCTCGGCGGTCTGCTCGCGGCCGAGCAGGCGGCCGGTGTAGCGCAGCGCCGCCGGCCAGTCGGCGAGCCGGTCGAGCTTGACGAAGAGCACCGGGACGCCGGTTCTGGCGAAGGCGTCGGTGATCTTCTGGCGGTCGGCGAAGGCGTTCTGCCAGGCGAGCGCGATGTCGGGGCGCAGGCCGAGCACGGTTTCGGCGTTCATCTGGGCGCCGCTGCCGAAGCTGCCGCCGCCGACCGGCAGCGCGAGCAGGCGGGGCGGGAAGAAGGCCTTGCCCGGCTCGGCGACGGCGAAGCTGAGGGCGACCATCTTGTCCGGCGCCAGCGCGTGCAGCAGCACGCTGAGCGGCGGCGCGGCGGCGAAGACGCGGTCGATGCGCTCTGGGACCTCGACCCGGCGACCGTTCATGTCGGTGACTTCGCGCGCCGCCGCCGGCAGGGCGGCGAGCAGCGCGAGGAGGGCGGCGGCGAGCTGGCGTTTCATCGTCGTTTCCTCAGAAGCCGAGGTTGAGCGAGGCGAAGAGGGTGCGCGGCGCGCCGGGGAAGAAGATGCGGTTGCCGGCATTGACGTTGATTTCGCTGGTGCTGATCTGGCCGATGTACTTGCGGTCGAACAGGTTCATCACGCCGAGCGTCGCCGTCCACCGGCCCCAGCCGGTCTGCCGGCCGTAGCTGGCGGTGAGGTCGGCGAGCCAGTAACCGGCCACGCGCTGGTCGTAATTGCTGCTCGCCCAGCGCTTGCCGACGTACTGCGCCATCGGCGCCACGGTGAAGCCCTGGTAACGCCAGATGGCGCCCAGGTTGGCCATCCATTTCGGGACGTCGGGCAGCTGTTTGCCCTCGACCGGCAACACGGCACCGCCGACCGTCTGCATGTCTTCGACGAAGCGCGAGCGGCTGTAGGAGAGCGCCGACACCAGTTGCAGCGTCGTCGTCGGCGACCAGCCGGCGGCCAACTGGAAGCCGAAGGCTTCGGTCTTGCCGACGTTCTGCGACCAGACGGTGTTGGTCGCCGGGTCGTAGGCGCTGACACCCTTGTTCTTCGAGCGGCTGTAATAGACGGTCGGGTCGAGGTAGAAGCGGTCGTGGCGGATGCGCGCGCCGATGTCGATGGCGGTGGCGATTTCCGGCTTCAACTGGTCCCAGTACCACTGGCTGGTGAAGCCGGCCGGCGGCGTCTGGTTGAAGGCGTCGAAGGACGGGCCACCGATGGTCTGGCCGGCATTGACATGCACTTCGACGAGCGGCGTCAATTGATAGCTGGCACCGAGCTGCGGCAGCCAGCGGCCGAAGCTGCGGCTATCCACGCTGCGGGCGGCGACCGGGGTGGCGCGGTCGGCGGCGGCGTCGGCCGAAACGTCCCAACTGGCGCCGGTGGTCGTGCTGGCGTCGTAGGCGGTGATGGCGGGCAGGGTTTCGCGGGCGTAGCGCAGGCTGCCGTTGAGCTTCAGGCGGTCGAACTGGCGCAGGGCGGTGAAATAGGTGCTGTGGAACTCGTGGCGGTCGGTCACTTCGGAGAGCAGCGCCCAGCGCTGGAAGACCAGCTTGCCGCCGACGATCTTGTAGAGCTTGCGGGTGGTCGGCGGGCCGGGCGGTTCGGTCGAGGTCCAGCTATGGCCGAACTTGACCTCGGTGCCGGCCAGGCGGCTGGCGATCTCGGCGGTGGCGCCGTAGGTGCTGTGATCGAGCAGCCATTCCTGGACTTGCTGAGCTGTGCTGCCCTCGTACAGGTACTTGCCCTTTTCCCTGGCATAGAAGGGCTTGAAGCTGAGGCTGGTGTCGCCGCTGAAGGCGTAGCGGATGTTCGCCAGCAGCGCTTCGTTGCGGAATTTCTGGCGGTTGAAATCGTAGTAGTCGGAACGGCTGGGATCGACGCCGTAATCGGCGCGCCGGTAAGTCGACAGGTCGCGCGCCTCGGCGTAGGTGAGGCCGCGATAGTTGTGCTGCGCCTGGTCGTTGCGCGCGTAGAGGACGTCGATGTCGAGCTTGCCTAAGTGCTGGCTGATGCCGAGTTCGATGTTTTCGCGGTCGCCCGGCGCTTCGCCATGGCCGCGCCATTTGTCGGCCTGGGTGTGCGAGGCGGAGAAGAAGAAGGCGGTGCCGCTCGCCAGGCGGCCGCTGTCGGCGCGCAGGAAAGCGCGCTGGAAACCGTCGCTGCCCAGGCTCAGGCCGATTTCGCCGCCGGCCTTGGCCTGCGGCCAGCGCAGCTTGCTGTCGAGGGCGCCGGAGGTGTTGAACAGGCCGCCGCGGTCGGCGCTCATCGCTCCCTGCGCGAAATCGACCTGGCGCAGGTTTTCCTTGTCGAACAGGAAGAGGTAGCCGGGTCCGGGGCCGGGGCCGCCGAGCGTGAGCCCCTCGACGGTGCCGGAGACGCCGTGGGTGCTGACTTCGCCGCGCACCCGCATGCCCTTCTGGCCGCCCTGCGAATTGTTCAGCCCCCAGGCGTCGACCGGCGTGACCTTGACGCCGGGCACTTCGGCGACGCTGGTGTAGGGATTGCTGCCGCCCGGCGTGTCGAACAGGCGCATCGCCTCGCGGTCGACCCGGTACAGCGTGGCCGGCGTCGCCGCTTCGGGCAGGACGAGCTCGCCGTCCGGGTTGCCGCGGGCGGTGACTTCCACGGTGTCGAGCACGGTGTCGAGCACGGTATCGGCGTGGGCGAAGGCGGAGGCGAGCGCCCCGGTCAGCAAGATCGCCAGACGGCGTCGCTGAAAACCGCTGTTCCCTGAAGATTGCATGGCATTTCCCCTTGATGGATTTTCTGGTCTGATTTGTTATGTAGTTATATACATAACGATAAGTCCAGATCAGCAATTGCCGTGCCCGCTTCAAATGGTTGTTATACGGTGGATAAGGCAGGGGTGGTTGTTTCGTTATGTTGTAATAAATACAACGATGTCGGGAGTCTGACAATCCGTGTCGGGAAACGGCGTTGACCTGTCGGCGATGCGCCGACGGTCTGTTCGCCACGGCGCCCGGAAAATTGCCCTGCGCAAAGCGGGCCTTCCCAGTACCATTGTTACTCCTTTAGTAATAGTTGGCCGGGCGCTAGTTGTAATGAAATCCGAATTCGCCGATGAGAAATCCGTCACCCGCACCCATCTGCTGGGGACGCTGGGGGTCATCGTCGTGTTGACTGTCGCGCTTGGCGCCTTCTTTTCCTGGAGCAGCCTGGCCCAGCACCGGCAGTCCCTGGATCGCCTGCAGCGGGTGGCGGCAGAGACGCAGCGCCAGCGCCTGGGCAGCGAGATGGCGCGGGCGCTCGAACATGTCGAGTTTGCCCGTTCGCGGACCGAGAGCGTGCTGCGGCAGAACCTGCTGGCGCAGGTCGACGGCGCGCTGCAGGTGGTGGCGGCGATCCACGCCCGGGAGTCGGGACGTCGCCCGCCAGCCGAAGTGCAGCGCCTGATCATCGAGGCCTTGCGCCCGGTACGTTTCTTCGATGGGCGGGGCTACTTCTTCATCGACGACATGCAGGGCAAGTTCATCCTGCTGCCGACCTCGCCCGATCTGGAAGGGACGACCAAGCTCGACAATCAGGACGATCAGGGGCATTACATCATGCGCGGTCTGATCGCGGCAGCGCGCCAGCCGGCCGGCCTGGGCTTTTCCCGCTATCGCTGGTATTCCCCGGAAAATCCCCGGGAAATGGCCGACAAGCTTGCCTACGTCCGCCATTTCGCGCCTTATGACTGGCTGATCGGCACCGGCGACTACACCCACAAGTGGGAGGAATACCAGAAGGGCGAGGCGCTGGCGCGCCTGCGCGAACTGCATTTCGGCGAGAGCGGTCACGTCGCGGTGGTCGACGCCGAGGGACGCATCCTGCTGGCCGAGGACGCCGCCAGCGAGGGCAAGCGGCGCAGCGAGCTTTCGCCGCTGCAGGCACAGGCCTGGACGGCGATTCTCGAGGCCCGGCAGAATGGTCGGGAAACCGTTTCCTATCTTTGGCAACGCGCTGTCGGCGGGGAAGCGGTGTCGCGCACGGCGCAGGTCAGGCTGGTCCAGCCTTGGGGATGGACGGTGGTGGTGGCGATCGACGAGGACGAGATGCAGCGGGCGCTGGCCGCCGAGGTGGAGCGTCATGTGCCGATCGATGGCGAGAAGCTCGGCAACCTGCTGCTCGCCCTTGGCCTGGCGCTGCTGCTCGGGCTGGCGGCGTCGTTCTGCTTTTCCCTGTGGTCGAACAAGATCTTCCGCCGCTACCACCGGCAGAACGCGGCCTATGCCCGGGAGTTGCTGGAAAGCGAAGCGTACAGCCGGATCCTGTTTGCCGGTTCGGTGGTGCCGATGGTCGTCATGGAACCGGACAGCGGGCGCTTCGTCGATTGCAACGACGCGGCGGTGCGCATTTACGGCTACAGCAGCCGCGAAGCGGTGCTCGGCCTGACCCCGGTCGCCGTTTCCGACGTCACGCAATACGACGGCAGCGATTCGGCAAGCGCCGCCGCCCGTCACATTGCCGCTTGCCGGGCCCAGGGCAGCGTCGTCTTCGCCTGGCGTCACCGGCGCCCCGACGGCACGATCTGGGATGCCGACGTCACCTTGTTCGAACTGCCGCACAACGCGCGGCGACTGATGTTGTTCCAGTTGCAGGATGTCACTGAGCGGCGCAACGCCGACGCCGAACTGGCGCGTTATCGCGACCACCTCGAACATGAGGTGGCGATCCGTACCGAGGCCCTGACCGCGGCGAAGGATGCGGCGGAAGCCGCCAACGTCGCGAAGAGCGCCTTCCTCGCCAACATGTCGCACGAGATCCGCACGCCGCTCAACGCGATCACCGGCATGGCCTATCTGATCCGTCGCGATGGCGTCGGCGAGAAGCAGGCGGACCGTCTGGACAAGATCGACGCGGCGGGGCGGCATTTGCTGGACATTCTCAACGCCGTGCTCGACCTGTCGAAGATCGAGGCCGGGCGTTTCGTTCTCGAGGATGCCGAGGTCGATGTCGCGCTCGTCCTCGACAACGTGATGGCAATGGTCATCGACCGCGCCCGCGAGAAGGGGCTGGAACTGCGCATCGAGACCGGCCAGCTACCGGTCTTGCGCGGCGATGCGGTGCGCCTGCAGCAGGCCTTGCTCAACTATGCCGCCAATGCCGTCAAATTCACCGAACACGGCCAGGTGACGATGCGGGTTCGGATCGAGAGCGAGTCCGGCGACCGGGTTCGGTTGCGTTTCGAGGTCGTGGACAGCGGCGTCGGCATCGCGCCGGAGGTTATTCCCGAGCTGTTCGCCATCTTCACCCAGGCCGACAATTCGGTGCCCCGGCGCTACGGCGGTACCGGGCTGGGGCTGGCGATCACCCGCCGCATCGCCCGACTGATGGGCGGCGACGCCGGGGTGGAAAGCACGCCGGGTGAGGGCAGCACTTTCTGGTTCACCGTCGAGCTGCCGAAAGCGCAGTCGTCCGCGGCGCCGCCCAGTGTGCCGGAGCGCAGCGCCGAGGCGCGGCTGGCGCGCGAATGCGCCGGTCGCCGCGTCCTGCTGGTCGAGGACGAGGAGGTCAACCGCGAGATCGCCCGCGAACTGCTGGAAGCGGTGAACCTGGTCGTCGATGTCGCGGAAGACGGGCTGGAGGCGCTGGAAAAAGCGGCGGCGACGCGCTACGACCTGATCCTGATGGACATGCAGATGCCGCACATGGATGGTCCGGAAGCCGCCCGCCGCATCCTGGCGCAGGTTGGCGGGCAGTTGCCGATCGTCGCCATGACCGCCAACGTCTACGCCGAGGATCGCGTCCGCTGCAGCGAGGCCGGCATGGTCGATTTCATCGCCAAGCCGCTCAAGCCCGAAGTTTTCTTCACCACGCTGTTGCGTTGGCTGGGGCGCGGCGAGCCAGCCGGCTGAGCCTCAGGCCATGCTCGACAGCGCGGCCAGCAGGTCGCCGTTGTCGGAGGCGTTGCCGGCCATGCCGGCGTCGATCAGGCCGCCCTGGGTTTCGACATGGGCGACGTAGCCGTGCGCACGCAGGGTATGGGCCCAGTCGTCGGCGGTCTTGCGGGTGGGGTGCCACGGCCCCTGTTCGACGACGGGGCGGGCGGTACCGTTACGGTATTTGGTGACGACGCGATACACGATGGCTGCCCGGTAAAACTGCGTTTGGATTATCGGCCGGTCACGCTGGCGCGATCAAGCCTCAGGCGGCGTTCTTGCCCTTCTGCCAGAGCACGTCGCCGCGCCCGCCGGCCCGGTTGAGGGCGCGCCCGAAGACGAACAGCAGGTCGGACAGTCGGTTGATGTAGCGGCGGGCGGCATCGGACAGCGTTTCGGCGTGGTGCAGGGCGACCATCGCCCGCTCGGCGCGGCGGCAGACGGTGCGGCTGAGGTGGGCGAGCGCCGCCGGCCGGGTGCCGCCGGGCAGGATGAATTCCTTGAGCATCGGCAGTTCGCTGTTGAAGGTTTCGGCCAGCGCTTCCAGGCGCTCGACCTGGGCGTCCTTCATCACCGCCATGCCGGGCAGGCAGAGTTCGCCGCCGAGGTCGAAGAGGTCGTGCTGGATGTCGAGCAGCGCGCCGCGCACGGTTTCCGGTAACTCCTCGCAGAGCAGCACGCCGAGGCTGGAATTGAGTTCGTCGACCTCGCCGATGGCGGCGATGCGCAGGCTGTCCTTGGTCGTCCGGCTGCCGTCGCCGAGCCCGGTGGTGCCGGCGTCGCCGGTGCGGGTGACGATCTTCGACAGGCGATTGCCTTTGCGTTCTTTTTCGTTATCCACGTTTGCCTTCTCCTTGGTGAACGGCGAATTATACTTTCGGGCCTCGTAAAGACTGTCGCCGCCATGCCAAAGTTCGCCGCCAACCTCAGTTTCCTGTTCGCCGACGTCCCTTTCCCAGCGCGTTTCGCGCGCGCCGCGGCGGCCGGTTTCGCCGGCGTCGAGTACCTCTTCCCCTATGCCTGGCCGGCTGCCGAAATTGCCGGCTGGCTGCGTGCCGCCGGCTTGCAGCAGGTGCTGTTCAACCTGCCGCCCGGTGACTGGGACGCCGGCGAACGGGGTATCGCCTGCCTGCCGGGGCGCGAAAAGGAATTCGCCGCCGGCGTCGACACGGCGCTGGCTTACGCGCAGGCGCTCGATTGCCGGCAGGTGCACTGCATGGCTGGCTTGCGCCCGGCCGGCGCCGACGAGGCCGAACTGACTGCCACCTACGTCACCAACCTGCGCCACGCCGCCGACCGTTTCGCCGCTATCGGCGCGACGGTGCTGATCGAGCCGATCAACAGCCGCATCGACATGCCCGGATACTGGCTCGACGACATCGGCCGGGCGCTCGCCCTGCTGGATTTGATCGACCGCCCCAACGTCCGCCTGCAGCTCGACCTCTACCACGCGCAGATCATCCAGGGCGACCTGGCGCGCTGCATCGAGGCCAACATCGAGCGTATCGGCCACGTCCAGATCGCCGACAACCCGGGGCGTCACGAGCCGGGCAGTGGCGAGATCAATTATCCCTTCCTGTTCGCGCTGCTCGACCGGCTCGGCTACGGCGGCTGGATCGGCTGCGAGTACAAGCCGCTGACGACCACCGAGGCCGGCCTCGGCTGGCTGCCACGATGAGCGGCTGGGGCGACGACCCGCGCGCCTTCCTGCGCCGCCTGTTCGACGCCGGGCTGGCGGCGGCCGACCCAGCGCGCTGCGTGCCGCCGGCGCTGGCCGCCATCGACCCGCCGGGGCCGGGCGGCCGGTTGATCGTCGTCGGCGCCGGCAAGGCGTCGGCGGCGATGGCGAAGGCGGTCGAGGAGCACTGGCCCGGCCCGTTGTCCGGGCTGGTCGTCACCCGTTACGGGCATGGCGTGCCCTGTTCGCGCATCGAAATCGTCGAGGCCGCGCACCCGGTGCCGGATGCCGCCGGCGAGGCGGCAGCGGCGCGCATTCTCGCCCTGCTCTCCGGGCTGAGCGCCAACGACCGCGTGCTGGCGCTGATTTCCGGCGGCGGCTCGGCGCTGCTGGCGGCACCGGCGCCGGGTATCACATTGGCGCAGAAGCGGGCGCTCACTGATGCCTTGTTGCGCTCGGGGGCGCCGATCAAGGAAATCAACTGCGTGCGCAAGCACCTCTCGGCGATCAAGGGCGGGCGCCTGGCGCTCGCCGCCTGGCCGGCGCCGCTGTTGACGCTGGCGATTTCCGACGTGCCCGGCGACGACCCGGCGGTGATCGCTTCCGGGCCGACGGTCGGCGACCCGACGACGGCGGCGGACGCCCTGCGCGTCCTCGACGCCTACGCGATCCCGCTCGCTGCGCCGCTGCGCGCCTGGCTTGCCAGCGGCGCCGCCGAGACGCCGAAGCCAGACGATCCGCGTCTGGCCGGCGCGACTTACCGCCTGCTTGCCTCGCCGCGCCAGATGCTCGAAACGGCGGCGGCCGAAGCGCGGCGTTGCGGCGTCACGCCACTGATCCTCGGCGACGCGCTGGAGGGCGAGGCGCGCGAAGTTGGCCGAGTGCACGCCGGCATCGCGCTCGCCTGCGCCCGTCACGGTTTCCCGGGGGCAGCACCGTGCGTCCTGCTCTCCGGCGGCGAGACGACGGTGACGGTGCGCGGCGCCGGCGGCCGCGGCGGACGCAACAGCGAGTTCCTGCTCGGGCTGGCGCTGGCGCTCGGCGGCGCGCCCGGCATCCACGCGCTGGCCGCCGACAGCGACGGCATCGACGGCAGCGAGGACAATGCTGGCGCCTTCGTCGCTCCCGATACGCCGCTGCGGGCGCGCTCGCTCGGCTTGGACGGTCAGGCCGCGCTGGCGGCCCACGACGCCTGGGGCTATTTTGCGGCGCTCGACGACCTGTTGCTGACCGGGCCGACGCGGACCAACGTCAACGCCTTCCGGGCCATCCTGATCGCCTGAAGCGCTTTCAGACCACCCGGTTGCGGCCGCCGCGCTTGGCGGCGTAGAGCTTGCCGTCGCAGGAGGCGACCACTTCATGGACCAGCCGGGTGTCGACGATCTCGTAAGAGGCCGGTGCCACCTCGCTGACGCCGAAGCTGGCGCTGAGCGGCAGCGGCGGGTCATGCGGCACCGGGCAGGCTTCGATGCGCAGGCGTAGCTTCTCGGCCAGCAGGCGCGCTTGCGCCTGCCTGGTCGATGGGCAGACGAGCAGGAACTCCTCGCCGCCGTAGCGGAAGATCAGGTCGGACTGGCGCAGCGTGTCGCGGACGATGCCGGCCAGATGTTCGAGCGCCAGGTCGCCGGTCTGGTGGCCGTAGCGGTCGTTCAGATCCTTGAAGTGGTCGATGTCGAACATGATCACCGAGAACGCCGATTCGGTCGCCTTGGCGATTTCCATCTGGTTGGCCAGGACACGGTCGAGGAAGCGCCGGCTGAGGAAGCCGGTCAGCGTGTCCTTGCTGTAGACACTCATGATGACGATGCTGTTGAGCAGCGAAATCTCGTTACCGAGTTCGAGCGAGTAGGTCTCCGCTTTCTTGAGGATGGCGTAGACCGGGCCGCTGGCGCGCGGCTGGACGATCAATTCGTCGATTTCGGCGATGATGTGGTGCATTGCCTCGTGCAGTTCGCGGATTTCGGCGATGTGACTGTTGTCGCGGATCAGACGCGCGCCTTCGTCATTCAGCCAGAGGCCGAACTGGCAGTGATTCGGGTCGAGTTCCGGCATGCGCTGCGGATCGCGGGCGCGGGTGGCTTCGATCAGCCGCGCCATCCATTCGAGGTGGCTCTCGAAGTAGCTCAGCAGGTTCTTGTCGTTGAGCGCGCGGATGTGGGAGAGCCGAAGGTGGTTGCGGGTGCCGAGCCGGTTGAGGAAGATTTCCAGATAGACCGCGGCGAAGTTTTCTTCCATCGCCTCGAACAGCGTCATGATCTGCTGGGCGTCGGCGATCGCCCCGTCTTCCAGCGCCAGCTTGAGCAACTGGTTGCGCAAGGTGCCGAACTGGTAGGAGAAGAGCATGAACGGCGTGTCGGTGGCGGCCAGCTGGCGCATCATTGTCTGGCAGCGGGTCTCGTCGTCGCAGCCCAGCGATTCGGCGAGGCAGGTCTTGAGGTTGGGCCAGTTGAGCGAGAAGCTCTCGGCGGCGACGATTTCGCTCTCCGGGATGCTGGGGCGCCGCTGCTCCAATGCTGCCAGCATCCTTTCGAGCAATTGCCGGTTAGCCGGCGATCTCCATTCGGCCATGCGTGCGGTTCCAGTACAGAGTGAGAGAGGGAGCGTTGGCGAAATTATATTGAGCCGATCTATGCTGAAAGTAAAATTTTTGCATGTCCGGGCGCGGGTTTTCCCGATAGGTCTTTGCCGCGTTGCGCTTTAGAATTCGGCACATGACTCCCGTCGAGACACCCCGCTGCGACCCCGCGACCCTGCACCGCCGCCTGCGCAACGTGCTGCCGCCTCATTGCCTGCTGGTCGAGGACGAGGATCTGCGCCCCTACGAATGCGACGGCCTCACCGCCTACCGCGAGATGCCGCTGGCGGTCTGCCTGCCGGAGAACGAAGGCCAGGTGGTCGACGTGCTGCGCACCTGCCACCAGCTCGGCGTGCCGGTGGTCGCCCGCGGCGCCGGTACCGGCCTGTCCGGCGGCGCGATGCCGCACGCCGACGGCGTCGTGCTGTCGCTGGCGCGCTTCAACCGCATCCTCAAGGTCGACCGCGACAGCCGCACTGCCGTCGTCCAGCCCGGCGTGCGCAACCTGGCGGTGTCGGAAGCGGCGGCACCGTTCGGCCTCTACTACGCGCCCGATCCCTCGTCGCAGATTGCCTGCACGCTCGGCGGCAACGTCGCCGAGAACTCGGGCGGCGTGCATTGCCTGAAATACGGCCTGACCGTGCACAACGTGCTGCGCATCCGCATGGTCAGCATCGAGGGCGAGATTTTCGAGATCGGCTCGGGCGCGCCGGATTCGCCCGGCTACGACCTGCTCGCGCTGTGCATCGGTTCGGAAGGCCTGCTCGGCGTGGTTACCGAAGTGACGGTGAAGCTGGTGCCGAAACCAGAACTCGCCCAGGTGGTGATGGCCTCGTTCGACGACGTCGCCCAGGCCGGCGACGCGGTTGCCGCGATCATCGCCGCCGGCATCATTCCGGCCGGGCTGGAGATGATGGACAAGCCGGCGACCGCCGCCGTCGAGCCCTTCGTCAAGGCCGGCTACGACCTCGACGCCGCCGCCATCCTGCTCTGCGAGTCGGACGGCACACCGGAGGAAGTCGCCGAGGAAATCGCCCGCGTGCGCGCCGTGCTGACTGGCTGCGGTGCTCGTGACATCCGCGTGTCGCAATCCGAAGCAGAGCGCCTGCGCTTCTGGGCCGGGCGCAAGGCGGCGTTTCCGGCGGTCGGGCGGATCACGCCCGACTACTACTGCATGGACGGCACCATTCCGCGCAAACGCCTGGCCGAGATGCTGGCGGCGATCGCCACCATGGAAACGAAATACGGCCTGCGCTGCGCCAACGTCTTCCATGCCGGCGACGGCAACCTGCATCCGCTGATCATGTACGACATGTCGCTGCCCGGCGACTGGGAGAAGGCCGAGGCCTTCGGCGCCGAGATCCTGGAACTGTCGGTGGCGCTCGGCGGTTCGATCACCGGCGAGCACGGCGTCGGCATCGAGAAGATCAAGCAGATGTGCGTGCAGTACACGACGCCCGAGCTGGAGACTTTCCACGCGGTCAAGGCGACCTTCGACGACAAGCGCCTGCTCAACCCGGAAAAGGCGATCCCCAGCCTGCACCGCTGCGCCGAATACGGGCGCATGCACGTGCATCGCGGCGAACTGAAATTCCCCGACCTGGAGCGTTTCTGATGACGCTGGACGAAATCGTCGCCGCCATCCGTGCCGCCCACGCCGGGCACACGCCGCTGCGCCTGCGCGGCGCCGGCAGCAAGGATTTCTACGGCGGCCTGCTGGCCGGCGAAGTGCTCGAACTGGCCGGGCATCGCGGCATCGTCGATTACGAGCCGACCGAGCTCTATGTCACCGCGAAATGCGGTACGCCGCTTGCCGAGATCGAGGCGGCACTGGCCGAATATGGCCAGATGCTGGCCTTCGAGCCGCCGCGTTTCGCCGGGGCGACGCTCGGCGGCTGCGTCGCCGCCGGCCTGTCCGGGCCGCGCCGCATGCAGGCGGGGGCGGCGCGCGACTTCGTGCTCGGCGTCAAGCTGGTCGATGGCCGCGGCCAGGTGCTGAGTTTTGGCGGCCAGGTGATGAAGAACGTCGCCGGCTACGACGTCTCGCGGCTGATCGCCGGCAGCCTGGGCACGCTCGGCGTGATCGCCGAGGCGACGCTGAAGGTGTTGCCGAAGCCGGTTGCCGAGACGACGCTGGAATTCGTCTGCGCCGCCGACGAGGCGGTGCGCCGGCTGAACGACTGGGGGGGGCAACCGCTGCCGGTGTCGGCCGCGTTCTGGCACGAGGGGCGGCTGTGGCTGCGCCTCTCCGGCGCGGCGGCGGCGGTCGACGCGGCGGCGCGCAAGCTGGGCGGCAAGACCCTGGCGGATGCCGGGCGTATCTGGGAAGACATCCGCGAGCAACGCCACGCCGCTTTCGCGGCGGCGGTGCTGTGGCGGGTCGCCCTGCCATCCACCGCGCCGGCCCTGGCGGTCGACGGCCTGCAGGCAATCGAATGGGGCGGTGCCTTGCGCTGGTACGCTGGCGAGATTGATGCGGCAACGATCCGCGCCGCCGCCAGTACAACCAGCGGCCATGCGACGCTGTACCGGGCGCCGGAATCGCTGCGCTGCCGGGTCGATCCGTTCACGCCGCTGCCCCCGGCGCTGCTCGCGCTGCACCGGCGGCTGAAGAAGGTCTTCGACCCGGCCGGCATCCTCAACCCCGGCCGGCTTTACGCGGAGTTCTGATGGACTGCCGGATCGCCGACGAATACCGCGACACGCACGCCGGCCAGGTGGCCGGCGAAATCCTGCGCAAGTGCGTGCATTGCGGTTTCTGCACCGCCACCTGCCCGACTTACCAACTCCTCGGCGACGAACTCGACGGGCCGCGCGGCCGCATCTACCTGATCAAGCAGGTGCTCGAAGGTCAGCCGGTTACCGCCAAGACCCGGCTTCACCTTGATCGCTGCCTGACCTGCCGCTCCTGCGAATCGACTTGCCCGTCCGGCGTCGAATACGGCCACCTGCTCGACATCGGTCGCCAGCTCGTCGAGGACAAGCTGCAGCGGCCGTTGAACGAGGCGCTGCCGCGCGCGCTGCTGAAAACCGTGCTGCCCGAGCCGGCGCTGTTCGGGCCGGCGGTGGCGCTCGGTCGCGCGCTCAAGCCGCTGCTGCCGTCGGTGCTCGCCGACAAGCTGCCGCCGGCGTCGGCGGCAGCCCGCCCGTGGCCGGCGGGCCAGCATCCGCGGCGCATGCTGGCGCTCGCCGGCTGTGTCCAGCCTTCGCTGGCGCCGAACATCAACGCGGCGACGGCGCGCGTGCTCGACCGCCTCGGCATCGAACTGTGCGAAGAGAAGAAGGCCGGTTGCTGCGGCGCCGTGCGCCACCACCTCAACGACCAGGCGGCGGCGCGGGCCGATATGCGGCGCAACATCGACGCCTGGTGGCCGCATGTCGAAGCCGGGGTCGAGGCCATCGTCGTCACCGCTTCCGGTTGCGGTGTGCAGGTGCGCGACTACGGCCACCTGCTGGCCGACGATCCTGGGTACGCGGCAAAGGCGGCGCGGGTCAGCGCGCTGTGCCGCGATCCTTCGGAACTGGTCGCCGCCGAAGGCGGTCGTTTGCGCGCCTTGCTGCTACCGGCCGAACGTGGCAAGCTCGCCTTTCAGTCGCCATGTACGCTGCAACACGGATTGAAGATTCGCGGTGTTGTGGAAAACCTCCTGGCAGCGGCCGGGTATCTGCTGACGCCGGTGGCCGATGGCCACCTGTGCTGCGGTTCGGCGGGAACGTATTCGCTGCTGCAGCCGGCGCTGTCACAACAGTTGCGCGCCAACAAGCTGGCGGCGCTGACCGCCGGCGGAGCGGCGCTGATCGCCACCGCCAACATCGGTTGCCTGACACATTTGCAGGCCGGCGCGACAACGCCGGTCCGCCACTGGATAGAATTGATTGACGAGGCTTTGGAATGAGCAGCAAAGGGAATTCGGTGCCGGAAATCACGCGTTCGCTGGGGGCGGAGGATGCTGCCCGGGTGCGGCGCGTCCTTGAGGGCGGCATCAAGATTCCGCCGCAGCCGCGCGTGCTCGACGAGATGCGGCGGATGATGAACCGCCAGGAATACGATGTCCGCCGTCTGGCCAGGACCATCCAGCAGGACCCGGGGCTGAGCGCGATGCTGTTCAAGGTGGTCGGCAATGCGGCGTATCGCCAGCATCAGCCGTTCGAGACCATCGAGCAGATCCTGCATGCGGTCGGTGTCAAGCAGACCTTCAACCTGGTGCAGGCGATCGCCCTGATCGACGCGGGCACGCCGACGGCCGACAAGCGCATTTACGAGGCCTTCTGGTCGCGTTCGCAGGCGGTCGGCCAGCTGGCGATGCTGGTTGCCGAGGAGCGCGTCGCCGTCTGCAACATCTTCGCCGATCAGGCCTACCTGGCCGGCATCTTCCACGCCTGCGGCGTGCCTCTGCTGCTGCAGCGCTTTTCTTCCTACGGCATGGAGTTGCGTCTGGCGACGCCGGGGCACTGGGTGGATTGGCGGGAAGAGGATCGCAAGTTCAATACCGACCACGCTGTCGTCGGCTATCTGGTCGCCCGTCACTGGTGCCTGCCTGGATTCATCTGCGACGCCATCCGTTACCAGCATTCGCTGGCCGAGCTGGGCGATCACGAGGCACGCAGCATGGTGGCGATCCTTGCCCTGGCCATCGACATCCACGCCCGCGACCAGCGGATTCCGAATCCCGAGTGGGACGAGGTGCGCAACGTGCTGCTGCCGGAACTCGGACTCGACGAAGAATCCTTGCCGGAATTCATCGATGTCGTGCTCGAACGCTTCAATCACGCCACCCACGTTTGATTCCGGGCGCGGTGTTTCGTGCTAATCTGCCCGGCAAAAGGGAGGAATGATGGCGATAGCCATTGATGCCTGCGCGGCACAACATCAGGGCGACCGGCGCGAACAACAGGATCGGGTGGCGATCCTGCCGCACCCGCGCAGCCGGGGCGTCGCACTGGCCGTCGTTGCCGACGGCATGGGCGGCCACACCGGTGGCGCGCTGGCGGCCGAGCAGGTGATCCACACCGCGCGCAACAATCTCGAGCATTTCGCGCCGAGCGAGGAAAGCGCCCGCTGGCTGCTGGAAAACAGCATGCGCGAGGCGCACACGATGATCAAGGCGTCGCGTTTCATGAACGAGAAGGACCCGCACAGCACGGCGGTGATGCTGCTGTTGCAACCGGGAAAACTCAGTTGGGGCTATTGCGGCGACAGCCGCTTCTACGCCTACCGCGGTCGCCAGTTGCTGACGCGCACGGTCGATCATTCCTACGTCGAACATCTAGTGGCTCAGGGCAAGATCACTGCGGCGCAGGCGCTGACCCATCCCAACCGCAATATCCTGGTGACCTCGCTGGGTGGCCAGGACGAACCGCTGTTCACCTTCGGCGAAACCGCCGACCTGCAGCCCGGCGACAGCTTCATGCTGTGCTCGGACGGGGTCTGGGGTTATTTCGACGAAGCCGAACTGGGCGCAGCGCTGGCCGACAACACGGCGCGCGGAGCTTGCGAGACGATCATCGAGCAGGCGCGGCGGCGGGCGGCGGGCGGCGGCGACAACCTGTCGCTGGCGGTGATCCGCCTGCTCAAGCCGGCAGCGCCGGCCCGCTGAAGAGACGTCTCAGGACTTGCGGCCGAGGCCGCCGAGCAGCGCGGCAACCACCCGTTTCGGCTTGTGCGGGTCGGCCTTGGCCGGTGCTTGCGGCGAATCGGGAATCTCGCCCTGCGGCTTGGTTGATTCGTAGGGCTTGCTGAAGTCGAAGCCGTCGGCGGCGATCATCGGGTTGCGCCGGGTGCGCTGCGGGCGTTCGCTGCGTTCCGCGCGCTCCGGGCGGCTGGCGATCGGCGCCCGCGGCGGCGGGGCGCCGCGCTTCTTCTTGTTGCCCGGCGGGTATTCGTATTCCGGCTCGGGTTCGAAACCGGCCACTTCGACCTGTTCGATCGGCCGCTTGATCAGCTTTTCGATATCGACCAGATAGCCGACTTCATGCGCGCTGACCAGCGAAATGGCGTTGCCCATCTTGCCGGCGCGGCCGGTGCGGCCGATGCGGTGCACGTAGTCTTCCGGCGTGTGCGGCAGTTCGTAGTTGATCACGTAGGGCAGGTCGTCGACGTCAAGGCCGCGGGCGGCGACATCGGTGGCGATCAGTGCATGCGTCTGGCCGGCCTTGAAGGCCTCCAGGGCCTTGATCCGGTCGAGCTGGCTCTTGTCGCCGTGGATCGCGTCGGCGTGGATGCCGGCGCGCTGCAGTTCGCGGGTCAGCCGCGAGCAGCCCTGCTTGGTGCGCATGAAGACGATGCACTGGCGGATTTCGCCGGACTTCAGCAGCTTGGTCAGCAGGCCACGTTTGCCCCATTCGGAAACCGGGTGGACGCGGTGGGTGATGGTTTCGGAAACCTGGTTGCGGCGGGCGACTTCGACCAGTACCGGCTGCTTGAGCATGGTGTCGGCGAGCTTCTTGATCTCTTCCGAGAAGGTGGCCGAAAAGAGCAGGCTTTGCCGCTGTTGCGGCAGCATGTTGAGGATGCGGGTGACGTCGGGGATGAAGCCCATGTCGAGCATGCGGTCGGCTTCGTCGAGGACCAGCGCCTGCACCGAGTTGAAGCTGACGCTCTTCGATTCGACGTGGTCGAGCAGACGCCCCGGCGTGGCGACGAGGATTTCGACGCCCTTCTTCAGTTCGGCGATCTGCGGCTTGATGTCGACGCCGCCGAAGGCGCACAGGGCGCGGATCGGCGTGTGCTTGCTGTAATCCTTGACCGATTCGAACACCTGCATCGCCAGTTCGCGCGTCGGCGCCAGGATCAGCGCGCGCACCGGGTGCTTGGCCGGCGACGGGCTGCTGCTGGCGAAGGGCAGGATGCGCTGCAGGATCGGCAGGGTGAACGCGGCGGTCTTGCCGGTGCCGGTCTGGGCGCCGCCCATGATGTCCTTGCCGCTGATGACCAGCGGGATGGCCTGGGCCTGGATCGGCGTCGGCTTGCTGTAGCCCATGTCGGTGACGGCGCGCAGCAGTTCGGGCGCCAGGCCGAGGTCGGCAAAGGTGAGGTCGGCAGCGGGTTCTGCGGGGGCTTGGGCGGATGCGGGATCGGCCGGGGGATTGATTTCTGACATGGGGCGGCATTATACGCGCGAAGGCGCCTGCCGATGCGATTGCGCTGTAATCGGCGGCGGCCGGGTCAGAGGTCGCTGACCAGTGCCTCGAGACGCTCGCGGCTGATCGGCTTCACCAGGATCTCGTCGAAACCGGCGGCCAGGAAGGCTTCGCGCTCTTCGGGGAAGGCGTGGGCGGTGTAGGCGACGATGCGGACCGGCCGTGTGCCGTAACGCTGGCGCAAGGCCTGGCAGGTTTCCTCGCCGCTCAGCCCGGGCATGCTGATGTCGAGCAGGACCAGCTGAAAATCACGCTGAGCGGCGAGTTCGAGTGCGGCAGCCCCGGTTTCGGCCTCCTGCGTCTGCCAGCCCAGCTTGCGTAGCAACGCGCTGGCGATGATGCGGTTGGTCGGGTGATCGTCGACGATCAGGGCGTGGCGCTCAGGCATGGCTGTCCTTTTCCGGCAGGTAGATGGTGAAGGTGGAGCCGGCGCCAGGTTGCGACTCCAGTTCGACCCGGCCGCCCATGTGTTCCGTCAGTTGCTTGACCAGCGCCAGCCCGAGGCCGGTGCCGCCGTGTTCGCGGGTGAGGAAGTTTTCCAGTTGCTTGAATTTCTCGAAGACCACGGCCTGGTGCTCGGGGGCGATGCCTGGGCCGGTGTCGCTGACCGAAATCGCCACCATGCCCTGGGCGCGTCGTGCCGCCAGCGTCACGCTGCCGCTTTCGGTGAATTTCACCGCGTTGCCGAGCAGGTTGTTGAGGACCTGGCGCAGCCGGTTGGGGTCGGCGCGCAGGAAATTCGGCAGGTCGTCGGCCAGTTCCAGCGCCAAGCTCAATCCCTTGGCTTCGGCATTGGCCCGGTGCAGCACGATGACGGCTTCGAGGAAGCCGTGCAGCGGCAGTTCGCTGTACTGGAACTGCATTTCGCCGGCTTCGATCTTGGCCAGGTCGAGGATTTCGCTGACCAGCACCAGCAGGTGCTGGCCGCTCTGGTGAATGATGTTGGCGTATTCGGCTTGCCCGCTGTCGGCCAGTTCGCCGCGCAGCAGGTCGGCGAAGCCGAGGATGCCGTTGAGCGGGGTGCGCAGTTCGTGCGAGACGGTGGCGAGGAAGGCGGTCTTCGCCTGGCTGGCTTCCTCGGCCTTCTGGCGGGCCTCGTCGAGGCGGCGGAAGGATTCCTCGACGGAATCGGCCATCGCGTTGAAGGAGCGCGCCATCTCGCCCATTTCGTCGGTGGCGCGGTCGTCCAGGCGGCGGCCGAGGTCGCCGTCGCGGAAGGCGCGGATGCCGGCGATCATCGAGGTGATGCGGCCGGTGAGCAGGTTGGCGATCCAGATGGCGATGAAGATGACGACGACGACCATCGCCAGCGTCGATCCCCAGAGACCGATCGTCGTCGTGCGCAGGCTGTCGGCGATGCCGTCGAGCAGGTCGCCGCGCTGTGCCTTGAACTGGCGGTCCTTTTCGGCGACCAGGGTGTTGATCTTGGCGGCGGTCTCGGTCGCCGCGGCGTGGAAGTCATCGACGTTGGCGCCGATCGTCACGAAACCGAAACCCTGCGGCGTTTTGCCGTACTGGCCGGTGTAGTAGGGGATGGCGGCGGCGGTGGTGAGTTTCCAGAGGTCGGAGAAGAAGATCACGAAGGAGCCGGAACCGCCGTGTTCGGTCAGCGCGTTCCAGCCGTCGCATTGCGGCGAGAAGTTGAGGTAGCGGCAATCGAGCCCGAGCTGTCCGGCCTTGATCTGTTCCTTGGCCGGCTTACGCTTGAGGCTCTGGTCGTGGAAGGGTTCGACGCCGGCCAGGAACTCGTGCGCCGGCTTGCCGCTGGCCTGCCACTGGCCGTACAGCTCGCTGTCCAGCCAGGGCGGGACGGGGTCACCGGTCTGCGGATCGTAGCCGGCGATCATGTAGTCGCGCGGGTGCGAGATGGCGCGGCTCTTGTGATCCCAGATGAAGGCGTAGTTGCCCTTGATCGCGTCGATGATCGGCGTGTAGCGTTCGGCGGTCGGCATCAGCCGGTCGGTGAACTGGCGGATGTGGTCGTGGTCGAGCGCCAGCGTCACGTAACCGATGACGCGGTCGTTGCGGACGACCGGCGTCGCCCAGCGGACGATGCCGCGGAAACGCCGGCCGATCGGGTTCTCGGTGCCGGCGTAGGCGGCCTTTTCGGGGGCGAACGGGGTGCCGATCTTCTCCAGCCGTTCCGGCAGGTAGGGGCCGATCAGGTCGGTACGGACATAGGCGCCGATGACGTCCGAAACGTAGATCTCACCGGGTTTCAGCTTCCGCAGTTCGGGGAAGTAGGTTTCTGCCTTGACGAAGGTGTTGCGCCGGTCGGCGACGTTCTTCAGCGAACGCTCGGTAAGATCGCCCGCGGTGGCCTTGATCTTTTCGTTACCGGCGAGATCGACGAAGCTCATCTCGACGAACAGCGGGCGCTGTTCCGGCTCGCCCAGGTATTCCGGCGCCCGGGCATGGAAGTCGCGGGCGTTGTCGGGCAGGACCGGGCGCGTCACCTTGGCCGCGCGTGTCACCATCTCGACCGGCTCCCAGGATTTGCCGTCGGCGGCCAGTTGCCACGGGCCATGGCGGTACAGGGTGCGCTGGCGCCGGGCGAGGAAGCGGCGGAACGCCACCTCCGACAGTTCGCTGTCGGCCGCCTGCAGGATGTCGGCGTCGCGGGCGTAGAGGAAGCGGGCGATGTTGCGGGCAGCGTCGGTGGTCAGCGTTTCGATCGCTTCACGCGAGCGCTCGTCAAGGGCGCGGATCGAGTCCTCGGTGACGGTCTTGCCGATTTCCTGGATGGTCTGCAGCGAGGCGTCGGCCATGCCGGCCGCTTTGACCGAAACCTCGGCGCCAAGCTGGCGTGCGGTATGCCAGGCGAACCAGGCGAGCAGCAGCAGGGGAATGACCTTGATCAGCACGAAGATCGCGATCAGCTTGCCGCGGATGCCGCGCAGGAATTTTGGCTGGCGATTCATCGCATCCCTCCTCCTCCGGCGGGCTGCAGTCGATCACGATTTGCCGTGTTCGGCTGTCGTTTCCTTGTTGTCCGTGGCGGTGGCCGGAGCGGCGGTATCACCTTCTTTGACTGTCGCTGCTTCCGCTTCCGCTGCGGCGGGGGCGGGGCGTTTCTTCTTGCTGCCCGGCGGTTCCGGCGGCGGCAATTGCGGGGTGATGGTCTCCAGCTTGTTCTCCCGCATGTATTCGTCCATCTCACGCCAGCCCTCGTAAATGCTGGCCTTCGGCAACCAGCTATAGATCGAGTAGCAATCCTCGATGGCTCTTCCGGATTGGCGGCAGGCGCTGCCCACGGCCTTGCCTTCCGCCTCGTTCTTGGCCGCCTTGGCGGCCGGGTCCTCGAGGCCGAGCTTGCTGGCGACCTGGTCGCAGCCGGGCAGCGCGATGACGGAGAGGGCGAGGAACAAGGTGCGCAGATTCATGCGCCGGATTCTCGCACAACTGTCACGAACTGTGAAAAATCGGCGGCCCTTCCGGGGGCTATAATTCGCTTCGTTTTATTTGCTGGATGGGGCAGATGTCGCAAGTTTTTCGTGTATTACTGGTCGCCGCCGCTGCGGTGCTTCCCTTTTCGGTCGCTGCCGCCAAGCCGGCGCCAGCGCCGGCTCCCGTGCCAACCCTGGCGCACAATCTGGATGCCGCCAACGAAGCCAAGCTGGCGGCCGTGATCGAGCGTTTCCACAAGGAAACCGGTGGGCAGATCAAGCTGGTCCGCTTGCACAAGGGCGACAAGCCGGCAACCCTGAACCTGCTCGGCCGCTATCAGACGGAAGATGTCTTCAGCCAGCCGAAAGCCTTCGTGCCGCTTTACTCGATGATGAGCAAGGCGGGCGTGGCCTTGTCGGTGCAGTTGTCGGAAGTCCTCAAGCCGAGCGTCACCGACGGCAGGGGGCGCCTGGTCGCCTTGCCGGTGCTTTATTCGACGCCGGTGATGTTCTACAACAAGCTGGCTTTCCGCAAAGCCGGGCTCGACCCCGAGCAGCCGCCGAAGACCTGGTTCGAAATGCAGGGCTATCTCGACAAGCTGCAGGCGGTGGGCTACGACTGTCCTTATGCTTCGTCCTGGCCGACCTGGGTGCATATCGACAATGTCAGCGCGGTCTCCGGCGTGCCGGCGATCGACGCCAAGACCGGTCTGAAATTCAATGGCCTGCCGCAGGTCAAGCACGTGGCGATGATGGCCACCTGGAGCAAGGCGCACTATTTCCGCCAGTACGGCAATGCCGACGAGGCGAGTGCGCGTTTCAAGGAAGGCGAATGCGCGATCATCACCACCGATTCCCGGGAATACGCGGACTTCCAGGACGCCCGTGGCGTTGAACTGGGGGTCGCGCCGATGCCTTACCACGACGACGTCTATGGCGGCCGCCGGCCGACGCTGGTCGGCGGCTCGTCGCTGTGGGTCGGTGCCGGCAAGTCGGCGGCCGAGTACAAGCAGGCGGCGAAGTTCGTCAATTACCTGCTGTCGCCGGAAATCCAGGTCGAACTGGTGCGTAACCACGGCGGTCTGCCGCTCACCGAAGCCGCCCGTCTGGCCTCGCTCAGCCGCCTGCTGCAGGATGGCCGGCAGGCGCTGGAAGCCGCCTACGCCTCGCTACGCGGGCCGGGGAGCGGGCCGGTGGCGCAGGTCAGCCGCGTCGACGACACCCGCCTGATCACCGATGAGGAGCTCGCCGCCGTCTGGGCCGACCGCAAGCCGGCCAAGGCGGCGCTCGATACCGCGGTGATGCGCGGCAATTCCTTGCTCAAGGCGCAGCCGGCGCTGAAGAAGCTGCAACCCTTCTGATGCTTGCGCCGCCGCCGCCGCGATACTTTGCGCATCGCGGCGGCGGCACGCTGGCGCCGGAAAACACGCTGGCCGGCATCCGGCTGGCGGCGCGACTCGGCTACCGGGCGGTCGAGTTCGACGTCATGTTGTCGGGCTCCGGCACGCCCGTGCTGATCCACGACGAAACGCTGGAGCGCACGACCAACGGCAGCGGCGCCGTCGCGACGACCGACGACGCGGCGCTGTTCGCCCTTGACGCCGGTGGCGAACCGCCGCCCCGTTTTGCCCAGGCTGTCCGCCTGTGCGGCGAATTCGGTCTGCTCGCCAATGTCGAGGTCAAACCGGCGAGCGGATTCGAGCGCCAGACCGCGCAGCGCGTAGCGGCCGAGGTCAGGGCAGACTGGCTGGCATCGCCGCTGCTGTTTTCCTCGTTTTCCCGCACTGCGCTGCAGGTGCTGCAAGCGGAACTTCCCGATCTGCCGCGCGCCTGGTTGCTTGCCGCGCTGCCCGACGACTGGCGGGCGGAAGCGCGGCGCCTGGGCGTCGTCGCGCTGCACCTCGACCTGGCGCTGGTGACGCCGGCACTGGTCCGCGAATGCGCCGGGCTCGGCTTGGCGGTGCGCGCCTACACGCTGCAGACACCGGCGCTGGCCGATTACCTGTTCGGGATCGGCGTTGCCGGGGTGTTCGTCGACCCGCTCGATCGCTTTCTGCCGCAGGCGCTAGCCGATCGCTCCGCCATCGGCTAAGGCGCCGCGGGTTGCAACAAGCTGTTTCGCCACCGGTCGGCAGCGACCTTTGCTTACAAAGCCTTGCATTGCCGGCGTGATTTCCTGCTCGTTCGGCGCTTCAATGGGAAGCGTCGAAACCCCAGCAAGGAGAATCATCATGAAAGCCATCCGTTCCCTTCTCGTCGTCACCCTGTCCCTGGCGGTCAGCGGTCTTGCCCTGGCCGGTCAAGGCTCGCCGCGCGTCGATCACGAGCAGTTCCGGCAGCAGCAGCGCATCGAGCAGGGCGTCGCCCGGGGTAGTCTGACCCGGCACGAGACGCTGCAACTGCAGCGCGGGCAGCACCGGGTCGCCCGCATGGAAGCGCGGGCCAAGGCCGACGGCGTCGTCACCCGGCACGAGCGGGCAATGCTGCACCAGGCGCAGGCGCGGGAAAGTGCGCGCATCCAGCGCCAGAAGCACGATCGCCAGCATGCCCGCTGGCAGGACAAGCGCTGGCAGCATGAGCGTTACGCCCGCTACGGCATGTAATGCGCATCTGCCGGTGTCGCCCGCCGTATTGGGCGGACAAACCCGCCGTCCGGCGGGTTTTTCTTTTAAAATCACGGATTCCGTATTTAGCGAGCCCGCCGGGCAGAACCTTCATGAAAAGCGCCGAAATCCGCCAGAAATTCCTCGACTTCTTCGCCGCCAAGGGGCACCAGATCGTCGCCTCCTCGTCGCTCGTCCCGCACGACGACCCGACGCTGCTGTTCACCAACGCCGGCATGAACCAGTTCAAGGACGTCTTCCTCGGCTTCGACAAGCGCCCGTACAGCCGCGCGACCACCTCGCAGAAATGCGTGCGCGCCGGCGGCAAGCACAACGACCTCGAAAACGTCGGCTACACCGCGCGCCACCACACCTTCTTCGAAATGCTCGGCAACTTCAGCTTCGGCGATTACTTCAAGCGCGACGCGATCAAGTACGCCTGGGAACTGCTGACCGAGGTCTATGGCCTGCCGAAAGACAGGCTGATGGTCACGGTCTATGCCGAGGACGAGGAGGCCTACGACATCTGGCACAAGGAAGTCGGCGTGCCGGCCGAGAAGATCGTGCGCATCGGCGACAACAAGGGCGCCCGCTACGCTTCCGACAACTTCTGGATGATGGGCGATACGGGACCTTGCGGCCCCTGCACGGAGATTTTTTACGATCACGGTGAAAAGCACTGGGGCGGCCCCCCGGGATCGCCGGAAGAAGACGGCGACCGTTTCATGGAAATCTGGAACAACGTCTTCATGCAGTTCAACCGCGACGAAGCCGGCGTGATGCATCCGCTGCCCAAGCCGTCGGTGGACACCGGCATGGGCCTGGAGCGCATCTCCGCCGTGCTGCAGGGGGTGCATGCCAACTACGAGATCGACCTGTTCCAGGCGCTGATCGCCGCCGCCGCCCGCGAAACCAGCGACGCCGACATGAACTCGCCGTCGCTCAAGGTGCTCGCCGACCACATCCGCGCCTGCTCCTTCCTGATTGCCGACGGCGTCATCCCCGGTAACGAAGGCCGCGGCTACGTCCTGCGCCGCATCATCCGCCGCGCCATCCGCCACGGCTACAAGCTCGGCGCCCGCGCCGCCTTCTTCCACAAGATGGTGCCCGACCTGGTCGGCGAGATGGGCGAGGCCTATCCGGAACTCAAGGAAAACCAGGCCAAGGTCGTCGCCACGCTGAAGCAGGAAGAAGACCGCTTCTTCGCGACGATCGAGAACGGCATGGAAATCCTCGAAGGCGAACTTGCCGCGATGGCCGACAAGGGCGTTACGGTGTTCAACGGCGAAACCGCCTTCAAGCTGCACGACACCTACGGCTTCCCGCTCGACCTGACCGCCGACATCTGCCGCGAACGCAACGTGACCGTCGACGGCGCCGCCTTCGACGCCGCCATGGCCCGCCAGAAGGAACAGGCGCGTGCCGCCGGCAAGTTCAAGATGGCGGTCAACCTGGAATACGCGGGTACAGAAACGACCTTCCACGGCTACGAATCGCTCGAAGCCAAGGGCAAGGTGCTGGCGCTGTACAAGGACGGTGCGGCAGTCGCTGAGCTGCACGAAGGCGACCTCGGCGTCGTCGTCCTCGACCACACCCCGTTCTACGCCGAATCCGGCGGCCAGTGCGGCGACCGCGGCGAACTGAAGGGCGTCGGCGGCATCTTCGCGGTCGAGGATACGCTGAAGATACAGGCCGCGGTGTTTGGCCACCACGGCATCCTGAAGACCGGCAAGCTGGTCGTCGGCCAGGAAGTCGGCGCCAAGGTCGATGCCGTCGCCCGCGCCGCCACCGCCCGCAACCACTCGGTCACCCACCTGATGCACAAGGCGCTGCGCGAAGTGCTCGGCGCCCATGTCCAGCAGAAGGGCTCGCAGGTCGATCCGGACAAGACCCGTTTCGACTTCGCGCACAATTCGCCGCTGAGCGCCGAGGAAATCCGCGAGGTCGAGGAAATCGTCAACGCCGAAATCCTCGCCAACGCCGCCACCGACAGCCGCGTGATGGGCATCGACGACGCCCAGAAGTCGGGCGCGATGATGCTCTTCGGCGAAAAGTACGGCGATGAAGTGCGTGTCGTCGCCATCGGCTCCTCCAAGGAACTGTGCGGCGGTACCCACGTCGCCCGCAGCGGCGACATCGGTCTGTTCAAGATCGTCTCGGAAGCCGGCGTCGCTGCCGGCGTGCGCCGTGTCGAAGCGATCACCGGCAACAACGCGCTGGCCTATGTGCAGACCCAGGAAAGCCGCGTCGCCGGCATTTCGGCGCTGTTGAAGACGCAGCCGGACGATATCGGCGAGCGCGTTGCCGGCATCCTCGACCATGTCCGCGCGCTGGAAAAGGAAGTCGCCCGTCTGAAATCCAAACTGGCCGCTTCGCAGGGCGACGACCTGCTGGCGCAGGCGGTCGAGGTCAAGGGCGCCAGGCTGCTGGCGACCACACTCGACGGCGCCGACGTGGCGACGCTGCGCGAGACGATGGACAAGTTGAAGGACAAGCTGAAATCGGCGGCGATCGTGCTGGCGTCGGTGGCGGACGGCAAGGTGACGCTGATCGCCGGCGTCACCGCCGACCTGACCGGCAAGCTCAAGGCCGGCGAACTGGTCAACCTGGTCGCCCAGCAGGTCGGCGGCAAGGGCGGCGGTCGGCCGGACATGGCGCAGGCCGGCGGCACCCAGCCGGAAAATCTGCCGGCGGCGCTGGCCTCGGTCGCCGCCTGGGTCGAAGGCAAGCTGTGACGCGCGCGCTGCTGCTGATCGCCGCGCTGGCCTGCGGGCCGGCGCTGGCGGCCGAACTCGACCGGACGCCGCTCGACGCGGTGACCGCCGACGGTCAGGCGGTCCGGCTGTTTCCGAACGGTCGCTGGGAGTACGTGGATCAGGCGAAGGCCGCGGCGGCCCAGAAAGTCGCCGCCGACTACCCGGAAAACAAGACCCGTCCGGTCGAATCGCAGGGCATCGTGTTCGGCGGCATCGGCCGCTACGTGATGCCGGGCGACAAGGATTACAACCGCGGTTCGCTGAATCCGAAGCTGCGCTGAGCGCTCAGCGCAGCAGTTCGCGGGACGGGGTTTCGCGGACGCATTCGCCGTCGATGATGTCCCCGTCGGCGGCGCGGCTCGCGGTCGCTGCCGCCGGCGTCGCTTCGCGCAGCGCCTTGCGCAGGGCGCGCGTCTTCCACCAGAACCAGCCGGCGAAGAGCAGGCCGATCACCGCCGCCACTGCCAGCGCCACCAGCGAGAACATCACGCCGAGCACCAGCAGGCCAACGCTGAACAGCGCGGTCAGCAGTTTGCCAGCGATGCCTTGCGGGGCACGCGCAAACCGGATGTCAGATGAAAAGGGGGGTGACGCTCTGGGCATGGCTGGGGTCTGGCTCGTCCTGAAAAGTGGCTATTGTCCCTCAAGTGGCTGGTTGCGTTGTGCTTCGAACGCGCCGTTTTGTAACAGCGCGTTGCATGAATTCGGAATATTAGGATGTGATAATGTTTTTTCTATCAGAAAAAACCGCATAAATTGTTTATTGCATTTTGATTTGGGTCAATATCCGGAATGTGCAGAGGTCTAGCATCGTCGTTTTCTACAACGACAAAGGGAGTGTTCATGTTCAAGCCAGTTCTTTCGTCCGCCCTGCTTGCCGCCGCACTGGCGGCTTCGCTGCCGGCCCAGGCCGCCGATCAGGGGAGCTGCATGGTGCGGGCCCGTGCGGTTCATATCAACTTCGAAAACGACCAGAGCAACGCGGTCAAGACCCTGGATATCGCGGCGCAGAACCGCTGGATTCCGGAAGTCGACCTCAGCTACTTCTTCACCCCGAACATCGCTGCCGAACTGGTCCTGACCTATCCGCAGAAGGTCAAGGTTGATGCCGGATCGACCAAGATCGGCACGATCAAGGCGCTGCCGCCTTCCCTGATGCTGCAGTATCACTTCACCAATCTCGGCGCCTTTAAGCCCTATGTCGGCCTTGGCGTGAATTACACGGTGTTCTACGACCGCGGCAATTTCGTCATTCCGGGGGCAGATGTCGAGCGTTCCAGCTTCGGTGTGGCAGCCCAGGTTGGCTTCGATTACGCGCTGGACAAGAACTGGTCGGTGAACATGGACGTCAAGTACATCCAGATGGATACCGACGTCAAGGTTGGCAATACCAAGCTCGGCAATCTCGATCTCAACCCGATCACCGCTGGTATCGGCATCGGCTACCGCTTCTAAGCGTCAGCAGCCGGTTGGCAAAGGGGGCTTCGGCCCCTTTTTCATTTTTCCGACGCCAATGTGCCGGCCCATGCCAGCGCAGCGGTTTGCGCACGGTTCAGGGCCTTGGCGCCGAGTTCGGGCTGTTGCGCGAGTTGTTCGGCCAGCCCGGTCAGGTCGCCGCTTTCGCTGCACACGGTGATGCCCAGGAGTTTGGCCAGGATGCCGTGGCCATCGCAGAGCGCGGCCTTGACGCTGTCGGCGATCGGCAGCGGGGTGACGATGTCGCGGATCGGCAGGCCGACCAGGGCGGGCATCAGCGACATGATGCCGACCATGAAGGCCTGATCGGCAAAACCGGCATCGCCCGGCCGGATCTCTTCGGCGAGCAATTCCATCAGGCGGCCGCGGGTGGCCGCCATCAGCAGCAGGGCGTTGTTGTCGGTGTTGGGTTTGCCCGAGGCGAAGAGCAGGAGTTGCAGCCAGCGCTGCAACTGGCGTCGGCCGAGCAGGGTGATCGCCTGGTTGAGCGAGCTGACGTGCCCGGTCATGCCGCCGGCGACCGAGTTGCTCATGCGCAGCAGGTTGACGGTGAGGCCGGGTTCGGATTTGAGCGCTGCCTCGATCTTGCCGGTGTCGGCATCGGCAAGCAGCAGTCCCATCAGCTTCATCAGCGACAGTTGCGAGTGGTCGAGGCGACGACCGGCGATGATCGTCGGTCGGGCGAAGAAATAGCCCTGGAACAGGGAGAAGCCTAGCTGCAGGCATTGCTCCATCTGTTCCCGCGAATCGACCTTCTCGGCAAGCATGGTCTTGCCCTTGGGCCGTAGCTGCAGCGTCAGCTGCATCAACTGCACGCGGCTGAGCGCCTGGATGTCGATCTTGATGATGTCGACCAGGGTCAGCAGTTCGTCGTACTCGGGCGTGAATTCGACGACATCGTCCAGGGCCAGCGCGAAACCGCCGGCTTTCAGCGCCCGGCAGCGGTCGATGACGGCTGGCGTGGGTTTGACCGTTTCGAGGATTTCGAGCACCACCGTGTGCCGGGGCAGGAGTTCGAGCATGTCGCTGAACAGGAATTCCTGGTCGACATTGATGAAACCCCGGCAATTGCCGAGCGCCGCCTCGACGCCGAGTTCGGCGAAGGCATTGGCGATCACCGTCGCCGTCGCGGCGACGCCGTCGGTGACGGTGGCAGCGTTGTCCTGGCTGCCGCTGCGAAAGAGCAGTTCGTAAGCGTAGAGCCGCTGTTCGCGGTCGAGGATGGGCTGTCGCCCGAGAAACAGTTGTTCGGCGTCCACGCTCACGACAGGGCTCAGAAAGGAAGCGCGATACCCGGCCAGACGGCGCTCAGTGCTTGGCGGAAAGCTGCCTGGATGCGCGCCAGCGCGGCGGTGTCGTCCGCTTCGAAGCGCAGCACGACGACCGGTGTCGTGTTCGACGGACGGGCCAGGCCGAAGCCATCCGGGTACTCGACGCGTACGCCGTCGATGGTGATCACCTCGCTGGCGTCTTCGAACTTGCCCGAAGCCTTCAGTTTGTCGAGCAGCGCGAAGGGTTCGCCTTCGGCCATCTTGATGTTCAGTTCCGGGGTCGACGGCGAATTCGGCAGGGTTTTCAGCGGCGCGTTGGCGTCGGCCGCGCGGCTCAAGATTTCGAGCAGGCGGGCGCCGGTGTACAGGCCGTCGTCAAAACCGTACCAGCGTTCCTTGAAGAAGGTGTGGCCGGACATCTCGCCGGCCAGCGGGGCGCCGGTTTCCTTGAGCTTGGCCTTGACCAGCGCGTGGCCGGTGTTCCACATCAGCGGCACGCCGCCGTGCTGGCGGATCCACGGGGCGAGCAGGCGCGTGCATTTGACGTCGTAGATCACCGTGCCGCCCGGTACGCGCGACAGTACGTCAGCGGCGAAAAGCATCAACTGGCGGTCCGGGTAGATGATCTCGCCGTCCTTGGTGACGACACCCAAACGGTCGCCGTCGCCATCGAAGGCAATGCCGATTTCGGCGTCGGTGTCCTTGAGCGCCTGGATGACGTCTTTCAGGTTTTCCGGCTTCGACGGGTCCGGGTGGTGGTTCGGGAAGTTGCCGTCGACTTCGCAATACAGCGGCACGATCTCGCAACCGAGGCGTTTGAAGAGTTCCGGGGCAATCGCGCCGGCGACGCCGTTGCCGCAGTCCATGACGATTTTCAGCGGGCGGGCCAGCTTGACGTCGCCGACGATCTTTTCGACATAGGCGCCGAGCACGTCGGCACTGCGCTTCTGGCCGCTGCCGGTTTTCAGCTTGCCGGCTTCGATGCGCTGCTTCAGATCCTGGATCGCGTCGAGCGCCAGCGTCGTGCCGCCGATCACCATCTTCAGGCCGTTGTAGTCCGGCGGGTTGTGGCTGCCGGTGACCGAGACGCAGGAGTGGCAGCCGAGTTCGTAAGCGGCGAAGTAGGTGACCGGGGTCGGTACGCAGCCGACGTCGATCGCGTCGCAGCCGGTGGAGACGATGCCGTCCATCAGAGCGCCCGCCAGTTCCGGGCCGGACAAGCGGCCGTCGCGGCCGACGGCGATTGCCGTCTGGCCCTGTTCCAACGCCAGCGAACCGAGCGCCTGGCCGACTCGCCGGACGACGTCGGTGGTCAGCGACTTGTTGATGATGCCCCGGATGTCGTAGGCCTTGAAGATTTCCGCGGGGAGTGGCTGGCTCATGATTCCTGCCTATGGCGTCTCGAAAAGGAAGAAGTGTAAAAGCCTTTGCGCCAGCCAGTCCAGCCGCCCGGGAAAGCTCCCGTTGACGAAGCCGACATGGCCGCCGCCGGCCGGCTGTTCGAGGCGGACGCCGGGAGCGGCTTCGGCGCTGCTCGGCAGGTAAGGGGCGGGCAGGAAAGGGTCGTTGCGCGGATTGACGACCAGCGCCGGCAGCGCGATGGTTTTCAGGTAGGCCTTGGCCGAACTGCGTCGCCAGTAGTCGTCGGCACCGGCAAAGCCATGCACCGGCCCGGTGACCGCGTCGTCGAATTCCCAGAGCGTTCGTGCCCGGCGCATCCTGGTTTCGTCGAACAGCCCGGGAAAACGGCGCAGGCGCTCGGCTGAAACCCGCTTCAGGGTGGCCAGGAAGTGCGCGGTGTAAATGCGGTTGAAGCCTTGTGCCAGGTGATGGCCGCAGGCGGCGAGGTCGAGCGGCGGACAGAAAGCGGCGACGCCGGTGACCACGGCGACCGCTGCCGCACCTTGTTCGCCAGCCCACTTGAGCAGGGCATTGCCGCCCAGCGAGACGCCAGCGGCGTGCACCCGGCCGCCGTATTGCCCCTGGACCCGGCGCAGGATCCAGTCGATTTCGGCGGAATCGCCGGAATGGTAGGCACGCGGCTGGCGGTTGAGTTCGCCGGAGCAGCCACGGAAATGCGGCAGCACGCAACGCCAGCCGACGGCGCGACAGGCGAGCGCGGTGGAAATCGCGTAATGGCTGCGCGAACTGCCTTCCAGACCATGGAACAGGACCAGCGTCGGGGCGTCACTCGGGGCATCGACGAAGTCGACGTCGATGAAGTCGTCGTCCGGTGTTTCCCAGCGTTCGCGGCGCAGCGGCAGCGGGCGCGGCTTGCGCAGCAGCGGCCATAGCGTCTGGGCGTGGCCGCCCGGTAGCCAGGCCGGGGCGGGGTAGGGCGTCAGCGCTGGCGCAATCAATGCAGGGTGTGCGGGATGGCGTCGGCCATGGCCTGGTGGCCATCGTCGGCGGCCGAGGCGTGGCGGCAGGCGAGCCGCCAGCCGTGGGCGCCGCGCACATAGACATGGGTGACGTGCAGCGGTCCGTGCGGCGCCGGATCGTCGCCGACGAACAGGGTTTCGCTCAGGTGGTGCACCGCCATCACCGATCCCTGCCAGCGGGCGACGGTTTCGCAGTGGATGCGCAGGCGGGTGCTGGAAAAGATCGCCCGCCAGCTTTCGCGGATCAGCGGCACACCGGTCAGCCGGGCACCGGTCGGGTGGACGCAGACGCTTTCATCCTCCTCGCTCCAGCAATGCATCAGCAGGTCGGCATCGCCGCTGGCCAACGCGTCGTAGAAGGCGTGCTCGACGTCGTCCGGCGAGGCCAGGGTGGTGGAGGGCGGGGTGGGCTGGCTCATGCTTGCATCCATTTCTGACAGGCGGCGAAAACCTGCGCCGGCAGCAGCCGGTTCAGGCAGTCGAGGTGGCCGAGTGGGCAGTCGCGCTTGAAGCACGGGCTGCAGTCGAGCTTGAGGCTGAGGATGTCGGCGCGCTCGGAGAGCGGCGGCGTGAACCCGGGCGACGACGAGCCGTAGAGGGCGACGATCGGCCGGTCGACGGCGGCGGCGACGTGCATCAGCCCGGAGTCGTTGCAGACGACGAAGTCGGCCAGCGCCAGCAGGTCCACGGCCTGGTCGAGGCGGGTGCTGCCGCACAGGTTGCGGCAGCACCCGGGGGCGAGGGCGGCGATCTCCTCGGCAACTGCATGGTCCTTCGGCGAGCCGAACAGCCAGACAAGGTAGCCGGCGTCGGCCAGGGTACGCGCCAGTTCGGCGAAATGCGCCGCCGGCCAGCGCTTGGCCGGGCCGTATTCGGCGCCCGGGCAGAAGGCGACCAGCTTGTCCGGGCGGACCATGGCGAGTTCGGAGAGCGTTCGCTGCCGGTCGTCGTCGGTCGAGCGCAGCCGGGGATGCGGGATCGGCCGCGGCAGCACGCCACCCGGCGCTGCGGCGAGTTGTGCGAAGCGCTCGACCATCAGCGGCAATGTGGCTTCATCGAGATGGTGGCGGACGTTGATCAGGCCGTAACGCGCTTCGCCGGTGAAACCGACACGTTGCGGAATGCCGGCAAAGAGCGGCAGCAGTGCCGATTTCAGCGAGTTGGGCAGGACCCAGGCGGCGTCGTAGCCGCGCCCGGCAAGCTCGCGGCCAAGGCGCCAGCGCGCCTTGAGCGAGAGTTCGCCGTGGGCGAAAGGGTTGTCGACGATGTCGTCGATTTCCGCCATGCGCCGCAGTACCGGTGCCACCCAGCGTGGGGCGAGGGCGTCGAGGCGCAGCCCGGGATGGCGTTCGCGCAGGCGCGCGAACAGCGGCTGCGCCATGATGGTGTCGCCGATCCAGGACGGCGCGACGATCAGGGCCTTGTTCATGGAAAAACGGCGGGTTTCATACCCGCCGCCTCTGGCTCAGTGATGGCCCTTGGGCGCTTCGCCCGCGAAGGTGTAGCGGGTGCCGCAGTAGGGGCAGACCGCTTCGCCGGTCTTCAGTACGTCGAGGAAGACGCGCGGGTGCTGGCTCCACAGCGCGGAACCGGGCTGCGGGCAATGCAGCGGCAGGTCGGCGGCGCTGACTTCGACGGTCTTGTGGTCGGACATCGTTCTCTCCCTGAGCTTGGATCAGACGTGGGCCAGCCAGTCGGCGTGCGCTGCAGAGCGGCCATAGACCACGTCGAAATATTTTTCCTGCAATGCCTTGGTGATCGGGCCGCGGTGGCCGGGGCCGATCTGCCGGTTGTCGAGTTCGCGGATCGGCGTCACTTCGGCGGCGGTGCCGGTGAAGAAGGCTTCGTCGGCGCAATAGACTTCGTCGCGGGTGATGCGCTTCTCGATCACCTCGATGCCCAGTTCGCCGGCCAGTTGCATGACGGTGGCCCGGGTGATGCCTTCCAGGCAGGCGGTGAGGTCCGGCGTGTACAGCTTGCCTTTCTTGACGATGAACAGGTTCTCGCCGGCGCCTTCGCAGGCATAGCCTTCCGGGTCGAGGAGCAGGGCTTCGTCGTAGCCGTCGGTGGTCGCCTCGTTGTTGGCGAGGATCGAGTTCATGTAGTTGCCGGAAGCCTTGGCGCGCACCATCGTGATGTTCACGTGGTGGCGGGTGTAGGACGAGGTCTTGATGCGGATGCCGCGCTGCATGCCTTCCTCGCCGAGGTAGGCGCCCCACGGCCAGGCGGCGATGATCACGTGCACCTTGGCGCCCTTGGGCGAGACGCCCATCTTTTCCGAGCCGTAGAAGGCGAGCGGGCGCAGGTAGCCGGATTCGAGCTTGTTGGCGCGGATGACTTCCTTCTGCGCTTCGTTCAGCTCTTCCTGCGAGTACGGCATCTGCATCTGGAAGATGTGCGCCGAGCGGAACAGGCGCTCGGTGTGTTCCTTGAGGCGGAAGATCGCGGTGCCGGATTCGGTCTTGTAGGCGCGCACGCCCTCGAAGACGCCCATGCCGTAGTGCAGGGAATGGGTGAGGACGTGGGTGGTCGCTTCGCGCCAGGGCACGAGCTTGCCATCCTGCCAAATGAAACCGTCGCGATCCGACATGGACATGGTGGAATTCTCCGTGATGCACTCTTGAAAGCATGAAATTTTAGCCGAAATCAGCGGCTAAAATAATGCTTTTGACGCAGGAAGCCTTGCATGATCTGGAAGCCGAACGTGACCGTTGCCGCCGTCGTCTATCGCGATGGCAGGTTTTTGCTGGTCGAGGAAGAAACCGAGACCGGGCTCGCCTTCAATCAGCCAGCCGGCCATCTCGAGCAGGGCGAGGCGCTGCTTGACGCCGTGGTGCGCGAGGCGCTTGAGGAAACCGCCTACGATTTCAAGCCGACGCACCTCGTCGGCATCTACAACTGGCCGCATCCGACCAAGGATCTGACTTACCTGCGCTTCGCCTTCGCCGGCGAACTGCGCGGTCACGATCCCGCGCGCAAGCTCGACGACGGCATCGTCGGCGCCCGCTGGCTGACGCTCGACGAAGTCCGGGCGACCCAGGCGCGCCATCGCAGTCCGCTGATCCTGCGCTGCTGCGAGGACTATCTGGCCGGGCGGCGTTACCCGCTCGACCTGCTGGTGCATTACGGTTGATGCGACAGGCTGCTCTCGCCGCGGCCTTTTTTCTGCTCTCGGGGGCGGCGACGGCGGACGAGATGGTGGCCGTCTGTTACGGTTATGGCTGCAGCGCGCAAGCCGAGATCCGCTATTCCACAGGGCAACAGGGGGAAGTCCGGCGCCTGCTGGCGTACGCCGGCGATCCGGCGAGCGAGCGCATCATCCTGGGCAAGGTCGTCGGCCGCCTCTATCGCTGGGCTGGCGAACAGTCGCCGGTGCGTGAAGACCGGGGAGGCAACTATGCCGACAGCGACGCGCCGGGGAAGATGGATTGCATCGACCATTCGACCTCGACGACGCGCCTGCTGGAAATGCTGCAACGCCTCGGCTACCTGCGCTGGCATCGGGTGCTGGCGGCGGAGCCGCGTTACCTGCTGGGCGTGATTGCCAACCACTGGTCGGCGGTGATCGAGGAAAAGGGCGGCGGCCGCTACGTCGTCGATAGCTGGTTTGTGAACAACGGAGAACCGGCGGTGATCCTGCCGCTGGACGAATGGAAGAAAGGGGCTGGGCCCGATGTCTAAGGGAACCGTGGTAGTGGGATTGTCCGGCGGCGTCGATTCGTCGGTCGCGGCGCTGTTGTTGAAGCGCCAGGGCTGGAAGGTGATCGGCCTGTTCATGAAGAGCTGGGAAGACGACGACAACGACGAATACTGCTCGTCGCGCCAGGATCTGGTTGACGTGATGAGCGTCGCCGACGTCATCGGCATCGACGTCGAGGTGGTCAATTTCGCCGCCGAGTACCGCGAGCGCGTGTTCGCCGAGTTCCTGCGCGAATACCAGGCCGGGCGGACGCCGAACCCGGACATCCTGTGCAACTCGGAGATCAAGTTCAAGGCCTTCCTCGACCACGCCCTGCAGCTCGGCGCCGAGAAGATCGCCACCGGCCACTACGCCGGTGTGCGCGAATTCAATGGCGAATACCAGTTGCTGAAAGCCGAGGACGGGACCAAGGACCAGAGCTATTTCCTCTACCGCCTGAACCAGGCGCAGCTGTCGAAGACGCTGTTCCCGCTGGCCGACATCTACAAGCGCGAGGTCAGGAAAATCGCTGAGGCCGAGGGCCTGCACGTCGCCACCAAGAAGGATTCGACCGGCATCTGCTTCATCGGCGAACGGCCGTTCAAGGACTTCCTCAGCCGCTACCTGCCGCCCAGGCAGGGCGAAATCCGCCGCCTCGACGACGGCAAGGTGCTGGGCAGCCACGACGGCCTGATGTACCACACCATCGGCCAGCGCAAGGGCTTGCACATCGGCGGCCTGAAGGAGAAGGGGCAGGCAGGTGGTGGCGACCACGACGCCTGGTTCGTCGCTGGCAAGGACATGGAAAAGAACGTGCTCTACGTCGTCCAGGGTCACGACCATCCGGCGCTGCTGCGCGACGACCTGGTCGCCGAGCAACTGAGCTGGATTGCCGGCCGGCCACCGCACCCGCACTGGGTGTACACCGCCAAGCCGCGCTACCGGACTGCCGACCAGCCCTGCGAGGTCGAGCGCGTCGATGGCGAAAGTTGCGAAATCCGCTTCGCCGAGCCGCAATGGGCGCTCACCCCCGGCCAGTCGGTGGTGCTTTACGAAAGCCGGGTCTGCCTGGGCGGCGGTGTCATCCGCTGAAGCGGCTCAGCCGGCGCGTCGGGGCGAATGCTCGATGACGTGGCAGAAGGCGTGCAGCAGGTCGGGGTCGAACTTCTCGGCGTCCGGGCCGGCCAGGATGTCGATGATTTCCCGGTGTGGCCGCCCCGGGTGATAGGGGCGGCTGGTCGCCAGCGCGTCGTAATTGTCGGCCAGTGCCAGTACCCGCGCCGTCAGCGGAATGTCGGTATGGCGCAGACCGTCCGGGTAGCCCGAGCCGTCGAAATTCTCGTGATGATGACGGACCAGCGCTGCCAGCTCCGGCGCCCGCTCGTCGTCGACGGCGCGGACGATGCGTTCGCCGATCAGCGTGTGCTGGCGCATCGTCTCCCTTTCCGCCGGCTCGAAGCGTCCCGGCTTGAGCAGGACGCGGTCGGGAATGCCGATCTTGCCGATGTCGTGCAGGCAGGCGCCGAGCGCCAGCAGGTCGAGCTCGTCGTCGCGCAGCGCGATATGGCGCCCCAGTTCAAGCGCCAGGTCGGCCACCCGGTCGGAGTGGCTGCGCGTCTCCGGGTCGCGCTCAGCGAGGGCGATGCACAGGGAATTGAGTTTGCGGTTCATGGGGCTACCTGTCTCCGGAATGCCAGGTTGACCTCACCGCGGGACGCGAGTTCGAAAAAAAGGCGCCTGTCGGCGCCTTTGTTCCACAGTGCTTCCGGGGTCAAACGACAGGAATGGTGTCGATGAACGACTGGCGCTGCATCAGCTTCTCGTACAGGCGGGCCAGGTTCGGGTGGTCGGTCGCCCAGTCGAGGTCGGGGAAGCGCAGGCAGAGGTAGCCGAGGGCGACGCCGACAGCGATGTCGGCGAGCGAGAAATGGGTGCCCATGCAGTAGCTCTTGTCGCCGAGGTGGGTTTCCATGAAGCGCAGGGTGCGGGCGATCGCGTCGCGCTGGCGGGCGATCCAGTCGGGACTCTGCTCGTTTGCCGGACGCAGGCCTTCCATCACGGCACTGACGGCGGCGTCGCACAATCCGTCGGCCAGCGCCTCCCAGCGCTTGACCTCGGTGCGTTCGCGGTTGGGCGCCGGCAACAGCTTGTTGTTCGGCGTGATGTTGTCGATGTGCTCGACGATCACGCGGGAATCGAACAGTGCCGTGTCGTCGTCGAGCAGCAGGGTCGGGATGCGTCCCAGCGGATTGAGGTCGGGTACCGAACTGTCCGGACTCCGCGGGTGGTCGACGATGAACTCGTATTCCTTCTTCTTTTCCGCCAGTACGACCCGTACTTTGCGGGTATAGGGGCTGGTGTGCGAACCGATCAGCTTCATTACAGGCTCTGGGATTGGGGTGCGCAATTATAGCGTATGGCGCAGGGTGCGGTCGGGCGGGTAAAATCCTGCCCTTAACGATAAGGATGCTTCCATGGAATTCAACCCCCTGACCGCGCTTTCCCCCCTGGATGGCCGCTACGCCGGCAAGGTCGATGCGCTGCGCGAACACTTCTCCGAATTCGGCCTGATCCGGGCCCGCCTCAAGGTCGAAATCGAATGGCTGAAGGCCCTTGCCGCCGAGCCGCATTTCACGGAAATTGCCGCCTTCTCGCCGGCCACCATCGCCGAACTCGACGCCTTGGTCGCCAATTTCGGCCCGGCCCAGGCGGCCGAGGTCAAGGCCATCGAAGCGACCACCAACCATGACGTCAAGGCGCTCGAATACTGGATCAAGGGCAACACCAAGGGTAACGCCGAAGTGGTCAAGGTCAGCGAATTCATCCACTTCGCCTGCACCTCGGAAGACATCAACAACCTGTCGCACGCGCTGATGTGCCAGGGCGCCCGCGAACAGGCCATGCTGCCGACGCTGGACCAGGTCATCGAGAAGCTGCGCGAACTGGCCCACGCCTACGCCGACATCCCGATGATGAGCCGCACGCACGGCCAGCCGGCCACCCCGTCGACGATGGGCAAGGAAATGGCCAACGTCGCCTACCGCCTGCAGCGTGCCCGCACCCGCATCGCCGGCGTCGAGCTGCTCGGCAAGATCAACGGCGCGGTCGGCAACTACAACGCCCACCTCGCCGCCTACCCCGGCTACGACTGGGAAGGCTTCGCCAAGAAGTTCGTCGAATCGCTCGGCCTGACCTTCAACCCCTACACCATCCAGATCGAGCCGCACGACGCGCTGGCCGAGCTGTTCGACGCCTTCGCGCGCGCCAACAGCATCCTGGTCGATCTCGACCGCGACGTCTGGGGCTATATCTCGCTCGGCTTCTTCAAGCAGAAGGTCAAGGCTGGCGAAATCGGCTCGTCGACGATGCCGCACAAGGTCAATCCGATCGACTTCGAGAACTCGGAAGGCAACCTCGGCCTGGCCAACGCCGTCCTCAAGCACCTCGCCGAAAAGCTGCCGATCTCCCGCTGGCAGCGCGACCTGACCGACTCCACGGTGCTGCGCAACATGGGCGTCGGCCTTGGCTACACGCTGCTCGGTTACGATTCCTTGTTGAAGGGCCTCTCCAAGCTGGAAATCAACGCCGACCTGATGAAGGCCGACCTCGACGCCAACTGGGAACTGCTTGCCGAGCCGATCCAGACCGTGATGCGCCGCTACGCCGTGCCCAACGCCTACGAAAAGCTCAAGGAACTGACCCGTGGCACCCGCGTCTCGCGCGACGGCATGCAGGCTTTCGTCTCCACGCTGGACATCCCGGAAGCCGCCAAGGCCGAGCTGCTCAAGCTGACGCCCTGGGATTACACCGGCAAGGCTGCCGAACTGGCCAAGCGCATCTGATGGCCTGTCCCGACTGCGGCGGCGAATCGCCGGACGGCGCCGCCGTCTGCCCGAATTGCGCCACCCTGCGTCGCCTCGCCCGCCTGCGCGTGAGCAGCAGCGCGTTGAAGGGCGGTGTCGGCGGTCTGGCGCTGGGACTGCTGCTGGTTACCGTGCTGCTGGCCCAGGGCGAGCACGCGGTTTCCGTCAAGGCGCTGCTGCTCGCGCTGCCCCTCGTCCTCGCCGCGCTGGGCGCGGTGATCGGCTGGCGGCGCGCTTCTTCCTCTTCCTGATCCCGATTGCCATGTCTTTCGCTGAAAACCTCAAGAAACTCCCCGGTATCACCCACCTTGCCGCGCTCAACCTGCTCGACGCCGACGGCAATGTCGTCGCCAGCATCGAGAACAAGGCCGGCAGCCAGGGCTCGCTCGCCGTCTACAACCACCTTGCCCAGACCTACGGTTCGATCAACGCCGAAGCCGCGAAGAAGGGCATCGAAATCTTTGCCGAACATGGCGAAGACGAGCGCGCCAACCCCGGCAAGCACCCGAACATCGCCCGCCTGCTGCAGATCGAGGCCGGCGCGCCGGCCTTGCGGGTGAAGCACGTGTTCGCGGTGTGATGCTTCCAGTGCGCGCCCGATCCCGGGTTTTATTTCATAATGCCGATTCGATAATTTTTATCAGGGAGAGGCAGTGTGGAATTTCGTGATCTACGGGGTAAGGTCGTTCTGACCGCGTTTTCGGTGTTTTTTTCCTGCATGACGCTTGGCTGTTCATCGAAGACAGCGGAAGAAAAGGGCAAGGAAATGGCATCGGAGAAAATCGATCTCGTCAAAGGGGTCGGCGCCGCGCTCGAAGAAAAGGGAGGCGCAGCGGCCGAATCCGTGACCAGTGGCCTTGGCAGCATCGTAAGCGGGGTCAAGAAAGGCGTCGCGAAATCCGACAAGCGTGTCGTCAACGATGCGTCGCTGGCGGCGGCCGGGTTTCAAGTGACGGCGGTTCAGGAAACGCCGCCGGGGACGGAACTCGAGAGTCGCGGCATCGACGCCTATCTCGTCGCCGAACGGAAGGTGGCAGGGTTGCTCAAGGTCACGGTGTACGACGTGCTGGACAAGGAGATCGGCAGGACGAAGATCCCGTTTGCGCTGGATGCGGAGCAAGGGAAGTATTTTCGTATTCCGCTGGAGCAGCAGATCGAATTCGGGAAGATTGAAAAGCTGTCCTTTGTGTTTCAGGCTTCCTGATTTTTGATTTTCTTGCTGATGCGCTGTTTTCCGCGCCTGACGCGCGGGCGTACTTTCTTTTTTGTGGGCAAAGAAAAAGCCACCCCAGGTTACGCGGTCGGCTACGCCGACTCCCCTGCGCTACTCGAAGGGCCGGGCGGCTGCGCAACTCGGCCCTGCGGGCCTCAGACAGTGCTCGCCGACTTCCCCCGGCCCTTCTCCGTTGCTCGGCGCTCCACATGGGGGCCCCGAAAGGCGTCTCTGCTGAATGGCCAAGGTTTAAACCTTG
>JAFIHA010000013.1 GCA_017848965.1 Dechloromonas aromatica (nom. nud.) | reverse complement strand
CAACGGCAACATACCGCAGATTCCCGAGACCCAGAACTACGTGAAGATGGTCAGCCAGTACTACAACCGCAACAAGCGGCAATTTGGCGACCAGCGCCCGATGGGAGCCCCGATCCCGCAAATGGTCTCGGCGCCAGCAGGTTGCGGCGAAGGCATCAAGGAAGCCATGGACCGCAACACCGAAGCGCAGCTGAAGCGCGCCGAGACGTGGAATGCGTTCGTCGGCAAGGCGCTCGAGGCGAACCGACTGAAGCAACAGACCATGCTCGGTCAACTGCAAGAGGCGTCGGCATTCATGAGGGGATCGGGCAGCGGTCGAAACGGCAATTTCGGTGACGGCTCGGGCGAGATCAAGATCGCCGAAATCGCCTGCCCATCGACGGTGGTGAACACCGGATCGACGCGATGCTATGCGGTTCCACCGCAATCGTCGACGTCCGACATCCAGCGACTGCTTCGATATCTGCAGGAGCAGGCGCGGACGCAGGGTCTCAACGCCAACTTCGCGGCGATGGAAGACAACGTGGTCGGACTTGTGGCGGTCGTCGACAGCCGGCGGGCGCAGTGAACAATCTGAACAGCAACGAAGCGGAAGGAAGTAAACCGATGAAGAAGATCATTCTTGGCAGCGCGGTAGTGCTCCTGTTGTCGACGGCGGCCTTTGCGCAGGTGCCGGTGACCGATCGCGCCAATACGGCGGTCAACGAGAAGATCAAGGCGCTGACGTCGCAGATTCAGTCGGACACGACCATCATCAAGGACAACACGACGCGGACGCTGCAGGCGATCACCGGCGACAGGACGCAGGACGCCGGCCAGTTCTCGTCGCTGGCGACCGGCGGCGGATTCACGATGAGCCAGGCCCCGGATTTCGGCGCGATCCTGCAAGGGAATCAGGCGTCGTTCGGCGGGATCGGTGGCCAGTTCCAGAATATGGCAGCCCAGGTGATCAATGGCCTGAACCTCGTCCAGATGGTGAAGGACGCGGTGACCGGCGGCGAGCTCACCGGTGCCAACCAGGCTTACAATCAGGGAGTCCAGACGGTCACGGCCCTGACGGCGATGACGGATGCGATGAACGCCGCGTCGAAGGAGCGGACGGACGCTTTCACCAATGCCGCCGGCGAGATTGGCAAGGCCCAGGACATGAAAGGCGCCCTGGAGCAGAACACCCAGATGGTGTTGCAGGGGAACCAGACCGCCAACGAAGCGGTCGGTGCCCTGAACAGCGCCGTCGTACTGGAATCGCAGCGCTACAAGGCAGCCCTTTCCGAGCAATCGCAATTCCTGAAGACCTTCGCCGCGGGGGCAGCCCGCAGACGCAACGGCCAGCAGCAAGACGGTCACTCCGTCAGGGAGCAGCTCGAACAGTTCGAAGCGCAGTCGCAGTGAAACCGCTCTGTTCCGTCCCGTTGCTGGCCTGCCTCTTTGCTCTTGCCGGCTGCGCCGGCCACAAGGAGCGCTTGGCGAAGTGCTCGGCTGACGAAAATCCGGTTGGCGAACTTGCGTATGCTCAGGATCTCGGCCGCAGGGATACCGGCGGGATCATCGTCCAGCAGATGACCGATGAATGTGGCCCCATGAGGCCGGTGAACCAGTTCTGACCGGAGGTGTTGCCAGATGGATCCGCGGGACGGGCTCACCAATTTCTATGGAACCGCGCTCACCTATTTCGATCGGATCAACCAGGATACGATCGAGCGGGCCTGGGGGCTGTTTGCTGAAAACAAGGGACTGGTCACCTCCCTGCTGGCCCTGTTCCTGATCATCTATTTTCTGTGGGGGGCATTGGGCCGGACCCATATCAGTTTCCAGGACATGGCCATCACCGGCTGCAAGGTCGCCCTGGCATATGCGTTCGTGATGTCCTGGTCGGTGTTCCATGAGGAGGTCGGCAAGCTAATCCTGGAGACGCCGGAACAGCTTGGCGCTGCACTCTCTTCGCGCATGGCGGGGATCGCCGGCGGCGCCAATATGGCGGACCAGGTCCGTCAGGTCGCCGAGAAAGTCTATGAGTTCGCATCGGCGATCGCGACGGCGCAGGCCGGCGGATGGATCGGCTCGATCGTCGGCGCTTTGCTCGACCTGTTCATTGTTGGCGGCGGGTTGATCCCCATGCTTCTGGTCCTGACCGGCGTGACGCTGTTTGCAAAGATGACGGTCGCCGTGATGCTTGCCGTGGGACCCATTGCCATTCTGTGCAATTTTTTCGGCATGACCAGGTTTGTGTTTGAAGGATGGGTCAAAGGCATCGCGTTCGGAATTTTCACGCTGCTTTTTTCCTACATCATAGCTGGGTTCTGCTTCGGCTTTGTCCGTTCCTATCTGGATTCCATCCAGATCGCGACGGCGACGCAGGAGGAGTCCTTCGGCGTCGCGGCAGGTCTGGTGCTCTACATGCTGGTGGTGGCCGCGTTCGTAGTCCGGGTGCCTTCATTGGCGCTTTCATTTGCATATGGAGCAGCGTTTTTCGGGCTCCCTGCTGCCGGCAGCGTAGGCGAGGGATTGCGAAGCGCGAAGAACAGCGGCTCGAGAGCAGCCAATCTTGCAACGAGCCTCACCCCAGAAGGCATTGCGGGCAACGCCGTGCGAGGCACGATGGCTATGGCGGGAGACATGGGGCGAGGAACTCGCGCCATGGGCCGGATGCTTGCCAGCCGAATGCGAGGCCGTTCCGGCTAGGTTCGCGGCGATTCCGGGATTTGTGCGGAGATGAATTCGAGTGGCATTGTTGAGGAAAACGGCAATCGGCGAGCCCGAGGGGAAAGTTCCAGGTCCTGAAGGGATCTATCAGCAGCATTTGACATGGGGCGCACGGCAAAGGTCACTCCTTTCACTGCTTGCGTTCGTGCTCGGCCTGGCGGCCATCGCGGGATGGGCCGTCGCCGGCATCTCGGTTTGGT
>JAFIHA010000012.1 GCA_017848965.1 Dechloromonas aromatica (nom. nud.) | reverse complement strand
CGCCAACTTCGCCCACATCGCCGGGCAGAACCTGCAATACGCCAACGACGAAACCACCACCTTCGAGAGCGGCGAAGACAGCAACCTCGCCATCGCCGGCAAGGCCAGAATCCACACCGGCCAGGCCATCGGCCTCGTCGCTGGCGCCATCCGCCCCGGCGAAGGCAACACCGGCATCAAACTGATCGCCGCCAAAGACGATATCGACCTGCAGGCGCAAAGCGATGAAATGAAGTTCCAGGCCAAGCAGGACCTGAAGATCGTCTCGGCGAATGCCCACGTCGACTTCGCGGCGGCGAAGAAGATTCATCTGGCGGTGAAGGGCGGCGCCAGCATCACCATCGACGGCGGGATCACCGTGCAGTGTCCGGGGACGATCACGGTGCATGCGAGCCAGAAGAAGTTCAGTGGGCCGGAGGGGATCGGCTATGCCTTGCCCGAATTCATACAAACCGGCGATTTCAAGCGCCAGTACATCATTCACCGTGCCACCGACGGCGAACCGATTGCCCGCCAGAAATACCGCATCAGCCTGAGCGACGGTCGCGTCGTCGAGGGGATCAGCAATGAGCAGGGCGAAACCGAACTGGTCGAGTCAGACGCGCTGCTGATCACGACCATCGCCTTACTTTCGGATTGAACCTATGGAAAATTCGGCTGATATCCTTTCCCGCGACCTGACTGTATGCGAAGGCATGCACAAGGCTCACGTCTATAAGGCTTGCCTGCCGGGCATCATCATCTTCGTGCACGGCGTCAATTCCGATGGCGAATGGTATGAGCAAACCGAGGAGGGATTGATCGAGGGGCTCAACAAGCGACTCGGTCTGAATGGCTCGCAGGATTTCGCGTGGCCATTGGAAAAGGCCACCTACGAACCGGAAATCCTGGCTGGCGGGAAACTGAACGATACTCTTGATGGCGAGAACTTCGTCAAGGATGCCGGACGCTCGCCCATCATCCGTTTCCGCTGGGGCTACAAGCTGGCCGGCGAGGACAAGAGTGACCCCAATGCCATCGATGAAAACAAGGAATACAAGCAGACCGGCTTCATCTGGCTCAACGAAATGGACGCCTGGGGCGGCGGCCCTTTCCAGAACGGCACGAGCGCCTTGCCTTACATGTGGGGTGTCGGCATGGACGACCGGGTGTTCTGGTGGCTCTACCTCAACATGTTTCCGGTCGACGGCCGGGAGATTTATGCCTGCCCGCCGCGCGCCTACTACGCGCATGCCTCGCACCGCCTCAAGGAACTGATCAAGGCCATTCGCGCCAAGCAGGCCGATTGCCCGATCACCGTGATCTGTCACAGCCAGGGCAACATGATCGCGCTGGGGGCTGCCATGCTCGGCATGAAGGAGGATGAATCCTTCATTGCCGATACCTACATCATGAGCAATCCGCCTTACAACCTGGAGTCGCCCGGCACCGAGGAAATCGTCGTCGCCAAGCAACCTGGCGGCTTCGGCGAATTCGGCCATGTCACGGCTACGGCCCGCAAGGATACCTTCAAGCGCTTTCTCGATGGGGTGGCCAAACGGGCTGGCAAGGGCCAGTCACTGGAAGAGATCAACCGGATCATGGGCTGCAAGGATGTCGAAAGCCAGACCCCCTTGTTCCAGATGGAAAAATTTCCTGACAAGGACGCTGCTCGTCGCAAACCCGAAGCGGGCAAGGATCGCGACAATCGCGGCAAGGTTTTCCTGTACTGCAATCCGCACGACCAGTTGATCGGCGTCACCCCGATCCAGGGCATCGGCTGGAAAGGCTTGCGCGATGAGGACATCGATGCCGTGAAGGGGGAGGGCAAGATTTACCAGCGGGTCTGGGCGCAGGCCGGAGGCAATCAATCGCCGCCCTTTGCCGTCGGTTGCGAAGCCTGGCAGCGCTACCACTACATCAAGCACAACCACGACCCCAACCAGTTCTGGAACCCCGATCCGCCGAACATGCGTTACGTGCTCAGCCTGAACCACAATCAGGGCTTTGTTTCCCGCATCCTGACCGTGTTGACCTCGATCTTCATCTGGCCGGCATCGCGTCTGGTCGATGTCCCGATCAATAAACCTCCCAAAGAGGACTGGGAGATTCCGATCACTGCCCCGGTCCTGCCCAAGCCGGTAACGCCGCATTCCCTGCGCTACGGCGATAAATCAGCCAAGTTCGATGAAGGCAAGGATCCTGTCCCCAATGCACTGGATCCGGCAAACCGGGAAAAATGGCAGGACATTCTGCCGGAAAACCTGGAGCAGGAAGCCCTGCCGAAGGGGAACAGTGAGACCGAAAAACAGTGGGAATTCGAAACCCGGGCCCGCCTCGAAGCCGCCAAGCGGCGTGGCGAAATCGGCGATACCCCAGAAGACGAGCGGGCGATGATGAAGCGCTACCTGTCGGAAAGTCCCAACGCCACGGATCACAGCACCATCCTGACCAACCCTGAGCATTCGGCGGAGGTCGTTGCCTACGATGTCGCGGTTGGAATTGTTGATCCGTGCAAGATTACGGCGGAAGACATGAATCAGTTTCGTCGCTTTGCACACTGGATGTACATGGAAGATTCAAGACTGGATACGGAAGGCTTTAAACATTATTGGAAACTCGGCTTGTTCAAGAGCCATCAAGTTCAATACACCTACAACCACGCGCACATGGTGGCCAACACCGATATTTCGAACGAGCGCCAACAGAATTTCTTTGGCCTGCTGCGATGAAGAGCCGCCGCCAATTCTTGACCGGAGTCCTGAGCATGGGATTACTCGATTTCCTCGGATTCAACCGCCCGGCGCTTGCTGCTGCCAAGTCGGCGCCTGCCGCCGTCAAGCCGGACTGGCCGACAGGAGCGGTTGCTCAACTGGTTGGAGCCAGTTTGATATCGCCTTTGCTGGCACCCAGATACCCGCTGGAACACTATCTTCCAACCATGCTTGCCCTCAAGCCGGAAGACGCTCCTCCAAAAATCTACAAGGGGGTAACGGGATCAAGTCATATGCCCAAGTATCAGGCTGAAGAAAACCTGCTTACTACTTTGACCGTCAGTTTCTCCTTTACTGTTAGCTACTATAACGAGACGGCCTATGGTGGCTACCACCAGTTCCTGTGGAACGACGTGCGGATGAAGCAGTTGCACATCGTCGCTGGATTCACTGCGGAGCGCACGCCAGAGAAAGCCTGGGAGCTTTGGCATACCGCCTATCTCGCCTTCGGCGAAAACACCCGTCCCGGCAGCTTTACCCTGGCCTCCGGCAACGCCGGGTGGACCACGCTGGAAGCCGGTCTGGGCAAGATCGCGACGCCGGAGGCCAAGGTCATCTGGCTGGGTACTGTCGATGCGCCGAGTTGGCCAAAGTACAAATTGCCGAACGAGGCTGCGGTGCTGCTGATGCTGGCGCATCCAGGCTTTGTCAGCGGGCGCTCGGCGCTGGCTTACTTCACCGCGCCGGCCGTCGTGCCGGTGAAGTCGGTGGACAAGGTCAAGGGCGAGTCGCCGCGCGTTACCGCCTTGCGCCTGGCAGTCGAACAGGCCTGCGCCAGCGCCGGCATCGCGCCGACGGCGATCGGCACCGTCGCCCGCGACTGCGGTCGTTACACGCCGGCTGCGGCGCAGCGCCTGGCCGATACCGGCGCCGCGTTGCACGACCTGCTGCCGGATTACGACCTGCACCGCGACGCCATCGACCTGCCGGCGGTGTTCGACGAACTGGGCGCCAACACCGTCAATTACACCCTGCTGCTCGCCGCCTACGCCGCCAACCAGCGCCGCCACCCGGTCCTCTATATCTCCAGCCGCGACCCCGACGCCGCTCGCGCCATGCTGATCCTGCCCAACCCGCAGCCAGCGGAAATTCAGGACCCCGCCCGCATCGACCGCGAGGCCAACAGCCGCGGGCAGTGGTATCGCCCCTGGTGGGGACAGCGGCTCGACGGGAAGAAGGATTTTTGAAAAACAGGGCGTCCCGCAGGACGCCCCGAAAAGATGCTGAAGCATCTGACGCAAGAAAAGCAGGTCCGAAGCGCCGTTGTTGCGGCGCGTCGGGGCGGGGTCAGAAGCTGTGCTTCATCCCCATGGCGAAGCCCTTGACGCCGACGCCGCTGAGGCCGAGCGAGTTGCCCATCGGGTTGATGGTGAAGCCGGCGTTGTCGTCGTTCCGGATCTGCGCGTAGTCGGCGTAGAGTTCGGTCCGCTTGGACAGCGAATAGCGGGCGCCGATTGCCCATTTGCGGGCGTCGGCGTCGTTCAGCGTGCGGTCCTTGACCTGGCCGTAGCTGGCCAGTGCCTTCAGCTTGCCGAAGGGGATTTCGGCGCCGATGAACCAGTTGCGGCGGTCGTATTCCTGGCCGGCGGCGAGGCCGCCCAGGTTCTGGTTGCCCGGCGTGGCGGCGTCGAGGTCGATGTTGCCGCCGATCAGCGAGTTCGGGTCGCCCTTGATGACGTCGTAGACGCCGGAGACCTTGATCGGGCCGAAATCGTAGGAAGCGCCGCCGGTCAGCACGTAGAGGCGGCTGTTGGAGTAGCCGACGGCCTTCGTGGTCTCGTAGTCGAGATCGACGCTGAGCGGGCCGTTGGCGTAGATTAGGTTGGCGGAGAACAGGCGGTCGTCGCCGTTGTTGCCGCCGTTGGCGACGCCGCCGACGGTATGGACGCCGTTCAGGCTGCCTTCGTCGCCCTGGGTGTTGGTCGCCGTCGCCAGGATCAGGGTGAAGCCATTGAAGGCCGGCGAGACGTAGGCCACAGCGTTGGACGCGCGGTCGTACTGGGTGGTCATCGAGGCGAAGTTGCCGACCGAGTAGTTGCCGAACGGGTTGTACTTGCCGTAGATGCCGTAGCGCAGGCCGTCGAGGTAGCCGGCGACGACGGTGCCGAAGCCGCCGGTGACGCCGATGAACTGGTGCCCGGCCTGGGTCGGGCCGGTGCCGATGTCGGGATTGATCCGGTATTGCAGGTCGAACAGCGCCTTGATGCCGTTGCCGAGGTCTTCCGTGCCCTTGAAGCCGATGTGGCTTTGCGAACCGGCGCTCTGCACGGCGTTTTGCGACTTGCTCGGGGCGACCGCGCCGTTGTCGCCGCTGCGGTGCATCCAGCCCATATCGACGTTGCCGTAGATGGTGACATTGCTCTGGGCCAGGGCGCCCGCCGAAGCGGCGGCCGCGATGGCCAGCGCGATGATTTTTTTGGTCATGGATTGTCTCCAGGTGATTTGCATTGATGTGTGCCGTGCGGGCTCCCGACCCGCCGGCATTCCCCCGTCGCCATCGCCAGGCGATGGTGTGGCGCGGCCTTTAGTGCGAAGCCCGTGCCAGCCGCTGCGAGGTATCGGGTGTTTTGGCGGGAAGCCTTGCTGGACCGGCGTTTCAAGCAGCGGAGGAGGGGCCGGAGGGCGCTCCGGACGGTAGCACTGCCCGCTCATTTTCTGGACAGGTGTTCAAGGATGGAGCGCAACGGAACAGCTCGTTTCGTGGCTCACAAAGAGGAAGCCCCATTTTTGTAGACGCCGCGAGAGCGGCACCTGTGAAGGGGTGACCCTTGGGTCGCCTCTTCATGGGTTGTAGCTCCCTCTCTCACCCCGGAAAGCTACAATTTGAGGCTGACGGGCTGGGCGGGAATCCAGGTTGTAGCTCCCTCTCTCACCCCGGAAAGCTACAATTCGTCGGACGAGAGGCCGAGGAATGGCCGGGTTGTAGCTCCCTCTCTCACCCCGGAAAGCTACAATAATCGCGGTTTTTGGTGCGTTTCGTTTT
>JAFIHA010000011.1 GCA_017848965.1 Dechloromonas aromatica (nom. nud.) | reverse complement strand
GTCGAGCACGGCTTGCGGCCCACCGAGCGGTTGCTTGGCATAGACCACCCAGTCGTGGGCGTAGAGGTCTTGCTTGAGGTTCTGCCAAGCGAGCGGATTGAGGAAATCGGGCAGATACCCCTGCCGGCACAAGTCATCGAGGCCGGCAACAAACTTGCCGCGAAACACTTTCGACAGGGCCCGCACCGGAAACAGAAAGCCCTTCTTCGGGCTGATCCATTCCCCGGTGTCGGACAGTGCGCCACCGGCGACCAGGGCATGCACATGAACATGCCGCCCGAGATCCTGTTTCCAGGTATGCAGGACCAGCGAGAACGCCGGCATCCCGCCCAGATGGCGCGGGCTGGCGGCAAACTCGATGAGCGTTGCCGAAGCAGCGGCGAACAGGTTCTCGTAGAGCCGGCGCGGTGCAGCGCGGACCAGGCCGTTGAGCGCGTGCGGCAAGGTGAACACCAGATGGAAATACGGCACCGGCAGCACCTCGCGCCGCCTTGCGGCGAGCCACGTCTCCTTGGCCCGCGTCTGACAGCGCGGGCAATGCCGGTTGCGGCAGGAATGATAGACGTGTCGGCTCGTCCCGCAATTGCAGCAGGATTCGACGTGCCCGCCGAGCGTCGCGGTACGGCAAGCAAGAATGGCCCGCCAGACCTTGGCCACGCCACGCGGCAGTTCATGGCTGGCGAGATAGGCCGGACCGAAGGCGGACAGCACCTCGGCCAGGCCGGCCGGGGCCACGGGCCTTAGCCGGGTGTCAGCAACTCAAGCGGGGAGGTGGTGCCGGTCAGCCGCGATTGCGCCAGATGAAAGTAGCGCTGGGTGGTGCTGACATGGCCGTGACCGAGCAGACGCTGGATGGTGTGGATATCGACGCCGGCTTCCAGCAAGTGGGTCGCGAAGCAATGGCGCAGGGTGTGGATACCGCCGCCGTGCGGAATCCCCGCCGCTTCGCGAGCAGCGTGGTAGAAGCGGCCAACCGTTCGGTCATCCAAGGGCGTGCCGTTGCGACTGGGGAAGAGCCAGTACGTGGGGCGGGCGACGCGCCAATAAAAGCGCAGGGTGTCGAGCAGGCGTGGGGAGAGCAAGGTATACCGATCCTTGCCACCTTTGCCCTGGCGCACCTTGATGCACATGCGTTCAGGCGAGGACTCGATATCGCTCAGTTGCAGGGAACAGACTTCGGAGAGACGTAGGCCAGCAGCGTAGGTGGTGGTCAGTAACGCGCGCGCCCGGATGTCGCGGGCGTTGTTCAGCAAACGGGCCACTTCGTCGCGAGTAAGAATCTGCGGCAGGCGCTGGGGCACCTTGGCCATCGGAATCTCGAAGGCGGCATCGCGTTGGCCGAGAACGACGGCAAAGAGAAAGCGGATGGGGCAGACCGCTTGATTGACGCTGGCGTAAGCGAGTTTCCGTTCGGTGATCAGGTGCAGCAAATAGGCCTGGATGGCCGCTGTGTCGAGCGTATCCGGTGATCGCCCATAGTGTTTCGCGAGCTTGCTGACACAGTTCAGGTAAGTCTCTTGGGTCCGCTGGGCAAAGCCCCGTAGAACCATCGCCTCGGTCATCCGCTGTCTGAGTGTGCTCATGTCCTTCTCCTCTTCTGACTCGGGAACATTCCCAAGGAAAAGGATCGGGTCGGGCCGCTCAATGCTTGAGCTAGAGGCACCCCCAAAACAGCGCAATCTTTGGGCGCGCTGCCACCGCGTTAGCGGTTTAGTTCAACGTTAAATGTGGAACCTAATCGATGGAAAGAAACCCGTCATATAGGCTGCATAAAAAACCAGATTCATGTTGTTTCAACGACTTGGCAGCTTTTAGGGGGGCGTTACATGAACACCACGAAACCTTCCTTGCAGCAGCCTCTTTGCACTACTGTTCCTGGCTGCTTGAACATGCACGAAAGCATAAGGATGGCGGGCCGTTATGTCGAGTGGGTGGGACGATTCGTGGCTTTCATGGGCCTCACCATCCCAGGGGGATGGGGCTGACGAGTTTCGGAAAATTGGAAGCGGCCACGGCTCCCGTTTACTGCTTCAGGCAGCGTTCGAGAATGCATGGCTTTTCACGCTTCCAGCAGCTTCGTCGTAATCGGTGGCATTGGCTGGTCAAGTGCTTGCTCGCGGCTGGCGGCGGCCGCTTGACGCGCCTTTCTCAGCCTTGATTCCGCGTCACCGTATCGCGAAACCTGGCCAGCGCAATGGCGAAGAAGATTGCGCCGATGGCGCTCATCGCAGCAAGGTTGCCAGACGATGTCGAGGCCGACGCCACGGTAAAGGACGCCCAAGGCGAGGCGGACGGAATCGAAAAAGCGAGCCAGGCCCCTTTTCCAGCGCCCTTTTCCCGCCGGACTTGATGCGCAATGCGACGCGCCGTGGGTTTTCGGGCTGGACGAATAGGGGCCAATTCAGGACGGCGTCGTCAGGCGGGCCTTGCGCCGCGCCGTGAATTCCCACCAGGGGCGCGGCGGCCCGCCGTCGACGAAGTCGACGACCGACATGAAGACGTCGATCACGCAGGGATCGTGGCGCTGGCCGGTGATTTCGCACAGGCGCCGGTACATCGCGAACGGGCACCGCCCGGCCAGTTCGCCGGGCGACGCGTAACCCAGCAAGCGCAAATCCGCCGCCAGCGCCGGCCCGACATTGGGCAGGTCGGTGAATTTGCGCACGCTGGCGCGATCGACTTTGGCCGGGTTCATTTTCCCGTTCGTCTCAACGGATGTCGGGATTCTGCCGCTGGGCGCAGGCCAGCAAGTCGTCCGCCAGTTCGGTCCGGCCTTGCCGCGCGAAATGGCGGCTCATCGCCGCCAGCGCCACCGGGTCACCCAGGTGCGCCGCCCGCCAGCGCAGGGAAGTGACCATGGACTGCGTCGATTCCGCCACCGGCGCACCGTCGTAAGCCGAGGTGGCGGCGAGCAGCTCGGCCAGCTTGGCGTAGCCGGAGGGGATTTGGTGCTTGAGCAACCAGGCGATGACCGGCTGCGCTGCCTCCCAGTCTTCGTCGTCCAGCGCCGCACTCGCCAGGCGCGCCGCAGCCCGCCAGTGGCCCCGCGTGGCCGCCTCGACGTAGGCCATCTCCTGCTCCTGGCCGCGCGACTTGCTCAGCGCCAGATCGAACCATTCCGCCGCTTCTGCCGACGGCGGCGGCAAATCAAGCGGATGGCAGACAAAGTCCGTCTCGGGAAAACGCGCCGCCGGCGTGTTCACCCAGGAATATTGCTCGCGCAAGGCTTCCTGCAGCACCTGCTCCTGCTGCGCCGGCGAAATCTCCTTCCCCACCCATTCGGCACGCGCTTGCCGCAACTCCTGTTGCGCTTCGGCCGCGCGGGCGCTGGCTGCCGCTTGGCGCTTCTGCTCCTCGCTATCCTCGCGTTCGGATACCTGGATGCAGGCCGCGAACTGGTCCGCTTTCGCCTTCCAGCATTGTTCCGGCACCTTGACCCGATAGATGCCCCACATGGTTTCCAGCACGTAGTCGGTGACGCCCGGCCGGGCAACCAGGCTGGCCCGCCCCCGGTTGTCGGTCATCCCCTGCTTCAGGACCGTGCCATCGGGCAATAACCAGCGATAGACATAGGCCAGATGACCTTCGCCGATCTGCAGATAAGGTGCCGCCTGGGCTATCGTCCCCGCCAACCCGAGGAGCAATCCACCGGCCAATCTCCGTCGCCATGTTCCACCGCTCGCCCGCATATGCCTGTCTTCCTTGTCCGGATTTCCGCGCCGGCGACCCGGCTCGGCATGGGTTTCAATCGAGCTCACACTTCATGCCGTCGATGCCGAGCCTGACGCCGTTCGGCAACAGGCGCTCGCTCAGCTCGCAGCGCCGCACCCCGCTCGGCAGTTGCCGGGTCAGTTGCAGCGTGCTGTTGGTATAGGTGCAGGCCACCCAGTAGGCGGCCGTCGACGGCACGGCGAACTGCCAGGTGGAGGTCCGCAACTGCTTCTTGCGGCTCGTCCGGTCGGGAACCAGGCTGGCCATTTCCGCCGGCGGCCCGGAGAAGACGCTGATCGAATCGAGAAACTTGCCGCGCTTCCCGAGATCCGTCTCGACCTGCCATGCATCGCCTGCCCCCTCCAGGGACTCGACCGCGGCGATGCTCCCCGGACAGTCGATCCGCAATTCGCCCGCCACCGCGCCAGCGCCTGGCAAGGCCATCGCCGCCAGCAGGAGGATCATTCCTTCATGCCTCATCATTCACTCGATCACGTAAAAATGGATCGCCGCATTGCTGCGCGGAAATTCCGGCTGGTTGACACGAATCACCCGTTCCAGCACCTCGCCCTGCTTGTTCCACTGGTCGAGCACCCGGATCCCGCTCGCATCATGACTCAAGTAGATGGCGGCGTGCCTGCCGTTGGAGTCGGTCGGATAACGGCCATTCTTGTCGAAGGTCGCGATCGCCGTGCCCCTTGGGATGCTCCCCGGTTTCGCCTTGATGACATGCACGCCCTTTTTCCAGGACACTGTCTGCGGCGCATTCGTCGCCTGCCTCACAAACTCGGCGCATTCGGTATTTCCTTTGGCATTGACGAATTTCGCTTTTCCAAAAACATCGTTCTCTGCCAGCTTCAATTTATATGCCACGGTTCGCATCTCCTGTATCAGCGCAACACCCGGACGCAGCAGCGCCCGGCCTTGGGATTTGGCGAGCCGAGCAGCAGCGCCGCCAAAACAACGGCATATTATGAATTCATCATCAGCAGCTAGGCAAGAAAAGGATGACAAAACGGCCACCCAAGGCTTTTCCACGGATAGGGAGAGCATGCCAAGGACACGCGGTGATGTTTAGGGAGCTGAGCCAGGCCCCTTTCCCGTAGCAGCAGACCGGCGTGAATTGCGGCCTCAGTCAAACTTGCTGAAGAACCACTTCAAGAAGCTTCCAGAGACTATCAACACGCCACCGAACGCCACATTGCCCCAGATGAGGCTGAAACTTCCCCCCAATAGACAGGCGATGACCAGCACGGGGCGCCAAAGCGGCGGCGACGCCTGGCGGGTAGCCGCGCGGACCTGCGCTTCCAGTGCATCGATTTCTTCGGGTGAAAGTTGAGTCATTGAAATCTCCGTCTGCTGATTCGAGCACCAATCAAGAATCCGTGGTCTGTCTACCGATTCTCTGATCGACTCTTCCCAGTTCCTGCTCAATGCGCCTAATTCAGCTTGAACAGCAAGGCCAGTCCAGTCAGCACTTCGATCACGCCAATCAGGAACGCGACAAATCCAGTCTGTGTAGATTCTGAAAAACCACCACCGGGGGCGCGAGGATCATCGCTAGCGCCCCAACTCCAAAGGCGAATGATCAAAGTCGTTTCTCGCGAGATCATCGTCTTGATCCCAACGATGACAAACAAGATCGCCACCAAGAACGGTATTAGCCTGGCTATTGATTCCATGAGGATTTTCGTGTTTTTGCGGTTTGTGGAATTCAGTTGAATCGTACCGGCAGCCCAAACCCCAATTTATGGTTCTCATCCGTCGATCAGTGGATCAACACCGTTGAACCGGCAGGACGGACTGCAGCCATGGGGATTGTAAGCAAGAAAGGCCTGGCCGCAGTCAATCAAATGGCATCAAAAATCAAACAAACACCGCCACGGATAACTTTGCAGCGGGGGAAAACAAGATCGAGTGAATGTGCCGATAGGCTTTCAGCGGAAGGCAGACGACAGCGACCTCCAAGCGAGCGACAGAATGCGCACAATTCCTCGACGCGTTTCTGGATCGAGCCGAGCCGAGCTTGTTCAACAGCCGGTTCAGATCGCGGCTCGCTTCGCGATCAGGATCTAACCTTGTATCGTTAGGTATCGCGGATTCACATATTGTCGCTCTAGCAGTAGTTGCTGGGCGCCTCTTTTATAACGGGCCACTCGCGTCTTGGTCGCCCCTCTGTGTTTCGACGCAAAACTTCCGCCGCACTTACTATCCTAGGCTCACCAGTGAATCGGGGAGCAACAACTAGGTTGGCCGGGTGGCCCAGCAACTCGCGCGGGACCTCGACGCGGGCCCATGTGTTACGCCGCAGTTCATAGGCTAGATACGGCGGATTGGGCTTGTTCAACTCGTACCACTCTCCGCAGTTTTTCGGCTCTGCCAAGAGGATCCAGGTCGCATTCGAAGCGGTCTTTTCGAGGAGAACAGGTCGCATAGACGAGCGCCAAGTCGCGGCGCCGGCCAGTGAAGGCACGGCTGAAACATCGACTTCGAAACTAGAAGGCAACCATGAATCTGGATGGACCTTCGGGCGACCGAACGAGTTGCCTACGACCCTTCGCGAAACGACCAGCGTGGTGCCATCTGGAAGAGCGACTTCCTCCGACCAACGGATGTCTTGATCCCCATGTGTGAACATGGCGTAGCTGGTAGCCGCGCCCAGCGCAATGATTACCGATGCGACGCCTGCGAATTGGCACCAGCTAACGACGCCTGAACTCGAATCACCTGGGAGCAGGCTATCGGTTATCAAGTGTGCTAGCCGTCCGACCAGGAAGGCCGTGGGCAAAGCCACGATGGGTGCGATCCAACCCCATGCGAGGAGGATCTGATCGTCGCCATAGACGAGTACGGGAGCATAGAAAGCCACCACTGCGGCTTGAATACCAAAAATCAACGCTACAGCCGCAGCAAGAATACGTCGCGCAATAAGAAGAATCATGTTGTGATGCCTAACGTTCAGCTTGAGGGGCCGCCAGGGTCTCCGCACTCGCCTAGCATAATGGACTGAGTCCGAGCATGTTCATTCTGACCTCATCATCCCAGGCGGCAGCTTTACGCTTGAGGCGCAAGCTGGCTTTGGCGGTATGGGTGGTATCGGTGCGGATGATGTTGAGGACGATTTTCTTGAGCAGGGACAGATTCTGCGGCGCATTGTCCTTCCGGATCGTACTGCCATCCTCACCGAAACTGACATCGAGGACCCAATGAAGCCGGTTCTCGATCGCCCAGTGCGATTTGACCGCTGGGGCAAGCGCTTCAGCACTCAAGTCGCGCGAGCTGATGTAGTAGCGCTGTTCCAGCGCGGATTCCCGATCACCCACCCAGCGAACCGAGTCGATGCGGCCGATCGTCTTGCATTTGGGCCAGTCTGCGGCATCGACGATCCCCTTGGCCGGCAGCACCGATGCCATCTGAACGACGAGACGGCCATGGGACTTTTCAGCCAGTTGATGCCGGTCGATGGGCACGGCATCGATGAAGGCCGTTTCGACCGCCGCAAGCAGCGTCGGCTGGTTGCCCTTGACCATCAACAGATATTCGCCGCCCTGGTCCGTGATTTGGCGGGCAATGCCCTTCTGGCACCCCATGGCATCGATGCTGACGAGCAAACCCTTGATGTATAGGGCTTCGAGCAACGCCGGAATGGCGGTGATTTCGTTGGATTTCTCGGCCACCTTTTCCTGGCCGAGGACCACGCCCAATTCGGTAGCGAAAGCACTGACCATATGGATCGCACTTTCGCTGCCGCTCCCCGAGCCTCGCACCGTCTTCCCGTCGACGGCAATCGTGCCGCTCAGGGCGCCCGCCAAGCCGCTAACCCAGCGGCGGAACGCGGCCTCGAAGTGCTTCGGGTCAAGGGCGCGGAAGATGCGCAGAAACGTGTCCTCGGACGGAATCCCGTTCTTCAGCACCAAAAACTGGCGCAGCCACGTTTCCTTCTTGCGCGCCCAGAAGGCGATGTCCTCGACGGTGTCGCAATCCGAGAGCATGGCGGCAACGGCCATCACCAGAATCTCCCGGAAGTCGTGCAAGGTGCCATTGCTGGCACTGCGTGGATCATCGATTTCGGTCAAACAGCTCATCAAGGACACCCCATGGTTTGCAGCCACTTTCGTCGCCCAAAAGGAGAGAGTAGACGTGATTTCCAATGGGTTCACAAGATGCTTGCGTAAGGTGTTGAAGGTTAACGACTATCTGCTATCGGCCATGTCATTCGGGAATATGCGGTCCGAGTGCGGAAGCCCTGGGGCATCGGCTGGTCAGGTACTTGCTCGCGGCTGGCAATTGACGAAGTGCACCAGATCGCCAACGGTACTCACCTTCCCAAAATAGGGATTCGACTCTGTGTTGTCGGTACTGCGCCCGGTCCGTTGAGCGATCACCGGGAGAAGCTCATCCATTTCCTCCGGATCGATATGAAGGTCCTCTTCAAACCTGTCCATAGCCCTGATCGGACACAATCCGCCGGAATGCTTCACGTACACCTGCAGCTCTTGGTGGACGGCACGGATGATCCACGCATCCACCGCTTTGCGATCAAACCCGCGAGCAAACGTGCAGATACTTTCGGTTGTTCGCAAGGCCGCAAGCTTCTGCAGAGCTCGTTTGCGTTGCCAGTTTTGGAATACCCCGACGCAGGCCAAACCCGCCAGTAGCGCCAGGAAGACTGGTCGATTCCAGATTCCGTAACCAAGACCACCGGCGATCAACAGGACAAAACCATAACCCACCACTTTCTCCCGGTTGGTGACAGGTTCTGGCACATACGCCGGTAGAAAACGCGAGGGAGTCTTCATCGCTTTGCCCTTTCAAAGATGCCGGATAAAAAGCCGCTTCATGCGCGGATCGTGCCGCGAACCCAATGGAATATCAAGAGCCCGATGATCACCAGGCGGGCCGCTTGACGCCCCCCTCACCCCTGATTCCGCGTCACCGCATCGCGGAACCTGATCAGCGCGATGGCGAAGAAGACGGCGCCGATGGCGGTCATCGCGGCGAGGTCGCGCCAGACGATTTCCAGGCCGGCGCCACGGTAGAGGATGCCTTGGGCGAGGCGGACGAAGTAGGTGGTGGGGGCGGCGAGCATTAGGTCCTGCACGGCCTGCGGCATGCTTTCGCGCGGCGAGATGCCGCCGGAGAGCATGAGCAGCGGGATGATGCTGAGGATGACGAGGAGGCCGAACTGCGGCATCGAGCGGGCGAGCGTGCCGAGGAAGATGCCGATCGATGCGGCGGCAAACAGGTAGCAGGCGGCGGCGGCGAGGAAGAGCGGCAGCGAGCCGGCAATCGGCACCTGCAGCACGCGTTCGACCATCACCGCCAGCGCGAAGGCAACGCCGACCAGCACGGCGAGCCCGTTGGCCCAGATCTTGGCGAGCATGATCTCGAACGGGGTGAGCGGCATCACCAGCAGGTGCTCGACGGTGCCGTGCTCGCGTTCGCGGATGAAGGCGGCGCCGACCAGGATGATGGTGAGCATGGTGACGTTGTTGATCGCTTCCATGACGCCGCCGAACCAGAAGCCCTTGAGGTTGGGGTTGAAGCGGACGCGGGTGACGAGGCGCACCGGGCCGGCGCTTTCATCGCGCGTGCCGGTGAGGTATTCGCTGATTTCGCCGAGCGTGATGCGCTTGATGTAGGTGGCGCCGATGAAGGCCTGGCTCATGATCGTCGCGTCGATGTTGAGCTGCAGGTCGGGCACCTTGCCGGCGCGCAGGTCGCGCTGGAAGTTGGCCGGGATGACCAGCGCGAAGTTGTAGCGACCGGCGTCCAGTCCGGGGTCCATGGCGGCCAGTTCGATGCGCTCTGGCGGGCGGAAGAAAGGCGGGTAGAAGGCATCGACGATGCGCTGCGAGAGCGGCGAACGGTCTTCGTCGACGACGGCCAGCGGGGCGTTGTGCAGTTCCTGCGAGACGCCGGTGGCGGCGGTGTAGATGGCGCCGGAGAAAGCCCAGCAGATGAGCACGAGCAGGGTCTTGTCGGCCCACAGGCTCTTCAGTTCCTTGAGGCCGAGGCGGTAGATGTTGGCGAGGCTGGGCAGGCGCATGATCAGTCTTCCTGCTTTTTCAGCAGCGCCACCGACAGCGCGGTAAGCACCGGGATGAAGGCGGCCAGCGCGAGGAACTGCGGCAGCAGGTCGCTCAGGCCGAGCGCCTTGGTATAGACACCGCGGCTGATGACCAGGAAGTAGCTGGCCGGAAAGAGTTGGCCGATCCAGTAACTGACGCCTTCGAGCGCGCCGACCGGGGTGGTCAGCCCGGAGAAGCTGACGGTGGGCAGAATGGTCAGGATGGCGGTGCCGAACAGCGCGGCAATCTGGGTCTTGGTGAAGGTCGAGATGAGCAGGCCGACGCCGGTGGTGGCGATGACGTAGAGCGTGGCGCCAAGCGCCAGCGCGGCGAAGCTGCCCTTGAGCGGCACCTGGAACACCCAGTGCGCTTGCAGGACGAGGACGAGGAAGCTGATCAGCGACACGGCGACGTAGGGCAGTTGCTTGCCGAGCAGGAATTCGAGGCGGCTGACCGGCGTCACGTAGAGGTTGGTGATCGAGCCGAGTTCCTTTTCGCGCACCACGCCGAGCGCCATCAGGATGGCCGGGATGAAGACGAGGAGGATGGGAATCACCGCCGGCACCATGGCGTAGATGCTCTTGACGTCCTGGTTGTAGCGGAAGCGCGAGACGATGTTGGCCGGGTAGGTGCTGTCGACGCCAGTGTTTTCGCGGATCAGGCGCTGCACGTAGAGGAGGTGCATGCCTTCGGCGTAGCCGCGCACGGTTTCGCCGCGGTAGGGCATGGCGCCGTCGACCATGAGGCCGACTTCCGGCCAGTGGCCGCGCCGCAGGTCGCGCCCGAAGCCGGGCGGGATATCCACCGCCAGCGCCAGTTCGCCGTTGCGCAGGCGGCGTTCGAGGTCGGCATCGTCGCGGATCGGCGGGCGTTCGATGAAGTAGCGCGAGCCGGCGATGTTCTCGATGTAGGCGCGGCTTTCCGGCGACTGGTCGCGGTCGAGCGCGGCAAAGCGCAGGCCTTCGACGTCGAGCGAGATGCCGAAGCCGAGCACCAGCATGAGCAGCGCCGAGCCGAGCAGGGCGAAGGCGAGGCGGATCGGGTCGCGGCGCAGTTCCAGCGTTTCGCGATAGGCGTAGCCGAACAGCCGGCGCCCGCTGAAGAAACTGCGCGGCTTGCGATCGACTACGGTTTTTGGCCCGTTTTCCGCGTCGCCCGTGGACGGCGCTTCTTCGGCGGCTGGCGCGCGGGCGCCGGTGGCCTCTTCCAGGTAGTCGATGAAGGCGGCTTCCAGCGTCGCCGCGCCGCGCTGCGCGACCAGGCCGGCCGGGGTGTCGCTGGCCAGGACGCGGCCGGCGTGCATCAGCGAGATGCGGTCGCAGCGTTCGGCCTCGTTCATGAAGTGGGTCGAGATGAAGATGGTGACCCCCTGCCCGCGCGACAGTTCGACCAACAGCGCCCAGAACTGGTCGCGGGCGACCGGGTCGACGCCGGAGGTCGGCTCGTCGAGGATCAGCAGTTTCGGTTCATGGACGACGGCCACCGCCAGCGACAGCCGCTGGCGGATGCCGAGCGGCAGGTCGGCGGCGGCCTGGTCGGCGTAGTCGGCGAGGCCGAAGCGTTCGCTCAGTTCGGCGATGCGGGCGATGCGGCGGGCGTCGGGCAAGTGGAAGAGGCGGGCGTGCAGGTCGAGGTTCTCGGCCACCGTCAGTTCGCCGTAGAGCGAGAACGACTGCGACATGTAGCCGACCTGCTTGCGCGTTTCCAGGTCGCGCGCGTCGACCGGCCGGCCGAACAGTTTCGCCTGTCCTTCGCTGGGCGGCAGCAGGCCGGTCAGCATCTTCATCGTCGTCGTCTTGCCGCAGCCGTTGGAGCCGAGGAAACCGAAGATCTCGCCCCGGCCGATGCGGAAACTGACGCGGTCGACGGCGGTGAAATCGCCAAAACGCTGGACCAGGCCGTCGGCCTCGATCGCCCAGTCGTCGCCATCGGCGACGCGCGGCGGAATGACCAGATCGCGGTGCGCCTGCCGGCGCGCCTCGGGCAGCAGCGCGATGAAGGCGGCGTCGAGCGTCGCCTGGCCGGTGCGCGCGCGCAGTTCGGCCGGCGCGCCGGTGCCGATGACGCGCCCGGCGTCCATCGCCACCAGCCAGTCGAAACGCTCGGCTTCCTCCATGTAGGCGGTGGCGACGAGCACGCTCATGCCCGGCCGGCGGGCGCGGATGCGCTCGATCAATTCCCAGAACTGGCGGCGCGACAGCGGATCGACGCCGGTCGTCGGCTCGTCGAGGATGAGCAGGTCGGGGTCGTGGATCAGCGCGCAGCAGAGGCCAAGCTTCTGCTTCATGCCGCCCGAGAGCTTGGCCGCCGGACGCTCGGCAAACGGCGTCAGGCCGGTGGCGGCAAGCAACTCGGCGATGCGTCGAACACGCTCGTTTTTGCCCTGGCCGAACAGGCGACCGAAGAAGTCGACGTTCTCGAACACCGACAGCGTCGGGTAAAGGTTCTTGCCCAGCCCCTGCGGCATGTAGGCGATGCGCGGCTGGACGCTGTTGCGGAAGCGCCGCTCGCCGATGTTGCCGCCGAGCACCTCGACCTGCCCCGCCTGGATCTTGCGTGCGCCGGCAAGCAGCGCCAGCAGCGACGACTTGCCGACGCCGTCGGGACCGATCAGGCCGACCATGCAGCCGGCCGGCAGGCTGACGTCGACGGCGTCGAGCGCGGCGACGGCGGCGTAGCGCAGGCTGACGCCCTGCAGGCGGGCGACCGGCGCGGCGTCCATGGCGCCTTACTCCGCGGCGGGTTGCAGGGCAGCCGGCCAGACGACGGCGGAATCGAGCCGGACGTAGCCGACGCCGGGCATGCCGCCCTTGGCCAGGTCGCGGTGCGCCGCCAGCCAGGCCGGATCGGCGCGCAGCTTGACGCGGAACATCAGCTTTTCCCGCTCGCTGCGCGTTTCCACCTCGCGCGGCGTGAATTGCGCCTGCGGCGCGACGAAGGTGACACTGGCCGGAATCGGCTGCCCGGGCAGCGCGTCGAGGACGATGCGCGCCTCGGCGCCAAGCGCGACGCGGCCGGCGATTCCGGTGGACAGGTAGATGCTCATGAACATGTCGTCGAGATCGACCAGGGTCAGCGCCTTGCCGCCCGCCGCCAGCACCTCTCCCGGCTCGGCCAGGCGGTAGAGGACGCGGCCGCCGACCGGCGCCTTCAGTTCGCTGTCGGCCAATGTCGCCTGCAGCGCCTCGACCCGCGCCTGCGCCGCCAGCACCGCCGCCTCGGCCTCGCCGACCTTGCCCTGGGCCTGCGCCATGCCGGCGCGCGCGCCTTCCATGCCGGTGACGTCGCTGTCTAGCTTGTTGCGGCTGATGAAGCCGCGACCGACCAGTTCTTCGGAACGCTGCAGGGTCTTGCCGGCCAGGCTGACGTCGGAGCGCGATTTGCGCACGCCGGCCTGCGACTGCGCCAGCGCCTGCCGCGCCTGCTCGACCTGGGCCTGGGCGGCGCGCAACTGCGCCTGCAGGTCGTCGGCATCGAGCCGGCCGACCACGGCACCGGCCTCGACGCGATCGCCCTCGCGCGGCAACAGCTCGCGCAGACGCCCGGCGAGCTTGCTGGCGACGTCGACCTCGGTCGCCTCCAGCCGGCCGTTGCCGTCGACGATGCCGGCGGGCAGCCCAGCCCGCGGCTGCAGGTAGAAATGGATGGAGACGGCAACGGCTGCCGCAGCCAGAAGCCCGAAAATCAGCGGCTTGATGAAGCGGTTCGGTTTCATGAGACACCCCGAAGATTTAATGACCGCCCGGTCACTATTTGCCTCGATTATAGGCCTGCCGGCAATCTCCGGCCAGCCACCCGGTTCAATCCCGGGGCGGCGAAAAGATCAGCCAGGCGCCGGCGAGCGCGGCAAGCAGGGGGATTTCAAAGAGGAAGGGATAATGCCAGGCGAGCGCGACGCTGGCCCCGACGAGGAGGAAATAAAGCAGGATGCGCAAGGCGGCTCCGGTCGGTAGGTGGCGGGTCCGGTGAGATTCGAACTCACGATGGGTTTCCCCACGCCGGTTTTCAAGACCGGTGCATTCAACCGCTCTGCCACAGACCCGTTAGCGGCCGGCATGATAGCACAGCCCCTCCGGTGTCGGAGGGCAATGATCATCGCATTTGAAACTTCCGGCGGTCTCGGCTAGTCTTAGCCTTCGTCACAACCTGAAACGGAGTCTTCCGACCATGACCACCAACTTCGAAATCGCCCGCCAGGGTGCCGGTACTTACGCGACGCAGCAGAACCGCGTACTGCGCAATACCTACATGCTGCTCGGCCTGTCGATGGTGCCGACCGTGCTCGGCGCGCTGGCCGGGATCCAGATGGGCTTCTCCTTCTTCGCCGGCAGCCCGCTGATCTCCTTCGTGCTGTTCATGGCCATCGCCTTCGGCTTCATGTGGGGGATCGAGAAGAACAAGGACCGCGGCCTCGGTGTCGCCCTGCTGCTCGGCTTCACCTTCTTCATGGGCCTGATGCTGTCGCGCATTCTGCAGTTCGCGCTTGGCTTCTCCAACGGCGGTTCGATGATCGCCTTGGCGGCCGGCGGCACCGGTGCCATCTTCTTCGTGCTGTCGTCAATCGCCGCCACCAGCAAGCGCGATTTCACGGGCATGGGCAAGTTCCTGTTCGCCGGTCTCATCCTTGTGCTGCTGGCCATCGTCGCCAACATCTTCTTCCAGATTCCGGCGCTGTCGCTGGCGATCTCGGCGGCGGTCATCGGCATCTTCTCGGCTTACATCCTGTATGACATCAGCCGTATCGTCCATGGCGGCGAAACCAACTACGTCTCCGCCACGCTGGCCGTCTATCTGGATGTGTACAACATCTTCGTCAGCCTGCTGCAACTGATCATGGCGCTGACCGGCGAGCGCGACTGAGTACATCCCACTGCGGGGCGAGGGCGGCTGCGGCCGCCCTTTTTCATGGCCGCTCGAAAAGCGCGATCGACTCGACGTGAGCGGTATGCGGGAACATGTTGACGATGCCCGCCGCCGCCAGCCGGTAGCCTTGCACTGCCGTCAGCACGCCGGCGTCGCGGGCGAGCGTCGCCGGGTTGCAGGAGACGTAGACGATGCGCCGCGGCGCATCGACGCCCAGCGCCTTGCATAGTTCGACGGCGCCTTCGCGCGGCGGATCGATCAGCATCTTGTCGAAGCGCCCAAGTTTGGCCAGCGATTGCTCGGTACACTCGAACAGGTTGGCGACACCGAATTCGACCCGTTCGCCGAGGCCGTTGGCGATTGCCGCCTCGCAGCCGCGAGCGACCAGCGCCGGACTGCCTTCGATACCGACCACCGCGGCGCCGCTGCGGGCGATCGGCAGCGTGAAATTGCCCAGACCGCAGAACATGTCGGCAATCCGCTCGCCCGGCTGCGGATCGAGCAGGCGCAGGGCACGGCGGACCATGACACGATTCACCGCGTGGTTGACCTGGGTGAAGTCAGTCGGCCGGAAATCGAGTTCGAGACCGAATTCGGGCAAGGTGTAGGAAAGCCGCGGCCCGGGCAGCGGATGGAAGCGCTGCGCGCTGTCCGGCCCCTTCGGCTGCAGGTAGATCACGACATCGTGACGGTCGGCGAAGGCGCGCACCGCCTTCTCGTCCGCGGCGCTCAGCGGCGCCAGGATGCGGAAGACCAGCGTCGTACAGTGTTCGCCGACGGCGACTTCGATCTGCGGCAGACGGTCGGCGATGCTCAGCCCGCCGATCAGCTCGCGCAAGGGCATGAGCAGCTCGGAAACGTGCGGCGGCAGGACCAGGCAGCTATGGATGTCGGCGATGTAGCTGCTGCGCCATTCGTGGAAACCGATCAGCATGCCGCCACGTGACTCGACCTTGCGCACACCCAGCCGCGCCCGGTGCCGGTATCCCCAGGGCGCGCCATGGATCGGCGGCAGGATGCTCTCGGCGCGGACGCGCCCGATGTGCCACAGGCTGTCTTCGAGCACGCGCTGCTTGGCGGCGATCTGCGCCGACGGCTCCATGTGCTGCATCGCGCAACCGCCGCAGATGCCGAAATGCGGGCAGGCCGGCGTAACGCGCGCGACCGACGGTTTCAGCACCTGCACCAGATGCGCCAGTTCGTACTTCGGCTTGCGCCGGAAGCTGGCGTATTCGACGGTTTCTCCGGGCAGCGCCCCATCGACGAAGATGGCCTTGCCGTCCTCGCGAACGATGCCGCGGGCTTCGTGGTCCAGCGATTCGACTTTCCCGATCGGCACGGTCGCCTCCGATAAAAGCGCGAATTCTATCAATCGGGTATATTTGGCGCCATGGCTCGCGAACTGATCGAATCCTGGACCGACTATCTGGCCGCCGTCGACCGCTTGCTGCCGCTCGCCAGGCGCCAGCTCTGCATCTACGACGAGGACCTGGCGCGACTGGGCCTCGAGAACAGCGGCCGCCAGGAACATCTCGGGCAATTGCTGACGAATGCCAAGGAACAGCCCCTGCGCATCGCCCTGCGTGAAGGGGCGCACTTCCAGACTCACAGCCCACGCCTGCAGCGTCTGCTGACCCCATGGATGCATCGGGCTGAAATCCGGCAAACTCCCCCCGAGCTGTCCGGTCTGCGCGACAGCATGCTCATCGTCGATGCCCGACACGCACTGGTCCGCCTCGAAAAGAACCTGCCGCGCAGCGTGCTGCTGATCGATGCCCCCCTCGGCGCGATGCCATATTTGGAACGTTTCGAGGAAATCTGGCAGGCTTCGCGGAAGAACCTGCTGCAAACTCCGCTCGGACTGTGACGGACTGTGACATTTGCGTATTGCGCCGCGCTGCAACATTTTTTTTGCGCTATAATTTTCGGCGGTTCGGTGTAAACCGGCCGAACAAATCTATTCGGATTTATTTGCTTCTTGTCGATAAGGAAATCTCATGAACAAGTCCATTCTCGCCGCCGCCCTGTTTGCCCTCGCCCTGACCGCCTGCGGTCAGAAGGAAGAACCGGTTGCTGCCGCCCCGGCTCCGGCCCAAGAACAAGCTGCCGCTCCGGCTGCTGCCCCGGCTGCTGACGCTGCCGCTGCCCCGGCTGCTGCCCCGGCTGACGCTGCTGCCGCTCCGGCTGCTGCCCCGGCTGCCGACGCTGCCGCTGCTGCTGTCGTTGACGCTGCCAAGGCTGCCGTTACCGAAGAAGCCAAGAAGTAATCTGGCTTGACCAGGCAATAAAAAACGGGGCTTCGGCCCCGTTTTTTATTGCCTTGGCGCCGTGATCCGGTCACGGCGCCAATACCTGCTGTCCTTACTGCAACTGCTGCTGCAACAGCGCAAGAATCTTCTTTGCCGTCTCCGACTTGTCGGTACCGCCTTCGCTGGTCAGGACCTGCACGCTGGAACTGCTGCCACCGCCGTCCTCGACGTGAATACGGTACTGCTCGCGAGAAACCGCCGACTTCTCGTCGCTCTTCCAGAACGCCAGGCGCGACAGCAGGCCATCACTCTTCTTGCTGGCATTGTCCTGTTCAGGATCGACGTAGCGGACGAAATAGATGCCGCGCGAGCGATCACGATCCTCGACAGTGAACCCGACGCGGTCAAGCGCCAGACCGACACGACGCCAGGCGCGGTCGAAACGATCGAAGACTTCAAGCTTGCCGCTGCCGTCGTCAGCCCGCGTCAGACGCGCCCGCGGCTCGCTCTTGGGCGTTGCCAATGCGGCTTCGGCGCGCTTTTCCTCGGCGCCGAGGCGCACCATCAGGCGGCGCAGCATTTCCGCTTCCAGGTCCGGATCGGCGGCACGCGGCTGCCAACGGGTGTCTTCCTTGGCCGAAGAGGTATAGACCTCCTCCATCGCCCGGTGGCTGATGTAGATTTCGGTGGTGCCCGGCTGCGCCCCCGGCTCCAGGCGGGTGCGGAACTTGTCGCGCTCGCCGCTGGAATAGAGGGAATCGACGATACGACCCAGGGTGTTGCGGATGATGTCGGACGGAATCTTGGCGCGGTTTTCCGCCCAGTCGGTTTCCATCACGCCGGCTTCCGGTCGTTCGATGTTGACGATGAAACCGGTTTCCTGCCAGAACTCCTTGATCGGGTCCCACAAGGCCTCCGGTGCCGAATTGACGACCAGCCAGCGCTGGCTGCCGGAACGCTCGACACGCACCTTGTCCACCTTGGGCAGCACCGCCGATTGCCCAGCCTGCGCTTCCGGCGTCCGTTCAGCGGCATAGGCCGAGAACGTGGCCGAGCCCTTGCCGGCGTCGTCCGGCACCAGGTAGCGGTCGTCACGGCTCAACTGGGTGAGATCCGGCGGTACTTCGAGGGTAGGCACCTTGCCCGCCGACTTGTATTCGATCTTGCGCGACTCGGGAATGATGTTGCCACTGCAGCCGGCCACGGCAACCGCGACGAGACAGAGGGTGAGGCCGGAAATCCGGTGATTCATGGTCTTCATGCTTTCTTTCATACGTCGATACCGGCCTGGCGCATGGCTGCCAGCACGCGTGCCTGACCGGCTTCCGCCAGCGGCGTCAGGGGCAGGCGAATGCCTTCGGGCATCAGGCCCATGCGGCTGACCGCCCACTTGACGGGAATCGGATTGGCCTCGCAGAAGAGGTCACGATGCAGGCCGAGCAGGCGGAAATGGATTTCCTTGGCACGCGCGACATCGCCAGCGGCGGCGGCGACGCACATTTCGTGCATCAGGCGCGGCGCGACGTTGGCGGTGACCGAGATATTGCCGTGGAAGCCGAGCATGATCGACAGCACGCAGCTCAGGTCGTCGCCGCTGTACAGGGCGAAACCTTCCGGCGCACGCTGAATCAGGTCACAGGCGCGATCCAGGTTGCCGGTCGCGTCCTTGACGCCGACGATACCGGGCACCTCGGCGAGACGCAGGATGGTGTCGTTGCTCATGTCGGCAACGGTACGGCCGGGCACGTTGTAGAGCAGGACCGGTAGATCGACGGCTTCGGCTATCGCCTTGAAGTGGCGGTAGAGGCCTTCCTGGCTCGGCTTGTTGTAATACGGCACGACCGACAGCGCCATGTCGGCGCCAGCCTTCTTGGCGAAGCGCGTCAGTTCGATGGCTTCCGCCGTCGAATTGGCGCCGGTGCCGGCGATCACCGGAATGCGGCCGGCGGCATGCTCGACCGTCACGCGGATCAGTTCGCAGTGCTCGTCCACATCGACGGTCGGGGATTCGCCGGTGGTACCGACAATGACGATGCCGTCGCTACCTTCCTGGACGTGGAAGTCGACCAGGTTGCGCAGGGCGTTGAAATCGAGGCTGCCATCCTCGTGCATGGGCGTGACGATGGCGACAATGGATCCGGTAATCATGGCCTGTTTACAAATAAATAATCCGGTGATTGTAACTGAAGGCTTCCGACAGGGGAAAGGCAGGCGGTAAGCAATTGTTATCCACCCGGCAACCAGCGCAGCCGGGCCCGGCTCAAGCGCATTCGGCCGGCCGGCAGTTGCAGTTCGGGATGACGGTCGGGTGCAGCATCGAGCAACTGGCGGACGAACTCGTCGAGACGGTTGGCCGCCGGCGGCTGCCAGCCCAGTTGTTGCAAGCGCCAACGCAGCAGGTTCCGGAGACGGGCCGGCGCCAGTTCACGCAGTTGCGGCAGGCGCGCCGCGTCGCCGTCGGCGACGCGCTGCCAGTCCACTTCGGCCAGCGCGTCGAGCAGTTCGCCGGCTTCGGCGAAATGCCCGGCGGCCCGGACAAGCGCCGCCTCGGCACCGGGAAAGCGCTCGTTCAGTTCAGGCAGGATGCGGTGGCGCAGGAAATTGCGCGACAGCCGCGTGTCGTCGTTGCTTTCGTCGTCGATCCAGGCCAGCCCGCGGGCCGGCGCATAGGCGTCGATTTCGGCGCGCGCTGTGCCGAGCAGCGGACGCAGCAGGCGCAGGCCGTGGTTCTCTCGTTCGCCGCGCATGCCGGCGGCGCCGGCGACGCCGCTACCGCGCAGCAGGTTGAAGAGGACGGTCTCGGCCTGGTCGCCACGATGCTGGGCCAGCAGCAGCGTGCCGCCGGGCCCGGCACAATCGGCAAAAGCCGCGTAGCGGGCGGCACGGGCGGCGGCTTCCAGTCCCTGGCCGGTGCTGCGGTCGACGACCACCGGAACGACGGTCAGCGGCACGGCCAAGCGCGCGCAGGTAGCGCGGCAGAAATCGGCCCAGTCATCGGCGCGCGGCGACAGGCCATGGTTGACGTGGATTGCCGCGAGCCGGCCGGCCAGCGGCAGACGGCTCAGCAGATCGAGCAGGACGATGGAATCGCGCCCGCCGGAGAGACCGAGATGGACGGTCGCGCCGGGAGCGATGCGGGCGGCGACGAAAGCGCCGACCCGCTGGAAAAGGTCAGTCGGCAGGCTGTTCCTTGAAGCGGCCATAGCTCATCAGGCGCTCGTAGCGCTGCGCCAGCAGGGCATCGACCGGCAGGCCGGAAAGCTGTTTGAGCGCGTCCTGCAAGGCCTTCTTCAGGTTGGCCGCCATCGCGACGTGGTCGCGGTGGGCGCCGCCGAGCGGTTCGTTGACGATGCGGTCGATCAGGCCCAGCGTCTTCAGGCGCTGCGCCGTGATGCCCATGGTTTCAGCGGCTTCCGGCGCCTTGTCGGCGCTCTTCCAGAGAATGGAAGCGCAACCTTCCGGCGAGATCACCGAGTAGGTCGAGTACTGCAACATCTGCACGGTGTCGCCGACGGCGATCGCCAGCGCGCCGCCGGAACCGCCTTCGCCGATGATGGTGACGATCACCGGCACCTTCAGTTCCGCCATCACATAGAGGTTGCGGCCGATCGCCTCGGACTGGCCGCGCTCCTCGGCACCGATGCCGGGATAGGCGCCGGGCGTGTCGACGAAGGTCAGCACCGGCAGGCCGAACTTCTCGGCCAGCTTCATCAGGCGCAGCGCCTTGCGATAGCCTTCCGGACGCGGCATGCCGAAGTTGCGGTGGATCTTTTCCTTGGTGTCACGACCCTTCTGGTGGCCGATCACCATCACCGGCTCGCCGTTGAAGCGGGCCAGGCCACCGACGATCGCATGGTCGTCGGCAAAGGCGCGGTCGCCGTGAAGTTCTTCGAAGTCGGTGAAGATGTGCTGGATGTAATCGAGCGTGTACGGGCGTTGCGGATGACGGGCGACCTGCGAGATCTGCCACGGCGTCAGCTTGGCGTAGACGTCCTTGGTCAGCTGGGCACTTTTCTTTTCCAGGCGGCCGATTTCGTCCGAGATATCGACCGCGGAATCATCCTGGACGAAGCGCAACTGTTCGATCTTGGCTTCGAGCTCGGCAATCGACTGCTCGAAATCGAGGAAACTGATTTTCATGGACTACTCGGTTCTGAAGTTGGCGCGCATTTTACCCCAAAGGTCAGAAGGGCAATGCGTCAGTACTCGACCGGCACCGGATCAAGACTGCGCCAGAGATACCAGGTAGCCACCGAACGCCACGGCCGCCAGCGTTCGCCGACGCTCGCCAGCTCGCGCCGGCTGGGTCGGGCGCCAGCGAAGTAATGCTGGGCGATCGCCCGTTGCAGGCCGATGTCGTCGAGCGGAAAGACATCCGGCCGCATCAGGTTGAAGATCAGGAACATCTCCGCCGTCCATCGGCCGATGCCGCGCACCCGGCACAACTCGACGATCAGCGTCTCGTCGTCGAGGCGATGCCAGCCATCGGGATCGAGACGACCGTCGAGGAAATGCGCGGCGAGGTCAGCCAGGTATTCGATCTTGCGCTGCGACAGACCGCAACCGGCCAGCCCCTCGCGGCCGAGGGCCGCCACCGCCGCCGGCGACAGCGTGCCGACGCGCGCGACGAAACGCCCCCAGACCGCATCGGCGGCTTTCACCGAAATCTGCTGGCCAACCACCGAGCGGGCCAGCGTGGCGAACGGGTCACCACGCGAGGCCAGCGCGGCGCCGGCGTGCGTTTCGATCAGGGCGGCCAGCGGCGCATCGAGCGCGGCCAGCGCGCGCGTTGCCTCGGTCCAATAGTCGGGAATCATCACCCGCATCATCCCACAAGGCCGACACCCGGCCAACGCCGAAAAATCGTCGCACCGCCCCATCTTGTTGCAGGTAAAGATTTGCTAATATCGGCCAAAACCACCAAGAAGCCCGCCATGCCTCTGCCCGGCTACGATTTCATCCACCCCCTGCTCGACCACGGCGACCGCCATGCCGCCTATTTCGTCGAGAGCAACGACTCGACGGCCAGCCCGACTGACCAGGCGATCCCTGCCCACCCGCTGTTCGATGGTTTCGACCATCGCCAGCCCTGGTTTCTGGCCGCCTCGCCGCTCGCCGCCAGCAGCGCCGAGCGCATCATCGCCTGCTTCCGCGCCGGGGGGGAAGACGCCAGCGAACTGGAAGCCGCCCTGCGCCAAATGAAACGCAAGCTGGGCCTGATCGCTGCCCCGGAGCGCAAACTACCGGCGAGCGGCGCCTGGGATTACCTGCTGCTGCCGGTCAGTCAGGCACGTGTCCAAGCGCCGTACACGCTGCTCGGCCTGGCGACGCGCACGGTGATCGTCGCCACCGAGGTGCAGACGCACAGCGACCGCGACTGGGCACTGGCCAACGCCTGCACCTTCTGCACCGGCGAATACCTGCTGACGCGCAGCGCCAACGGCAGGAAGGCCGACACGACGCGCCAGAAGATGCTCAGGCTGCTCGCCCTGATTGCCCAGGACGCCGACACCGCCGAGCTCGACGAAGTCTTCCGCCAGGAGAGCAAACTCTCCTACAGCCTGCTGCGCCTGGTCAATTCGGCGGCGATGGCACCGCGCACGCCGATCACCTGCTTCTCCCAGGCGATCAACATGCTTGGCCGCCGGCAGTTGCAGCGCTGGTTGCAACTCCTGGTTTACGCCGATCCGGACAACGACCTCCACCCCAACCCGCTGCTCTACAAGGCGGCGGTGCGCGGCCGGCTGATGGAACTGCTGACGCAGAACTTCGCCGCCCAGGCCGAGCCGGCCACAACTGGCGACGGCGCCTTCATGATCGGCAGCTTTTCGCTGCTCGATGTCCTGCTCAACATGTCGATGCCGGAAATCCTGCAGCAACTGCCGCTGGCGCCGGCGATCAACGATGCCCTGGCGCATCACGCCGGCCCGGCCGGCAAACTGCTGCGGGCGCTGGATGCCGCCGACCGGCGCAATTACGCAATCGCCGCCGGGCTGCTCGACGAACTGGCGATTGCTCCGGACCGTTTCCGCGACGCCCAGATGCAGGCACTGCAATGGGCCGGGCGCATCCACGTCGCCGCTTGATCAGCCGAAACGACCGCTGAGAAAGGGGTTGTAGCGGCGCTCCTCGCCCAGCGTCGACATCGGCCCGTGACCGGGAATGAAGGCGACGTCGTCGCCGAGCGGGAACAGCTTGTCCTTGATCGAGGCGATCAGCGTCGCGTGGTCGCCACGCGGGAAATCGGTGCGCCCGATCGAGCCTTGGAACAGCACGTCGCCAACCTGCGCCAGGCGGCTCGGCGCATGGAAGAAGACGACGTGTCCCGGCGTGTGGCCGGGGCAGTGCAGCACGTCGAGTTCGACCTCGCCGAAACGCACTTTGTCGCCATCGACCAGCCAGCGGTCCGGGGTGAAGGGCGCCGTGTCCGGGAAGCCGAACATCCGGCTCTGCTGCCCCATGGCGTCGATCCAGAAGGCGTCTTCGGCCTGCGGCCCCTCGATCGGCACGCCGGTTCTGGCGACCAGCGCGGCGACACCGCCGGCGTGGTCGATGTGGCCGTGCGTCACCAGCACCTTGGCCAGCGTCAGCCCCTCTGCCGCCAGCGCGGCGAGGATGCGATCGACATCGCCGCCGGGATCGATGACCGCCGCCTGACGGGTCTTCTCGCACCAGAACAGGGTGCAGTTCTGCTCGAAGGGAGTGACGGGAACGATCTGATGGCGCATGGCGAAACGGAAGAATGGACAAGGGCGGCGATTATCGCATGGCGGCAGGCTTGCCCGCCGTCAGCCCGGCCCTTACACTGCCTGCCATCCGGGCCCGCCGCCCGTTCTGCGAGCGAGATGCGCATGATCGACGCCCCCCTGCCCGACCGCGATGCCTGGGTGCTGCTGTTCAGCAACAACAGCCTGCCGGTTCTGCGCGCCACCCGACGCCGACTCGACGAAATGCGCGCCGACCTCGACACCCTGGACGCCCGCGAACTGGCCCAGCTGATCCTGCGCGACCCGATCATGACCGTGCGCGTGCTCGCCTACATCCAGCCCTTCCGTGGCCGCTCGCTGCAGCACGACATCGCCACCATCGCCGGCGCCGTGATGATGTCGGGCCTGTTTCCCTTCTTCCGCCGCTTCGACGCCCTGCCGACGATCGAGAACACGCTGCACGGCGGCGATCCGCACGCCCTGCTCGGCGTCCTCCACATCGTCCGCCGCGCCCAGCGCGCCGCCGACTACGCGCAGGACTGGGCGATCTGGCGCCACGACATCAACCTGGAGGAAGTGCGCATCGCCGCGCTACTCCACGACCTCGCCGAAATCCTCGTCTGGTGTTTCGCGCCGGCGCTGGGCCTGCGCATCCAGGCGCTGCTCCAGGCCAATCCCGGGATGCGCAGCGCCGACGCCCAGCAGCAGGTGCTCGGCCTGACGTTTCAGGAAATCCAGCTCGCCCTGTGCAAGGTCTGGCACCTGCCGGAATTGCTCAGCTTGTTGATCGACGACAGCCAGGGCGACAGTCCGCGCGTCCGCAACGTCTCGCTGGCCGTCCGCCTGGCACGCCATTCGGCGCGGGGCTGGGACAATCCGGCGCTACCCGACGATTACCGCGAGATCGGTGCCCTGCTCAACCTCAACCTGGAAGCGGTACGCCAGCATCTCGGCGTGCCGAACGGCAACGCCGGCGATCAACCGCAGTAATTGAGGTTGGCCCAGTCGAGCAGCAGCTCCGGCATCTGGTAGGCCATGAAGATCAACGCCAGCAGGATCAGCAGGGCGGCGATGCCAGCCCCGGCGAGCACGGATTTCCAGTGCGGCTTCACGCGCCGGCGGGCCGCAGCAGCGGCTTTTCGTTGACCGGCCAGGAACAGAGCGCGGCCAGCACCGAGAGGACGATGGAAATCGTCCACGCCAGACTGTAAGAGCCGGTCTCGTCGAAGATCCGTCCGCCCAGCCAGGCGCCGAGGAAGCTGCCCAACTGGTGGCCGAGGAAGACGATGCCGGCCAGCATCGACAGGTAGCGCAGGCCGAAGATCTGCGCCACCAGACCATTCGTCAGCGGCACCGTGCCCAGCCAGAGGATGCCCATCACCGCTGCGAAGCCCCAGGCGCTCGCCGTCGTCAGCGGCAGCAGCATGAAGATCAGGATGGCCACGCCGCGTATCGCGTAGATCGCCACCAGCAGGTTCTTCTTGCTGCCGCGCCCGCCGGCCCAGCCGAAGAAGAAGGAACCGAAGATGTTGAACAGGCCGATCAGCGCCACCGCGGTCATGCCGACGTTGGCGCTCAGGCCGCCGTCGACCAGGAAGGACGGCAGGTGGAGCATGATGAAGGCGGTCTGGAAGCCGCACACGAAATAGCCCCAGAACAGGTAGTGGAAGCTCTTCTGCGTACCCGCCTCGCGCAGTGCCTCGCCGATCGACTGGCCGCCGCCGGCGGCCGGCTTGTGGCCGTCGGCCATGGCATACGCCAGCGGAGCGATCAGGCCGACGCCGCAGGCGAGCAGGACCAGCGCGCTCTGCCAGCCCCAGGCGTTGATCAGCGCCTGGCCAATCGGCAGCACCGCGAACTGACCGAAGGAGCCGCCGGCGCCGGCGATGCCGAGCGCCAGGCTGCGCCGCTCCGGCGTCGTGTGGCGGCCGATGACGCCCATGATCACGGCAAAAGTCGTCCCCGACAGGCCGAGACCGATCAGCACGCCGGCCGACAGGTCGAAGGCGAGCGGCGAACTGGCCTGCGCCATCAGCACCAGGCCCAGCGCGTAAAGGAGCGCGGCAACAAACACGGTGCGGCCGGCACCGTGGCGGTCGGCAAAAGCCCCGGCAAACGGCGAGGCCAGCCCCCAGACCAGGTTCTGGATGGCGATGGCGAAGGAGAAGGTCTCGCGGCTCCAGCCGTGCGCCATCGTCATCGGCTGCAGGAAGAGGCCGGCGGTGTGGCGCACGCCCATCGACAGGGTGAGGATCAGGCCACCGATGACCAGGATCAGCAGCGGCGTGCGCCAGGAAGTTCGGGGCAGGTTCATGGCGTTTCGATTGCCGCTTTCAGCTCGGGTTCCCGGCGCGCGCCTCGAGCGCTTCCCAGCGTTCGAGCAGGGCCATCAGTTCGTCGTCGATCGTTGCCAGACGCGCCGAGGCGTTCTGCGCCCCCTGCGCGTCGCGCTGGTAGAGGCCGGGGTCTTCGAGCAATGCGGTCAGCTTCGCCTGTTCGGCTTCCAGCGCAGCGATCTTCTCCGGCAGCGCTTCCAGTTCGCGCTGCTCCTTCCAGCTCAGCTTGTCGGTTTTGGCTTTCACCGCCTCGGCGGGCTTCGCCACCGGCTTGGCTTCGCTCTTTGGCTTGTCAGCCGCGACCTTCGCCAGGCTCGCCTGGTAGTTCGCCCAGTCGCTGTAGCCGCCGGCGTACTCCTTCCAGACGCCATCGCCTTCGGCGGCGATGGTCTGGGTGACGACGTTGTCGAGGAAGGTACGGTCGTGGCTGACCAGGAACAGCGTGCCGTCGTAGTCCTGGAGGAGTTGTTCGAGCAGTTCGAGGGTATCGATGTCGAGGTCGTTGGTCGGTTCGTCGAGGACCAGCACGTTGGCCGGCTTGGCGAACAGGCGGGCCAGCAGCAGGCGGTTGCGTTCGCCGCCGGAGAGCGAACTGACCGGCGAGCGGGCGCGCTCGGGCGCGAACAGGAAATCTTCCAGGTAGCCGATGACGTGTTTGCGGGCGCCAGCGATCTCGACCCAGTCGGAGCCCGGCGAGATGACGTCGGCCAGGGTCGAATCCGGATTGAGCTGGGTGCGGAACTGGTCGAAGTAGGCGATTTCCAGCTTCGTCCCCTGCCGTACCGTCCCCGCGTCCGCTTGCAGTTCGCCGAGGATCAGCCGCAGCAGCGTCGTCTTGCCGGCGCCGTTGGGGCCGATCAGGCCGATCTTGTCGCCGCGCTGGATGCGCGTCGAGAAATCGCTGACGATGCGGCGCGCCCCCCAGGACTTGCTGACGTGATCCAGTTCGGCGACCAGCTTGCCGCTCTTGTCGCCGCTTTCCAGCTGCAGGTTGACGCGGCCCATGCGCTCGCGCCGCGCCTGGCGCTCGGCGCGCAGGCGGTCGAGGCGCTGGACGCGGAACACCGCGCGCGTGCGCCGCGCTTCGACGCCCTTGCGGATCCACACTTCCTCTTCCTTGAGCAGCTTGTCGGCGCGCGCGTTGGCCAGCGCCTCCTCGTGCAGCATCGCTTCCTTGCGCTGCTGGTACTGCGTGAAATTGCCGGGAAAACTCGCCAACTGGCCGCGATCGAGCTCGACGATGCGGGTGCTGACGCGGTCGAGGAAGGAACGGTCGTGGGTGATGAAAAGGAGCGTCACGCCGGATTCGATCAACAGCGTTTCCAGCCATTCGATGGCGGCGATGTCGAGGTGGTTGGTCGGCTCGTCGAGCAGCAGCACTTCCGGCGCCACGGCCAGCGCCTGGGCCAGCGCCAGGCGCTTCTTCTGGCCGCCGGAGAGGCTGCCGACGCTGGCTTCGGGGTCGAGCCCGAAGCGGGCGATGACCTTCTCCGCCTGCGCCTCGTAGGCCCAGGCGCCGCGCGCTTCCAGTTCCTGTTGCAGTTGCGCCATGCGCGCCAGCAGCGCCTCGTGATCGCCGCCTTCGCCCAGGCGGTGCGACACCGCGTGGTACTCGGCGAGCAGCGCCGAGGTTTCGCCCATGCCGGAAATCACCGCCTCGAACACCGAATGCGCCGGGTCGAAGGGCGGTTCCTGCGGCACGTAGCCGACGCGGATGCCGGGCTGCACCCAGACCTCGCCGTCATCGAGCCGGCCCTTGCCGGAACCGGCGGCGAGCGCCGCCAGCAGCGACGACTTGCCGGTGCCGTTGCGGCCGATCAGGGCCACCCGCTCGCCGGGGTCGAGCTGGAATTCGGCGTGATCGAGCAGCGGCACGTGACCGTAGGCGAGGCAGGCGTCGGCAAGTTTCAGGTAGGGCATGGGAGGCAATGAAAACGGCGCCCCGCAAGGCGCCGATGTAATGGGAATGGCAGGATTCTAATCGTTCAGGTGGTGAAACGGGAAAGTTGTGCCTGCAGCTCGTTGGCCAGGTGTTCCAGTTCCTGCGCCCGCTGCCGGTTGCCCAGCGCGCGTTCGTTGGTGCCCTCGGCGGCCTGGGCAATGCGTTCGACGAGACGGGCGATTTCCTGGCTGGCGGCGCTCTGTTCGCGGGTGCCTTCGGCAATGTGCATGACCACGCCGACCGTTTCCTGGACACGGGCGTCGATGCTGTTGAGCGCTTCGCCGGCTTCGCGCGCCAGGCCGACGCTGCTGCTCATGTTGCCACTGACCGCCTGCATGCGTTCGACGGCATTGGCCGTCTCCTGCAGGATCGCCGTCACCGTCGAGGAGATTTCCTGCGTCGACAGCGCGGTGCGCTCGGCCAGCTTGCGCACCTCGTCGGCGACGACGGCGAAGCCGCGCCCCTGCTCGCCGGCCCGCGCCGCCTCGATCGCCGCGTTGAGGGCAAGCAGGTTGGTCTGCTCGGCGATCTCGCGGATGACGCCGACGACGCTGGAAATCTGCTTCGAGCGCTCGCCCAGCGACTCGATCAGCACTGCCGACTCGCCGATGTCGCCGGCCACCCGCTCCAGCTCCTGCATGGTCCGGGTGACGACCTGGCGGCCGCTGGCGGTGACCGCCTTCGAGTTTTCGGAAATCTCCGCCGCATGGTTGGCATTGTCGGCGACCTGCGAGATGCTCACCGATAGCTGCTCGACCGAGGCGGCGATGCCGGAGGCCGACTGCGACGCCTGGCCGGCGCTTTCCAGGGCGCTCTGCGCGGCCTCCTGCAAGGCATGCGCGGCGTCGCCGACCTGCCCCGAGGTCTGCGCCGCGCCGCTGACCAGCCGGCGCATGCTGGCTGCCATCTCGTTGAAGGCGCTGGCGATCACGTGCACCTCGTTGCGGCTGGCCGGATCGGCATCGCTGACGCTGACCCGAAGGTCGCCGGAACTGACCTTGGCCACCTCGCCGACCAGTTGCGACAAGCCGCGCAGCCGGGAATTGACCAGCCAGAAAGTGATCACCGCGAGCACCAGGGCGGCGACGATGCTGATCGCGATGACCAGATCGCGCAAGGCGTGACTCTCTTCCAGATATTCGTCGAGCCAGCTGCCGGTGGCGACCGTCCACCCCCAGGCTTCCGAGGTCGCGGCGACGACGATCTTCTCCCGTTCGCCGCCGGTACCGTCGGGCATCTGGTAGCGGTAGGCGCCATTCTTGCGGACAAGGATTTCGGATACTGCGTTCTTTGCCGTCGCCGGCACATCGACTTCGGAGAGCAGCTTTTCCTGGAATTTCGGATGCAGGACGAACTCGCCGTCGCCCTTGTCGCCAACCGGCCGCACGATATAGACGTAACCGGTGGTGCCGGCGACGATGCTGCCGAACTGGGCGCGGATGCGCTTCAGTTCTTCCTCGAGGGCGACACGCACGGAAATGGCGCCCCAGGCCTTGCCGCTGGCGTCGTGCAACAGGCGCACGGTGCTGAAGTAGTACTTGCCACCGCGCACCGCCAGCCCCTGGTAATCCTTGCCGGCGAGCAGCGACAGCGTCACCGGGTCGTCGGCCTTGACCGGCACGCCGTGCATCGGCTTGCCGTCCTTGTCGCGCAACAGCGTGGCCAGCCGGTAGACCTTGCCGTCGCGCAGGACGAGCAGCGCCGCCTCGTCGCCGGTCAGCGTCTGGAAGGCCTTGAGGATGCGCTCGTTGGCGTTGAGCACCTCGTTACCGAGGCGGACCACCGGCAAATCGACATCGCCGGTACGGACCAGTTCGGCACCCGGTTGCGGCGTGCCGTTGAGGTAGCGCAGGAAGAAATCCGACTGCCGGTTACCGCGGTCGCGCACCGCCTCGAATAGCGAATCGAGCGTTCCCGCCATCAGCTTCGCCTCGTGCGCCAGATTGTTCTCGGCGACGCTCAGCGCCGCGCCATCGGCGCGCCACTGGACGACCGCCGTCATCCCCGTGAACACCAGCAGCAGCGCACCGACCAGGGCAATGATCAGTTGCTGGGCGATCGGCCGACTGGAAAAAGTCCTCCCCATTTTTGTCTCCATTTTTGTGATTTGTCGTCCGGCCAATCTATCACAAGGGTCGGCCAGCCGGTACAATGCGCGCCTGCCCGCCAAATCGGCACGCCTCCATAGTTAAATGGATATAACACGCCCCTCCTAAGGGCGAATTGGTGGTTCGATTCCACCTGGGGGCGCCACCCCGCCTGCGAACCCGATGAAAACCCGCCCAACACCGCCCCGCCACGCCATCGACATCAGCGAGGAGGATGGGGTTCGCTGTCTGCATTTCGGTTCCGACTGGATCCAGGGCGCCATGCGCATCGCCCGGCCGTGGTCGCTGCTGCTCGAATACACCCGCGACATGATGGCCGGGCTGCTCCTGCGCGAGGCCCCGCGCTGGCCGCGCAATGTCCTGCTGATCGGCCTCGGCGCCGGTTCCCTGGCGAAGTTCCTGTACCGCAACTTTCCCGATTGCCGGATCACCGTCGTCGAGATCAACCCGCAGGTCGAGTTCGTCGCCCGCCAGTACTTCCGCCTGCCCGACGACCCGCGCCGCCTGCATGTCGAGATCGCCTGCGGCGCCGACTACCTGGAAAGCACGAAACGCCGCTTCGACCTCATCCTCTCCGACGGCTTCGGCGCCGACGGCCGCCCCGGCATGCTCGACACCCCGGGTTTCTACCAGGCCTGCCGCAGCCACCTCAACGACGACGGCCTGTTCTGCGTCAACCTGCTGCGCGAGAAGGGTTTTGCGCGCAGCGTCGAGCGCATCGCCGAGGCGTTTTCCGGGCAGATCCTGCAGTTGCCGGAATGCACCAGCGGCAACACCATCGTGTTCGGCCGCGACGCGCAAGCGGTGCAGGTTTCCTTCGTCGACCTGGAGAAGCGCGCCCAGGCGCTGCGCCAACAGACCCGGCTCGACCTGCGCCCGCTGCTGCGACGCCTGCGTCAGGCGGCAACGGACGAGAGCGCAACGCTGGCCTTCTGAGCACCTTTGCCCGGCCGCAATAAGCTGCTATAACTAAAGCAGTAGTCCTCCACCGACAACGATGACAAGGCGGACAGACAGAAACCAACGGCGCTCGCCGCTTCTGCCAGGAGGAGATCCCATGTTGTCCATGCAAGACGTTCTCGATTACTGCGACCTTGATCGCGGCGAAATCGAAGCCATCGCCGAACACGAGCATCTGCCGCTGGCAATAGCCGCGGAACTGAGCGAAGTACTGCTATGTACGCCGGAAGGCGTCTGCCAGTTGCACGCGATGATCCTCGAAAACATGCAACAGGCGCTCGCCGCTGGCGAAAACCAGCGAGTGATCGAGCTGATGGAAACCTACGAACACCTCAAGCGGACGCACCCGCTACCGTCGATGCATTGAGCGCCGCGGCGGCCATCGCCTGAACGACGCTCTCCTCCTCGCCGATCGCCCGGCCCAGCGAAAACTCGATCGCCGGCCAGGCGGCGCGCAGATGGGCGACGATTTCCGGGACTTCGCGTTTCAGGTGCCCGCCCTGGGCGATGAACATCGGCAGGATCAGGATGCGCCGCGCGCCGCACCCGGCCAGCTCGGCGACGCAGGCCGGCAGGTCGGGGGCCATGAATTCGAGGAAGGCGAGTTCGACCGCCAGTTGCGGCGCATTGGCCAAGATGGCGGCGCGCACCCGGCGCATCGGCGAAGCCCATTCGGGATCGCGGGCACCGTGGGCGAAGAGGATGATGGCTTGGGACATGGGCTTTCCAAAGGCGGGCTGAGGGTCATCTTACCCGTCACAGACCGCCAGCGCCGCCAGAGGTTCAGGTGCGCAGCAGGAAAATGCCGAGCACCACGCCAGCGCCGGCGAGCAGGCCAGGGCGCAGCCGCCCTTCCTTGAACCACAGGCTGCCGATCAGCACTGCGAAAACCACCGAGCTTTCGCGCAGCGCGGCGACCATCGCCACCGGCGCCTGCGTCATCGCCCACAGGATGGTCGCGTAGGCGCTGGTCGAACAGGCGGCGCCGAGCAGGCCGAGCCGCCAGTGACTGCGGCAGTAGGCGAGCAACTGCGAACCACGCAGCCGGTACTGCCAGAGCAGGATGAGCAGCGGTTCGCCGACGAAGAGCATGCACGCGTAGGCCAGCGGGTTGCCGGACTGACGCGCGCCGATGCCATCGACCACTGTGTAGGCGGCAATCGCCAGCGCGTTGAGCGCGGCGGCGCGGCTGGCCGGATGGGCAAGCGCCCGGCCCGGCGTCAGCCCGCCGGCAAAACCGATGCCGAGGACACCGCCGCAGATCGCCGCAATCCCCAGCCAGCCGGCGCTGCCCAGCGGCTCGCCGAGCAGCGGCGCCGAGACCAGCGCCACCAGCAGCGGCGGCAGGCCGCGCATCAGCGTGTAGCTGACCGCCAGTTGGCCGCCGTCGTAGGCGCGCATCAGCCAGGCGATGTACAGCGTGTGGAGCAGCGCCGAGGCGCCGACGTAGGGCCAGCTGGCCGGCGCCGGCAGGCCCAGGAAGAACAGCGCGAAGATCGCCAGGAAGCCGCTGCTGGCGTGCAGCAAAACGGTGTACAGCCCCTTGTCGCCGGCGCCGCGGATCAGCGCATTCCAGCCGGCGTGGAGCAGCGCCGCCGCCAGCACGGCGAGCAGGACGGGAAGCGGCAAGCCGCCTTCAGCCACTGCTTTCCGCCCGTACGGCATCGACCACGCCGGCCAGCGCCCAGTCGAGATCGGCGGCGTCGACGTTGAGCGGCGGCGCCAGCACCAGCACCTTGCCCTGACCGACCTTGAACGACAGGCCTTGGCTCAGGCAGCGGTAGAGCACCGCCTCGGCGAGATCGGCGTCGTTCAGCTCGATGCCGAGCAAGAGGCCGGCGCCGCGCACTTCGACCACCGCCGGCAGGTCGGCGGTCGCCGCGCGCAGTTGCGCCAGCGCCGCGGCGCCCAGCGTGCGGCTGCGTTCGAGCAGGTTTTCCTCGGCGATCACGTCGAGCGTCGCCAGCCCGGCGGCGCAGGCGAGCGGATTCTTCTCGTGCGTGTAGTGGCCGAGCGAGATGTCCTGGCCGACGTTGAGCCCGGCGCGGGCGATCAGCGCCGCCAGCGGCAGGGCGCCGCCGCCCAGGCCCTTGCCGATGACGATCATGTCCGGTTCGATGCCGTAGCGCTCGACGGCGTAGAGGTGGCCGGTGCGGCCGAGGGCGATGGGGATTTCGTCAAGGATCAGCAGCGCGCCGTGGCGGTCGCAGATGCGGCGCAGGCGCTGGTAGTAATCGGCGGGCGGCACCTGGACGTCGGTGCAGCGCACGGTTTCGACGACGACTGCGGCAACGTCGCCTTCCTTGGCCAGGCAGTAGTCGATGTAATCGACGCAGCGCAGCGCGCACTGGCCGCCGCAACCGAACACGCAATTGCCCGGGTCGTGCGGTGGCACGTGCTCGGCGCCGGGCAGCAGCGGGCCGATGCCGCGGCGGAAGACGGCCTCGCCACCAAGCGAGATGGCATCGAGCGAGGCGCCGTGGAAGGCATCCCACATCGACAGCGTCTTGAACCGGCCGGTTGCCAGCCGGGCCAGCTTGAGCGCGATGCCGATGGCGGCCGTGCCGCCCGGCGCGAACAGCAGGCGCGCGCCCGGCATCGGCGCCGCTTCACAGAGGCGGCGGGCCAGTTCGACCGCCGGCCGGTTGGCGTAGCGGCGCGGTGAAAAGGGCAAGGTCGCCAGCGTTTCCTGAATCGCCGCGACCACCTTCGGGTGGCCGTAGCCGATCTGGTGCAGGCTGTTGCCGTGGAAATCGAGGATGCGCCGGCCGCCGAGGTCGGTCAGCCAACTGCCCTGGGCGCCGGCCAGCGCGTTGAGGCAGGGCGTGGACATCGACTGGTGGAGGAACCAGCGCGCGTCCTCGGCCAGCAACTCGCGCGTCGCCGCGTCGAGATGCTCTTCCTGCCAGGCCGCGCGGCGGGCGCCGAGGTTGACGTCGCCTTCGCTGCGGTCGGCTTCAGGCGGCATCGGACACCTCGCCGAGTTCGCCGTCGCGCAGCATGCGCGCCCGGCCGCCGCGGGCGTGCGCGTGCAGCGCTTCGGCGGCGCCGGCCGCGTCGCCGGCGGCGATGCGGTCGACGATCGCGCTGTGCTCGTCGGCGAAATGCGGGATCGCCCGCGGCGCCAGCAGGTTGCGCCGGCGGAACAGCGCCAGTTGCTTGACCAGCCGGCGATAGACGTCGAGCAGCGCGGCGTTGCCGGTCATGTCGACGATGCGGTCGTGAAAGGCGAGGTTGAGCGCGTGAAAGGCATCGACGTCGTTGGCCGTCGCTGCCCGCTGCATGCCGGCGGCGAACTCGCGCAGCACCGCCAGTTGCTCGGGCGTCACGCGTTCGGCGAGCAGGCGCCCGGCGGTGGCGTCGAGGCCAGCGCGCACCTCATAGATATCGGCGGCCTCGGCCAGCTCGATCTCGCGGACGAAGGCGCCGCGGTTCTTCTCCTGGCGGATCAGGCCGCTTTCTTCGAGGGTGCGGAAGGCTTCGCGCAGCGGCCCGCGCGACACGCCGAGGCGTTCGGCCAGCGCCACTTCGTTGAGCTTGCTGCCCGGCGGCAGTTCGCCGGCGAGGATCATTTTCTCCAGCGCCTCGCCAACGAGGCGGGTCAGAGAAGTGCGCTGGACCAGCGCGAGCACGCTGTCGACAGGGGCGGAGGCGGTATCGGACATGGCCGTCGGGCGGGAATCGAAAGCGGCATTGTAATTCATCGTTGCTTTGTAGATTGTCAACAATCTGCAATAAACCGTCACTAAGATGAAAGCCAGTCTAGTGCGCCGCGATGTCAGTTCGATGACAGCCCGGCATCCCGGAAACCCCGTCACCCCTTCCCCCGGAGGAAATCCGCATGCAACTCAAGCACCTCATTCGCAGCTTCGCCGTCGCCGGCCTGGCGCTCGCCGCCATCGTCCCGGCGCACGCCGAGAAGACCGTCCTCAACGTGTACACCGCGCTGGAAACCGACCAGTTGAAGGCTTACCAGCAATCCTTCAACAACGCCTATCCGGACATCGAGATCAAGTGGACGCGCGATTCGACCGGCATCATCACTGCCAAGCTGCTGGCCGAGAAGGCGAAGCCGGTGGCCGACGTGATCATGGGCGTCGCCGCTTCCAGCATGGTCGTCTTCGACCGCGAGAAGATGCTGCAGCCCTACGCCCCGGCCAACCTGAAGGCGCTCAACCCGCGCTTCCGCTCGACCGGCATGACGCCGACCTGGGTCGGCATGGACGTCTGGGGCGCGGCGATCTGCTACAACGTCGCCGAGATGCAGAAGCAGGGACTGCCCCGCATCGAAAGCTGGAAGGACCTGCTCAAGCCGGAGTTCAAGGGCAAGATCGTCATGCCCAACCCGAATTCCTCGGGCACCGGCTTCCTCGACGTCACCGCCTGGCTGCAGATGTTCGGCGAGAAAGGCGGCTGGGACTACATGGACAAGCTGCACGAGAACATCGCCGTGTATACCCACTCCGGTTCCAAGCCCTGCGTGATGGCCGGCGCCGGTGAATTCCCGGTCGGCATCGCCTTCGAATACCGGGCCAACGTCGTGCGCAGCAAGGGCGCGCCGATCGACATCATCTTCCCCAAGGAAGGTCTCGGCTGGGACATGGAATCGATCGCCATCGTGCACGGCACGCCGCAGCTTGAAGCGGCGAAGAAGCTGGCCGACTGGGCGACCACCCGCGAAGCCAACGAACTCTACGCGAAGAACTTCGCCGTCGTCGCCATGCCCGGCATCGCCACCCGCCTGAAGTACGTGCCGAACGATTACGAACAGCGCCTGGTCAAGAACGACTTCCAGTGGATGGCCAAGAACCGCGACGCGATCCTGGCCGAGTGGCAACAGCGTTACTCGACCAAGTCCGAGCCGAAGAAGAAATAAGACCGCCCGCCGCTGCCCGTCCCCGAAACGGGGCGGGCAGCTTTGCCGTTTACCGTTGATCGCGAGGCGCCCATGGCCCACCTGGAAATCACCCAACTGACCAAGCGCTACGGCGCTTTCGTTGCGCTCGAGCGCATCGAGCTGGCCGTCGAACGCGGCGAGTTCCTCGTCCTGCTCGGCCCGTCCGGCTGCGGCAAGACCACGCTGCTGCGGGCGATCGCCGGTCTCGAACGGCAGGACGAAGGGCGCATCGTGCACGCCGGGCGCGACATCTCGCAACTGTCGCCGGCGCTACGCGACTACGGCATCGTCTTCCAGTCCTACGCGCTGTTCCCCAACCTCAGCGTCGCCGACAACGTCGCCTACGGCCTGAACAGCCGCCGCGCCGACCGCCGGCTGGTGCGCAAGCGGGTCGAGGAAATGCTTGAGTTGGTCGGCCTGCCCGGCAGCCAGCCCAAATTCCCGGCACAACTCTCCGGCGGCCAGCAGCAGCGCGTCGCGCTGGCCCGCGCGCTCGCCACCTCGCCCGACCTGCTGCTGCTCGACGAGCCGTTGTCGGCGCTCGACGCCATCGAGCGCGTCCGCCTGCGCTCGGAAATCCGCAGTCTGCAAAACCGGCTTGGCGTCACCACGATCATGGTCACCCACGACCAGGAAGAGGCGCTGGCCATGGCCGACCGCATCGTCGTCATGCGCGGCGGGCGCATCCAGCAGATCGGCGGGCCGCAGGAAATCTACCGGGCGCCGGGCAACGACTTCGTCGCCGACTTCATCGGCCGCGGCAACCTGCTCGACGCCACCGGCGCCGGCCCGCAGCACGTGCGCGTCGGTGACCTGCTGCTGCGCTGCGCCGGCCCCACATCCGAAGGCCATCGTCAGCGCTTCTACGTCCGGCCCGAGGACATCCGCCTGCACGGCACGCTCGATCAGGGCGAAAACAGCTTCTACGCCCACGTCCTGAAGTGCGAATTCCTCGGCGCCTATTCGCTGGTCACGCTGCAGGCGCCGACCGGCGACGGCCGCCCGCTGGTCGCCCAGTTTTCCAGCAACTACCTGTGTGGCCGCGAAATCCATCCGGGGGCGACGCTGCGCGTCGGCATCCCGGCCGAACACCTGCGCCCGCTGCCGGAGGCGGCATGAAGGTCGCCGGTCTGAGCACGCTGCCGCCGGGCCGCCGCGCCACCGTCAGCGAACGCCTGGGCGGGCCGCTGCTGCTGCTCGCCGCCGTGGCGCTGGCGATCTTCCTGCTGCTGCCGCTGGGCGCCCTGCTGCTCGGCGCCGTGCGCGACGACGCTGGCGCCTTCAGCCTCGCCCGCTTCGCCGAGTTCGCGGCAACGCCGGGGATGGCGACAGCGGTGTGGAACACGCTGTGGGTCGCCGTCGTGGTGACGGCGATCACCGTGCCGCTGGCCTTCGTCTATGCCTACGCGATCGAGCGCGCCTGCCTGCCGCTGCGCGGGCTGTGGCGGATCGTCGGGCTGTCGGCGCTGCTCGGCCCGTCGCTGGTCGGCGCCATCGCCTTCATCCAGTGGTTCGGCACCCAGGGCGTGCTCAAGGCCTGGCTTGGCGAGACTTCGGTTTACGGGCCGGTGGGCATCGTCATGGCCACCGTCTACGCCAGCTTCCCGCACGCCCTGATGATCCTCGTCGTCGCGCTGGCCACCGCCGACGGCCGACTCTACGAAGCGGCCGATGCGCTGTCGGCGTCGCGCTGGCGCAAGTTCGTCACGGTGACCTTGCCCGGCGCCCGCTACGGGCTGATCAGCGCGGCGCTCGTCGTCTTCGCCTATTCGGTCAGCGAGTTCGGCATTCCCAAGGTGATCGGCGGCAATTTCCCGGTGCTCGCCGTCGAAATCTACGTCCAGGTCGTCGGCCAGCACAATTTCGGGCGCGGCGCCGTCGTCGCCCTGCTCCTGCTGCTGCCGGTGCTGCTCGCCTTCGCCATCGACTGGTGGGTGCAGCGCCGCCAGCAGGCCGGGCTGAGCGCCCGCGCCGTGCCTTACCGGCCGCGCCCGGACTGGCGGCGCGACCTGCCGCTGCTCTTCTACTGCCTGCTGCTGGCGATGGCGATGCTCGGCATCCTGGGCATGGCCGCCTACACCTCACTGGTCCGCTTCTGGCCGTACAACCTGGAGCTCAGCCTCGACCATTACATCTACGGCCTGGCCGAAGCCGGCGTCCTCGACGCCTGGCTGAACAGCCTGCGCATCGCCGGGCTGACCGCCTTGTTCGGTACGCCTTTCGTCTTCTTCACCGCCTGGCTGCTGGAAAAGGGCCAGGGCGGGCCAACCGGGCTGCGGCCGCTGGTCCGCGCGCTGGCCGCGCTGCCGATGGGGGTGCCCGGGCTGGTGCTCGGCATCGGCTACATCCTCTTCTTCAATGCGCCGGACAACCCGCTGAACGGGCTGTACCAGACGCTGGCGATCATGGTCATCGCCAACATCGTGCATTACTACACCGCCTGCCACCTGACCGCACTGACCGCGCTCAAGGGCATCGACCGCGAGTTCGAGGCAGTTTCCGCTTCGCTCAAGGTCTCGCCCTTCGTCACCCTGTGGCGGGTGACGCTGCCGGTCTGCCTGCCAGCGGTGCTGGAAATTGCCCGCTACCTGTTCATCAACGCGATGACCACGGTGTCGGCGCTGGTCTTCCTCTATTCGCCGACGACGCTGCCGGCCTCGGTCGCCATCCTCAACCTCGACGAGGCCGGCGAACTCGGGCCGGCGGCGGCGATGGCGACGCTGATCGTGCTCACCTCGACGGCGATCAGCCTGCTCTATTCGTTCGTCACCCACCTGCTCTTCCGCCGCCACCAGGCCTGGCGCCAGGGCCAACGCTGATTTCCCGGAGAAACCCGTCATGTACGCCATCGACCGCGACCCGCTGCTGCTCACCCCCGGCCCCCTGACCACCTCGCTGCGCACCAAGCAGGCGATGCTGCACGACTGGGGTTCCTGGGACGCCGCCTTCAACCGCATCACCGCCGACGTCTGCCGGCAGCTGGTGGCCATCGCCCACGGCGAGGACAGCCACGTCTGCGTGCCGCTGCAGGGCTCCGGCACCTTCTCGGTGGAAGCTGCGCTGGGCACCCTGGTGCCGCGCCAGGGCAAGGTGCTGGTGCCGAACAACGGCGCCTACTGCGCGCGCATCCTGAAAATCCTGGCTTACCTCGGGCGCGCGGCCGTCGAACTGCGCTTCGCCGAAGACCAGCCGGCCGACCCGGCGGCCATCGAAGCGGCGCTCGCCGCCGACCCGGCGATCACCCACGTCGCCCAGGTCCATTGCGAGACCGGCACCGGCATCCTCAACCCACTCGCCGAGATCGCCGCCGCCGTCGCCCGTCAGGGGCGCGAACTGATCGTCGACGCGATGAGTTCCTTCGCCGCCCTCGACATCGACCTGCGCACAACGCCGATCGCGGCGCTGGTCGCCGCTTCCGGAAAATGCCTGGAAGGCGTGCCCGGGATGGGCTTCGTCATCGTCCGCCGCAGCGCGCTGGAAGCCGCCGCCGGCAACTGCCATTCGCTGGCGATGGACCTGCACGACCAGTGGATCTACATGCAGAAGACCACGCAATGGCGGTTCACGCCGCCGACCCATGTCGTCGTCGCGCTGCACGCCGCGCTCGCGCAATACGCCGAGGAAGGCGGCCTGGCCGCCCGCCAGGCACGCTACGCCGCCAACTGCGCGGCGCTGGTCGATGGCATGGCCGGCCTCGGCCTCAAACCCTTCCTGGCGCCCGTGCATCAGGCGCCGATCATCGTCACCTTCCACGCGCCGGCCAGCCCGAACTACGACTTCAAGGCCTTCTACGCGGCGGTGCGTGACAAGGGCTTCATCCTGTACCCGGGCAAGCTGACCGAGGTCGATACCTTCCGCGTCGGCTGCATCGGCGCGCTGACGACGCAGGATATGGCCAAGGTCGTCGATGCCGTGGCTGCGACGCTGCGCGACATGCAAGTTGCGGTAGCTGAATGAACGAGCGCGACATCCTGATCATCGGCGGCGGCATCTTCGGCGCCGCCGTCGCCTACGAACTCGCCCGCCACGGACTGGGCAATCGCGTCCTCGTCCTCGAACGTCTGCAGCCGGCGGCCGGCGCGACCAGCCGGGCAGCAGCGCTGGTGACCATGGTGCGCGACGACCCCGGACAGATCGCGCTGGCCCGCCAGACCTTCCGTACGATGGCTGAACTCGAACAAGAATTCGGCGAAGACATCGGCCGGCGCACGGTCGGCGCACTGCACGCGGCACCGGCCAGCCACCTGGCAGTGTTGCAGGCGCGGGCCGCAGGCGCCGCCGCGCACGGCATCGCCAGCACCTGGCTGGACAAAGCCGAAGCGCTCGCCCGCGCGCCCTGGCTGGCGCCCGAGAGCTTCGACCACGCGGTCTTCTTCCCCGACGAGTGCTACGTCGAGCCCTACCTGTTCGCCACCGCCCTGCTGCGCGCCGCCGTCGCGCGCGGCGCGCGCTGCACCAGCGCGGAAGTGACGCGCATCGTCGTCGACGCCGGCGCGGTGCGCGGGATCGAGCTGGCCGACCGCAGCACGCTGGCCGCCGGCCTTGTCGTCAATGCCGCCGGCGCCTGGGCCAACCGGCTCAGCGTCGATCTCGGCCTGCCGCTGCCGATGGCGCCGGTGCGCAGCCAGTACTGGATCAGCGAGCCGGCGCCGATCTTTCCGCGCGACGGCGCCATCGTCCTGCTGCCGGCGATCCGCGCCTACGCCCGGCCCGAGGTCGGGGCACTGCTCTTCGGCATCCGCGAGCGCCAGCCGGCGGTTGCCGACGCGCGCAGGCTGCCGGCCGACCTCGCCGGTTTCGTCTTCGACCCCGACGACGCCGACGGCTGGGCCAACCTCGCCGAAGGCGCCGACGAACTGGCGCCCTGCTTCCCCGCACTGAACACGTTGGGCATTGCCCATTACCTGACCGGGCCGAGCAACTACACGCCCGACCGGCAACTGGTCGTCGGCGCCGCGCCGAAGATCGCCGGGCTGTTCGTCGCCAGCGGCTGCAACGGCTCGGGGATCAGCTTTGCCGGCGGCGTCGGCCGCCTGATCGGCGAACTGATCCGTGGCGCTGCGCCCTTCGTCGATCCACAGCCCAGCGCTCCGGGCCGACGCGGCGATTTCGACCCCTATGCCCCCGACTTCCTCGCCGCCTGCGCCGCCGCGCGGGCCGGAAAAACTTCCGGCTGAATTGCCGCCACCTTACGGAGACATCCCATGCAACAACAACTCGAAGCAGTCATTTTCGACTGGGCCGGGACCACGGTCGATTTCGGCTCCTTCGCGCCGACCCAGATTTTCGTCGACGCCTTCCGCGCCGCCTACGACTTTGACCTGAGCCTGGCCGAAGCGCGTGGCCCGATGGGCCTGGGCAAATGGCAGCACATCGAGGCGCTCGGCAGGGACCCGGCGGTCGACGCCCGCTGGCGGGCACAATTCGGCCGGCCGATGAACAACGACGACATCGACCACATCTACCGCACTTTCCTGCCGCTGCAGGTCGAACGCGTCGGCGCACACGCGGCATTGATTCCCGGCACCCTGGAGACGATCGCCGCCTTGCGCGAGCGCGGACTGAAGATCGGTTCGACCACCGGCTACCCACGCCCGGTCATGGAAAAGCTGATGGTCGCCGCCGCCGCCAACGGCTACGCGCCCGACTGCACGGTCTGCGCCGACGACCTCGCCGCCGGCGCCCGCCCCGGTCCGTGGATGGCGCTGCAATGCGTGCTCGACCTGAAGATCGGCAAGGTCGCCCACTGCGTGAAGATCGACGACACGCTGCCGGGCATCGCCGAAGGCCGCAACGCCGGCATGTGGACGGTCGGCCTGATGCTCTCCGGCAGCCCGGCCGGGCTGACCCTGGCCGAATATGAAGCTGCCGACGAGGCAAAACGGGCTGCCCTGCGCACCCGCATCGCGCCGCAATTCACCGCGGCCGGTGCGCACTACGTGATCGACACGGTTGCCGACCTGCTACCGGTACTCGACGACATCGAGCGCCGCCTGGCGGGCGGCGAACGCCCTTGAAAACTCAGTTGCCACCCATCGCCATGCCGGTCGCCTCGACCGCAACAATGGCCTTGGCCTGGTTGAGGTCGTCGGCGTAACCGCTGGCGTAGAGCAGACAGGCGAGCTGGTTGGCCAGCGGCTTGGGTAGCGGTAGCTGCTTGTCGAGAACGCGCCGCATCCAGCGCGCGGTGCTCGCCGCGTCGATCGCTTCAGGCAGGTTGGGCAGGCCGCGCAGGCTGTCGTGCTCGGCTTCAAACAGGATATCGACCTGCCCCCGACTGACCAGTTCGAGGCGCGGCCGGCGTTTCGGGTTGGCATAGGGTTCGCCTTCGGTGCCGCGCAGCAGCAGGGCGCGCTGGCCACGTTCGAGGAGCAGGGCGCGCATCAGTTCGATGTAGTCGGGGTGTGTCGCCGGCGCAACCAGCACCGCCTCGCCGGCGAAGGGATTGATCAGTTTGACCAGGCTGTGCGCGCTGTTGCGCACGCCCATCCGGCCACGCAGCGCGAGCAGATTGTGCAGGCCGGGCGAAAAGGCATTGAGCGGCAGGAAAACCAGGCCTTCGGCGCTCAACGTCTGCTGCGCCTGCTGCACCGAGCCCACCGGCAGGTGACCGAGTTCGCGGAAGATCTGCGCCGTACTCACCCGCCCGAAGCCTTCGAGCAGGCCGTGCACCAGTACCGGCACGCCGAAGCGCTGCAGCAGCAGCGCCAGCAGCGGCGTCAGGTTGGCCTCCTTGCGCGCGCCGTTGTAGCTGGGCAGGACTACCGGCCTGACCCGGCCGTGCGGCATCACCAGGCGATGCATGCGCTGGTCGCTGGCGTCGAGGAATCCCAGCATCTCCTCGATCGACTCACCCTTGACCCGCAGCGCGATCAGGATGGCACCCAGTTCCAGGTCGGGGACACCGCCGTCGAGCATCGCGGCATAGACCCGGCAGGCTTCCTCCCGGGTCAGGTCCCGCGCGCCTTCGGCGCCGCGTCCGATTTCCTTGATGTATTGTGCGTAACTCACGGTCTCCTCCGTTGCGGTCTTTGTTCGTCATGGCTGTGCTACAAGCTCAGCGCTACGCCAGCGTGACGCGGCTTGCCCTTTTTTCAGGCATGACATTGAACTCATCAGCCTATACGCAACACGCATGCCAAGCCTAAAAATCAATGAGATAGACGAAAAAGAGGGAAATTCACCGGGTGAATTTCCCTCTTTTGGTGCATGCTGGAGTAGCAACGTTCCTATTTGACGCGCTGCAGCTTCGGCCGCCCGCCTTCCGGCGGCGGTTCGGGGGGCTCATCGAACACCGGCGGTGCCGCTGCAGACGCATCGGCAGTAGCCTCGCCGACCTCGAAGGCCATGCCGGCGCCATTCTCGCGGGCGTAGATGGCGGCGACCTGGGCCACCGGCACCGAAAGCTCGCGCGCCACGCCACCGAAACGGGCCTGGAACTCGATCAACTCATTGCCCATCTGCAGTTTGTTGGTGGCACCAGAGCCCAGATTCAGGACGATCTGGCCGTCCTTGACGAACTCGCGCGGAACCAGCGTACGGCCATCGACCTGGACCGCGATGTAGGGCGTGAAGCCGTTATCGCAGCACCATTCCCAGATGGCGCGCAACAGGTAAGGCTTGGTGGACGGCAGTTCCATCGCTTACTTGCGCATCGCCTTTTCCGACGGCGTCAGCGCGTCGATGAAACCCTGGCGGCTGAAGATCCGTTCGGCGTACTTCATCAGCGGCGCAGCGGCCTTGCCGAGGTCGATGCCGTAATGGTCGAGACGCCACAGCAAAGGGGCGATGGCGACGTCGAGCATGGAGAATTCATCACCCAGCATGAACTTCTGCTTGTTGAAGATCGGCACGATTTCAGTCAGCCGCGCCTTGATCTCCTGGCGTGCCTTGTCGGCCGCCTTGGCGTTCTTCTCGATGATTTCCATGTGCGAGAAGATTTCACGCTCCATGCCGATCAATAGCTGGCGGGCGCGCGCGCGCATGATCGGGTCGGCCGGCATCAGTTGCGGATGCGGGAAGCGTTCGTCGATGTACTCGTTGATGATGTTCGGTTCGAACAGCACGAGGTCGCGTTCGGCGAGCACCGGCACCCGGCCGTGCGGGTTGATGGCGGCCATCTCGTCGGCCTTGGAGAACAGGTCGACGTCGATGACCTGAAAGTCCATGCCCTTTTCGTAAAGGACGATGCGGCAACGGTGACTGAAGGGGCAGGTCGTGCCCGAGTAGAGGTTCATCATGTTTAACAGCCCTCAAATGAGATTCGGCACCGGGGGCCGACCGAAGTCAAACCCACGATGCCGTCAGCAGATCCGGGAAGGATCAGTGAATGTCTTTCCAGTATTCCTTCTTCAGCGCGTAGGCAACGACGAAGAGAACAGCCAGGAAAAGCAGCACGAAGATGCCGAGCGTCTGGCGGTATTCCTGTTGCGGTTCGCCCATCCAGACCATGAAGCCGACCAGGTCGGAAACCGCCTTGTCGTATTCCGCCGGGCTCATCTTGCCGGGAACGGCCAGTTCGAGCTTGTGCGTTTCATGGTTCATCACCTGGGTGCCTTGCAGCTCCCAGAGGACGTGCGGCATGCCAACGGCGGCGAAAGCGACGTTGTTCCAGCCGGTCGGGCGGGCATCGTCACGATAGAAGGTGCGCAGATAGGTATACAACCAGTCCGCGCCAGCCTTCGGCGCACCTGCGTCACCACGGGCGCGGGCAACGATGGTCAGATCCGGCGGCGTTGCACCGAACCACTTCTTCTGCTCGTCATAGCGCGCTGCAACCGTCATCAGGTCGCCAATCTTCTCGCCAGCGAACATCAGGTTATCCTTGACTTGCGCTTCGGTCAAACCAAGGTCCATCAGGTTCTTGTAGCGCATGTAGGACGCACTATGGCAGCTCAAGCAGTAATTGACGAACAGCTTGGCACCATTCTGCAACGCTGCCTTGTCGCTGACCGAACCCGGCCACTTGTCGAGGTGAAGCGCCGCACCGGCAGCAAAAGCCATGACCGGCGCGAAGAGCAATGCGATGAGAAATTTTTTCATGTTATGCATCCTCTCACTTCATCGTGACGCGTTCGGGAACCGGCTTGAACTTGTCCATCCGGGACCACCACGGCATGCCGAGGAAGAAGGCGAAATAGAAGACCATACAAATCTGCGACACCAGTTCGCCCATCGGCGACGGCGACAGGGTGCCGAGGTAACCGAGGATGAAGAAGCAGATCACGAACAGGGTGACCATCGCCTTGGTGATCGGACCGCGGTAGCGGATCGAACGCACCGGGCTGCGATCCAGCCAGGGCAGGAAGGCGAAGACGACAACCGAAGCGCCCATCGCAACGACCCCCCAGAACTTGGCGTCGAGGCCGAAGAAGTTCCAGACCATGGCGCGCAGGATCGAGTAGTACGGCGTGAAGTACCAGACCGGCGCGATGTGCGGCGGCGTCTTCAGCGGATCGGCCGGGTAGAAGTTCGGCGTTTCCAGGAAGTAGCCACCACCTTCCGGTGCGAAGAACATCACGGCGGAGAAGACCATCAGGAAGACGACGACGCCGACGATGTCCTTGACCGTGTAGTACGGATGGAAAGGAATGCCGTCGAGCGGAATGCCGTGCTCGTCCTTCTTCTCCTTGATGTCGATACCATCCGGGTTGTTCGAGCCGGTTTCGTGCAGCGCCAGGATGTGGGCAGCAACCAGACCGATCAGGACGAGCGGGAAAGCGATCACGTGGAAGGAGAAGAAGCGGTTCAGGGTCGCATCGCCGACGATGAAATCGCCGCGGATGATGATCGACAGGTCGTTACCGATCACCGGAATGGCGCCGAACAGGTTGACGATCACCTGCGCGCCCCAGTACGACATCTGGCCCCAGGGAAGCAGGTAACCAAAGAAGGCCTCACCCATCAGCACCAGGAAGATGCCGACGCCGAACAGCCAGGTCAGTTCACGCGGCTTGCGGTAGGAACCGTAGATCAAACCACGGAACATGTGCAGGTAAACGACGATGAAGAAGGCCGAGGCGCCCGTCGAATGCATGTAGCGGATGATCCAGCCGCCCGGCACATCGCGCATGATGTATTCGACCGAGGCAAAGGCCACCGGGACGCCGGCAGCGTTCAGCGCAGCATCCGGCTTGTAGTGCATGACCAGGAAGATGCCGGTGACGATCTGGATGACCAGAACCAGCAGGGCCAAGGAGCCGAAGAAATACCAGAAATTGAAATTCTTCGGTGCGTAGTATTCGGAAAGATGCCCTTTCCACATCGAGGTTGCCGGGAAGCGCGCATCAACCCATTCCAGCACGTTGCCGGCCAGCGAACCATCGGACTTGTACTTCTCGTAAATTCCCCCAGCCATGTCATGCCCCCTTCTTGTCTTCGCCGATCAGGATACGGGGATCGGTCAGATACACGTGCGGCGGAATTTCGAGATTGGTCGGTGCAGGCTTCGCCTTGAAGACACGACCGGCGAAATCGAACGTCGAGCCGTGACAGGGGCACAGGAAGCCGCCGAGCCAGTCCGCAGTCATCCCCTCTTCAGCTCCGGCCTTGAACTTGGAGCTCGGCGAGCACCCCAGGTGGGTACAAATGCCGATCACCACAAGGAGATTTTCCTTGACCGAACGCGTCGGATTTGCGGCATATGCCGGCTGCTGGGACGCCACTTCAGACTTCGGGTCAGCCACTTTGTCGTCCAGTTTGGGCAGGGTCGCCAGCATGTCCTTGGTCCGGTTGATGATCCAGACCGGCTTGCCGCGCCATTCGACGGTCATCATCTGACCCTCTGCCAGTTTACCGATATCGACTTCGACCGGTGCGCCTGCTGCCTTGGCGCGTTCGGACGGAAGCAAACTGGAGACGAACGGAACGAGCGCACCGACCGCGCCCACCCCGCCGACGGCTGCGGTGGCGACGATCAGCCGCCGCCGTCCGCAGTCCACTTTTCCTTGATTGCTCATAACGCTGACCCCTAAAGGAATTGAATGGGTTTAAAAACAAACGCTAAATTATACGCCAACGGAACCCCTGATAAAAGCGTCTGTCAGACTTCACTTATCCTTCCACAGCCCGGCGCTCGCGCAAGGCCTGGGCCAGCGTGCCGCTATCGACGTATTCCAGTTCGCCGCCGACCGGCACGCCACGCGCAATCCGGGTCACGTTGAGCCCCCGTGACTTCAGCATCGCGGTAATGTAGTGCGCCGTCGCCTCACCCTCATTGGTGTAGTTGGTTGCCAGAATCACCTCCTTCACCAGACCATCGCAGGCCCTGGCAAGCAGGCGATCCAACTGCAACTGGCGAGCCCCCTGGCCGTCGAGCGGCGAAATCCTGCCCATCAACACGTAGTACAAACCCGGATACGCCAGGGTCTGTTCCATCATGTTCATGTCGACCGGCGTTTCAACGACGCACAGCAACCCCTGGTCGCGCTTCGGGTTGGAACACCGCTCGCAGACATCGAGCTCGGTCAGCGTGTTGCAACGCCGACAGTGACGAATGGCGGCCAAGGCATGCTGGATCGCATCCCCGAGACGAGCCGCCCCGGGACGATCATGTTGCATCAAGTGATAGGCAAGACGCTGTGCGGACTTCGGCCCGATGCCGGGAAGACAGCGCAGGGCTTCGATCAGCGCATCAAGTCCGTTGGTGCTCACCTCAGAACGGCAACTTGATTCCCGGCGGCAGGTTGAGACCGGCCGTAAAACCGGCCATCTTTTCCTGGGAAAGCGCCTCGCCCTTGCGCACCGCATCGTTGATCGCGGCCGCCACGAGATCTTCGAGCATCTCGCGATCATCCATCACCGAGGAATCGATACTGACACGCCGGACATCGTGCGCACAGGTCATCGTGACCTTGACCACACCAGCGCCGGCTTGCCCCTCGACTTCAATCTGGGCAAGCTGTTCCTGCGCCTTCTTCATGTTTTCCTGCATCATCTGGGCCTGTTTCATCAGACCGCCCAAACCGCCTTTGATCATTAGAGAACTCCGTCAATCAATAGGTTTAATGGAAGAATCGACGATCGTCGCATCCAGCGTAGCGATCGCGTCCCGGACAAAGAAATCTTTTTCGATCGCCAGCTCGGCGCTTTCCTGGCGCTCCTGACGCTGACGACCAGCGGTAGCAGCCGGCGTTTCGGCGCTGGGCGCGCCCAACTCGATCTTCAGCACGATTGGCCGGGCAAAATGATTGCTCAGGGCCTGCTGCAGCTTCTCCGGCGAGGGCTTCATCTGTAAATGCGCCGCCGAATTGCTCAAGCGCAGGAGGCAATGTCCTTCGCCCAGTTCACGCAACTCGCAATTCAACGCAAGCTCCCTTGCCAAGCCGGATAACGGCAACTCGCCAACGAGTGCATGCCAATCCGTCGCCGCGTGCGAGACCGCGGACTGCGGCGGAGTACGCGGAACATCGGTCTCCGGACGCTCTCTCGCCGATAGCGACGCGCTGACCGCAGGCCTGGGTGGGGCCGATGGATTAGCACGAGCCGCAGCGACGACATCGGAAACGCTGCGCGGACGAAACACATGCAAACGCAAGAGCGTCATTACAAACCCGGCGTACTCATCCGGCGCCAAGGCCAACTCTGCTCGCCCGACGTTAACGATTTGATAGGCCAATTGCACGTATTCGGGTGATAGCTGCTCCGCCAGGGCCAACAATCGAAGGCGATCGGGATCGTCCTCATCCAGCGTCGTCGGCGCGCACTGCACGATCTGAATCCTGGTCAGCAACGCAGCCAGTTCCTGCAGAGCGCCAGCAAACGACAAGCTCCTCACTGCAAGCAACGAAGCCTGCTGCATGAGGCCGGAAGCGTCCCCCTCGCGCAGAACTTCAAGGATCGAGAACAGATAATCCTGATCGACATTACCCAGCATCGCCCGGACCTGGGCCTCATCCACGTTGCCAGCACCATGCGCGATCGCCTGATCAAGCAGGGAAAGCGCGTCCCGCATGCTGCCAGCCGCCGATCGGGCAAGCAGCGCGAGCGCCGACGCCTCAAACGGAATCCCCTCTGCCTGCAGTATCTGCGCAAGATGCGAGGAAATCGCCAATGCCGGCATCTGCTTCAAATTGAACTGCAGGCAACGCGAAAGCACGGTGACCGGAATTTTCTGCGGATCGGTCGTGGCCAGGATGAACTTCACGTGTTCCGGAGGTTCCTCCAGGGTTTTCAGCATCGCGTTGAATGCCGACGTCGACAACATATGAACTTCGTCGATGACATAAACCTTGAAGCGGCCACGGGTCGGTGCATAGACTGCGTTTTCCAGGAGCTGGCGCATCTCGTCGACGCGGGTATTGGTCGCCGCGTCGACCTCAAGCAAGTCTACAAAGCGCCCCGCATCGATTTCCAGACAAGCGGAACATCTCCCGCAAGGCGTCGGGGTGATACCCGTTTCGCAGTTGAGCGACTTCGCCAGGATCCTGGCCAGGGTCGTCTTACCGACACCACGGGTTCCGGTGAAGAGATAAGCGTGATGGAGTCTTTGCTGCGACAGCGCATGAGTCAGAGCGCGAACAACATGCTCCTGGCCAACAAGCGTCGAAAAATTGCGCGGCCGCCACTTTCGCGCGAGAACCTGGTAACTCATGCGCCCCACACCAAAGCAAAAATGAAAGTGGCGAGCCTAACCCCCGGCACTTGCAGTAAATGGCTGTGGCTGCTTCCTTCCGGACCTGACCAGGTTCACCATCCTGCAATGCGGGGAGACCCGCCGACAGCAATTCTAACACAGAGCAAGCAGCTCTCTCTCACAAGCTTTGGAATATTAGCCCCTGCCCGAGCCAACGCGTAGACGGCAAAAGACCCCGCCTAGAGAACTAGGAGGGGTCTTTTGGAATGGGAGCCTGGCGGTGACCTACTTTCGCGAGCGAGGTGCTCACTATCATCGGCGCGATTCTGTTTCACGGTCCTGTTCGGGAAGGGAAGGGGTGGGTCCAGAAGGCTATTGCCGCCAAGCGAAACTTGTGTG
>JAFIHA010000010.1 GCA_017848965.1 Dechloromonas aromatica (nom. nud.) | reverse complement strand
TCTCGAATTCGTCCATCGTGATTCTCCCTTTCATGTGCTTGGCGGCTCACGAAGGGGAGTTTCCTCCGATGGACTCCCGAATACGTCAAACGTCTACTGCCTCCCCGGCAGAGCCGGGGGGCCTCCCTTGGTAGGCTAGCAAGCTCGTGGTCGGTGCCCATGCCATCGAATTTGAGCAACCAGTGCTCGAAACCGGGGTCGGCGTCGAACTGGCCGGCACGGATTTCGTCCGTTTTCGGGTTCCAGACGATGGCCGCCTTGGCCCGCGCGCCCCCGGCACTGGTGCCGACCTGGGTGATCTGCGCCAGCGCCGCCTGCGCGTGGGAATCGCTGTCGAGTTGCCCATGCACCGCCAGACGGGCGCTATCGACCAGGCGCTTGAGCTTGATCGCCGTATGGCTGGCGACGCTGGGGCCGCGCGCCGGCCGAAACTCGAGCGCGCCCATGCCGCGCTTGCCCATATAGGCCAGTCGGTCGAGGGGGGTGATGGCGTCCCTGGCGATGCCTTTGTTGGCCATCCAGGCATCGATCAGGGCGTTGCCGAAATCGTCCGGCAGCGCATCGGCGAGCAGTGCCGGCAAACGCTTGAAAGTGGCGATCGGCAGATCGGTAAATATGAAGGGATTGCCGGCTTGCGCCAGCGGCAGGGTAAGCGGTGCCACTTCGATGCCCTGCCTGACGAAGGCCGGGTCGTATTCGAAGGCGTAATAGCCGAGGCGGGGATCAAGCGCCACGGCACCGACCCGCCGACCCCACAGGCGAATTTCGACGGCGGAGACGGGTTTATGCATTGTCCGGCTTTCCTGGCGGGCGCTTGCGCGAGGCACGCTGACGCACCGGCCGGGCCTTGAGCATCTGTAGCGGGCTGATGCTGACCGGTGGCGCCAGACTGGAGAGCCATTCGGCCCGACCCAGCGCCCGCAGCATCCTGATCAAGGTCTTGAGCGTCGCCCCTTTACCGGACTCGATGTTCTTGACGGCTGTCAGGCTAACGCCGGCGCGTTCAGCCAAAGAAATCTGATCGAGATCGGCACGCAGGCGCAAGGCTCGCATCTGCTCGCCTAATTCAAAAGCCCATTCATCGACAGTCTTTGTATTTTCCATTAATAGATTAAATTAAATCCAATAATAAAATAATACACACCAAGAGACTTAAATGCATCCATTAAAATTCAAACCAATTCGATGTAGACAAGGCCAAGATCAGTGGCAAGCTTGAGGCCACCCGCCTGCGCCCCCTACTCCCGGCAACTGCGCGTCAGCCAGTGGGCCAGGGTGAGGAACAGGCGCTCGGGGTCGACCGGTTTGCTGACGTGGTCGTCCATGCCGGCGTCGAGGCAGGTCTTGCGGTCTTCGTCGAAGGCGTTGGCGGTCATCGCGACGATCGGCGTATGCCGGTTCATCTCGCCCTTGCGGATGGCCCGGGAGGCGTCGAGGCCGTTCATGTTGGGCATCTGCATGTCCATCAGGATCAGTCCGTAGGGACGACGATCGGCCAGTTCGACGGCGATCCGCCCATCGGCGGCAAGATCGACGACGAAGCCGGCGTCCTCGAGCAGGCAGCGCGACACTTCCTGGTTGATCGGTTCATCCTCCGCCAGCAGCACCCGCACGCCGGCGAAATCCCGCCAGAGCGCGGCCTCTTCCGCCGTACCGGCCGCCAGGCCGTTCGGCGCTGTGTGCGCGGCGGACTTTGCCAGCCAGACCGAAAAACGGAAGGTACTGCCCTGACCCAGCTCGCTCTCGATTTCGCCCTCGCCGCCCATCAGGCGTACCAGTTGCTTGCAGATCGCCAGCCCGAGGCCGGAGCCGCCGTACTTGCGGGTCATTGAGCTGTCGGCCTGCTCGAAGGCTTCGAACAGGCGTTGCTGCTCGGCCGGAGCAATGCCGATGCCGGTATCCTCGACCGCGAAGCGCAACTGCATCCGCTCGGCATCATCGGCAAGCGGATGAACGTGAATGGTGACGCTGCCGCTGTTGGTGAATTTGACGGCGTTGCTGGTCAGGTTGAGCAGCACCTGGCCCAGGCGCAAGGGATCGCCCCGAAAGGCCTGGCCGGCGAGCCCGTCGGCCATATCGACGCGCAACTGCAGACCCTTTTCGGCGACCCGCTCGGCCATCAGGCTGGTGACGTTCTCAAGGACTTCGCCGAGCCTGAACTCGATGCTCTCCAGCACCAGGCGCTCGGCCTCGATCTTCGACAGGTCGAGGATGTCGTTGATCACGGCAAGCAGCATCTTCGACGATAGCCTGGCTTTCTGCAGTTGTTCGCGGACCTTGGGATCGCTGCTGCGCTTCAGCGAGAGTTCAAGCATGCCCATGATGCCGTTCATTGGCGTGCGCAACTCGTGGCTCATGTTGGCGAGGAAGGCGCTCTTCGCCCGGCTCGCCGACTCGGCCGCTTCCTTGGCCACGAACAGTGCAGCCGTCCGCTCGCGGACCTGCTCTTCCAGGCGGTCGCGGTGCTGCACCAGCTCGCGCTGGACGGCTGCCCGTTCCTGCTCCCAGCGCGCCGACATCCGGGCGCCGAAGGCAATGCCGGCGAGGCCGAGCAGCCAGAACAGGGCGTGACTGAGGCCGAGTTGCCAGCGCGACTCGCCGACCCGCTCCAGATAGGGCGCCAGCGGCAGGTTGAGGCCGGTCGCACCGCGCATGTCGCCCTTCTTGTAACCCAGGATGGCGTGGCATTTCTCGCAGCCATCTTCCATGTACATGGCGCGCAGGTAGCGCAGATAGGGCTGGCCGCCGATCTCGGTGGCTTCCCAGACCTCGTTCCGCTCGCCGCGGGTGAAGGCTTCGAGCTGCCGGCGCTCCCAGTCGTCCGGCGCGTTGCCGGGATTGAGGTACTTGAGGCCGGTGATCCGCCCCCGGATGCCGTAGGACTCGGCATACATGTCCATCATCTGGCGCAGCATCGACGCCGGATTGAGCAGGGTCAACTGGCGACCGTCGGTCGTCGTCACATCGCGCCCCGGCACATGCGACAGCCAGGGGACCGATTTCTGGGTTTCGGTGATCGGCACATAGACACCGCCGTGATGCGTTCCCCAGCGACGAAAGGTAATGTCCTTGTTGAGGTTGGCGCGCGCCTCGGCATAGGCCATCGACATCGTCTGATGGCTGACTTGGTGCAGATTCCAGACGAGCGAAAGCGCGAGCACGACGGTCCACATGACCGCAGCCAGGATCGACAGGCGCAGCGTCGGGTTTTGGAAAGCCATCGGGGTCCCCCCCTGTATCCAGACCAAGTGGATGATTCCATAAGAATACACCCACATGATGAATTCCCAGCGTTCAACTGCCGCCCGCTCGCGCCGTGCATCGCTCGCCAGACGAGCGTCGACACTGGGCACCAGCCGGGACGGCACGGACAGGAATGAATGAAACCACCTTGATGCCGACGGCGACGATCCCATCATCATGGCCGTGCGGCACAAAAAAAATTATCACGATTTCTTCCCGGCATCGACAGAATCTCCGCCCCTCCAGAAATCAATGACATGAGAATTGACCGCCAATCCATAGACGCCAGAAGTTCGCGCCATCCCGGCGACCACGACGAATCGACGCCTACGACAGGCAGCATGCACCGGCCAGCCAACCGCTATAGCGAGAAGGGAGACTTCGCACGCTGCCGGCGCCCCGAAAAACCGTTTCATGCCGCGCGCAGACGCACCCACAGCGCGCCAGCGGCGCTCAGCGTCGCCATCCCCATCACCGCCGCCCAGCCCCAACTGGCCAGCAACAGGCTGCCGAGGACCGCGCCGCTCGCCATGCCGGAAAACATCCCGACGAAGAGCACCGCGTTCAAGCGGCTGCGGGCGCCCGGATCGATCTGGTAAACCTGTGTCTGATGGGCGATCAGCGTCGCCTGCACGCCGAGGTCGAAGAGCACCGTGCCGATGGCCAGCAGCGTCAGCTGGGCCCCGCTCGGCGCCCACAGCCAGGCGGCGGTCAGGCCGGCAAAGGCGAGCGCCGTCAGCACCGCCCCCAGGCGCGTCACCAGCCCGGGGCCGCGCCGATCCGCCAGGTGCCCGGCAAGCGGCGCGACCAGCGCGCCGGCCGCGCCGGCCAGGCCGAAAGCACCGGCGGCGGCGCTGCCGAGATGGAAGGGCTCGCCGTGCAGCATGACCGCCAGCGTCGACCAGAAGGCACTGAAGCTGAGCGCCAGCAGCCCCTGCGCCAGCGCCGCGCGGCGCAGCGGCGGATGGGCGCGCCACAGGCCGAGCAGCGACGCGAGCAAGGCGCCGTAGCCCAGATTGGTCGCCGGCCGCGCCGCCTGCATGTGGCGCCAGGCGGTGTAGGCGACGGCCAGGATGCTCAGCGCGGCGATCACGAACATGCTGCGCCAGCCGAACAGTTCGGCGACCACGCCGCTGACCACGCGCGACAGCAGGATGCCGAGCAGCAGCCCGGTCATCACGGTGCCGACGACACGGCCGCGCTGTTCGGCGGAAGCCAGCGCGGCGGCGGCCGGCACGATGTCCTGCGCCAGCGTGGCAGCGAGGCCGACGATCAGGCTGGCCAGCAGCAGCAAGTGGATCGACGGCGCCAGCCCGGCCGCCAGCAGCGCCAGCAGGAGCACGCCGCTCTTGACCAGGATGATGCTCCGCCGGTCGTAGCGGTCGCCGAGCGGCGCCAGTAGCAGGATGCCGAGGGCGTAGCCGAGCTGGGTCAGCGTCGGCACCAGGCCGATGCTGCGGCTGGAAGCGCCGATGTCGGCGCCCAGCACGCCGAGCATGGGCTGGCTGTAGTACAAGGAGGCGACCGACAGGCCGGCACTCATCGCCAGCAGCAGAATCAGCAGCGGCGTCAGGCCGGCGGCGGAAGAGTTCGGGGAAGCGGACATGATGGACTCGGTTTCAGGGATGACGAGACGACATGTTGATCATTCACAAATAGATTGTGTAGTGCATTGAAATGCAGATTTGTTATACATTTATCGCATGACAAAACCAGTCCAGCCAGCGCCGCTCGCCAGCGGCGACCGCATCGAACTGATGCAGACCTTCGTCCGCATCGTCGAAGCCGGCAGCCTGTCGGCCGCCGCCGAGCAGATGGGCACCACGCAACCGACGGTCAGCCGCCGCCTGCAGACGCTGGAACGCTCGCTCGGCGTGCGCCTGCTGCAACGCACGACGCACCACATGGGCCTGACCCAGGACGGCGAGCGCTGCTACGAGCGCGCCCGCGAGCTGCTCGCCAGCTGGGCCTCGTTCGAGTCCGAGCTGCGCGGCGCCGACGACGCGCCGGAAGGCACGCTGCGCGTCATCGTCCCGCACGCCTTCGGGCAGGACCGGCTGATCGCATCGCTGACCGAGTACCTCGGGCGCTATCCGGGGATGACCGTCGAATGGCTGCTGCACGACGACCGCAGCATCCAGGACTACATCGCCGCCGGCATCGACTGCGCGATCCAGGTCGGCGAGATCGGCGATCCGGGCCTGGTGGCGATCCGCCTCGGCGAGGTGCATCGCATCGCCGCCGCCGCACCGGCCTTGCTCGCCGGGCGGCCGCTGCCGGTCGACGCCGGCGAACTGGCCGATCTGCCCTGGCTGGCGCTGCGCACCTATTACCGCAACGAGGTGGCGCTGAACCATGTCAGCAGCGGCAAGAAGCGGCGCTTCCCGATCACCCCGCGCTTCAGCACCGACAACCTGTACGCCCTGCGCAGCGCCATGCTGCGCGGCATCGGTGCCGGTATCGCCTCGGCCTGGATACTCGCCGACGATATCGCGCGCGGCGACCTGGTCCATCTGGCGCCCGAGTGGCAGGCGCAGCCGCTGCCGATCAGCCTGGTCTATCCCTACGCCCGCTTCTACCCGGCGCGCCTGCGCCGCTTCGTCGAGATCGTGCGCGCCAACGCGCCGGCGATTTTCGGCGAGTTCACCGCCCGGCCATCGGGATAGGGGCGGCCAGATTACCTGACCGGCCCCTCCCACACCACCCGGCATGCGGGTCCGCACCGGGCGGTTCGAGAAGTTGAGGTTATGAGAGTCGTGGAACCCTGAGTCCATCAAAGTAGGCAATGGTCAGTATCATGTTCAGTTGCTTGGCAGAGTTCCGCCACCATCTGCGTGAATTTCCAGTCACTCGTCGTGCCACCGTTTCCGAGGCACCCAGCGCTTTCAATTCCCGATACATTGTCGGAGCGCGGTTCCAGTGTTTGAGCTGAATCGCTCGCAACCGGTGCCGCATCCATTCGTCCAGCGTTCGCCAGACTTTCGGTGTTTGCGATAACCGGAAGTAGGTTTTCCAACCCAGAACATAGGGCCGCAGCCTTTCGACGACTTCCACCATACTGCGACCACCCGAGCGCCGGGTCAGTTGCCTGATCCGCTGCTTGTAGGTCGCCATCGGCTTCGCCGACACACCACACTTGATCTCCCCTTTCGGGGCAACCCAGAACTCAAACCCAAGAAACTTGCGGCCAAACGCACTCGCCACCGCACTTTTGGCCTCATTGACCGTCAGGCGCAGCTTGGCGTACATCGTCCGCAGCAAAGCCATCACCCGCTCACCCGCCTTCCGGCTACGAACATACACATTCGCATCATCGGCGTAGCGCACGAAACAATGACCTCGGCGTTCCAGTTCCCGATCCACTTCATCCAGCAATACATTCGCCAGCAGCGGCGATAGGGGTCCGCCTTGCGGCGTTCCCTGATGCCGCAACTGAACAATGCCATCCTGCATGATCCCGCTGTTCAGATACGCCCGAATCAGCCGAAGTACGCCGGCATCTCCCATACGTTTCTGTAGGCGACCCATCAGAATGTCGTGATTGACCCGATCAAAGAATCTCTCCAGATCAACATCCACCACGATCCGGCGTCCCGATTGAACGTAGGCTTGCGCACGAACTACCGCTTCTTGTGCGCTTCGCCCCGGCCGGAAACCAAAGCTGTATTCGCTGAACGTCGGGTCCAGAATCGGCTGCAATACTTGCAGCAGCGCTTGCTGGATCAGCCGATCCGTTACCGTCGGGATGCCAAGCTCGCGCTCACCACCATCCGGCTTCGGAATCGTCACCCTTCGTACCGGACTGGGCCGGTACGTCCCCTGCAACAACTGTCGGCGAATTTCCGGCCAGGCGCTCTGCAGGTAGCGGGCTGCCTCGGGAATGTCCCGACCATCCACACCTGCCGCACCTTTGTTGCCCTTCACCCGCTTCCACGCTCGTTGCAGGTTCTCCCTCGTCAGCGCCGCTACCAACAGCGCTGACCCTGTACTCTCCGTTTCAGGTCGCGGGCATAAAGCTTCGTCGCTGGTGCGTGCGCGAGCAGCTTCACCGCTCACTTCCGGCACCCGCCCCGCTGACGCGGGCATCTGACGCTTGGCTTCACGCATCGACATGGCGTAAGGCACTCCTTCTCGTTTGGCCCTTCGCCCCATACCGGCAGCTACTATGGCCGCTGCTGACTTCTCGCTCCGCCTCCCGGCGTCGCCCTTTCAGGCCCAAGGCGAGATATCCCCGGGTAAGAACGCACTCCTTCACTGCACAACCGCCGGATTTACGCCACTTCGCCTTGATCACAAGAGCTTCGCGGTCACATGCCCGCTCGCCCTGCTCAGCAGCGCCTTCTATCCGGTTCTTGTTCATCGGCTCGCAGTTTATGCTCCACGCTTCCTCCCCACGCTCGGTCGCCCTCACGCAGTTGCGCTTCACTTCGTTCGTCGTGATCAACTTACGGCGGGACTTACACCCGCAGGAGTGCGCCCGTGCCGGGCGCACATGAAAAACGGCGCCCGCAGGCGCCGTTGTCACGACAGTTGCGCAAGTTCAGCCCGGCGCGTTCGGGTTGCGGTGCGCCCAGCCGGTCAGGCGCCGCTCCGCCAGCGCGAAGAGTTCGTACATGACGACGCCCATGACGCCGATGACGATCAGCCCGGCAAAGACGAGCGGCATGTTCATCGACGAGCTGGCCGACATCATCAGGTAGCCGATGCCGAGGTTGGAGGCGACCGTTTCCGAAATCACCGAGCCGACGAAGGCGAGCGTGATCGCCACCTTGAGCGAAGCGAAGAAGAAGGGCAAGGAACGCGGGATACCGACCTTGACCAGGATCTGCCAGCGGCGGGCGCCGAGCGAACGCAGCACGTCTTCCAGTTCTGGCTCCAGCGTCGCCAGCCCGGTGGCGACGTTGACCACGACCGGGAAGAAGGAAATCAGGAAAGCGGTGAGGATGGCCGGGATGGTGCCGATGCCGAACCAGACGACCAGCACCGGCACGAAGGCGACCTTGGGAATGCTGTTGAAACCGACCAGCAGCGGATAGCAGGCCTTGTACACCAGCGGCGAGGCGCCGACCGCGAGACCAAGCAGCATGCCGACGACGACGGCAAGGGCGAAGCCGGCGAGCGTCGTCCATAGCGTCTGCAGCGCGTGCATCATGATCGGCCCGCCGTATTCGAGGCCGGAAGCCCAGATCGCGCTCGGCGCCGGCATCAGGTAGTCGGGAATCTTCAGGCCGCTGCAGACGACTTCCCAGACCAGGAAGATGGCAACGGTGAGCAGCCAGGGCGCAGCCTTGATGGCGGTGGAGGTTTTGATGGCCATGGGGATTCCTCAGGATTCGCGGATGCGGCCGATGTGGTCGCGCAGTTCGTGCACGTAGGCGGCAAAGCTGTCGGTGTAGGTGACGTCGAGCGGGCGCGGGCGCGGCAGGTCGATTTCCTTGCGCACCAGGATGCGGCCCGGGCGCTTGCTCATCACATAGACGGTATCGGCCAGGAAGACCGCCTCGCGCAGGTCGTGGGTGACCAGGATGACGGTGAACGGCTTCTCCTGCCAGAGGTCGCGCAGCATGCACCAGAGTTCTTCGCGGGTGAAAGCGTCGAGTGCGCCGAAGGGCTCGTCGAGCATCAGCAGGCGCGGCTGGTGGATCAGCGCGCGGCAGATCGACGCCCGCTGCTGCATGCCGCCGGACAGTTCCCAGGGAAACTTGCTGCCGTAACCGGCCAGCCCGACGCGGGCGAGCAGCGCCTCGGCGTCCGCCGTGTATTGCGCCTTTTCCTTCTTCAGGTTGCTGCGAAAGGGCTCGACGATCTCCAGCGGCAGCATCACGTTGTCCAGCGTATTGCGCCAGGGCAGCAGGTTGGCGGCCTGGAAGGCCATGCCGACGATCTTCAGCGGCCCGCCGACCTCGCGGCCATCGACGAAGACGTAACCGTTGCTCGGCGGCTTGAGGCCGGAGACCAGCTTCATCAGCGTGGATTTGCCGCAGCCGGACGGACCGACGACGGCGACGAATTCGCCCTCGCGGATGTCCAGGCTGACCTCCTCGATGGCGTTGGCGCCGCCCGGCGCATAGGCCAGGCTGACGCTCTCGAACTTGACGAAAGACATGCGGATTCCCTATTGGTGACAGCGTCGGCCGGCGGCGGCTGCCGCCGGCCCGGGGCGCCTTACTTGAGCGCGCGCTCGGCGGCCGCCGGCAGAAAGGCGGCGTTGAACAGGTCGGCGGCCTTCGGCGTCGTCGGCAGACCGTAGGCCTCGACGGTTTCGGCCAGCGAGCGCTGCAGGCGATCGGTGGTGACGGCACCGAGGCCGTTCGCCTTGACTTCCGGCGTGACCACGCTCGATTCGAGCGCCAGCTTGAGACGGCGGGTTTCCAGCGCGACGTTGATCAGCGGGTCGCGTTCCTTGACGTAGGCGATGGCGGCGTCCGGGTTGGCGATGGTTTCCTTGAGCGCCTTGTTGAAGGCGCGCAGCAGACCGGCCACTGCCTTGGGCTGCTCGGCGATCATCTTCGGGCTGGCGATGATCGCGTTGCCGTACAGCGAAACGCCGTGATCCGGGTACTTCAGGGCGACGATGTCGGCCGGCTTGACGCCGCGCGCTTCGAGGTTGAGCAGGCTGGTGAAGTAGAAGCCGGTGATGCCATCGACGTCGCCGCGCGCCAGCAGGGTCTCGCGCAGCGCCGGTTCGACGGTCTGCCACTTGACGGCATCGACCGCCAGCTTGTTCGACTTGGCAAAAGCCGGCCAGGCCTTGCGCCCGGCATCGAAGACCGGCGCCGCCAGAGTCTTGCCGACCAGGTCGGCGGGCTTCGTGATGCCCGACTTCTTCAACACGAAGACGGCGGCGGGCGTCGCGTTGTACACCATATAGACGGCCTGGATCCTGGAGCCCGGCGTCTTCGCGTCATGCTCGACCAGCGCGTTGAAGTCGGCAAAGCCCATCTCGTAGGCGCCGGTGGCAACCCGGGTGACGGCACCGGCCGAACCGGCGCCGGAATCGATCTCGACATCGAGCCCTTCTGCCGCGAAGTAACCCTTGGCCTTGGCCATCAGGAAAGGCGCCGACGGCCCTTCGAAACGCCAGTCGAGCGTGAACTTGAGTTTCAGCGGTGCCTGAGCGAGCGCCGGTGCGGTCAGGCAGGCGAGGCCGGCGGCAAGCAGAAGGCGACGGCAGGCATTGAACGGGACGGACATGAAGGGTTCTCCTGAACGGTTTGTAATGACCGTCCTTAGGCAATCGCCGTGCCAAGCAGCAACACACTGTTTTAAAAGAATTTTTTGCAAAGCCGGATTTTTCGGCCCGGTGCCGGAGTGCGCGGCGGGCGGTTTTTCCCGGATTTGGCGCAAAAACGCGCCTCAATTTGGTGCCAAGAGGCCGGAAACGCCCCCGCGCTGTGCATGAAAAATGAATATTTCCTGCGAGACAATCCCATTATATTCAACAGGATATAAGAAACCGACTATATGGTTTGAGCGATACCGGGTATGCCGGATATGCGCGAGGCTTCCTGATAGATTTTGCCCATCGCCAGGCTGCTGCAGCGCAGCATCCGCCCGAGATCAACCAAACTCAAAAACCGGAGGTTCAATCATGTTTGCCAAGAAGTCCATCGTCGCCGCCAGCGTCCTACTCGCCGTCGGCATCACCGGCGCCAGCGCCGCCGACTGGAGCGACACCTACATCGGCTGGCGCTACGGCACCCAGTTCGGCGAGCCGTTCAACAAGAACGACATCAAGAAGAATATCTTCAACTTCGGCCACGTCAGCGGCTACAAGTACGGCACCAACTTCCTCAACGTCGACATGCTGCTCTCCGACGACAAGGATTCGCTCAACGGCAGCAGCGGCGCCCACGAAGCCTACGTCGTCTATCGCCACACCCTCGACTTCGGCAAGATCGCCGGCAAGCCGGAAATGTTCAAATGGGGCCCGCTGCGCGGCGTCGGTTTCACCGCCGGCTTCGACTACAACAACAAGTCGGGCGACAGCTACCAGTCGCGCAAGCGCATGCTGGTCGCCGGCCCGACGGTGATGTTCGACGTCCCCGGCTTCCTCAACGTCAGCGTCCTGCAACTGTGGGAAAGCAACGCGCCGCGCACCCATCCGCAGCGCTACCACTACGACGCCCACCCCATGCTCAACGCCGCCTGGGGCATTCCGCTCGGCTCGCTGCCGCTCTCCTTCGAGGGTTACCTGAACTACATCGCCTCCAAGGGCAAGAACGAATTCGGCGGCCCGACCAAGCCGGAAACCAACATCGACGCGATGATCATGTACGACGCCAGCAGCCTGGTCGGCGCCAAGGCCAAGACCTTCCGGGTCGGCCTCGAATACCAGTACTGGCGCAACAAGTTCGGCAACGACCACAAGGGCCCGGCCGGCGACGGCGCCTTCGCCAAGACGCCGATGGTGCGCGCCGAATACCACTTCTGATCGCGCGGGAAGAAGGCTGAGTGGAAGTAAGCCGCCCGATGGGCGGCTTGCTTCGTTGACGGACAGGAGCCTTGATATTCCATTGTGTTCACGGCACGATCCGGGCAGGGTTTCTACTGCTTCGGAAAACAGCAATGGCAATTCCCATCGGAATCGAAGGCCAAATAACAAACAGCGAGCACCATTCGCATGTCGTCGTCGTGCAAGAGGAAACCGACCAAGCTGGCGGATTCTTCATTCTTGAATCATGGGCAGGTTCCAATGGCCCCAACCCAGGCGGCGCCTTTGATAGCTGGGTGAATGACAGCTCCGGGCTTGAACAGTTTTTTGCAGAGGCAGGCTGGGTTGTTCAATGGAAGTTTTGAGTTTCGCGGCAGCCATCACGACTGCATCCAAGAAAAGTCGATCATGACTTGGTTTTTCTCAGAATTCCGCACAGGCAAATTCGTGGAAGGAGGCTTGAACCTCCTTGATGCTGCAGTTGGTTTCGGCTTGCTCGCCGGAGCGACGCTCGTAACGGCGTTCGGAAATTTCGTCTTGGGCGGCGTGCTGGGCGTCTTGGCCCTCGCAGTATTCGCTCGTCTGGGCCGCTGCAAGAAGGTCAAGGCGGCCGCAACCCAAAAAAACAGCGCACACCATGACATTTGACTCATTGACATGACGGTCCTGCGGGGCAGAGGAAAACAGCACTGGATTGCATCCTGTGGCATTGAGCCCCAGATGGCATCATGATTTCGCTTTCGGCCCCCGTTCAATCCCAACTGTGGCAACTCGCTTGCGTTCATGATGTTGAGCGCGCAGCACTGCATCAGGCATTGGGGATGGCGCATTTCACAGAGTCCAACTCTTTTGCGACTTATGGCGGTAAGGAAGATTGGTGGGGATACCGCTTAAGAAACGGCTTTCTGGCCGTTATTTGCTTTCGCGTTCCATACCGCGACGCCATCATCTGTTCCGATCGACAGCAGATCAGCGACGAAATACTGAATGCATTCGGCAACGCTATGGTGCTCGGCAAGCTTGAGGTCTATCCCTGCGCCTATCCCGCATAACACGGCCAAACCAAAGTTTTCAGGTACTTGGGCGTGACGATGTCCGCCGGCAGGCCATAGAGCTAGATTTCCTGCTCGGAAGGGTGATTCATCAAATGCCTCACGCTCCCCGGAGGTAGCAACTTCGCCTGATTCGCGTAGCCACCTCTCTATTACTTTTGGCTTAATTTCCTTTTTGCCGGTTTTCAAGGATCATATCGCGATCACCTACGCTCGACAATTTTATCCAAATAGGAAAGATAGCCATGGCCATTGCAACCGCCTACAACCCCAGCGTCATGAGCAGCTCTCAAGTTTGGTATGGGCATGTAACCGTTGCAACATCCAGCCATATTCAGGTCAGCAGCGGTGATCTGGTCCAAAATTATTACGGATCGGGGTTTACGTATGCCTACAATCAGGTCATCGGCGGCACGGTGACCTCAACGAACTACTATGAGTTTGGTAAAAAAATTTATGCCATTACGGGCGGTAGTTATAGCGCAGTCACGGTTGCCAACTATGTAACCAATGGAAATGCCAGCGGGCTGATTTCCTACCTATTCCAGGGCGATGACACATTCAACGGTTCCGCATATAACGACACACTGAACGGTTACACTGGAAACGATTTGCTCAAGGGCAATGCCGGCGATGACAAGATTGACGGCGGGGCCGGCAACGACACCCTCGACGGCGGCATCGGCAACGATAACCTCACCGGCGGCACTGGTGACGACATCTATGTCGTCGATAGCTCCGCCGACAGCATCACGGAAGTTAGTGGCGAAGGCACCGATCTCGTCAAGGTAGCGATTGCCACCGCCAATGGCACCTACACCCTGGGCGACAACCTCGAGAATGCCACGCTGACCAACACCGTCGCCTTCAACCTCACCGGCAATGCGCTGA
>JAFIHA010000009.1 GCA_017848965.1 Dechloromonas aromatica (nom. nud.) | reverse complement strand
TTGTTGATGGTCTCGATCATGTGCACCGGGATGCGGATGGTGCGCGCCTGGTCGGCGATCGAACGGGTGATCGCCTGGCGGATCCACCACGTCGCGTAGGTCGAGAACTTGTAGCCGCGCCGGTATTCGAACTTGTCCACCGCCTTCATCAGGCCGATGTTGCCTTCCTGGATCAGGTCGAGGAACTGCAGGCCACGGTTGGTGTACTTCTTGGCGATCGAGATCACCAGGCGCAGGTTGGCTTCGGTCATTTCGCGCTTGGCGCGGCGGGCCTTGGCTTCACCGGTGGACATCTGCTTGTTGATGTCCTTCAGTTCCTTGAGCGAGATGCCGATGCGTTCCTGCAGGGCGAGCAGCTTCTTCTGTTCTTCCTGGATGTCCGGCGCGCTGCGGGTCAGGATGGCGACGTAGGCCTTCGGCGCGGCGGCGATTTCGGCCTCGACCCAGTCGAGGTTGGTTTCGTTGCCGGGGAAGGACTGGATGAAATGCGGACGCGGCATGCGCACGCGGTCGACGCAGATTTGCTGGATCTTGCGCTCGCAGCCGCGGACTTCCTCGACCATGCCGCGCACGCTGTCGCACAGGCGCTCGATGCTGCGCGAGGTGAAGCGGATGTTCATCAGCTCGTCGGAGAGTTGTTGCAGCAGCTTGATATAGGCCTTGTCCTGCGAGCCCTTGCTGGTCAACGTCTTCTGCATCTTGGCGTGGATCGCGCGGATCGACTTGAAGCGCTCGCAGGCTTCCGTCTTCAGCTGCAGCAGCGAGGCCGAGGCGGCACCGCCGCCTTCGTCGCTGTCTTCATCCTCGTCCTCGTCGCTTTCCTCGTCGCCTTCGATGGCGCTGGCTTCGGCGGCCGGGGCTTCCTCGACCGCGTTGGGGTCGATCAGGCCGTCGATCAGTTCGTCGATACGCATCTCGTCGGCTTCGACCTTGGTCGCCATGTCGAGGATGTCGGCGATCGTCGTCGGGCAGGCGGAGATCGCCTGGATCATGTGCTTGAGGCCTTCCTCGATACGCTTGGCGATTTCGATTTCGCCTTCGCGGGTGAGGAGTTCGACCGAGCCCATCTCGCGCATGTACATGCGCACCGGGTCGGTGGTACGGCCGAATTCGGAATCGACGGTGGATAGGGCCTGTTCGGCCTGCGCCTCGACTTCCTCATCGTCGGTGGCCGAGGCGGCGGTGTCCGACATCAGCAGGTCTTCGGCAGCCGGGGCTTCGTCGAAGACCTGGATGCTCATTTCGCTGAAGGTCGAGATGATGGCCTCGATCGATTCGGCGTCGACCACATCGTCCGGCAGGTGGTCGTTGATTTCGGCGTAAGTCAGGTAACCGCGTTCCTTGCCCAGCTTGATCAGTGCCTTCAGCCGCATCTTGCGGGCTTCGGCGTCCAGCGGTTGCGGGGTTTCCGTCAGCGCGCCTTCGAGCAGCGCCTTTTCGGCAGCCTTGTCCTTGGCCTTGCTGCTGCGAGCCTTGGGAGCATCCTTAGCGGTGTCTTTTGCCTTAGCCATGAAAACGATCCGTTAGATTGGAGAAAACCGTAAATTTTACCACAACTTAGATACGTTTTCCCCGGGTGGTGAGAAACTGGATGTACGCCTGCTTTTCCGTTGCCGACAGTCCGGCGACGCCGCACTGCTGCGCCTTCGACTGGAGTTGCGCGAAGTCGCGCATTTCCGCGGCATCGCGCAGCTTTTCCAGGGCGGCGCGAAATTCCGCCTCGGCCTCGCCGTCGTCGCCGTCGAACGGCAGTTCGAGCGCTTCGGACGCCGCCGTCTCGATCATCTGTTCTTCGGGTAGGCCGCGCAGGCGTTCGCGCAGGGCGGCGTAGCTTTGTCCTTCGCCGCTGCCGGAAAGTTCGTGCAATTTCAGCAGCGCCGGCTTTTCCGGGGTGTCGGGCAGCAGTTCGACCGGCAGTTCGGCGGCGAGTTGCGGTTTGTGCAGGACGATGCGCAGCAGCGTTCGGCTCAGCGACGGCGCGCTGCGCTTGGCGCGGGCCGGCGCCGGCGGCGCGTAGGACTTGAGTTCGCAGAGGCGCTCGACTTCTTGCTGGGCGAAGCCGCTGGCTTCGGCCAGGCGCTTGACCAGTTGCAGGCGGAGCAGCGGCGTCGGCAGCTTGTGCAGCAGCGGTTTGGCTTCGTAGATCAGCCGCGCCTTGCCCTCGGCGTTGGTCAGGTCGCAGCGCTGCGCCAGCTCGCGCAGCAGGAAATCGGAAAGCGGCATCGCCTGGGCGACCAGGCGTTCGAATTCGGCCTGGCCGCGTTCGCGCACGAAGCTGTCGGGGTCATGCTCGGGCGGCAGGAAGACGAAGCCGATCCGTTTGTTGTCGGCCAGTGCCTCCAGTGCGTTTTCCAGTGCCCGCCAGGCCGCTTTGCGGCCGGCGGCGTCGCCGTCGAAGGCGAAGACGATGCGGTCGACCTGGCGCAGCAACTTCTGCACGTGGGTCGGCGTCGTCGCCGTGCCCAGCGTCGCCACCGCGTTACCGATGCCGTGCTGCGACAGCGCGATGACGTCCATGTAGCCTTCGGTGACGATCGCCGTGTCGGTGGCGCGCATGGCCTGGCGCGCCTGCGGCAGGCCGAACAGTTCGCGCCCCTTTTCGAACAGCGGGGTTTCCGGCGAGTTCAGGTATTTCGGTTCGCCCTGGTCGATGACGCGGCCGCCGAAGGCGATGATGTCGCCCTTGGGGTTGATGATGGGGATCATCAGGCGGTCGCGGAAGCGGTCGTAACGGCGGCCGGAGTCATTGTCGATGACCAGGCCGGCCAGCTTCAGGGCGTCGCTGTCGTAATCGGCGAAGACCGCCTGCAGGTTCTGCCAGCCGTCCGGGGCGTAGCCGATGCCGAAGCGGGCGGCGGTCTCGCCGGTCAGGCCGCGGCGCTTGCAGTAGTCGATGGCGCGCGGCGACTGGCGCAGTTGTTCCTTGTACCAGGCGGCGGCGCGGCCCATGACCTCGATCAGATTGCGGGTGTTGCCGCCGCTGTGCGGGGTGTGGCTGCTGTCGTCGGGGACGGTCATGCCGGCGCGCGACGCCAGTTCGCGCACGGCGTCGACGAAACCCATGCCCTGGTATTCCATGACGAAACCGATGGCGGTGCCGTGGGCGCCGCAGCCGAAGCAGTGGTAGAACTGCTTGCTCGGGCTGACCGTGAACGACGGCGTCTTTTCGTTGTGGAAGGGGCAGCAGGCGGCGTAATTGGCGCCCGCCTTCTTCAGTGGTACGTAGCTGTCGACCAGGTCGACGATGTCGACCCGGGCCAGCAGATCCTGGATGAAGTCTTCCGGGATCATGGTCTGCGCATCAGCCGGCGAGGGCTGTCTTGACCAGTCGGGAGACTTCCGCCATGTCGGCCTTGCCGGCCAGGCGCGGCTTCAGTACGGCCATCAGCTTGCCCATGTCGGCCGGGCCAGTGGCGCCGGTTTCGGCGACGGCTGCGCTGACCAGGGCGGCGATCTCGTCGTTACCCATCTTTTCCGGCAGGTAGGCGCCGAGGATGGTGATTTCGGCTTGCTCGGCATCTGCCAGGTCCTGGCGGCCGGCGGCCTGGTACTGGGTGACGCTGTCCTTGCGCTGCTTGACCAGTTTCTCGATGACGGCGATGGTGGCGTTGTCGTCGAGTTCGCAGCGTTCGTCGACTTCCTTCTGCTTGATCGCCGCCAGCAGCAGGCGGATTGCGGCGAGGCGGGCGGTTTCCTTGGCCTTCATGGCCGTCTTCATGTCTTCGGTGATGCGTGCTTTGAGGGTCATCGTCGTTGCTGTGGCGGAAAAAGGACAAAGCCGCCGGCTTTTGAGGGCGGGCGGCTTGGTGTTTGCTGCGAAAGCGTACTCGATCAGTACATCTTCGGCGGCAGGGTCAGGCTGCGGAGACGCTTGTTCTGACGCTTGACAGCGGCGGCGGCCTTGCGCTTGCGTTCGGCCGTGGGCTTCTCGTAGAACTCACGGGCGCGCAGCTCGGTCAGGAGACCCGTCTTTTCGACCGTGCGCTTGAAGCGGCGAATCGCCACCTCGAACGGCTCGTTTTCCTTGACACGAATGCTCGGCATAAAAATCACCCCCTTCCGTCAGGCGCCCGCCAGGTCAAGTAATCGGCGGTGCGCGCAAATTTGTATCCGCGGATTGCGGAAAGCTCGAGATTCTATGCCAGATATCCCCGCCCGATCAAGTGTTAAAATGCGCCTCCCATGCTGATCCTCGGTGTCGAATCCTCCTGCGACGAAACCGGCATCGCGCTCTACGACAGCGCGGCCGGCCTCGTCGCCCACGCCCTCCACTCGCAGGTGGCGATGCATGCCGAATACGGTGGCGTCGTTCCCGAGCTGGCTTCGCGCGACCACATCCGGCGCGTCGTGCCGTTGTTGCGCTCGGTGCTGGCGCAGTCGGGCAAGGCGCTGGCCGATGTCGATGCCGTCGCCTACACCCGCGGCCCCGGTCTGTCCGGCGCGCTGCTCGTCGGTTGCGCCTTCGCCGAAGCGCTGGCGCTCGACAAGCCGACGCTGCCGGTGCATCACCTCGAAGGCCATCTGCTATCGCCGTTGCTGTCCGCCGATCCGCCGACCTTTCCCTTCGTCGCTCTGCTCGTTTCCGGCGGCCACACCCAGTTGATGCGGGTGAGCGCCGTCGGCGACTACGAACTCCTGGGCGAGACCTTGGACGATGCCGCCGGCGAAGCCTTCGACAAGAGCGCCAAGCTGCTCGGCCTGCCCTATCCGGGCGGCGCGCTGCTCTCGAAACTGGCCGAAGCGGGCACCCCTGGACGCTATTCCCTGCCGCGGCCGATGCTGCATTCGGGTGATCTCAATTTCAGCTTTTCCGGACTGAAGACGGCGGTCCTGACGCTGGTCCGCGAACACGGCGACAGCGCCGACGAGAATTTCCGCGCCGATGCCGCCTGCGCCTTCCAGGAAGCGATCGTCGAGGTGCTGCTCAGGAAATCGCTGCTCGCCCTCAAGCAGACCGGCCTGCAGCGCCTGGTCGTCGCCGGTGGTGTCGGCGCCAACCGGCAGTTGCGGGCGAGTCTGGACGCGGCGGCAAAGCGCAAGCGCTTCCGGGTCCATTACCCGGAGCTCGAATTCTGCACCGACACCGGCGCCATGATCGCCCTCGCCGGCTGCCTGCGCCTGCAGGCCGGCGCCGTCGCCAAGCCGGCCGGCAGCTTCGCGGTGCAGCCGCGCTGGCCGTTGAGCGACTTGCAGCGCTGAGTTTCAGCGCTGCGCCAGCAGCGCGACGATCTTCCGGCGGGCGCCGCTGCCTTAGAGCACCGCCAGCGCAGTGGCGTAGTCCGGTTCCTGCTTGATCTCCGGCACCAGTTCGGCGTGCAGCACGCGATCGTTCTCGTCGAGAACGACGACGGCGCGGGCGGCGAGACCGGCGAGCGGGCCGCTGCCGATGGCGACGCCGTAGGCTTCGAGGAATTCACGACCGCGCAGCGTCGACAGCGTTTTCACCTGGTCGAGGCCTTCGGCGCCGCAAAAGCGGCTCTGGGCGAACGGCAGGTCGGCCGAGATGCAGAGGACGACGGTGTTGGGCAGCGACGACGCCTGGGCATTGAAGCGGCGGACCGAGGTGGCGCAGGTCGGCGTGTCGATGCTCGGGAAGATGTTGAGGATCTTGCGCTGGCCGCTGAACTGCGCCAGCGCCACGTCGGCGAGGTCGGCGCCGACCAGGGTGAAGGCGGGCGCGGTTTCGCCGGCTTGCGGGAAATGGCCGGCAACGGCGATCGGGTTGCCGGCGAGGGTGACGGTCTGGCTCATGCGTTTTTCCTGGCGTTGTTGTAGAGCGGGTCAGACGCCGCCGCTGCCGATTGGTTCAGCGCGGCACGCTCAGAAGTTGTCGGGCAGCGTGGCCAGCACGTCGATGCCCGATTCCCAGTTGACGAATTCCTCGAACCAGCGATCGATGAAACGCGAAATCATGATGACCTCCCGCAAACGCGATTGAGCCGCCAGGGCCCGATGGCTGCAGTCTAGGCGGCGGCTGGCGGGCGATCCAATCGGCAAGATTGATCGCGGCGATGCGGGCTGGCTATCGTCAGGCTTTCTTCTTGCTGCCGATTTTCGATTCCTGGCCGGCCATCAGGCGTTGCAGGTTGGGCCAGTGCTTGGCGATGAGAGCCAGGGCGATGGCCATGATGACGGCGAAGTGGCCGTCGGCGCCGTGCAGCAGCACCATGTAGAGCGGCGCCGAAACGGCGGCGAGCAGCGCCGCCAGCGACGAGTAGCGCGAGACGTAGGCGATCAGCAGCCAGGTGGCGAGCACCGCCAGGCCGAGCAGCGGGTCGAGCGCGAGCAGCACGCCGGCGGCGGTGGCGACGCCCTTGCCGCCCTTGAAGCGGAGGAAGACCGGGAACAGGTGGCCGAAGAAGACGGCCAGCGCGACCAGGCCGATCGCCAGCGGGGAAAGCCCGGCCTGCTGGGCGACGAAGACGGCGACCCAGCCCTTGAGTGCATCGCCGAGCAGCGTGAACAGCGCCGCTTTCTTGTTGCCGGTGCGCAGCACGTTGGTCGCGCCCGGATTGCCCGAGCCGAAGGTGCGCGGGTCGGCCAGCCCGAACAGCTTGGCGGCGATCATCGCGAAGGGAACGGAGCCGAGCAGGTAGGCGGCGACGATGGCGGACAGGATGAGCATGGGCGTGGACGGTCTCAAAGGGTACAATCGCGGCGGATTTTAACCCCGGGCCGGGCTTGGCTGCCAAATGGACATCATATTCATCGAAGAACTGCGCGCCGCAACCTGGATCGGCATCTATCCGCGCGAGAAGGCGGTGGCGCAGACGGTCGAGATTTCGCTGCAGATCGGCGTGTCGACCACGTCCGCCGGGGCCAGCGACGACATCCGCGACACCGTGGACTACGCAGTCGTCGTCGAGCGCCTGCGCGCCGACCTGGCCGCCAGCCACTTCAACCTGCTGGAAAAGTTGACCGAGCACATCGCCACCTTCCTGCTCGAGAATTTTGCCGCGCAGTGGGTCCGCGTCTCGGTCGCCAAGCTCGGCATGATGCCTGGCGTCAAACGCGTCGGCGTCGTCATCGAGCGTTCGATCTAAAGCCCGGCCACCGTGGCATAGGCTGCCAGCGCCCGGGCGGCGACCGGCGATACCGCGTCCTCGCGCGGTCGACGCAGCGCTTCCGGGGGCGCGGACGGGGCTTCGACGATGACTGCGTCGCTCAGGCTGACCCGGTACGACTCCTGGATTTCCGGGCGGTCGATGCGTTCGTCGCGGGCCGGCCGCTCGCCGCGCAGCATCGCTTCGCGCAGGTAGTCGGGGCGTGTCAGGCGTCCGGCGGGGGGCACTGGCAGGAAGTTGACCGGCATCCGGATTCTCCTTGGGGCGGCGTCTCTGCAGCTTATGACCGGCTGCCCGTCGCCCGGTTCGTTACCGTCGGTATCAGATTGCGACGGCGAGCGTCGTCATCACCGCAAAACCGGCGAGCAGGCCGGCAGTACCGGCGGCTTCGCGGCCCGCCCGGTGCGAGGCCGGGATCAGTTCGTGGCTGACCACCCAGAGCATGGCGCCGGCCGCCGCAGCGAGCGCGAGCGGCAGGGCGGCGCCGGCGAGGCTGCTGGCAATCACCCCGAACAGGCCGCCGACCGGCTCGACGAGACCGGTCGCCAAGGCCATCAGCGCGGCGCGCCAGGGGCCGGCGCCAAGCACGAGCATGGCGCTGGCGACGATCCAGCCTTCCGGCACGTTCTGGATGGCAATGCCGAGCGACATTCCGTGATCGACGCCGGACGCCGCAGCAACGCCGACGGCGAGGCCCTCCGGGACGTTGTGCAGGGCGATTGCGGCGACCACCAGGCCGATCCGCGGCAAGTCCTGGCGACTGTCGATGTCCTCGACGTGGGCGTGCGCGGTGCGCCGGTCGATGCCGTGCATGACGGCGGCGCCGGCCAGCAGGGCGAGCGCGGTGAGGCTGCCGAGCGTCCACGGCGCAGCGCTCGCGGCGACCGTTTCGACCGCCGGCACGAGCAGCGAAAAGAGGCTGGCGGCGAGCATCATGCCGGCGGCGAGGCCGAGCATTGGCGCCATCAGGCCTTCGTTCGGGCGGCGCAGGAAGAGCACCGGCAGCGCCCCGAGCACGGTGGCGAGGCCGGCCAGCAGGCTGGCCTGGAGGCCGTGCCAGGCCATCGGGTGGGCGGCAAACCAGGTGATGGCCTGATCGATGCCGAACGCCAGGGCGCCAGCGGCGAGCGCGACGCCGGCCAACCAGCGGCGGCGGAGGCCGGGATGGGCAAGGTGACGGGCGACGAGTTGGGTCATGGCAGTTCTCCGGTGGCTGACGGAAGAACTTTATGGCCGGCGCGACTATAGTTCCAATCGATTGCTTAAATCGTTTTGATAGCTAGGGCGTGTTCACAGTAATCTGCGGGACGGCGTTTGCCGTGGCGGGAAGGGCGCCAAGGCGCGAGGCGCTGGGAATGGTTGTTCCATTCCCGAGCCGAGTAACGCCGGCGACCGCCCGCCACGGCAAACCCGAAGGGCAAGGGGGTGGCGGGGCGCATTGCCGCGTTGCCGCTCGCTTGTGCAGATCACTGCACGGCGCGACCGGCGCCTTGCACTGCCTCCCCGCCAACCCCTTGCGCCGCCCGCTGCTTACTGTGAACACGCCCTAAAAATCAATCGACGAGGGCGGCCTCGACGCACTTCGGGTGCAGCGTGCGCAGGATCTCCCGCGGGTCGAGGGCAACCAGGAAGCCGCGGCGACCGCCGTTGATGTAGATCAGCGGCAGGTCGAGGATGCTCTTCTCGATGAACACCGGCATCGCCTTCTTGGTGCCGAAAGGGCTGGTGCCGCCGACCAGGAAACCGGTGTGGCGGTTGGCCACCTCGGGCTTGCACGGCTCGACCTTCTTGCACGGAATCTGCCGCGCCAGTTCCTTGGTCGATACCTTGCAGTCGCCGTGCATCAGCACGATCAGCGGCTTGCCGTTCTCGTCCTCGAAGATCAGCGTCTTCACCACGGCGTGCTCGTCGACGCCGAGTTCGCGGGCCGAGACGCGGGTGCCGCCGTGTTCCTCGTAGGCGTAGAGATGTGGCGCGTAGGCCACCTTGTTCGCCTTGAGGAACTGAGTGGCCTGGGTTTCGGGGGCGTGGGCGGCTTTGCTCATCGGATTGCGCTTCGGGTCGGGAGGCGCAATTCTAGCAGCCTGTCGGACTTGACCAAGTCGGCTGCAAAAAGCGGGAAGACGGTTCATTTTTCCCCGTGTTTCTGCGCGAATAGAACGACTATTCGCTTGAAACCCGTGAAAAACTGCCCTCGTCTCCCACTTTTTTCGCTGCGACCCATCAAGTCCGACAGGCTGCTAGCGTGGCCGGCGGGCAGGCGCTCTTTACCCGCTTTTACCCGCCGATGGCACAAGCTGCGCTCGCCGGTGCCGTAAATGTAGACAGGAAAATGACACAGGGAGAACATCATGGCATCGATCAGTGCGGTCGGCGGCACGACGGCGGTCAGCGCCAGCGTCGCCAGTTCGGGGAATGCTTCGGCGTCGCGCATCGCCGCGCTGCAGAAACAGTTGTCGGCGCTGCAGAAGGAATTGAGTCAGTTGCTCAAGGATCCGTCCGAGGAAACCGAAAAGCAGGCCGAAATCCTGCAGGCGCAGATCGCCGCCCTGCAAGCGCAGATCGCCCAGTTGCAGGCGCAGGAGGCGCGGGAAGCGGCCGAGGCCCAGAGCGAACAAGCGAAGAGCGAACCGGCTGGCGCGGCAACGGGGGCGGCGGCGAGTAGCGACGATATCCTCGGCACGCAGGTCGATCTCTACGTCTGAGGCGGCGTTTCTGCGTCTTCCGGCAGCCAGCGCAGCAGCGTGGCGAACAGCCGGTCGGGGTCGATCGGCTTGCTGATGTGGTCGTTCATGCCGGCGGCCAGGCAGGTCTGGCGATCCTCGTCGAAGGCGTTGGCGGTCATCGCCAGGATCGGTGTCTGCGCGTGCTGCGGCAAGCGGCGGATGGCGCGAGTGGCGTCGAGGCCATTCATTTTCGGCATCTGGATGTCCATCAGGATCAGCGCGTAGGCGTTCTTGCCGGCCAGGGTCAGCGCCTGTTCGCCGTCCTCCGCGACATCGACGGCGAGCGCGGCGTCTTCGAGCAGCGCCAGCGAGACCTCGCGGTTGATCGGTTCATCCTCGGCGAGCAGGATGCGGGCGCGCTGGTGCCGCTGTCGAAGTTTTTCCTCGGGAGCTTCCAGCGCCTTGGGGGCGGCGTCCACTCCTGGCGCCCCCGTTTCGAGGTCGACGCTGAACCAGAAGGTGCTGCCGACGCCCGGCGTGCTGTCCACGCCGAACTGGCCGTCCATCATTTCGATCAGCCGCTTGCTGATCGCCAGGCCGAGTCCGGTGCCGCCGTACTTGCGGGTGGTCGAGTTGTCGGCCTGCTCGAAGGCGGTGAACAGGCGCTGCTGCGCCTCGGGCGAGATGCCGATGCCGGTGTCGATGACGGCGAAGCGCAGTCTGGCAATGTCGTCCCGCGCGGCGAGGGCTTCGACTTTGATCCGGACTTCGCCGTGTTCGGTGAATTTGACGGCATTGCCGGCGAAATTGAGCAGGATCTGTTCGAGGCGCAGGGCATCGCCCAGGAATTCGCGGCGGGTCAGTTCCGGCGCCGCCTCGCTGACCAGGCGCAGCCCCTTGCTGGTGGCGCGCTGGCCGATCAGGCTGCAGACGTTTTCCAGCACGCCGCCCAGACGGAACGGCGCACGGGCGATTTCCAGACGGTTGGCCTCGATCTTGGAGAGATCGAGGATGTCGTTGATGACGTGCAGCAGGTGGCGCGACGCCTGATCGATCTTGCCCAGTTGCTCCTTGAGCGCCGGGTCGTGGCTGCGGCGCAGGAGGACGCCGGTCATGCCCATGATCGCGTTCATCGGCGTCCGCAGTTCGTGGCTCATGTTGGCCAGGAAGGTACTCTTGGCGCGGCTCGCCGCTTCCGCCGCATCGCGCGCCTGCGAGAGGTCGAAGGTGCGCTGCCGGACTTCCGCTTCGAGGGTTTCCTTGTGGCGGGCGAGCAGCAGTTCGGCCTGCTTGCGTTCGCTGATGTCGGTGGAAATGCCGCACAGCGCGTAGATGTTTCCCCGTTCGTCGCGCAGCGGCAGTTTGACCGTCCAGTAGATGGTGTGCCGCCCGCTCAGCAGGTCGACATTGTCCTCTTCGGTACGAATCGTCTCGCCGTCGCGCAGGGCACGGGCATCGTTCTGCCTGATCTGTTCGACGGTCGCGGCATCGAAGAATCGGCTGTCGTCGTTGCCGACCAGTTCGTCGAGCGAGCACTTGAACAGTTCGCGGACCGGGCGGTTGGCGTAGAGGTAGCGGCCCTCGATGTCTTTCAGGTAGATGCAGGCGCTGACGTTGTCGAGGATGGTCGCGTGGCGCGTTTCGCTGGCGCGCAACTCCTCGGCGCGGCTGGCCAGCGCGTCGAGCATGGCATTGACGGCGTCGCCCAGGCGAGCCGCTTCGTCGCTGCCGGCGAGTTCGACGCGGGTTTGCGTGTCGCCGCGCTGGACGGCGTCGGCGACCCGCTGGATGGCGTGCAGACGGCGGGTCAGGTAGCGCGCGCCGAGGGTTGCGAAGGCGCTGGCGAGAAGGATGGCGAACAGCGTATAGAGCAGACCGTCGCGCCGGATGCGGGAGATTTCGCCGGCCAGCGCCGGATCGCTGATGCCCAGGCGCAGCCAGCCGACGCTCTTGTCCTGGAGCAGGATCGGCGTTGCCAGGTCGACGGCGAGGCGGGTCTGGCGCAGCACGGCGGCGGCGGGCCGGGGCGGCAGGTCGTCAAGGTAGAGGCCGCGTTTGTCGGGTTCGTTGTGGGCGAGGATCTGTCCGCGCAGGTCGACGATGATGGCGTGCTGCAGCCCGGGATAATCGGCCAGGCCGTCTACGATCTCCTGCAGGCCGGCGAAGTCGCGAGCCGCCACCCAGAGCGCCGCCGAGGCGGCGATGCTGCGCGCCAGCGCAACACTCCGCACCCGGTGCTGCTCGATCGCGAAATCCTCTTGGCGACTGCTCGTTTCGAGGATGAACAGGGTCATGATCAGGGCGACCAGGACGGCGACGCCGACCGCCAGTTGGCGCCGCAAGTTGCCGAGCAGCCGATGGCGAAGCTGCTTCATCGCTGTTCCACCGGACGCACTTCCTGCTCGAAACGCCGGATGTAGGCATCAACCACCTGATAAGTCGTGTCATCCGCGAAATGGAAGCGGGCGGTGGCCATTGCCGCCAGGACCAGTTGGCCGCTGTCGCTGTCCTCCAGCTTGAGCAGGATGTTACGTACCGCCTGGACGATGGGCTCGGGGACGTTGTTACGCACCATGACCGAATTGTTGAGCAGCGGTTCGGTTTCCCAAAGCACGCGCAGTTGCGCGGCCTCGGCCGGATGGTCGCGCAGGAACAGGCGCCAGGGCGGCGGCCAGGTGGCGGCGACCGCGGTATGGCCGAGATAGGCGCTCATGATTGACGATTCCTGCGAGCCGACGTAGCTGTTTTCGATGTCATGATTGATGTCGATGCCGTTCTCGTGCAGGAAGTACTGCGGCATGATGCAGGCGGCGAGCGCGGTCGGCGACGGATAGCCGACGCGCTTGCCCTTGAGGTCCGCCGGATGGCGGATCGGGCTGTCGCGACGGACGATGAAGAGGCCGCGAAAATCCTCGGCGTCGCCGGCCATGGCGATGACGCGGTAGCCCAGTTTCATCGCCTGCAGCGACTGCCAGGGGTTGGGGAGCAGGAATTCCGGGCCGCGGGCGCGGTATTTCGCCTCGTAGGCCTGGTAGTCACGCGATGCCTCGAGTTCGAAGCGGGCTTCCGGAATGCTGGCGTTGAGCAGGTCGATCAGCGGCTGGTAGGCTTCGGCGAGCTTGTTCGGGTTATGCAGCGGATGCACCGCAAAGCGGTAGAGCGGGGTGGTTTCGGCCGTTGGCGTCGTCCGGTAGTCCAGCGGCAGGGCGGCGTCTTGCGGGCGATCGCAGGCGGCGAGCAGCGCGCACAGCGTCAGTGCCAGCAGGCGAAGCAGGCCCATCGATCTCCCTCCGTGTTTTTCTGCCAGTCAAGGTAGCGCCAAACGTCGGACCCGGCAAGCCCGGCAAAACCCCGGTGCTGCCTACTCGATGGCGTATTCGATGGTGACGACGACGCGCGCCTTCTTGTCCACCGTCGTCTTGTCATAGACCCCGCCGTAATCGCTGGCCTCCTCTTCGCTGCCGTTGGCCGGCAGGATGTAGAAAGCGCCCTGCGACGCCGAGCGCATGGCGCCGACCCGGGCGTCGCCGACCTTGGCGAATTCTTCGGCACGCTGCCGGGCGTTGCGGGTCGCCGCGCCGATCAAGGACATCTTGACGCTTTCCAGGTCGTTGATCAGGTAGCGCGGATCGTCATAGACGATGGGCTTGCCCTGCGCCTTGAGTTCGATGATCGCGCTGTGCGCCTTGGCGATGGTATCGAGCGCGGTGGAACGGACGACGAACAGTTGCTTGCCGTCGAAGCCGCGCTGCACCTGGCGCGAGCCGCCTTGCGGCAGGGGTTCGTACTCGTGGTGCGGGCTCACCGATTCCGGGCCGGCGCTGGTGCTGTCGGCGGCGAAACCCTGCTCCGTGAGGAAGCCGTCGATGATCGGCCGCGCCTGACGTAGCGCGTTCAGGGTGGCGGCGAAATCGGCGCCGTGCACGGCAATGCCGATGCTCCATTCGGCGGAGTCGGCCTTGACCGGTTTCTCGGCCAGCCCCTTGACCGAAATGCTCTGCTTGGGCGCGCCCAGGGTCTTGAAATGCTTCGCCAGCACCGTCGCGCCGCCGATCAGGCCAAAGGCGAGGAGGAGGCCAAGGCCGAGCAGCGGCCAGGAATTGCGATTGTCCATGAGCTTCGTTCTCGAGAGGAAAAACGGCATCGTAGCGGCGGATGCTGTCCATGCCAATGGCAATCCGGCTTTCAGCCACGCGGATGATGGACGGCGTGCAGCGCTTTCAGGCGTTCGCGGGCGACATGGGTGTAGATCTGCGTCGTCGAGATGTCGGCATGGCCGAGCAGCAACTGGACCACACGCAGGTCGGCGCCGTGGTTGAGCAGGTGGGTGGCGAAGGCGTGGCGCAGCACGTGCGGCGACAGCTTCGCCGGGTCGATGCCGGCCAGCAGCGCGTAGCGCTTGATCAGGTGCCAGAAGGCGTGACGGGTCATGGCGCCGCCGCGGGCGGTGACGAACAAGGCGTCGCTCTGCCGGGCGCCGAGGATGTCGGCGCGGCTTTCGCGCAGGTAGCGGGCAATCCAGTCGATCGCCTGCTCGCCGAGCGGCACCAGGCGTTCCTTGCTGCCCTTGCCGAAGGCGCGCAGCACGCCGTCGTTGAGGCTGATCGAATGCAGTTGCAGGCCAACCAGTTCGGAAACGCGCAGGCCGGTCGCGTACAGCGTCTCCAGCATGGCGCGGTCGCGCAAGCCGAGCGGCGTCTCCAGGTCAGGGGCGGCGAGCAGGGCGCCGACCTGGGCTTCCGACATCACCTTGGGCAGGCGGGCGGGCAGGCTGGGGTTCGCTAGCTGCAGCGTTGGATCGACGACGATGCGGCCGCGGCTGACCTGCCAGCGATAGAAGCGACGCAAGGTGGAAAGATAACGCGCCTGCGAACTGGCGCGCGTGCTGCGCGACAATTCGGCGACGAAGCCGGCCAGCGTGCTCTCGCGCAGGTCGAGCAGGGCCTCGTGGCCGTGTCCGGCGAGCCAGCCAGCGAGCCGGCCGAGGTCGCTGCGGTAGCTGGCGAGCGTCGCCTTGGCCAGGCCGTCTTCCAGCCACAGCGCGTCGCAGAACTGGTCGATTTCGGCGAGGTCGGCCGTTCTAGCGGCCAAAACCGGCGTTTTCATGCTGCAACAGCCAGCGTTTGATCGAGAGCAGGAAACCGCCGCGCTCGCGGGCGAAGCCGCCGAGTCCGCCATGGCTGGCGACGACCCGGTGACAGGGCACGACCAGCGGGTAGGGATTGGCGCCGCAGGCCTGGCCGACGGCGCGCGGCGCGTTGTGCAGCGCTCGCGCCAGCTCGCCGTAGGTCTGCGTGCGGCCGCCGGGAATTGCCGCGATCTGCGCCCACACCCGGCGCTGGAACGCGGTGCCGGCCGGGCGTAGCGGCAGGCCGAAAACAAAATTCGGGTCGGCCAGGTAGGCTTCCAGTTGGCGCACCGCCTCGGCGGCGAGCGGCGTTGCCGGCGCTTGCGCCGCCCGTGGTTCGAGGAAGTCGATGGCGGTGATCTCGTCGTCGCTGCAGCGGATGCCGAGCGCGAAGCCGGGGGCGGCGACGATGGCTTGATGGTCGGACATGCGGGTTCCTGGTCGGCGGGTCGGCGAAGTGTATAACGTGCCGTGCGCGGTGTGCTCATTGCGAAGCGGGCGGCGGTTTTGGGGGATAATTGCCGGCTATTCGAAAAATCACCTTTTCCAGGAGTTCACGCATGCATCCGCGCCTTTCCTCCCTGTTCGCCGCGCTCGCCACCACCACCCTGATCGCCGCCTGCGGCCAGCAGGAAGCGCCGTCGGCGCAGAGCGCCGCGCCGGCGCCGGCCGCCAAGATCGTCGTCGGCCTCGACGACAACTTCCCGCCGATGGGTTTCCGCGACGCCAAGAACGAACTGGTCGGTTTCGACATCGACCTCGCCCGCGAAGCCGCCAAGCGCCTCGGCGTCGAAGTCGAGTTCAAGCCGATCGACTGGAATGCCAAGGAAGCCGAACTGAGCGGCAAGCGCGTCGACGTGCTGTGGAACGGCCTGACCATTACCGAACAGCGCAAACAGCAGATCGCCTTCACCGCGCCCTACCTGGAAAACCACCAGATCGTCGTCGTCGCCGCCAATTCGCCGGTCAAGGCCAAGGCCGACCTGGCCGGCAAGGTGGTCGGCGTCCAGGAAGGCAGCAGCGCGGTCGAAGCCATCGAGAAGGATGAAGTCGGCAAGTCGTTCAAGGAACTGAAGAAGTTCGGCGACAACGTCGCCGCGCTGATGGACCTGACCACCGGCCGCCTCGACGCCGTCGTCCTCGACGAGATCGTCGGCCGCTACTACGTGGCCAAGAAGCCGGGCGATTACGTCATCCTCGACGACAACTTCGGTACCGAGGAATACGGCGTCGGCGTGCGCAAGGACGACGCCGAGCTGCTCGGCAAGCTGCAGCAGGCGATGGATGAAATGAAGAAGGACGGCGCCGCCGCCCGTATCTCGACGCAATGGTTCGGCAAGGACATCGTCAAGTAAGCCTTGTTTGAAGCCGGGCCGGCTTGCCGGCCCGTTCTTTCATCACTCCCATGGCGCCCGCCTGACGGGCTGACAACATGGACTATCTATTCCAGATTCTCGGCCCGCTGCTAGATGGCACCGCGGTGACGCTGCAGGTCTTCCTGCTCACCCTGGTCCTGGCGGTGCCGCTCGGGCTGGCGCTGGCCCTGGTCCGCGTCTCGCATTTCCGTACCGCCGCCCGGTTGGTCGGCGGCTACATCTGGCTGATGCGCGGCACGCCGCTGATGCTGCAGATGCTCTTCATCTACTTTGCGCTGCCCTTCGTGCCGGTGATCGGCATCCGCCTGCCCGATTTCCCGGCAGCGATCGTCGCCTTCACGCTCAACTACGCCGCCTATTTCGCCGAGATCTTCCGCTCCGGCATCCAGTCGGTCGGCCGCGGCCAGTACGAGGCGGCGCGCGTGCTCGGCATGAGCTACGGCCAGACCATGCGGCGCATCATCCTGCCGCAGGTGGTCAAGCGCATCCTGCCGCCGATGAGCAACGAGACCATCACCCTGGTCAAGGACACCTCGCTGATCTACGTGCTGGCCATGAACGACCTGCTGCGCGCCGCGCGCGGCATCGTCCAGCGCGATTTCACGACCATGCCCTTCGCCGTCGCCGCTGCCTTCTACCTGATCATGACCCTGGTCCTGACCTGGGGCTTCATGCGCCTGGAAAAACGCTATGCCGTCTATGAAGACTGAAGCCGTGCCGATGATCGCGGCGCGCGACATCCGCAAGCACTTCCACGGCACCGAAGTGCTCAAGGGCGTTTCGCTCGACATCGGCAAGGGCGAGGTGATCGCCGTGATCGGCCCGTCCGGTTCGGGCAAGAGCACCTTTTTGCGCTGCCTCAACCACCTGGAAACGATCGACGCCGGCAGCATCGTCATCGAGGGCGAGACGCTGGTCGAAACGGACGCCGCCGGCCACTGCCGCTACGCGCCGGAAGCCGAGGCGCGGCGCATCTGCCGCAAGATGGGCATGGTCTTCCAGCAGTTCAACCTGTTCCCGCACCTGACCGTGCTGCAGAACGTCATCGAGGCGCCGCTGACGGTCAAGGGCCTGAGCCGCGACGCGATCGTGCCGCGGGCCGAGGAACTGCTGCGCAAGGTCGGCCTGCTCGCCAAGTGCGGCGCCTATCCGTCGCAGCTATCGGGCGGCCAGAAGCAGCGCGTGGCGATTGCCCGGGCGCTGGCGATGGAGCCGGACATCATGCTGTTCGACGAACCGACCTCGGCGCTCGATCCCGAACTGACCGGCGAGGTGCTGCGCACGATGCGCCAGTTGGCCGAGGAACACATGACCATGCTCGTCGTCACGCACGAGATGAGCTTCGCCCGCGACGTATCGACCGAAGTCATTTTCATGGATCACGGCGAGATCGTCGAGGCGCGGCCCGCCGGCGAAATGTTCGCCGACCCGCGTCACCCGCGCACCCGCGCCTTCCTCGATCACATGCTCTGAAGCGCCGCCTCAGAACGCCGAGATGCCGGTCTGGGCGCGGCCGAGGATCAGCGCGTGGATGTCGTGCGTGCCCTCGTAGGTGTTGACTACTTCCAGGTTGACCAGGTGGCGGATGACGCCGAACTCGTCGGAAATGCCGTTGCCGCCCAGCATGTCGCGCGCCATGCGGGCGATGTCGAGGGCCTTGCCGCAGGAGTTGCGCTTCATCAGCGAAACGATTTCCGGCGTCGCGCTGCCGTCGTCCATCATCCGGCCGAGGCGCAGCGCGCCCTGGATGCCCAGCGCGATTTCGGTCTGCATGTCGGCGAGCTTTTTCTGGATCAACTGGTTGGCGGCCAGCGGCCGGTCGAACTGTTTCCGCTCCAGCGTGTATTGCCGCGCCGTGTGCCAGCAGGCTTCGGCAGCGCCCAGCGCGCCCCAGGCGATGCCGTAGCGTGCCGAGTTGAGGCAGGTGAACGGGCCTTTCAGGCCGCCGACTTCAAGGCGGTTTTCGCTCGGCACAAAGACCTCGTCCATCACGATGTCGCCGGTGACCGAGGCGCGCAGCCCGACCTTGCCGGCGATCGCCGGCGCGCTCAGGCCGGGCATACCCTTTTCCAGGATGAAACCGCGCAGCACGCCGTCGTCGTCCTTGGCCCAGACGACGAAGACGTCGGCGATCGGCGCGTTGCTGATCCAGCGTTTGATGCCGGACAGCCGCCAGCCGCCGGCGACCGCTCGCGCCCGGCTACGGGCGCTGGCCGGGTCGGAACCGGAGTCCGGCTCGGTCAGCCCGAAACAGCCGATCAACTCGCCGCGCCCCAGCCCCTTCATGTATTTCTCTTTCTGCGCCTCGCTGCCGAAAGCGAAGATCGGCAGCATGACCAGCGACGACTGCACGCTGAGCATCGTCCGGTAGGCCGAATCGACCGCCTCGATGGCGCGGGCGATCAGCCCGTAGGAGACGTAGTTCAGCCCGGCGCCGCCGTACTGCGGCGGCAGCGTGGCGCCGAGCAGTCCCATCTCGCCCATCTCGCGGAACACCGTGCGATCGACCGTTTCCTGGCGGAAAGCGTCGCGGATGCGCGGCGCCAGCACCTTGCTGGCGAAGGTCTGCGCCGCGTTGCGCACCTGGCGCTCGTCGGCGGCGAGCTGGCTGTCGAGACGGAAAGGATCGTCCCAGGCGAAACCGCTCATCGGCCGAACAAGCGGCTCAGCCAGCCGCCGGTCTTCTTTTCTTCGACCGGGGCCACCGGCGTCATGCTGGCGCGCACCGAGGCGACGTAGTCGGCATCGTCGCGCTTGATGTGGTTGACCAGCCAGCGGGCGAGCATGCCGTGCAGTTCCTCGGCGACGTCGTCGCCCAGCTCCATCCGCTGCTGGTATTCGGCGACCTTGCGCGTGAACAGCTCATGCACCTTCTTGTGCGGCTTGCAGTAGGGGTAGCCGGCCTCTTCCTGCATGCTCTCTTCGAAGGCGAAGTGCGACAGCGTGTAGTCGATGCAGTCGTAGATCACCTGCTTGATCTTCTCCTGATTGCCGAGCACCTGCGCCGCTTCGAGATCGTTGATGAAATCGACGATGCGGCGGTGTTGCTGGTCGATGACCGGAATGCCGGTGTCGAGGTCGGACGTCCAGTTGATGGGCATGCTGTTGACTCCCCGTGATGGTATTTGTTGTTCAGCCGCGGACGTGGCCGTCGCCGAGCACGACCCACTTCTGGCTGGTCAGCCCTTCGAGGCCGACCGGGCCGCGCGCGTGAATCTTGTCGGTCGAGATGCCGATCTCCGCACCCAGGCCGTACTCGAAACCGTCGGCGAAGCGGGTCGAGGCATTGACCATGACCGACGCCGAATCGACTTCGCGCAGGAAGCGCATCGCCTTCGGGTGGTTGTCGGTGACGATGGCCTCGGTGTGCTTCGACGAGTACTGGTTGATGTGGGCGATTGCCTCGTCGATGTCGGCAACGACCTTGACCGAGATGATCGGCGCCAGGAATTCGGCGTAGTAGTCGTCTTCGCTGGCGGGCACGGCGTTCGGAACGATGGCGCAGGTTTCGGCGCAACCGCGGATCTCGACGCCCTTGCCGGTCAGCATGTGGGCGATCGGCGGCAGCAGCATGGCGGCGACCGCGCGGTCGACGAGCAGCGATTCGGCGGTGTTGCAGGTGCCGTAGCGCTGGGTCTTGGCGTTCTCGACGATCTTCAGCGCCTTGCTCGGGTCGGCGTCCTCGTCCAGGTAGACGTGGCAGTTGCCGTCCAGGTGCTGGATCATCGGCACCCGCGCTTCGGCGAGCAGGCGGGCGATCAGCCCCTTGCCGCCGCGCGGCACGATGACGTCGACGAACTCGCGCATGGTGATCAGCTCGCCGACAGCGGCGCGGTCGGTGGTCTCGATCACCTGCACGCAGTCGCCGGGCAGCCCGGCAACTTCAAGGCCTTCCTTGACCAGCGCGGCAATCGCCTGGTTGCAGCGGATCGCCTCCGAGCCGCCGCGCAGGATCGCCGCGTTGCCGGATTTAAGGCAGAGCGCGGCGGCGTCGGCGGTGACGTTCGGGCGCGCTTCGTAGATGATGCCGATGACGCCGAGCGGCACGCGCATCTTGCCGACCTGGATGCCGGACGGGCGGAACTTGAACTCGCCCATCTCGCCGATCGGGTCGGGCAGCTTGGCGACCTGTTCGACGCCTTCGGCCATGTTGTCGACGCCCTTCTCGGTCAGCGTCAGGCGGTCGAGCATCGCCGGCTCCAGCCCGGCGGCGCGGGCCGCTGCGACGTCCTCGGCGTTGGCGGCGAGCAGCGCCGCTTTTTCCCGGCGGATGGCGTCGGCGATCGCCTGCAGGGCGGTATTCTTTTCGGCGGTGCTGGCGGTGGCGAGGCGACGCGAGGCGGCGCGCGCCCGGCGGCCGATCGCCTGCATGGTTTCCTTGATGTCCATGATGCGTTTCGTTCGAAGCAAAAGGCCATTATAGCCAGACAAATCACAGGGAACTTCCGGAAGCGGGTAAACTCTTATCCGCATTGATTACGGGGCTTTCCATCGAGGACATGATGGGCGAAAAACTGATACTACCGGCCGAGGTCAAGGTCTGCGCGACCTGCAGTTACTGGGACGGCGAACGCCAGGTGGACGAAGAGATGAAACTGGTGGTGGTTGCCGATGAGTGCCAGGGCCATTGCCTGGTTCAGGAAACCGGCAAGCCAGCCCTGCACGATGTGCGACAGGAGTGCGATTGCATCTGGGAAGACCTCGGCCCCGACGAGGTTCCGCCGGCCGGCGACACGCCCTAATCGCCGTCCTGCCAGAAAACCCGGTTGCGTCCCTGGCGCTTGGCTTCGTAGAGGGCGGCGTCCGCCCGGTTGAACAATTCCGGCAGGACCTGTCCGCCTGTCGGGGTCAGGGTCATGCCGCCGATACTGATGGTGACCACCGGCGCCACAAGCGAGTGCGGGTGGGCAAGGTGCAGACCTTCGATCAGGCAACGTAGTTCTTCCGCCATCAGGCGGGCTGCGCGGCGCTCGGTCAGCGGCAGCAGGATGGCGAATTCCTCGCCGCCGTAGCGGGCAACCAGATCTCCCGGGCGGCCGACCTGACCGCTCATGGCGAGGGCGATGCTGCGCAGGACCCGGTCGCCGGCGGCGTGGCCGAAATTGTCGTTGTAGGCCTTGAAATGATCGACGTCGATGATCATCAGCGACAGCGGCGAGCCATTGCGCGCGCAGCGCCGCCATTCACTCTCGAGTTGCGTGTCGTAGCGGCGCCGGTTGGCGATCTCGGTCAGGCTGTCGATCATCGCCAGGTTTTCCAGCAGGCGCCGGTGATGTACGGAAAGCAGGTGGTTGCGTACGCGCTTGCGGACGATCGGCGGATGGAAGGGCTTGGCGATGTAATCGACGGCGCCGAGGTCAAGCCCGCGTTCCTCGTCGCTCGGCGAATCGAGCGCCGAAATGAAGATCACCGGGATGTGCCGGGTGCGGTCGTCGTTCTTCAGCCGCTGGATGACCTCGAAACCATTCATCTCCGGCATCAGCACGTCGAGCAGGATCAGGTCCGGTTGCTGTTCGCCGGCGCGCTCCAGCGCCTGGGCGCCGTTCTTGGCCAGGATGACGCGACACTCCTCGTGCAGCAGTTCGGTGAGCAGGTCGCGATTCTGTTTTTCGTCGTCGACGACGAGGACGCATTGCGGTGCGGTCATGCGAGCGATTTCCTCCACGCTTCGCGCAGGCCTTGCAGCCTGGCGCAGGCCGTATCGTATTCGACATCGTCGATCAGCCAGCCGATTTCTTCAAGCAACTTCTCCATGTCGATGTCCTGGCCCGGCAAGTGCTCCGGCAGCGCCGCTGCCAGGCGGTCGAAGCAGCTTCGGCTGTCGGCCTCGCCGGCCTTCAGGCTGTCGTGAAGTCGGCAAAACAGCGCTTCCAGCGTGGCCGGCGCCAGCTTTTCAGTCTGCTTCCGCGACTCGGGGAGAGGCGGCAGGCCGGACAGCGCCGCCAGCAGGCGCTGGTGTTCACGGACCAGCGCGGCGAAGTTCTCCGCCGTGGCGGGGGCCGGCATGTCGCCGCTGAGCGTTTGCTCGAGCGCCCGCGCCACTTCCGCCAGTTCCCGGGCGCCGAGCGAGGCGGCGACCGATTTCAGCGAGTGCGCCAGGCGCCGCGCACTCGCCTGGTCGCCGGCCTGCAGCGCGGCATCGATCTGCTGGTCGAAATCGGCGAAATCCTGGCGGAAGGCGTGCAGCGACTTCAGGTAGAAGTCGTTGCGCTGCAGGTGCAGGGCCAGCCCCTGCGCCGTGTCGATGCCGGGGATGGCCGGCAGCGCCGGCCCCGCGCCGCCCGTTTCGGTCGCTGCCTCGGCGCTCCCCGAGGGGGGCAGCCAGCGGGCGATCGCCTCGTACAGCACGGCGGGGATGATCGGTTTGGTGAGATGGGCGTTGATCCCGGCAGCGCGCGACTGCTCGCTGTCCTCGCGCGTCGCGTGAGCGGTCATCGCCAGTACCGGCAGGTCGCGCAGGCGGGGATCGGCGCGGATCAGGCGGGTCGCGGTGAGGCCGTCCATCACCGGCATCTGGATGTCCATCAAGACCAGGCGGTAATCCTCGCGTGCCAGGGCGTCGAGCGCCTGCTGGCCGTCGCCGGCGATGTCGACCTGGAGGCCGACCTTCTGCAGCAGGGCGATGGCGATCTTGCGATTGAGCGGAATGTCCTCGACCAGCAGGATTTTCTCGCCCTGCCAGCGCGGCGTGACGCGCGGGCCGGCCGGGGCCGGCGCGGGTGGGCTGGCGGGAGCGGTTTCCAGGCTGGCAGTGAAGCGGAACACGCTACCCTGGCCCGGGGTGCTGGCGACATCGATTTCGCCGTCCATCAGGGTGACCAGCTGGCGGCAGATCGACAGGCCCAGCCCGGTGCCGCCAAAGCGCCGGGTGATGCTGCTGTCGGCCTGGGTGAAGGGCGAGAACAGGCGTTCGAGTTGCTCGCGCTCGATCCCCATGCCGCTGTCGGCGACCGTGAATTCCAGGCGCACCCTCTCGGTGCTGCCGGCCAGCCGGCGTACGCCGACCCGGATGCTGCCACGTTCGGTGAACTTGATGGCGTTGCCGACCAGGTTGATCAGGATCTGGCTCAGGCGCAGGGCGTCGCCGAGCAGGCGTTCGGGAATCGCTTCGGCACCGCTGAATTGCAGCGTCAGTCCCTTGTCGCGCGCCTTGAGGGCAAACAGCGCGGCGACCGAGTGGAAGACGCCGGCGATTTCCAGGGGTTGCCGCTCGAGCGTCAGGCTGCCGGCTTCGATCTTCGAGTAGTCGAGGATGTCGTTGATGATGCCGAGCAGGGCTTCCGAAGACTGCACGATCTGCTCGAGGAATTCCCGCTGCTCGCGCGCCAGCGGCGTTTCGCTGAGCATGTGGCCGAGGCCGATGATGGCGTTCATCGGGGTGCGGATCTCGTGGCTCATGCGGGCGAGGAAGTCCGACTTGGCACGGTTGGCGTCGCGGGCTTCGGCGATCGCATGCTGCAGTTCGGCGGTGCGCTGCGACACCATGCTTTCCAACGATTCGCGGTAACGCGCCAGTTCCCGGTCGCGCGCCTGCAGCGAGTCGAGCATGCGGTCGAAGCTCTGACCAAGGCTGCCGATCTCGTCGTTGCGCCGGGTGGCGATGCGTTCGTCGAGCAGGGCATCCTGCGAAATGCGGTTGGCCAGGCGGTCGAGTTTTTCCAGCGGTGCCATCAGGCGACCGACGACGAAGCGGGTCAGCGCCAGCGCCAGCACCAGGGCGACGCAGAGCGCCAGCGAGGTTTCGCGGATCGTCCGTTGCAGCGTCAGGTGGTACTGCTCCAGTGAAACCAGCAGTTCGACGTGGGCCGCCGCCGGTTGCTCTTCGTCAAGGAGGATCGGTGTGCGCACGACCAGGACGTCGTCGAGGAAGCGGGAGCCGCCGGCGTTTTCCGGGAAGGCCGGGATGCTGCGGTTGGCCGCCCGGTAAGCGCCGAGCTGTTTGCCGTCGGCGAGGACCAGGCGGGCGGCAAGCACCGTCGGATTGACCGCCAGCGAGTCGAGCAGGCGGCTGGCCTCCCGGTCGTCGGCGAAAGCGACCGCCGCCTGCAGGTTGCTGGCCAGCAGGCGGGCTTGCGCGGTCATCGAATCGTTCCATTGCGCCTGCAGTTGCTGGCGCTGCTGGGTGAAGACGAGGAGGAAGACGAGGCCGACGGCGAACAGCAGGAAGGCGAAGGACAGCGCAACCAGCTTGTTGCGGATGGTCGGCGCCGGCAGCAGGCGATTCAGGGGCGACCGGCTCATGGTTCGACCACCCGCGCCAGGCGCAGCAACTGGGCGTTGAATTCAAAGCCGCGGGCGAGGGCGGCGCGCCGGTTGACGACGATGCCGATGCGGCTGCCTTCGAGCGGCAGTTCGACCATGCCGCCGCCGCGGGCAAAGCCGGCGATGTCGGAAACCGTCAGCAGCGGCCGGTTGGCGGTGCGCGCCAGCCAGACCGGCAGGGCCGCCGCCTCGGCGCGGGGAATGAAGAGCAGGTGGCAGCCGGCGAGGTCGCCGCTGGTGGTACGCATCTCGACCGTCGGGTTGCCCTTGTCGATCTGGGCGAGCGCGTCGCCGAACGGATTGTCGTCACCGGCGACGCAGAACACGGTCGGCTTGGGCGCGCCGTTCTGGCCGGGCCAGTAGACGAATTGCGACAGACGGAAAAACAGCACTGCCTTCATCCCGTATTCGGAGACCGGCTGCTGCGCCATGGCGGCGGCGCAGCACAGCGCAAGCAGTAGCGCCCAGCAGCGACGGTGGGGGGCGGGGCGAAGGTGCGGGAAGCGCGGCACGCCGGGCTCAGAAGCGGTATTCGACCGTTGCCATCACGGTTCGTGGTTGCTGCGGCACGGCCTGCATGACGGCGCTCGACGACGAGGTGTGGGCGGCGTAGTAACGCTTGTCGAAGAGGTTGTAGATGTCCAGATAGAGCGACAGGCGGTCGTCGGCCAGCTTGTGGATGCCGAGGTGCAGGCTGGCCACCGTATAGGCGTCGGTCTTGCGCACCCGGTCGTTGGTCGGCCGGTTGATCGCGCCGGTCGTCGTCTCGCCGATCCATTGCAGGCGCGGCGTGATCGTCAGCCAGTCCTGGTAGCGCAGGGTGACGCCGAGCTTGAGCTTGTGCTGGGCAATGTTGATCTGCTTCAGGCTGGGGCCGTCGTCGGTTTCGCGGAAGTGGCCGTCGACGTAGCTGTAGCTGCCCCAGGCGTCGGCGCTCCAGGCGCCGCCCAGATGGACCTGCCATTGCGGCATCAGGTCGAAGCCGCTGTAACGGTCGCTGCCGCTGTTCTGCTTCGATTCCGTGGCGCTGAGGACGACGCCGGGAATGTACTGGATCGGCACGTCGTTGCGGCGGGTCAGGATGACGTTGTCGACCTCGGTCAGGTAGGCATTGGCGACCAGGTTGAAGCGCCGGGTCGGCCGCCAGTCCCAGGTCAGCGACCAGGTCTTCGATTTTTCCGGGAGCAGGTTGGCGTTGGGGGCGCGGAAAGTGCCGATCGGGTTGCCGGCGTTGTTGAAGCTGCCGAAGGCGCTATAGCTCTCTTCCGGCGATGGCGCGCGGAAGGCCTCGCCATAGGCGAGTTTCAGGAAATGCCCGGGTAGCGCCTGCCAGACGGCGCCGAGGCGCGGATTGGTGGTGTTGCCGTAGGTCGAATACCAGTCGTGGCGCAAGCCGGCGACCGTCGAGAAGCGCGGGTTCCATTGCGCCTGCCACTGCAGGTAGCCCGACCAGGCGCGGTAGTTGGCCTCGTAGACCTGCAGCGGCAGACTGGTGTTGGGATAGCTCATGCCCTGATTGCCGGGCGACTTCGAGGTGTCGTAGGGATGCGGCAGGTCGGGCGTCTCGATCGCCCGGTAGTCGCGGTAACCGAGACCGGCGAGGACGGTGTGGCGGTCGTTCGGGCGCCAGGCGAGGTTCTGCTCGATGCCGGTGCGACGGCCGTAGGCGTAGTCGTAGCCGTGATCCTCGAAGTTGGTGAAGGTGTTGATGTAGCGGCTTTGCGGATCGACTTCGTAGCGTGAGTGGTCGATCAGGGTTTCGCTGCTCAGGGTCGGCGACAGCTCGAACTTGTAGCGCGCCTGCCAGGTTTCGATGGTGGTGTCCCAGTAGGCGTCATCGAGGAAGTAGACGGCGCTGGAGCGGTCGCCGGTGCTGCTCAGGCTGCGGAAGCGGTTCTGGTAGTAGCCGACGGTCAGGCGCTCACCGACATCGAGGCGGGCATAGAAACTGCGACTGCCGATGTCGCCGACGTAATCCTCGCGCTCGGCGGCAGTCTTGGTGCCGGCCGCCACTTTCGGGAAATCCTTGCGGTAGTACTCGTCGAGCGGGGCGCGGTCGCTTTTCTGGTAGTGGGCGCCGGCGGTCAGGCCGATGCCTTCGCCGAAGCGCCCGCTGGCCAGGAAATTGCCCTCGAGCGAGCCATAGCTGCCGGCGCCGGCGGAGATCTTGCTGCCGGCTTCGCCGCCGCGGTCGGTGATGATGTTGATGACGCCGGCGACGGCATCGGCGCCGTAGAGGGCGGCAGCGGGGCCATAGAGGATTTCGACCTGACGCGCGAAGTAGAGCGAGAAATTCTCGGCGACCGGAATCTTGCCGCCGGCCGGGTGATCGATGCGGACGCCGTCGAGCAGGATCAAGAGCTTGTTGTTGCTGACGTTGCCCTGGAAGACGAAATGGTTGAACTGCGTTGACCGCGTGCCGCGCTGGAAGTCTACGCCGGGCAGATCCTCGAGCAGGTCGGCGAGGTTCTTGTAGCGGCGGTCGCGCATCTGCTCGCGGGTGATGACGATGATGTGGGCGGGCGTCCGTTCACGTGCTTCGGCGTGGCGTGAGGCGGTGGTGACCGGGGTTGCCAGCAGTTCGTCGAGCGACAGCGGCAGCAGTGGCAACACGTTGTCGTCGGCCTGGGCCGCGCTGCCCGCCAGGAGCAGGGCGAGCGCGATGGCGCCATGGGCGGCGTGTGGCATGGAATTCCCCCGAAACATGTGGTTTCGTGGAAGCTTAACCGGGAATCCTTGCGTCGAGCTTACCCTGGCCGCAGATGCGCAGGCCCAGGCGCAGGCATTCCTCCCACAGGTTGCCCTGGCCGATACCCTTGATCAGCGCGTCGATGCGGCCGGCGTGCCGCAGCGCCGCCTCGAGCGCGCCGCTGTCCAGGCGTTGCACGGCCCGCCTGACGGCGTTCTGGCGCGCTCCCCAGACCTTGGCTTCCTTGAGCAATTGGTCGACCGGGCGGCCGCTGTCGAGGCCGGCGCGGATCGCCGTCAGGCTGCGGATTTCCTCGCTCATCGCCCAGAGCACCAGTGGCGGCGCCTCGCCCTCCTGCATCAGGCCGTCGAGGGTGCGGGCCAGACGGCCGACATCGCCGGCGAGCAGGGCTTCACGCAGGCCGTCGATGTCGTAGCGGGCGACGTTGAGCACGGCGTCGCGGATCTGTGCATCACTCAGCTTGCCGGCCGGGTAAAGCAGGGCCAGTTTCTGGATTTCCTGGTGCGCGGCAAGCAGGTTGCCCTCGACGCGTTCGGCGATGAACTTCAGGCTTTCCGGATCGGCGCTCTGCTGCTGCCGGCGCAGCCGGCCGGCGATCCAGCCGGGCAGTTCGGCGAGCGGCGGGGCGTTGAGCTTGACGGCGACGCCGGCGTTGGCGAGCGTCGTGAACCAGGCTGCCTTCTCCTCGCGCCAGTCGAGTTCGGGCAGGGTGGCCAGCAGCAGGTTGTCGGGCGACAGGTGCTGGCACCACTGCTGCAGCGCGGCGCCGCCTTCCTTGCCCGGCTTGCCGGTGGGGATGCGCAGGTCGATCAGTTTCTTGTCGCCGAACAGCGAGAGGTTGCCGCCGGCAGCGAGTAACTGGCCCCAGTCGAAATGCGGCAGGACGGTCAGTACCTCTCGCTCGCTGTAACCGGCGCCGCGCGCCCGGGCGCGGATGGCGTCGGCGGCTTCCAGCACGAGCAGCGGCTCGTCGCCGTAGAGGACGTAGAGCGGGCGCAGTTCGCGTTCGAGATGGGCGGCCAGTTGTTCGGCCTTGAGCAGCATCAGTCGGTTTCCCGGCTCGGGTCCCTGGGCTTGACGATGCTCAGGCGGCGCATGATCTGGTTCACCAGATCGCTGCTCATGTCGCGCCAGAGCAGGCGTTCTTCGACATCCTTGGCGAGCACCTGCGAGTCGTCAAAACTGAAATCGCGGCTCAGGCTGAGTTCGTTCGGAGCGACGATCTCGTCGCCCTTGGCGTTGACCAGCCGGAAACGGTAGGTCAGCTGCAGGCGGTATTCACGCACCCGGCCCTGGGCGTTGACGCTGAGGATGGTTTTCTGGCGGTTGTCCTCAAGTTGCTGGAAGACCGCCTCCGCCGCTTTCGGATCGGCGACGATTTCGGTGCCGCTACCGCGGATGTGGCGTTCGAGCCAGATCCGGACATCGGCGGTTTCCGGCAGCGCGATGGCCATCGTCTTGTAGGGCAGCGTGTTGCCGCCCGCGCCGCGCAGATGGAAGCCGCAGCCGGCGAGGGCGGCGACGAGGATCAGGGCGAACAGCGGGCGCAGCAGGCGCATGGCGTTTTCCTCAAGCGACGATGTTGACCAGGCGGCCGGGGACGACGATGACCTTCTTCGCCGGCTTGCCTTCCATGAATTTGACGGCGCCCTCGCAAGCCAGCGCGGCGGCTTCGATGCTCGCCTTGTCGGCTGTGGCGGCGACGCGGATCGAACCGCGCAGCTTGCCGTTGACCTGCACCATCAGCTCGATCTCGTCCTGCTTCAGCGCCGCCGGGTCGGCCTTCGGGAAAGCGGCAAGGCCGGCGTCGGCACCCGGCTTCAGTTCGGCGTAGAGCGCCTGGCCGATGTGCGGGACGATGGGGAAGAGCAGCAGCACGACGCTTTCCAGGACTTCCTGGGCGAGCGCGCGGCCGGCGGCGTCGGCGAGATCGCACTTGTCGTAGGCGTTGAGCAACTCCATGACGGCGGCGATGGCGGTGTTGAACTGCTTGCGCCGGCCGTAGTCGTCGGCGACCTTGCCCATGGTCTGGTGCAGCTTGCGCCGCAGGTCGGCCTGCGCGGAAGAGAGGCCGTCGTTGCCGGTGCAGGCGGCGACGAGGCCGATTTGCACGTGCTCGTAAGTCGTTTTCCACAAACGGCGCAGGAAGCGGTAGGCGCCTTCGACGCCGGCATCCGACCATTCCAGCGACTGATCCGGCGGCGAGGCGAACATGATGAACAGGCGCGCCGTGTCGGCGCCGTACTGGTCGATCAGCGCTTGCGGGTCGACGCCATTGTTCTTCGACTTCGACATCTTCTCGGTGCCTCCGATCACCACCGGCAGGCCGTCGGCCTTCAGCGTGGCGCCGGTCGGGCGGCCGCGCTCGTCGGTGACGACGTCCACGTCGGCCGGGTTGATCCACTGCTTCTTGCCGCCGTCGAGTTCACGGTAGAAGGTCGGCGCGACGACCATGCCCTGGGTCAGCAGGTTGGCGAAGGGCTCGCCCAAGTCGCCGATCAGGCCGACATCGCGCATCAGCTTGGTGAAGAAGCGCGAGTACAGCAAGTGCAGGATGGCGTGCTCGATGCCGCCGATGTACTGGTCGATGCCGCCCTTGCACCAGTAGGCGACGCGCTCGTCGACCATGGCCGTGGCGTTGTCCGGGCAGGCGTAGCGCAGGAAGTACCAGGACGACTCGAAGAAGGTGTCCATGGTGTCGGTTTCGCGGCGGGCAGCACCGCCGCACTTCGGACACTGGCACTCGTAGAATTCGGGCATCTTGGCCAGCGGCGAACCGGCGCCGGTGATCTCGACGTTCTCGGGCAGCACGACCGGCAACTGCTCGTCGGGCACCGGCACGTCGCCGCAGCTAGCGCAGTGGATGATCGGGATCGGGCAGCCCCAGTAGCGCTGGCGGGAAATACCCCAGTCGCGCAGGCGGAACTGGACTTTCTTGTCGCCGAGATCCTTGGCTGCGAGGTCGGTGGCGATGGCGTCGACCGCGGCTTCGTAGCCGAGGCCGTCGTATTTGCCGGAATTGACCAGCTTGCCCTTGACCTTGTCGGCGTACCACTCGGCCCATTGCTGGTTGCTGAAGCTTTCTCCGTCGACGGCGACGACCTGCTTGATCGGCAAGTTGTATTTCAGCGCAAACGCGAAATCGCGCTCGTCGTGCGCCGGTACGGCCATCACGGCGCCGTCGCCATAGCTCATCAGCACGTAGTTGCCGACCCAGACTTCGACTTGGTCGCCGGTCAGCGGATGGCTGACGTAGATGCCGGTCGGCATCCCCTTCTTTTCCATGGTTGCCAGATCGGCCTCGGCGACGCCGCCCTGCTTGCATTCCTCGATGAAGGCAGCCAGTTCCGGGTTGTTGGCGGCGGCGCGGCTGGCCAGCGGGTGCTCGGCGGCGACGGCAACGAAGGTGACGCCCATGATGGTGTCGGCGCGGGTAGTGAACACCCACAGCTTTTCGTCGGCGTTATCCGCCAGCGGGAAGGCGAAGCGGACGCCGGTGCTCTTGCCGATCCAGTTCTTCTGCATCAGGCGCACCTGTTCCGGCCAGCCCGGCAGGTTGTCGAGCTCGGCGAGCAGTTCCTCGGCGTAGGCGGTGATCTTCATGTAGTGCATGGGGATCTCGCGCTTTTCGACGACGGCGCCGGAGCGCCAGCCCTTGCCGTCGATGACCTGTTCGTTGGCGAGCACGGTGTGGTCGACCGGGTCCCAGTTCACGGTGCCGAGCTTCTTGTACACCAGGCCCTTTTCGTAGAGGCGGGTGAACAGCCATTGTTCCCAGCGGTAGTACTCGGGCGTGCAGGTGGCGAATTCGCGCTGCCAGTCGATGGCGAAGCCGAGCGACTTGAGCTGCGAACGCATGTAATCGATGTTGGAGTAGGTCCACCCGGCCGGCGCGACGTTGTTCTGCATGGCCGCGTTTTCCGCCGGCATGCCGAAGGCGTCCCAGCCCATCGGTTGCAGCACGTTGTAGCCCTGCATCTTGTGGAAGCGGGTCAGCACGTCGCCGATCGTGTAGTTGCGCACGTGGCCCATTTGCAGTTTCCCGGACGTATACGGGAACATCGACAGGCAGTAGTACTTGGGTTTGCTGGCGTCTTCGACGGCGCGGGCGGCGCCGGTTTCATCCCAGTGTTGCTGGGCGGCGCGTTCGAGGTCGGCCGGGGTGTATTTTTCCTGCATGGGCGTGTGAGCTGAATGAGCGTCGATCAAACCGCGAATTATAGCGGTTGCGCGCCCCGGTATCGGCGCCGGTTTTCAGCATTTCCCGCGCGCGCAGGGCGTGACGTGCCGGGCGGTTCCCCGTCACGCCGCCGGCTCGCGGCGCAACGGGCCGAACGTCAGCGACGTCCGGTCAGGCGGCTTTTTTTTGGCCGACCATGTCGTTCCAGGTGTTCTGCCAGAACTGGTAGGTATTCTGCGCGGCCATCAGCGACAGCAGCGACATCCGGGTCTGGTGACGCCAGAGCCAGCTCAGTTGCGGGGCCGGCGACAGCTTGGCGGCGGACTGGGTGTCGGCTTCGTCTTCGACGATGGCCAGGAAGCGCTCGATGGCCAGGCCGGAGAACTCGGCGCCGGACGATTGGCCGGTCAGGGTTTCGGCTTCGCCGACGGCGCGACGCCACAGCTTGAGCGCCAGTTCTTCACTGATGCCGGCGCGCTTGGCGATCCAGGGGAGGATTTTCGGTGATTGCATGTTGTTCATTTGCTGCTCCTTGTCGGTCACGGTGGTGACCCCATTCCATTCGACTGCCTCGTGGGCAAATAGTTTTGTGCACTGCAATATATTTGTTGCCAGTATACTTTTGGCACCCCGGCTGGCGTGTAACAAATTGTCGGTTTGTGTTGTTGCGTTGCACAATTGCAACAAAGTGGTTTGACCACTTGCCCAACAAAGCGCGGCCGGCATTGTACACTGTCCGCCCCTCTCCGTAATCCCCTGCCGCCATGTCCGACCTGCTCGCCAACCTCAATCCTCCTCAACTGCAGGCCGTGACGCTGCCGCCGGTGCATGCGCTGATCCTGGCCGGCGCCGGCAGTGGCAAGACGCGGGTGCTGACGACGCGCATCGCCTGGCTGATCTCGACTGGTCAGGTCGGGCCGCACGGCGTGATGGCGGTGACCTTCACCAACAAGGCGGCCAAGGAAATGACTGCGCGCCTGTCGGCGCTGGTGCCGATCAACGTGCGCGGGATGTGGATCGGCACCTTCCACGGCCTGTGCAACCGGCTGTTGCGCGCGCACTACCGCGAGGCGGGTCTGCCGCAGACTTTCCAGATCCTCGATTCGGCCGACCAGTTGGCGATGGTCAAGCGCCTCCTGAAGAACCTCAACATCGACGACGAGAAGTACCCGCCGCGCGAGCTGTGCCATTTCATCAACGCGCACAAGGAGCAGGGCGTGCGTGCCGGTCAGGCCGAGGTGTACGACCACTACACGCAGAAGCGCGTCGAGATTTATGCCGAGTATGAGGCCCAGTGCAACCGCGAGGGCGTCTGCGATTTCGCCGAGCTGCTGTTGCGCTGCCACGAGCTGCTGCAGCGCAACGAGCCGCTGCGCACGCATTACCAGCAGCGTTTCCGGCACATCCTGGTCGATGAGTTCCAGGATACCAACAAGCTGCAATACGCCTGGCTGCAATTGCTCGCTGGCGGTGGCGCCAAGCTCTTCGCGGTCGGCGACGACGATCAGTCGATCTACCGCTTTCGTGGCGCCGAGGTCGGCAACATGCGCGACTTCGAACGCGACTACTGCGCCGACAACATCATCCGTCTCGAGCAGAACTACCGCTCGCACGGCAACATCCTGGCCGCTGCCAACGCGATCATCAAGTACAACCGCGAGCGCCTCGGCAAGAACCTGTGGACCGACGCCGGCGACGGCGAGCCGATCCGCGCCTTCGAAGCCTATTCGGACATCGACGAGGCGCGCTTCATCGTCGACGAAATCCGCGAACTGGTGCGCGACGGCGTGCCGGCGACGCAATGCGCCATCCTCTACCGTTCGAACGCCCAGTCGCGCGTGCTCGAACACGAGCTGTTCACCAAGGGCGTGCCCTACAAGGTCTATGGCGGCCTGCGCTTCTTCGAGCGCCAGGAAGTCAAGCACGCGCTCGCCTACCTGCGCCTGCTGGGCAATCCGGACGACGACACCGCCTTCCTGCGCGTCGTGAACTTCCCGACCCGCGGCATCGGCGCCCGCTCGCTGGAAAACCTGCAGGCCGCCGCGCACCAGATGAATTCCAGCCTCTATAACGCCGCCGCTTCGCTGACCGGCAAGGCTGGCCAGAGCGTCGGCGCCTTCATCCGGCTGGTCGAGACGCTGCGCCAGGAGACCGAGAAGCTGCCGCTGCCCGAGATCATCGAGCATGTCGTCGAGAAGTCCGGTCTGGCCCAGCATTACCGGCTGGAGAAGGAAGGCCAGGAGCGCCTGGAGAACCTCGACGAACTGATCAACGCCGCCGCCAGCTTCGTCGATGACGAAGGGGCGGTCGGCGAGGGCGGGGCGCTCGCTTCCTTCCTCGCCCACGCCTCGCTCGAATCCGGCGAGCACCAGGCCGGTGAGGGCCAGGAAGCGGTCCAGCTGATGTCGGTGCACGCGGCCAAGGGGCTGGAGTTCGACGTCGTCTTTATCAGCGGCCTCGAGCAGGGCCTGTTCCCGCACGAGAACGCGGTCAGCGAGGGGCGCGACGGCCTGGAGGAAGAGCGCCGGCTGATGTACGTCGCGGTCACGCGTGCCCGCCAGCGGCTTTATCTCTCGTGCGCGCAGACGCGGATGCTGCACGGGCAGACGCGCTATTGCACGGCCTCGTCCTTTTTCGACGAGATTCCGGAGGAGCTGCTGCTCAAGCTCAACAAGAAGGCCGCGGCCCCGGCGCCGACCTGGGGCGGCTACGCCGCCGCCAGCAGCGAGCCGGTCGCTGGCGGCCTGCGCATCGGGCAGAACGTCGAGCATGCCAAGTTCGGTTTCGGCGTCATCGTCGCCACCGAAGGGCGCGGTGCCGACGCGCGGGTCCAGGTCAACTTCGGCGGCGGCGCCGGCATGAAATGGCTGGCGCTGGAGTACGCCAAGCTGACGCCGGTATGACGGTGTCCGTGCCGGCCGCGCGCTAGATCGCAAGCGCTGCTGGTGTTACCCTCGCAGTCTCGACGACGACAGGGTTTTCCCGAGCACGCATGATGGCGAAAATCAAGGCTGGACTTATCTCGCTGCGCGACCTGTTCGCGACAGCCTGGTGGATCTTTTTGATCGCCGGCATCGGTTTCGTCGTCGCCTTCCAGTTCGTCGAGCCGGCGCCGCCGCGCCACGTGGTGATGACCAGCGGCGGCGAGAGCGGCGCCTACTACCAGTTTGCCAAGCGCTACGCGGCGATCCTGGCGCGCTCCGGGATCACGCTGGAGGTGCGGACCTCCGAGGGCTCGGTGCAGAACCTTGAAAGGCTCAGGAGCGGCGAAGCGCAGATCGGCTTCGTCCAGGGCGGCGTCATCGAGCCGGTAGACGAGAGCCGGATCGACGAGGAGCCGGAAAACTGGGGGCTGCTGTCGTTGGGCAGCATGTTCTACGAGCCGGTCTGGGTCTTCTATCAGGGTGAGACGATCGAGCGCCTGAGCGAGTTGCGCGGCAAGCGCATCGCCATCGGCCAGGAAGGCTCCGGCATCCGGCAACTGGCGCAGCGCCTGCTGGAGGACAACGATGTCGATTTTCGCCAGAACACGCTGCCGATTTCCGGGCTGGATGCCGCCGAGGAGCTGCAGCAGGGGCGCATTGACGCCGCCTTCATCATCGCCGCCGAGCATGCGCCGGTGGTCCAGGTGCTGTTGCGTTCGCCCGGCATCAAGCTGATGAATTTTTCCCAGTCCTTCGCCTACGAGCGGCGTTATCCCTTCCTGACCCGGCTCACCATGCCGCAGGGGGTGGCCGATCTGGTCCTCGACATCCCGCCCGCCGACACCCGGGTGCTGGCGCCGACCGCCAGCCTGGTGGTGCGCGACGACCTGCATCCGGCACTGCAGAACCTGCTGCTGCAGGCGGCGCGGCAGATCCACGGCAAGCCGGGTTTCTTCCAGACGGCCAACGAGTTTCCCTCGTACATGGACGGCATGCTGCCGCTGTCGTCGGAGGCCGAGCGTTTCTTCAAGTCCGGTCCGCCCTTCCTGCAGCGCTACCTGCCTTTCTGGCTGGCCGTTCTGGTCGACCGGCTGATCGTCCTGCTGGTGCCGGTGATCGCTCTGCTCATCCCGCTGTTGCGGGTGGCGCCGGCGCTCTATAGCTGGCGGGTGAAATCCAAGGTCTTCCGTTGCTACGGCGAGCTGAAGTTCCTCGAGGACGACCTGAAGAACCATTACGACCCGGCGCGTCTGGCGGAATACCGGCAGCGGCTCGACGCGCTCGACGAAGAGGCGGCCGAACTGCATGTGCCGCTCGGTTTCACCGATCTGGTCTATACGCTGCGCGAGCACGTCAACCTGGTGCGCAGCATCCTCGACAAGAAGGAAAGGGAATGAAAGGCTTCCTCGTCGCCAATCCCAAGGGCGGTTCCGGCAAGAGCACGCTGGCCACCAACCTGGCCGGCTATTTCGCCAGTCGCGGCCATGATGTGATGCTCGGCGACATCGACCGCCAGCAGTCGGCGCGCGAATGGCTGGCGACGCGCCCGTTCGCATTGCCGACGATCGAAACCTGGGAAATCGGTCCCGATCGCATCGCGCGGCCGCCCAAGGGCACCTCGCACGTCGTCCTCGATACCCCGGCCGGCCTGCACGGCAAACAGCTCGACAAGGTGCTGAAGCTGTCGACGCGGGTGATCGTGCCGGTCCAGCCCTCGCTGTTCGACATGCGCGCCACCCGCCACTTCCTCGAAGCCCTGCTCGACGAGAAGGCCGTGCGCAAGGGCAAGGCCGACGTCGCCGTGATCGGCATGCGGGTCGATGGACGGACGCGCGCCGCCGCCGAACTGGAGCGTTTCTTCGCCAGCTTCGAGCTGCCGGTGCTGGCCTACCTGCGCGACACCCAGGTCTATGTCCAGGCCGCGGCCGCCGGGCTGACCCTGTTCGACCTGCCGCGCTCGCGCGCCGAGCGCGACCTCGAGCAATGGCAGGCGATCATCGAGTGGGTCGAAAAGCCCGGCCAGGCCGGGTGAAATGCTGAAATACCTGCTGCTGCTCGCGCTCGGCGCGCTTCTCTGGTGGCACTGGCGCAAGGGCCGGGATGGCGCCGTGCCGCCATCGGAGACGCCACGGCCGGTCGAGCGCATGGTGCGTTGCGCCCATTGCGGCGTACATCTGCCGGAAAGCGACGCTCTGGCCGACGGTGCTCGTCACTACTGCAACGCGGCGCATCGCGACGCCGCCCGGCGCGCCGGGGGCTGAGGTGCAGGGCTGGCTGAACGACACCTGGGTGCCGAACTGGCGCTCCTTCCAGTATTTCGTCCTCTATCGCCTGCTGCTCGGCAGTCTGGCGCTGCTGGCGCTGCTTTTTCCCGGCGACTGGAACCTGCGCCTCAACATGATGCCCTCGCTGCTCACCTTCTCGCTGGTCGGCGCGCATCTGGTATGTACCGCCGGCGGTCTGGCGCTGGCGCGCTTCTGGCAGCAACACTTCAACTTCCAGCTTTCGTTCCAGGTCATCGTCGACATCGTCGTCCTCGCCGCCTTGATGCTGATCGCCGGCGGCGTCAGCAGCGGCTTCGGCTTGATCCTGCTGATCTCTCTGGCGGCGGCCAGTCTGGTCGGCCAGGGGCGCCTGGTTCTCCTGTACGCGGCGCTGGCGACCTTGGCGGCGCTGGTGTCGCAGACGCTGGGGGTTTTTCTGCTCGATTTCGAGCAGAGCGGCCTGGTCCAGGCCGGCTTCATCTCGGCCGGTTATTTCGCGACGGCAATTCTTGCCCGTCTGCTCGGCCAGCGAGTGATGGTCAACGAAGACCTCGCCCGCCGGCGTGGCATCGCCCTCAACAACCAGATCAGGATCAACCAGCGCGTCGTCGAGCGGATGCAGGATGGCGTCTTGATCGTCACCCGCGACGGCGAGATTGTCCGCCACAACCCGATGGCGGTGCGCCTGCTTGGTCTGCCGCCAAGCGGCGGCAACCTGGCGGTGCACGCGCCGACCCTGGGCGCGGCGCTGACCCATTGGCTGGCCGGCAGCAGCAACGACAGCGTGCTGCTTTCCGGTGTCGGCAACGCCGAACTGGGCGCGCGTTTCGAATCGACTGCCAGTTCCGACGGTGAGGTCCTGGTCTTCATCGAGGACGTCGGCCGCATCAAGGAACAGGCCAAGCAACTCAAGCTGGCGGCGCTCGGCCGGCTGACGGCGAGCATCGCGCACGAAATCCGCAACCCGCTGTCGGCGATCAGCCACGCCTCGGAACTGCTGCGCGAGGAACGGCGCGGCGACCTCTACGAGCGCCTGCTGCGCATCATCGGCGACAACACGGCGCGCCTCGACCGCATCGTCAGCGACGTGCTCGAACTCGGCCGGCAGAAGCAGCCGCAGGTCGAGGTGATCTCGCTGCGCGAATTCCTCGGCAATTTCGCGGTAGACCTGCTGAGCAACGAAAACCTGCCGCCGACCACCATCGCCCTCGATGTGCCGGCCGGGCTGGTGGTCTGCTTCGATCGTTCGCACCTGCACCAGGTGCTGTGGAACCTGGTCGGCAACGCGCTGCGCCATTCGACGCGCGGCAGTGCGGCGGTTCGGGTTCAGGCGATTTCCGCAGCTGGTCAGGGCTGGGTAGAATTGCACGTCATCGACGATGGTCCCGGCGTCCCGCCAGAATTGCGCGACCAGGTGTTCGAACCCTTTTTCACCACCCATACCCTGGGTACCGGCCTCGGCCTGTTCATCGCCCGCGAGTTGTGCGTCGCCAACGGCGGCGCGCTGACCCTGAAGGCCGATGCCGGCGGTGGCCATTTCATTGTTTCCGGGAGGAGTGATTCGTGTCCGTTACCCGTAGCGAGCGACGCCCGCGCGGCGAGTTGAACCGGGTCCTCGTCGTCGACGACGAGGCCGACATCCGTGAACTGATCGACCTGACCCTGGCCCGCATGGGCTTGGCGGCCGAGTGCGCCGGGTCGGTCGGCGAGGCGAAGGCGGCGCTGGCGGCCGGCGATTTCCAGTTGTGTCTGACCGACATGCGCCTGCCCGACGGCGAGGGGCTGGAAATCGTCCGCTACATCGCCGAGAACCACCCGCGTTTGCCGGTTGCCGTGATCACCGCCTGGGGCAGCGCCGAGAACGCCGTCGCGGCGCTCAAGGCCGGTGCCTTCGATTACCTGTCGAAGCCGGTCGGCCTCGAACAGTTGCGGGCGCTGATCCGTTCCGCCTTGCGTCTGCCCGGCAACGGTGCCGAGAACGACGCGCTGCGTGCGCTCACCGGCGAGTCGGCGAGCATGCAGCAGGTGCGGGCGATGATCGAGAAAATGGCGCGCAGCCAGGCGCCGATCTACATCTCCGGCGAGTCCGGCTCCGGCAAGGAACTGGCGGCGCGCCTGATCCACGCCCGCAGCGCGCGCAGCGCCGGGCCCTTCGTCCCGGTCAACTGCGGAGCGATCCCCGAGAACCTGATGGAGAGCGAGTTCTTCGGCTATCGCAAGGGCGCTTTCACCGGCGCCGACAGCGACCGCGACGGCTTCTTCCAGGCCGCCAGCGGCGGCACGCTGTTCCTCGACGAGGTCGCCGACCTGCCGCTGGCGATGCAGGTCAAGCTGCTGCGGGCGATCCAGGAAAAACGCGTGCGCAAGGTCGGCTGCGTCACCGAAGAGCCGGTCGACCTGCGCATCATCTGCGCTACCCACCGCAATCTGCGTGAGCGGGTCGATCAGGGCAGCTTCCGTCAGGATCTCTATTACCGGCTGAACGTCATCGAACTGCGCATGCCGCCCCTGCGCGAGCGCATGGAAGACATTGCGCCGCTGGTCGACAGCATCCTCAACAAGCTGTGCGGCGAGGCGCATCCGCGGCTGTCGCCGGCGGCGATCAAGGCGCTGCAGCTCTACTCCTTCCCCGGCAACGTGCGCGAACTGGAGAACATCCTCGAACGGGCGACCGCGCTCTGCGCTGGCGAGTTGATCGAGCCCGACGACCTCCACCTTGAGCCCGAGGAGGGGGCCGGCAGCGATCTCCAGGGACGCGGCAGCGAGACGCTCGACGACTACCTCAACCGCCTCGAACGTCAGGCCATCCTCGAAGCGCTGCAGAAGACTGAGGGCAACCGGACGGCGGCGGCGCGCCTGCTCGGCGTCACCTTCCGTTCGCTGCGCTACCGGCTGGAACGGCTGGGCATCGAATGAACTGGCTGGCCGATGGCTGGCTGGACACGGCCGCACGCCGCGAGTCGCCGAATTTCGGCGAGCGTCCGGCCGGCGCCGAGGTTTCGCTGCTGGTCGTGCACAACATCAGCCTGCCGCCCGGCGAGTTCGGCGGCGACTGGGTCGAGGATTTCTTTCTCAACCGGCTCGATCCCGCGGCCCACCCCTATTTTGCAGAAATCGCCGACCTGCAGGTTTCGGCGCATTTCTACGTCCGCCGCGACGGCCACGTCGTCCAGTTCGTCGGCTGCGACCGGCGCGCCTGGCATGCCGGCCGCTCAACCTGGTGCGGACGCGACAACTGCAACGACTACTCGGTCGGTATCGAACTCGAGGGCTGCGACGAGCAAGCCTTCACCGACGCCCAGTATGCGGCGCTATGGCGCCTGATCGACGCCTTGCGCCAGCGCTATCCGATCGCCGCCATTGCTGGTCACAGCGACATCGCGCCCGGGCGCAAGAGCGATCCCGGGCCGTATTTCGACTGGGCGGCGCTCGCCGCCCGCTACCCCGACCTCGGCTTACCGCCCGCAGTGACGGCGTAGGCGCGCGAGGTACGATCAGGGCCGCCGGGCGAGCCTGGCAGCGGACCTGATGCCTTGTGCTTCGGCGCGGATGGAACCTCTATTCGCTTGAAGCCCGTCCTCGTTTCCCACTCTTGTCGCTGCGACCCATCAAGTCCGAGCGGCGGCTAGTCGGCCAAGGCGTTTGATTCCTCGGTGGCCGAGGTGGCGTCCTTGTCGGTCAGGAGCAACTCGATCTTATCCACCGCGGCTTTCAGCGCTGGCAGATATCGTTCTGTGGCTTCCGCGATGGGTACGGCTTTCTTCAGGAAGACGACGTTGATGCATGCCAGTACCTGAGCCTTGTGGCGAACCGGGACGGCGATGGCGGCGATCATCGATTGCTGCCCCCATTCTCCCTCGTTCGTTGCGTAGCCTTGGCGTCGCACTTTTTCAAGCATCTGTTCGACCAGTATCCGGTTGCGCGCAAAGCCGGCCTGCTCGTCGTTGCCGGCTACCAGTAGCTGAAGAATCTGCCGCCTTTCCTCGTCGCTGCAATAGGCCAGATAGGCTCGCCCGGCGGAAGTGAACAGGAGGGGCATGCGTTGGCGGATCATCGCCCGATGGAAAGAGAGGGGACTGAAGCGGTGCGTGGTTTCCCGCACCAGCATGCAGTCGCCGTCGAGCGTGCTGAGGTCGGAAGGCCAGACGACCTTCTGCAGCAATTCGCCAAGGATCGGATTGGCGATCTCGGAAATCCATTCGTCATCGGTGAAGCCGTCGCTCAACTGGCGAACTTTCAGGTTCAGGCGGTAGCTGTCGTCGGAGGCGCTGCGCCGGACATAGCCTTCGGCCTGCAGGGTTTCCAGCATGCGGCGCACGGTAGTTCGGTGTAGTCCCGTGCGAACGCTCAGTTCGGCGATGTTCGCCCAGCCGTTGGCCGACTGGCTGATTGCCCGCAGGATCGACAGCCCGCGGCTCAAGCCTTGTACGGCGCGATAGCTGGCTCCACTGTTCGGTCGCATCGCATTCCCTTTGTTCGATAAAAACTATATTTAAAACAATGTTGTGCATATTGTGAACATTTGGGAAATAAATTTTTGTTCTCCCTTGTCTCTCCCTAGAATCGCCCCATCAACAAAAACATATGGAGACAAACATGACTATCGAGTCGACGGGCGACGGTTAAACCTCGGCCCGCTTGTTGGAAGCGGCGGCTTCCCTTTCAAGAATCCAAGAATCGTCTTTCGCTGCGGAAGATTTCGCTCTTCCGGCGGGAGCGGCTTGCCCGAATTTACCGATCAAGGATAACGCATGACCATTCACCTTAAATGTCTGTCGCATACACCGTTGCGCGGACTGAACGACCCGGGCGCCGATGTCGAAGTCGAAGTCGATGCCGTGCTGGCCAAGGCCAAGGCCGAGGTCGAGGCTTTCGACCCGGAACTGATCGTCATCTTCGCGCCGGACCATTACAACGGCCTGTTCTACGACCTGATGCCGCCATTCGTCATCGCCACGGCAGCCGAATCGGTCGGCGACTACAAGACCCTGCTGGGGGCGTTGTCGATCCCCAAGGATCTGGCGCTCGACCTTGCCCGCCACATTCTCGACAGCGACGTCGATATCGCCATCTCGCACCGCCTGCAGGTCGATCACGGCTGCACGCAAACGCTTGAAGAACTGACGGGGGGGCTGACGCGCTACCCGGTCATCCCCATCATCATCAACTCGGTGGCGCCGCCGTTCGGGCCTTATCGCCGGGTGCGCAAGCTCGGCGACGCGGTCGGCAAGTTCGTCGCCAAGCTGAACAAACGCGTGCTGATCCTCGGCACCGGCGGGCTTTCGCACGAACCTCCAGTTCCTCTGCTGGCCGGCGCCAACGACGACATCGCCAATTTCCTGATTGCCGGCCGTAATCCGACGCCGGAGTTCCGTGCCGCCCGTCAGGCGAGGACGCTGGCGACCGGGATGATCTTCGGCACCCCGGAGTGCGACCTGACGCCGCTTAATCCCGAGTGGGACGAGGATTTCATGGACCTGCTGGTCCGCGGCCAGCTGGATCGGTGCGACGCCTTCGATATCGACGAGATATCGCGCATGGCTGGCCGTTCGACGCATGAGATCCGTACCTGGGTGGCGGCTTTCGCTGCTCTGGCCGCCATCGGTCCCTACAACGCCCATCGCGATTACTACCGTCCAATCAACGAATGGATTGCTGGCTACGGCGTCTTGAGCGCCAGCCCGAAGTGAATTCATTCCCGAAAAATCTGCATCACGCCCCCTACCCAAGGAGATGTAAGACATGACTACCCATACCATTCCGAGCGAAGCCGAAATCGTTCAACGTGCGCACGACATGATTCCGATGCTGCGCGCCCGCGCCGAAGAATGCGAAAGAAACCGCATGGTGCCCGTCGAGACCATCCAGGCCTTCAAGGAGGCGGGTTTCTTCAGGATTCTGCAGCCCAAGCGCTGGGGCGGCTACGAAATGTCCCCCAATGTGCTCAACAAGGTGCTGATCGAACTGGCTCGTGGCTGTCCGTCCAGCGCCTGGAACGTCATGGTGCTCGGCGTGCATCCCTTTGAAGTGGGCCTGCTGCCGGTCAAGGTGGGCGACGAACTGTGGGGTGAAGACAATACCCAACTCGTCTCCTCGTCCTATGCGCCCTTCGGCACCGTGGCCAAAGTTGAGGGCGGTTACAAGCTGAACGGCGAGTGGCTGACTTCCAGCGGTTGCGACCATGCTGCCGGCGGAGCCTTCGTCGGCGGCCGCGTCGAGGAAAACGGCGAACTGGTCTTCCGCTCCTTCTGGGTGCAACGCAGCGATTACGAAATCGTCGATGACTGGTTCGTTGTCGGTCTGGCCGGCACTGGATCCAAAAAGCTGGTCATCAAGGACGTTTTCGTCCCGGAATACCGCTGCCATGTCATCGGCGCCTATGACGAGCAGTCGCACGGCGGGGTCGAGAAGCTGTACAAGATGCCGTTCTTCTACGTCTTCTACGCCGCCGTATCCTCGGTCATCATCGGTATGGCCCGCGGCATGGCCGATTTGTACATCGAGCACATGGTGCCGCGCCAGAACATCAACCAGGCCGTCGGTGCCGCGGTCAACGACCCGTTCATCAAGGGGCGTCTGGGCGAGGCTTACGCCAAGATCGCCGGCGCCACCGCCCGCGTCCTGATGAATACCGATGAAGCCTGGTCCTACGCCTCCAACGGGCAACTGGTTCCGCTCGATGTCCGCGTGCGTCATTTCGCGACCAATCAATTTACCGGGGGCGATTGTTTCGAAGCCGCTCACATGATCTTCAAGAAGACCTCGACCCGGGGCGTCTGGATGAACAGCCCGATGCAGCGCCAGATGCGCGACATCCTGGTGGGGGCGAACCACATCACGCAGAACCAGGACAACATCGGCGACCTCCTCGGCGGCCAACTGCTCGGCAACCCGCTGCCGCAACCGAACCCGTTCGGCGCCAAGCCGGCGCAGGCTGCGCAGTACCAGTAAGGAGTGCTCATGAGCCAGGACATCAACCAGCTACTCGACTGGAAACCCAATACCCGGCTGGCGGCGATGCCCACCGTCAGCGCCGAGGACCATCTCTACGGCATGCGCCACTTCGCGGTCGGAGTCACCGTCATCACTGCCAGGGACGGCGATGCCCGGGCCGGCCTGACCGCGACGGCCGTCTGTTCGGTAACCGCCGATCCGCCCCGTCTGGTCGTCTTCGTGAACAAGAACGTGATGGCCAGCGAGGTCATCCTCAACAGCGGCGCCCTCTGCGTCAACGTACTGGCCGGCGAACAGGAGGAGGTCGCCAAGGTTTTCGCCGGCATGATCAAGGAGGTGCATGGCGATGCCCGTTTCCAGTACGGCGCTTGGCGCGAACTGGTGACCGGCGCGCCGTCGCTGGATGGCGCGCTGGCCAATTTCGATTGCCGCGTGATCAAGGTGTTCGACGAAAGCACCCACCACGCTTTCCTGTGCGAAGTGCTGGCGACCTGCGAACGCAACGACGGCGAAGCGCTGATCTACCTGAACGGTGCCTTTCGCCGCATTCCCCAGTAACCGCCCCGACGTTCGACCCCATTACCCAGAGGAGACTTACCATGAAAACAAATAAGCTGATTGCTGCCGTCGTTGCCGCCATCGCCTGCGTTCCCGCAGTGGCCGACGTCAACGTCGGTGTCATCGCCTCGCTGACTGGTCCGGCGGCCGCGTTGGGCGCGGAAACCAAGAAGGCTGTCGCCATGTTCCCGAATACGCTCGGCGGCGAGAAAGTCAATTTCATTCTGCTCGACGACGGCACCGATCCGACCAACGCCACCAAGAACGTCCGCAAGCTGATCTCCGAAGACAAGGTCGACGTCATCCTTGGCCCGAACCTGATCGTCACCGCCAACGCGATGGCCGACGTGGCCAATGCCGACAAGACGCCGATGGTTTCCGTCGCCCCGCTCGAGGTTACGGGCGACAAGCGCGGCTACGTCTTTCGCAGCGAGCCGTCGGCCGAGCTGATGGTCAACAAGGTTGTCGCCGATATGCTGGAAGGCGGCGCCAAGACAGTCGGCTTCATTGGTTTCTCGGATTCCTGGGGCGAACTGCTGCACAAGGCCCTGATCAAGGCGGCCGAAGGGAAGCTGAAGATCGTCGCCAGCGAGCGCTACGGCCGGGCCGATCCCAGCGTCCAGGCGCAGGTGCTGAAAGTCATGTCGGCCAGGCCGGACGTCGTCTTCGTCGGCGCCTCGGGTACGCCGGCCGCCATGCCGCAGATCACGCTGCGCGAGCGCGGTTTCAAGGGCAAGATTTACCAGTCGCACGGCGTGACCAACAAGGAATTCCTGCGCGTCGGCGGCAAGCATGTCGAAGGTGCGCTGATCCCGGTCGGCCCGGTGCTGGTTGCCGAGCAGCTACCGGACAACTACCCGACCAAGAAGAATGCCGTGGCCTTCGTCAAGGATCTGGAAGCCAGGAATGGTCCGGATTCCCGCTCGACCTTCGCGGGCGCCACCTGGGACGCTTGGCTGCTCGCCCAGAACGGCCTGCAGGCTGCACTGAAGGGCAAGGCCAAGCCGGGCACGCCGGAGTTCCGCGCCGCGGTGCGCGACGGGATCGAAAAGAGCAACAAGCTGGTCGGCACCAACGGCGTCTACACCATGGGCGCCAATGACCACGCTGGCTACGACGCTTCCGCCATCGTCCTGATCAAGGTCGAGAACAACCACTGGAAACTGGTGAAGTGATGGGCGAGCCGCTTACCCCCCAAGCTGCGGCGGCGCTACTCAAGGCCGCCCATGCCGGCGGCCGGGCCATCGCTCCGCTGCGCGAGCGTCTGGCCCGGGTTGATCAGGAGGGCGCCTACGCCGTCCAGGAAGCCAATACCCTGGCCTGGCTGGGCGAAGGGCGTCGCCTGGTCGGGCGCAAGATCGGCCTGACCTCGTTGGCCGTGCAGGCTCAGCTTGGTGTCGATCAGCCGGATTTCGGCATGTTGTTTGCTGACATGGCGGTTGGCGACGGCGAGATCGTCGCAACTGGCCGGCTGATCCAGCCGAAGGTCGAAGCGGAGGTCGCCCTGGTGATCGGGCGTGACCTGACGCATGAGCGCCATACCTATGCCGACCTGATCAGTGCCACCGAGTACGCCTTGCCGGCCATCGAGATCGTCGATAGCCGTATCGAGAACTGGAACATCAAGTTCGTCGACACGGTGGCGGACAACGCTTCCAGCGGTCTGTTCGTCCTCGGTGGTCGTCCGGTCAGGCTGCGCGATCTCGACCTTACCGCCTGTGCCATGGAAATGCGGCGCGGCGAAGAAGTCGTCTCACGCGGCAACGGCCGGGCCTGTCTCGGCAGCCCGCTCAATGCGGCGGTCTGGCTGGCCGACATGATGGTGCGTTGCGGGCGGCCTTTGCTGGCTGGCGACATCGTCCTGAGCGGAGCGCTAGGGCCGATGGTTTCCGTCCAGGCCGGCGATCGTTTCGATGTTGGCATTGATGGCCTCGGCACGGTCAGCGCGGCGTTCGAATGAAAAGAAGCTTCTTTCCCCCAAGAGAAACGACATGACTCAAAAAATCAAATGTGCGCTGATCGGTCCCGGCAATATCGGCACCGATCTGCTCTACAAGCTGAAGCGCAGCCCCTTCCTCGAACCGGCCTGGATGGTCGGTATCGACCCCGAATCCGAAGGTCTCAAGCGCGCCGCCGAGATGGGCCTGAAAGTCACCGCCGGCGGCGTCGACGGCCTGCTGCCGCATGTGCTGGCAGACAACATCCAGATCGCCTTCGACGCGACCTCGGCCTACGTCCATGCCGAAAACTCGCGCAAGCTCAACGAACTCGGTGTGCTGATGATCGACCTGACGCCGGCCGCCATCGGTCCCTACTGCGTGCCGCCGGTGAACCTGGCCGAGCACGTCGGCAAGCGCGAGATGAACGTCAACATGGTCACCTGCGGCGGCCAGGCGACGATCCCGATGGTTGCCGCGGTGTCCCGCGTGCAGCCGGTGGCCTACGGCGAAATCGTCGCCACCGTCTCGTCCAAGTCGGCCGGCCCCGGCACGCGCAAGAACATCGACGAATTCACCCGTACCACCGCCGGTGCCGTCGAGAAGGTCGGCGGGGCCAAGAAGGGCAAGGCGATCATCATCATCAACCCGGCCGAGCCGCCGCTGATCATGCGCGACACCGTGCATTGCCTGACCGAAACGGCGCCCGACCAAGCCAAGATCACCGAGTCGATCCACGCGATGATCAAGGAAGTCCAGAAATACGTGCCGGGCTACCGCCTGGTCAACGGCCCGGTGTTCGACGGCAACCGCGTTTCCGTCTATCTGGAAGTGCAGGGCCTGGGCGACTTCCTGCCGACCTACGCCGGCAACCTGGACATCATGACCGCCGCCGGGGCGCGCACCGCCGAGATGTTCGCCGAAGAAATGATCAAGGGCACGCTCAAGCTCGCGCCGACCCAAGCTGCCTGAGGAGAAACAAGATGACACTGCAGGGCAAGAAAATCACCGTCCACGACATGACGCTGCGTGACGGCATGCACCCCAAGCGCCACCTGATGACGCTCGACCAGATGGTCAGCATCGCCAGCGGACTCGACGAAGCCGGCATTCCGCTGATCGAAGTCACCCACGGTGACGGCCTCGGCGGCTCGTCGGTCAATTACGGCTTCCCGGCGCACACCGACGAGGAATACCTCGGCGCGGTGATTCCCAAGATGAAGCAGGCCAAGGTCTCGGCGCTGCTGCTGCCGGGCATCGGCACCGTCGACCACCTGAAGATGGCGCGCGACCTCGGGGTGAACACCATCCGCGTCGCCACCCACTGCACTGAGGCCGACGTCTCCGAGCAGCACATCACGATGGCCAGGAAGCTGGAGATGGACACCGTCGGCTTCCTGATGATGGCCCACATGAACAGCCCGGAAGGCCTGGTCAAGCAGGCGAAACTGATGGAGTCCTACGGCGCCAACTGCATCTACGTCACCGACTCCGCCGGCCACCTGCTGCCGGACACCGTCAAGGCCCGCCTGAGCGCGGTGCGCGCGGCGCTGAAGCCGGAAACCGAACTCGGTTTCCACGGCCACCACAACCTGGCGATGGGCGTCGCCAACAGCATCGCCGCGATCGAAGTCGGCGCCAACCGCATCGACGCGGCGGCCGCCGGGCTGGGCGCCGGCGCCGGCAACACGCCGATGGAAGTGCTGATCGCCGTGTGCAGCCTGATGGGGATCGAGACCGGCGTCGATGTCGCCAGGATCACCGACGTCGCCGAAGACCTGGTGGTGCCGATCATGGATTTCCCGATCCGCATCGACCGCGACGCGCTGACCCTGGGTTACGCCGGCGTCTATGGCTCCTTCCTGTTGTTCGCCAAGCGCGCCTCGGCCAAGTACGGCGTGCCGGCGCGCGAAATCCTGGTCGAGCTGGGCCGGCGCGGCATGGTCGGCGGCCAGGAAGACATGATTGAAGACACCGCCATCACCATGGCACGAGAACGGGGACTGGCGGCTTGATGGCTTGCACCGCCTTTCTTGCCGCTTCGGGCAAGTGTACGAAGCGGCAAGGCACGAGGGGTATTGCCCTTTTCAAGTTGACCGCAAAGGGCCGGACTGCCGGCGCTTGGCTGTTGTAACAGGAGTCTCTTGATGGATGTCTCAATCTTTGCGCTGCTGGCGCAGGACGGGATCACCAACGGCGCGATTTACGCGCTTCTGGCGCTGGCGCTGGTGCTGGTTTTCACCGTGACCCGAATTATCTTCATTCCCCAAGGGGAGTTCCTGGCCTGGGGGGCGCTGACCATGGCGCTGCTCGAAGCCGGCCAGAAGCCTGGCACGGTCTGGCTGCTACTGGGGGTTGGCGTGCTGACTTTCATTGCCGATGTCGTGCAGGCGCGTTCCGGTCGCCGACCGCTACTCCGCTCGGGCCTCTGGAACCTGGCCTATCCGGCGGCGGTTGTCGCATTGGTCTGGTTGTTGCCGCTGGCTGAAATGCCCGCTGTGCTCAAGTTCGCGCTCACGCTGGCGATTGTCGTGCCGATGGGGCCGATGCTCTATCGCATCGTCTTCCAGCCGATTGCCGAAGCCTCGGTGCTGGTTCTACTGATCGTTTCGGTCGCGTTGCACTTGCTGATGGTCGGTTTCGGCCTCCTGATCTTCGGGCCGGAAGGTTCGCGGACACTTCCTTTCAGCGAAGCGCAGATCGAAGTCGGCGCACTGATGATCGGCGGTCATACGCTGGTCGTGGTGTTCGCTGCGCTCGCGCTGATCGTCGGACTATTTCTCTATTTCAAGCACAGCCTTTCGGGAAAAGCCTTGCTGGCGACCGCGATCAACCGCAACGGGGCGCGTCTGATGGGTATTTCACCGGCGCTTGCCGGGCGCCAGACCTTCTTTGTCGCGGCGCTGATCGGCGCACTGTCGGGCATGCTGGTCGCGCCGCTGACCACCGTCTATTACGACTCCGGTTTCCTGATCGGCCTCAAGGGCTTTGTCGCCGCGATCATCGGCGGCCTTGCCAGCTATCCTCTGGCTGCCGCCGGCGCCATCGTCGTCGGCCTGCTCGAATCCTTTTCCTCTTTCTGGGCCAGCGCCTACAAGGATGTGCTGGTATTCACGCTGATCATCCCGGTGCTGGTCTGGCTGTCCTGGCGTACGCATCACATCGAAGAAGAAGATACCGGTCATCTGCCGGCCGCCGTGCAGCGCGACAGCGGTCTCGATCCCCGGCATGTACTTGCGCTCTTCCTTGCCGCGCTTGCCGTAGCGCCACTGCTGCTGCCCGAGTTCTACGTGACCCTGCTGAACTATGTCGGCCTGTCGGCGCTGGTGGCCCTCGGCCTGGTACTGCTGACCGGCGTCGGTGGTCTGACTTCCTTCGGTCAGGCAGCCTTTGTCGGCATCGGCGCCTACACCACAGCCTGGCTGACGACGGCGACCGAGTTGCCGGCGTGGCTGGCTTTTGCCGCAGGATCTCCGTGGATGGCGCTGCTGCTCGGCCTTGCACTGACGGCGACGGTTGCCGTTCTCCTCGGCTCGGTGACGCTCAAGCTGTCCGGCCACTATCTGCCGCTCGGCACCATGGCCTGGGGTATCAGCCTGTTCTTCCTGTTCGGCAACATGGCATTCCTCGGCGGCTATGCCGGCCTGTCGAATTTGCCGGCGATCGAAATCTTCGGCTTTGCATTGAGCGATAACCGACATTTCTATTACCTGGTTTGGGCCTTCGTCCTGGCGGCCTTGTTCACGACCAGAAACCTGCTCGATTCCCGCGAAGGCCGCGCCATCCGCGCGCTCAAGGGCGGCATCGTGATGGCCGAGACGATGGGGGTCGATACCTCACGGGCGCGCATGGTGATTTTCGTCATTGCCGCCTTGCACGCTTGTGCAGCTGGCTGGCTGTACGCTCATCTGCAGCGCTTCGTGAATCCAACCCCCTTTGGTCTGCATATAGGCATCGAGTACTTGTTCATGGCCGTCGTCGGTGGCGCCGGGCAGGTCTGGGGGGCGTTGGTCGGCGCCGGCGTGATTACCGTGCTCAAACAGTGGCTGCAGGATGTGCTGCCCATACTTTTCGGTTCGGCTGGGCATTTCGAAGTGATCGTCTTCGGCTTGATGATGATCGTCATCCTGCATCGCGCCCGGGCCGGCCTGTGGCCGCTCCTTGCTCGCCTGGTGCCGGTGAAGTCGACGCCGAAGGTCGTCGATGCCGGTGCGCAGCCGCTGCTCAGGAAGAAACAGCCGCCGCACGGCGAAATCATCCTCGAAGCGAAGAACGTCACGCGCAAGTTCGGTGGTTTGGTCGCCAACAACAACATGAGTCTGCGCGTGAAGGCTGGCGAAATCCTGGCGCTGATCGGCCCCAACGGCGCGGGCAAGAGCACCATGTTCAATCAGCTTTCCGGTGTCGACACGCCGACCTCCGGCGACGTGCTGTTCCGCGGCCAGTCGGTTGCCGGCCACGATTCGCGCGAAATCGCCGCGCTGGGCATGAGCCGTACCTTCCAGCATGTGCGTCTGCTGCCCAATATGAGCGTGCTCGAAAACGTCGCCATCGGAGCCCATCGGCGCGGCAGCAAGGGCGTGCTCTCGGCTGCCTGGCGCCTGGATCGAGCCGAGGAAGCGCGTTTGCTGCGCGAAGCGGCAATCCAGGTCGAGCGTGTCGGCCTAGGTGAGTTCATGCATGTCGAAGCCGGCAGTCTGGCGCTGGGCCAGCAGCGCATTCTCGAAATCGCTCGTGCCCTGTGTTCCGATCCCTGCCTGCTGCTGCTCGATGAGCCTGCTGCCGGCTTACGCCTCAAGGAAAAACAGGCGCTTGCCGAATTGCTCAAGCGTTTGCGCGGCGAAGGCATGGCCGTACTGATCGTCGAGCACGACATGGATTTCGTGATGAACCTGGTCGACCGCGTGGTGGTGATGGAATTCGGGGAAAAGATCGCCGAAGGCTTGCCGGAAGAGGTTCAGAAAGATCCGGCGGTGCTTGAAGCCTATCTGGGAGGGGTTTGAGATGAGCGGGAACGTACTGGAGGTCAAGGGCCTTTCGGTGGCCTACGGCAAGGTCGAGGCGGTCAGCAAGCTCAACCTCACGGTCGGCGAAGGCAAGATTGTCACCGTGATTGGCCCCAATGGCGCCGGTAAGACGACAACGCTGTCGGCGATCATGGGTCTGCTGCCGTCGACCGGTGCGGTCGAGTTCGACGGTTCGGTCGAGCACGAGCCGGAAGTCGAGCGCATGGTCGTGCGCGGCATGACGCTCGTTCCGGAAAAGCGTGAACTGTTCACCACGATGAGCATCGAGGACAACCTGCTGCTCGGCGCTTTCCAGCGCAATCGCATGGGCCATCGCGATCACCTGCAGACGATGGATGAGGTGTACGCGCTTTTCCCTCGCCTTCAGGAGCGCCGCCTCCAACCGGCCGGCACGATGTCGGGAGGCGAGCGCCAGATGCTGGCAGTCGGCCGGGCGTTGATGGCCAAGCCCAAGCTGCTGATGCTCGACGAGCCCAGTCTTGGCCTGGCGCCGCTGATCGTGCGGGAAATCTTTCGCATCATCGGAGAGTTGCGTCGCCGTGGGGTCTCGATTCTGCTGGTCGAACAAAACGCACGTGCCGCACTGCAGGTCGCCGATTATGCCTATGTGCTGGAGAACGGGGCGGTCAAGATGGAAGGCGAGGCGGAATTGCTGAAGAACGACCCACGGGTGATCGAGAGCTATCTCGGTCTCGCCAGCAAGCATCAGGACAGGTTGTCCTGCGAATCCCCAACTTGAACGATCGAAGAGAGAACAATCATGGAAGCCCTGCATATCATCGGCGAGGAGCATCAGTCCCTGGCGGCGGTTCTGCACGCCATCCGCTTCATGCTGAAGGAAGTTGCCGCCGGTCGTCTGAGTCCCGACCTGAAACTCTTTCAGGCCATGGTGCGTTACCTCGATGCCTATGCCGAGCAGCGTCATCATCCCAAGGAGGACAGGCTTTTCAACTACCTGTCGCTGCGTAGCGGAGAGGGGAAAGAGGCGCTCGACAAACTGGCGGAGCAGCATCTTGCCGCGCCCCAACGCATTGCCGCGCTACAGCATGCCGTCGATGACTACGTGGCCGATCCGGCGCGCTTTGCCGAGTTTGCCCAGGCCTTCGAGCAATACGCCGATTTCTATCGCAGCCACATGCAACTGGAAGAAGAAGTTGTTCTGCCGCTCGTGCGCCGTCATCTGACGGCGGAAGACTGGGCTGCGGTCAACGCCGAATTCAGGGAAGAAATGGCCGCCAATGACCTTGGCGATGCCAGCAAGGCGGATTTCAAAGCGTTTTTTTCCAAACTTGTCGCCTGCGCCCCGGCGCCGCTCGGCTTGGGACCGCGTCCTTGGCAGGATTGAAGATGCCGCCAAACATGCCGGCAGCCGCCTTGCTCTTTCCCGTTTCCCTCCCCGCTGGGCGGACGGCTAGCAACTACCCCGAAAAATTGATCGTACAGAAAGGATCGTTTCCATGACACTCCCGACCGAAGCCGAATGCAGCCGCCTGATCCGCATCCAGGAAGGCGAGCTCGACCTGCAACTCCATTACAACGAGATTGGCGCCGGCGCCGAAACCGTCATCATGCTGCACGGATCGGGGCCGGGGGCGAGCGGCTGGGCGAATTTCAATCGCAATATCGAGCCCTTGGTCGATGCCGACTACCGCGTCATCCTGATGGACTGTCCCGGCTGGAGCAAGAGCGACCCGGTGGTTTGCACCGGTTCGCGCTCGGAACTCAACGCTCGCGCCCTCAAGGGCTTGATGGATGCGCTGAAGATCGAGCGAGCGCATTTGATCGGCAACTCGATGGGGGCGCACAGCGTCACCGCGTTTGCACTCGCCAACCCGACGCGCATCGGCAAGCTGGTGCTGATGGGCGGCGGCACGGGCGGCCCCAGCCAGTTCGTGCCGATGCCTACCGAGGGGATCAAGCTCTTGCAGGCGCTCTACCGCGATCCGAGCATCGAGAATCTCAAGAGAATGATGGCTGTCTTCGTCTATGACGCCAGCAGCCTTACCGAGGAACTGTTCCAGGCCCGCCTCGACAACATGCTGCAGCGGCGCGAGCACCTCGATAATTTCGTCAAGAGCCTGGCTGCCAATCCCCGGCAGTTCACCGATTACGGTCCCCGCTTGTCGGAAATCAGTGCGCCGACCTTGGTGATCTGGGGGCGTGACGACCGTTTCGTGCCAATGGATATTGGTCTGCGTCTGTTATGGGGCATGCCCAACGCCGAACTGCATGTCTTCAACAAGTGTGGCCATTGGGCGCAGTGGGAACACGCCCGGAAATTCAATGCGATGGTGCTGGATTTCCTGCGGGACTGAAGCGGCGCTGTACTATCCCGAGCTTCCGTCTGCGACGGGGCGGGCCGAGGAGGCGTCGCTTCCCAAGTCCGCCCGTTAGCGCACGAAGTGACGGCGTAGGCGCTCGACCGCTTCGGCCAGGCGATCAACGTCGGTGGTGTAGGCAAAACGGATGTACTTCTCCGGTGCGTTGGCGCCGAAATCGAGCCCCGGCGTTGCCGCGACCCCGGTGTCTTCGAGCAGTTCGCGGGCTAGTGCAAAGCTGTCGGCAGCGACCGCCGAGCAGTCGCAGTACAGGTAGAAGGCGCCTTCCGGGCGGGCGACGACGGAGAGGCCGAGGGCTTCCAGTGCCGGCGCGAGAAAGTCGCGGCGGCGGCGGAACTCGGCCCGCCGTTCCTCGAGGATGGCGATGGTTTCCGGCCGGAAGGCGGCGAGCGCCGCGTACTGGGCTGGTGTCGACGGGCAGAGGACGAGGTTCTGCGCCAGCTTTTCAACGTCGCGCACGAAGGCTTCCGGAATCACCATCCAGCCCAGCCGCCAGCCGGTCATCTGGAAATACTTGGAAAAGCTGTTGATTACCCAGATGTCGTCGCCGGCTGCGCAGGCGGTCGGCGCGTCGCATTCGTAAGTGAGGCCGTGGTAGATCTCATCGACCAGGAAATGGCCGTCGCGGGCGCGACAGACATCGGCCAGCGCGGCGATCTCGGGTAGCGTCAACAAGGTGCCGGTCGGGTTGGCTGGCGAGGCGACGAGCAGCCCGGCGGTGTGCTCGTTCCAGGCCGCGCCGACCTGTGTCGGGGTCGGCTGGAAATTGCTCTCGGGCCCGACCGGAATCGAAACCGGCCGCCCTTCGTAGGTGCGCAGGATGTGCCGGTTGCACGGGTAGCCGGGATCGGCGAGCAACCATTCGCGGCCGGGATCGGCAAGGCAGGCAAAGGCCAGGTTGAGCGCGCCGGACGCGCCGTTGGTGACGGCGATGCGCGATGCCGGCACGGCGACGCCGTAGCGCTGGCGGTAGAAATCGCTGATTGCCTGGCGCAACTCGGGCAGTCCGAGCGCCTGGGTATACAGCGTTTTTCCGCAATTTAGCGCGTCGACCGCAGCCGCGACAATCGGTGCCGGCGTGGCGAAATCCGGCTCGCCGACTTCCATGTGGATGATGTCGCGCCCCGCCGCTTCAAGCTCGCGGGCACGGGTCAGCAGTTCGACGACGTGGAAGGGAGCAATGTCGGCGAGACGGGCAGCGGAACGGGGCATGGCGGTCTCCAAAGAGAAAGGCCACCTGGGCGGTGGCCTTGTCTGTTTTTACAGTGTCGAATAAAGCGCTTGCAGGCCGTAGCGAGCGCCTCAAGGCCGGTGTGAGAAGCGCAGCCGTACTTGCGTACGGTGAGCATCGCAGCGCCGGGATTGAGGTGCGCAGTAGGCAGGCAAGCGTTTTATCAGGCGGCGTCCTTGAAGATGCCCATTTCGAACAGTTCGCGCTTCAACACCAGTTCGCGCGGCATCTTCTCGCCCATCTTGTCGAACCATTCCTTGTGCCCGGCCAGTTCGGCCTTCCAGGCGTCGGCGTCGATGGTGGTCAGGGCTTCGAAGTCTTCGGGCTTGATGTCGAGGCCGGTCCAGTCGATGTCCTCGAACTTCGGCATCCAGCCGAGCGTGGTTTCCTTGGCGGCGACCTTGCCCTTGCAGCGGTCGACGATCCACTTCAGGACGCGCATGTTGTCGCCGAAACCCGGCCACATGAAGTTGCCGTCCTTGTCCATGCGGAACCAGTTGACGCAGAAGATCTTCGGCGTCGCGTCGACGGCCTTGCCCATGCGCAGCCAGTGGTTGAAATAGTCGCCCATGTGGTAGCCGCAGAAGGGCAGCATGGCGAACGGGTCGCGACGGACGACGCCCTGCTGGCCGAAGGCGGCAGCGGTGGTTTCGGAGCCGAGGGTGGCGGCCATGTAGACACCGTAGTTCCAGTTGAAGGCCTGGTAGACCAGCGGCACGGTGGTGGCGCGGCGGCCGCCGAAGATGAAGGCGGAAATCGGCACGCCGGCGGGATCTGCCCAGGCCGGGTCGACCGACGGGCACTGGTTGGCCGGGGCGGTGAAGCGCGAGTCGGCGTGCGCCGCCTTGCGACCGTTCTTGCCGTCTTCCGGCGTCCAGTCCTTGCCTTGCCAGTCGATCAGGTGGGCCGGGGCTTCCTTGGTCATGCCTTCCCACCACACGTCGCCGTCGTCAGTCAGTGCGACGTTGGTGAAGATGATGTTTTCCTTCAGCGTGGCCAAGGCGTTGTAGTTGGTCTTTTCCGAGGTGCCCGGGGCGACGCCGAAGAAGCCGGCTTCCGGGTTGATGGCGTAGAAGCGGGTGACGCCGTCGGCATCGACGCGCGGCTTGATCCAGGCGATGTCGTCGCCGATGGTGGTGATTTTCCAGCCGCCCAGGGTCTTCGGCGGGATCAGCATGGCGAAGTTGGTTTTGCCGCAGGCCGACGGGAAGGCGGCAGCGACGTAGGTCTTTTCACCTTCCGGCGATTCGACGCCGAGGATCAGCATGTGTTCGGCCAGCCAGCCTTGTTCGCGCGCCATGTTGGAGGCGATGCGCAGCGCGAAGCACTTCTTGCCGAGCAGGGCGTTGCCGCCGTAACCGGAACCGTAGGACCAGATTTCGCGGGTTTCCGGGTAATGCACAATGTACTTGACGGTCGGGTTGCACGGCCAGGCGACATCCTTCTGGCCAGCTTCGAGCGGGGCGCCGACGGTGTGGATGCAGGGGACGAATTCGCCATCGCTGCCGAGCACGTCAAAGACGGCCTTGCCCATGCGGGTCATCGTCTTCATGTTGGTGACGACGTAAGCCGAATCGGTGATTTCGAAACCGATGTGGGCGATCGGCGAGCCGAGCGGGCCCATCGAGAAGGGGATGACGTACATCGTGCGACCCTTCATGCAGCCCTTGAACAGGCCGTTCAGGGTTTCGCGCATCTTGGCCGGTTCTTCCCAGTTGTTGGTCGGGCCGGCGTCTTCCTTCTTTTCGGAGCAGATGTAGGTGCGGTCTTCGACGCGAGCAACGTCGGACGGGTCGGAGAAGGCGAGGTAGGAGTTGGGGCGCTTTTCCGGGTTCAGCTTGATCAGGGTGCCGGCTGCAACCATTTCCGCACACAGACGGTCGTATTCTTCCTGCGAGCCGTCACACCAGTGGATCTGGTCGGGTTGGGTCAGTTCGGCAATCTCGGCAACCCACTGCTTGAGGGCTTCGTGTTTGACGTATTCCGGTGCGTTCAGCGCTGCGGTCATGGCGGTGTCTCTCTAATAAGTTACTGAAATAACTGATTTTCACGCCAGTCGCCGGGTGCTGCCACCAAGACATCTGCGCGGCGAGGGGCCGTCGGCTGGGAAGCCCGTAATTATGCCTCAGGCAGGGGGAAATATCTACTTGACTTTGCTTGTTAAGTGATGTCCGAAATATCGTTGTCAAATGTTGTGTGTTATAGTTTTCCGCATCTCAAAAACCATTTTCATAATATAAAACGGAGGCGACATGGATCCCAGACAATTGCGTGAAGCGGCACTCTTCTATCACCGTAGTCCGAAACCCGGCAAGATCGCGGTTACGCCGATCAAGCAACTGACCAACCAATACGATCTGTCGATGGCCTACTCGCCGGGCGTCGCCTTCGCCTGCGAGGAAATCGTCGCCGATCCGGCCGAGGCCAGCACGCTGACCGCCCGCGCCAACCTGGTCGGCGTCATCACCAACGGCACCGCCGTCCTCGGCCTCGGGCCGATCGGCCCGCTTGCCGCCAAGCCGGTGATGGAAGGCAAGGGCGTGTTGTTCAAGAAGTTCGCCAACATCGACGTCTTCGATCTCGAGATCGACGAGCGCGACCCGGACAAGCTGATCGAGACGATCGCCTCGCTGGAGCCGACCTTCGGCGGCATCAACCTCGAAGACATCAAGGCGCCCGAGTGCTTCTACATCGAGAAGAAGCTGCGCGAGCGGATGAAGATCCCGGTCTTCCACGATGACCAGCACGGCACGGCGATCGTCGTCGGCGCCGCCATCCTCAACGGTCTGCACCTGATCGGCAAGGATCTGTCCCAGGTCAAGATCGTCACTTCCGGTGCTGGTGCCGCCGCGCTCGCCTGTCTCGACCTGCTGGTCATGCTCGGCGCGCCGGTGGAGAACATCTGGGTCACCGACATCAAGGGCCTGGTCTATGAAGGCCGGGTCGAGGAAATGGACGAGATCAAGGCGCGCTACGCCAAGAAGACCGAGCAGCGCACGCTCGGCGAGGCGATTGCCGATGCCGACGTTTTCCTGGGGCTTTCGGCCGGCGGCGTACTGAAGCCGGAAATGGTCGCCAAGATGGCCGCCAAGCCGCTGATCATGGCGCTCGCCAACCCGACCCCTGAAATCCTGCCCGAGCAGGTCAAGGCGGTGCGCGACGACGCGATCATGTGCACTGGCCGTTCGGATTACCCGAACCAGGTCAATAACGTGCTCTGCTTTCCTTTCATTTTCCGCGGCGCGCTCGATGTCGGCGCGACGACGATCACCGAGGAGATGAAAATGGCGGCGGTGAAAGCGATCGCCGAGCTGGCCCGCGCCGAGCAGTCGGAAGTCGTCGCTTCCGCCTATGGCGAGCGGATTTCCGGCTTTGGTCCGGAATACCTGATTCCGAAACCCTTCGATCCGCGGCTGATCGTCAAGATTGCGCCGGCAGTGGCGCAGGCAGGCATGGATTCGGGCGTCGCGACGCGGCCGATTCAGGACTGGGACGCCTATCTGCAGGGCTTGAACGAATTCGTCTATCACTCCGGCCTGATCATGAAGCCGGTGTTCTCGCAGGCCAGGCTGGCGCCCAAGCGCATCGTCTTCGCCGAGGGCGAGGACGAGCGCGTGTTGCGCGCTGTGCAGGTGGTGCGCGACGAGGGCATCGCCTGGCCGATCCTGATCGGTCGTCATGCCGAGATCAAGCGCCGGATCGAGGCGGCCGGCCTGCGCATCCGCGAAGGCGAGGACTTCGAGGTCATCCACTCCGACAACAGCGCCTTCTTCGACGAACATTACGAGGAATTCTGGACCACCTACCACCGGATCATGGAGCGCAAGGGCGTGTCGCCCGATTACGCGCGCCGCGAGGTGCGCCGCCGCAACACGCTGTACGGTGCGCTGATGGTCCGTCTCGGCTACGCCGACGGCCTGATCTGCGGTACCTTCGGTCGCCATGAGACGCATCGTGAATACGTGCAGAGCGTCATCGGCACCCGTGCCGAGCATGACCGCTACTACGCGATGAACCTGCTGCTGCTGCCGGGGCGCACCGTTTTTATCGCCGACACCTACGTAAACTACGACCCGAGCGCCGAGCAACTGGTCGACATGACGCTGATGGCGGCCGAGGAAATCCGCAACTTCGGCATCGTGCCGAAGGTCGCGCTGCTCTCGCACTCCACTTTCGGGACCGAGAACACGCCGACGGCGATCAAGATGCGCGAGGTGCTGGCCGAACTCAACCGGCGCGCCCCGGAGCTCGAGGTCGAAGGCGAAATGCACGGCGACGCGGCGCTCGACGAGAAGATCCGCCAGACCGCCTTCCCGAATTCGCGGCTCAAGGGGCAGGCCAACCTGTTGGTCATGCCGACCCTGGATGCGGCGAACATCTCGTTCAATCTGCTCAAGGTGGCGGCTGGCGACAACCTGACGGTCGGGCCGATCCTGCTCGGCGCGGCGAAGCCGGTCAATATCCTGACGCCGACGGCGACGGTGCGCCGCATCGTCAACATGACGGCGCTCACCGTTGTCGACGCTTCCTGAGTAAGTGCCTGAATATCCGGTTCTATCTTGCTGCTTTGATTGTAATTTTGGATTTGAATCATAAACTCGGATAGAATCGGCGCTTGCTTCGGGAGTGCCTCCATGCGTCGAAAATTACTTGTCCTGCTCGCGTCCTTGTCGCTGATCGTCGGCGTGTCGCCGGTCGAGGCAGCAAAACGGGAAGCGACAACCAAGAAGCCGGTGTCGCATAAATCGGCGAAGAAAACGCATAAGGCACAGAAGAAGTTGGTGGCGGCGCGCAGCACCAAACCGGTGAAGCGTGTCGCCCTCAACGAAGATCCGGCGCAACTGGCGATCCGTTCGTCGGCGGCGCTGGTCATCGACCAGAGCAGCAATCGCGTGGTGATCGAGAAACAGCCAGACGCCGTGCTGCCGATCGCCTCGATATCCAAGCTGATGACGGCGATGGTCGTGCTCGATGCCGGGCTCGACATGCATGAGGTGATCAGCATCGGTGCCGAGGACATCGACGACCTGAAGGGGACGCGCTCGCGTCTGCCGGTGGGGACGACGATGACCCGTGAGACGGCGATGCTGCTGGCGCTGATGTCTTCCGAGAATCGGGCGGCGCACGCCCTCGGGCGCCACTATCCTGGCGGCATGCGCGCCTTCGTCGACGCGATGAACCGCAAGTCGCGCGCGCTCGGCATGTTCGACACCCGTTTCGAGGAGCCGACCGGCCTCTCCAGCAACAACGTTTCCACCGCCCACGATCTGGCGCGCATGGTCGCCGCCGCGGTTCGTTACCCGCAGATTCGCATGTTCTCGACGACGGCCGAGGCCAAGGTTGAACTGAACGGTCGCATCCAGCAGTTCGGTAACACCAATTCGCTGGTGCGCAGCGACAACTGGCAGATCGGTCTGTCGAAGACCGGTTACATTTCGGAAGCCGGGCGCTGTCTGGTGATGCAGGCCTGGGTTGCCGGCAAGCCGGTGGTCATCGTGCTGCTCGATTCGCAGGGCAAGGCGACCCGGGTTGGCGACGCCAACCGGATCAAGCGCTGGATGGAAAGCGCCTGAGCTTTTATTCTCCGGGATAAGCAGAAAGGCGGCCGCTGGCCGCCTTTTTCATTGGCGCGGCTTGATGTAGCCGAGAGCGCGCGAGACCTCCTCGGCCGTCTCCTTGACCTGCCGGCCCCATTCCGGGTCGTGGCGGTCGGCCGGGGCCGATACCGAGAGGGCGGCGACGACATTGCCTTCGTCGTCGTGAATCGGCGCTGCGACGCATTTGAGACCGAGTTCGGCTTCCTCGTCGTCGTAGGCAATGCCGTGCCGGCGTACCTTGTCGAGTTCCTTCTCGAGTGCGGTCAGCGTGGTCAGCGAGTGCGGCGTCTTGCCGGGGAGGCCGGTACGGCGGGCGTAGTCACGAACTTTCTGGGCGCTTTCGGCGGCCAGGAAGAGCTTGCCGAGCGAAGTCAGGTGCAGAGGCGCGCGACCACCGACCAGATAGACGACGCGGACCAGGGAGCGGCCGGACGAGGTGCGTTCGAGGTAGACGATCTCGTCGTCGTGGCGGGCGCCGAGGTTGATCGCTTCGCCGATTTTTTCATGCAGGGTCTGCATGAAAGGCAGGGCGACCTCGCGCAGGTTGATGCGCGACTTGACGATGTTGCCAAGTTCGAGCAGCCGGATGCCGAGGCGGTAGTTGCCGGCATCCTGGCGTTCGACGAAGCGGGCGTTGCACATCGCGGCGAGGATGCGATGCGCCGTCGATGGGTGCAGTTCGGTAACGGCGGCCAGGTGTTTCAGACTGGCGGCGTCCGGGGCTTCGGCGAGCGCGTCGAGCAGGGACATCATGCGCTCGATGACCTGGATCGAACCAGGCGTCCGGGTGGCGCCGTCGGCAACTTCTGACAACTGGATTCCTTTATTCGCGGGGTTTGAGTAGCATTGGCCACTTTGCCTTGTGGTGCGGCGCAATATTAACATGCGGATCGCCTTATACGTTACCTGCCTGGTGGACCTGATGCGTCCGGCGGTGGGCTTTGCCGCCCTGCGCCTGCTCGAAGCGACCGGCAACGATGTCGTCGTGCCGCCGGCACAGACCTGCTGTGGCCAACCCGCCTGGAGTGCCGGCAACCGGCCGCTGGCGGTGGAACTGGCACGCAAGGCGATTGCCGAGCTCGAAAGTTACAATGTCGTTGTCGTGCCCTCGGGTTCCTGCGCCGAACAGATCAAGTCGGTGTATCCCAAGCTGTTCGCCGACGATGCGCAGTGGGGCGAACGCGCCCGCCGCCTGGCGGAACGCACGCAGGAACTGAGCGTATTTCTGGCCAGCCTCGGCGATGCCTGCCAGCCGCCGGGTGAGTTCGCCGGCAGCGTCACCTACCACGATTCCTGCAAGGGGTTGCGCGGACTCGGCATCAAGGCGCAGCCGCGCGCCCTGCTTGGCCGCGTGCGCGGGCTGAGCCTGAAGGAAATGGCCGACTGCGAGGAATGCTGCGGTTTCGGTGGTGCCTTCGCCGAGAATTACGCCGACGTTTCGGCGCGCATCGTGGACCGCAAGTGCGAGTCGATTGCCGCTGCCGGCGCCGATGCGGTGGTCGGCGGCGATCTCGGCTGCCTGCTCAACATCGAGGGGCGCTTGCGTCGGCGCGGCGACGAGACGACGCGCGTGCTGCACTTCGCCGAAGTGCTGGCCGGGGAAGCGCAGCCATGAACGGCAACGCCCGTCACTCGCAGGCGATGCATTTCACCGCCCGCGCCGCCGACAAGGTACGCAACCCGGTGCTGCAGCAAGCCTTGCAAAAGGCCAAGCCGCTGTTTTCCGGCAAGCGCGCCAAGGCGATGGCGGCGCTGCCCGACGACGGCCTCGAATTCGAAGCCTTGCGCGAGGCCTGCGCCGGCATCCGCGACCGGGCGCTGAACGATCTCGACGTCTGGCTGGAAATCTTCGAGGAAAACGCCTGCGCGCGCGGCGCCGAGGTACTGTGGGCGCGCGACGGCAGCGAAATCTGCGAGCTGGTGATCGACGTTGCCCGCCGTCACGGCGTGCAGAAAGTCACCAAGTCGAAGTCGATGCTCTCCGAAGAGGCGCATCTCAACGACGCCCTGGCCGCTGCCGGCATCGAGCCGGTCGAGACCGACCTCGGCGAATACATCATCCAACTGGCCGGCGAGGCGCCGTCGCACATCATCGCGCCGGCGGTGCACAAGACCTTGCAGGAAGTCGAGACGCTGTTCGCCGAAAAGCACGGCCGGCCGCTCGAAGCGCGGACTTCCGCCGACATTCCGGCGCTCGCCCGCGAGGCGCGCGGTGTCCTGCGCCAGCACTTCCTGTCGGCCGACATGGGCATTTCCGGCGCCAATTTCCTGATCGCCGAGACCGGTACCGCGGCCTTGGTTACCAACGAAGGCAACGGCCGCATGGTGACGACGCTGCCGCGCGTCCATGTGGTGATCACCGGCATCGAGAAGGTGGTGCCGACCTTGCAGGATTTCGCGACCTTGATGCGCCTGCTGCCGCGCTCGGCGACCGGCCAGACGATCTCCAACTACGTCTCGCTGCTGACCGGCACGCGCGCTGACGATGAAAGCGAAGGGCCGACCAAGACCGTCTTCATCCTGGTCGACAACGGCCGCGCCGATGTCGTCGGATCGCACTACCAGGACATCCTGCGCTGCATCCGCTGCGGCGCCTGCATGAACCACTGCCCGGTGTATTTCTCGCTCGGCGGCCACGCCTACGGCTGGGTCTATCCCGGGCCGATGGGTTCGGTGCTGACGCCGCTCTACACCGGCATCGAGAACGCGCTCGACCTGCCGCACGCGTCGACCGGCTGTCGCCAGTGTTCGAGCGTCTGCCCGGTGCGCATTCCGCTGCCCGAGCTGATGCACGGCCTGCGCCAGGAACAGTGGCGGCGCGGCCTGCGCCCCTGGGGCGAGCGCCTCGGGCTGCGCGCCTGGGCCTGGGTCGCCGGCCGGCCGAAGCTGTACCGGGCGCTGACCCGGATCGCCGCGCGCTACCTGAACTGGCTGGCCGACGGCGCGGGGCGCATCCGCATCTTCGGTTTTGCGCCGGGCTGGACGGCAGCGCGCGATCTGCCGGTGGCGGCCGGCGGCAAGACCTTTTTCGAACAATACGCAGCAAGAAAGCGAGACTGACGATGGAATTCGCACCCGAAGGCCCGATGGCCATTCCCCTCTGGATCAACGGCCGCCCTTACCTGACGGTGGGCGACAGTTTCTTCGACGTGGTCAATCCGGCGACCGGGCAGGCCCGTCACCGGGTGCCGATGTGCGGCGCCGAGGAAGCGGCCGAGGCGGTGGCGGCGGCGCGCGACGCGCAGGCCGCCTGGGCCGGGCTCGGTCTGGCCGGTCGCCAGGAATGCCTGGCCCGCCTCGCCGACGGCCTGGAGAAGTACGCCGGCCACTTCGCCAAGTTGCTGGTGCAGGAGAGCGCCTGCCCGGAAGCACAGGCGGACGCCGAGGTGGCAGCGGCGCTTGTCGCGTTGCGTGAGGCGAGTGTTGGCGAAACCGGTGTCGCCGCGCTGGTCGTCGCTGCCGGCCAGCCGCTGGCCGGCCTGGCAGCGGCAGCAGCGCCCGCCTTGCTGGCGGGGGCGACGCTGGTCGTCAAGCCGAGTCCGCAGGCGCCGGCGGCCGCCTTCGCGCTGTGCGAACTGGCAACGCGCTGCGACTGGCCAGGCGGGGTGCTCAACCTGGTGCACGGCGACGGGCCGGCGATCGAGGGGCTGTGCGCGGCCGGCGTCGATTGCCTGATCTACAGCGGTGAGGCTGCGCTTGGTGCCAAGGTCGGCGAGCTGGCGGCGGCGCACGGCACGCCCTTCGTGACGGCGGCCTGATGTTGCGCATCGTCCATCTCGATCGGGCGTCGGTGGTCGCCGACTTCCGGCGGCCGGCCTTCGCCCACGACTGGATCGACTACCCGCAGACTTCACCGCAGCAGGTGGTCGAGCGCCTGCGCGGCGCCAGCATCGCCATCACCAACAAGGTGCCGCTGTCGGCAGCGGTGATCGACGCGCTGCCTGAGTTGCGGATGATCGCGGTTGCCGCCACCGGCACCAACATCGTCGACCTCGACGCCTGTCGGCGGCGCGGCATCGTCGTCAGCAACATCCGCGGCTACGCCCAACATACCGTGCCCGAGCATGTCTTCGCGCTGCTGCTGGCCCTGTCGCGCAACCTCTTCGCCTGGCGCGCGACGATCCAGGCCGGCGCCTGGCAGGCCGCCGAACAGTTCTGCCTGTTCGACCACCCGATCCGCGATCTGCACGGCGCGACGCTCGGCGTCATCGGCGCCGGCAGCCTTGGCAACGGTGTCGTCCGCCTCGGCGCAGCCTTCGGCATGCGTGTGCTGCGCGCCGAACGCAAGGATGCCGCCAGCGTGCGCCCCGGTTACACCGCTTTCGACGAGGTGCTGGCGGCGGCCGACGCGATCAGCCTGCATTGCCCGCTCAGCGACGCCACCCGTCACCTGATCGGCGAGGCCGAACTGCGGGCGATGAAATCTTCGGCGCTGCTGATCAACACGGCGCGCGGCGGCATCGTCGACGAAGCGGCGCTGGCCCGGGCGCTGCGCGAAGGCTGGATCGCCGGCGCCGGCTTCGACGTGCTGAGCGTCGAACCGCCGCCGGACGATCAGCCACTGCTCGATCCGGCCTTGCTGGCGCAACCCAATTTCCTGCTGACGCCGCATGTCGCGTGGTCGAGCCGGCCGGCGATGCAGATGCTGGCCGATCAGCTGGTGGACAACCTCGAAGCCTTCGTCGCCGGCGCGCCCAGAAATGTCGTGACATGAGCGCGCGCGACGAGATCCTCGCCCGTGTCCGCGCCGGGCTTGCCAAGGGCGATGCCGGGGCGCGCCGCGCCGCCGCCCTGGTCTACCTGCAGGCGGCGTCGCCGGGGCCGCAGCCGACGCTGGCCGGCGACCTGGTGGCGCGCTTCTGCGCCAAGGCGGGCAGCCTGGCGAGCACGGTCGAGCGGGTTGTCGACTACGCCGCGGTACCGGCGCGCGTTGCCGCCTACCTGGCCGCACATGATCTGCCGGCGCGGGCGGTGACCGCGCTCGACGTCGCCGGCCTCGACTGGGCCGCCGCCGGTGTCGACAGCCACAGCGGCAGTGCGGTGGATGCCGACCCGGTCGGCATCACCGGCTGCTTCTGCGCCATCGCCGAAACCGGCACCTTGCTCCTGCTATCCGGCCCGGCGACACCAGCTTCGGTCAGCCTGCTGCCGGAAAGCCATATCGCGCTGGTGCCGGCGGCACGGGTGGTGGCGACGATGGAAGACGCCTTCGCGCTGCTGCGCCGCGAGCGCGGGCAGTTGCCGCGGGCGGCCAACTTCGTTTCCGGGCCGTCGCGTACCGGCGACATCGAACAAACCATCGTCCTCGGCGCCCACGGGCCGTGCCGGGTGCACCTGATCATCATCGAGGAAGAATCATGAGTCTCAATTTTGCCGTGCGCGGCGAGCACATCCAGCTCGACCAGTTGCTCAAGGCGACCGGTCTTTGCGAATCGGGCGGCGCCGCGCACGCGGCGATCGCCGACGGACAGGTTCGCGTCGATGGCGTCGTCGATACCCGCAAGCGGGCCAAGATCCGGCCCGGGCAGCGGGTCGATTTCGCCGGTCAGACGGTCCTGGTCAGCGGCGAGTAAGGCTCAGCACATCTTGACGACGATGTCGTGCAGCGTGTTGGCGCAGTGCGCCATGCGGTCGGCGGCGTTGGAGAGGTGGCGGTAGATTTCCCGACGCTTGAACATGTGGATGTAGTCGTCGCCCTGGAAGAGGTCGGCGATCGCCCGCCGGTAGGCCTTTTCGACGCGGCGCTCGGCCTTGCGCGCGATGTCGGCGTCGGCGGCCGCCTGTGCCGGCTCCCTGGCCAGCCGGGTGAAGCCCTGGAGCAGGGCGTCGGTGCCCAGCTTGATGTGCATCGCCATTTCCAGGCAATGCTTGTCAGGGTCGAGCTGCAGGACTTCCATTTCGCTGACCGTGGTCTTGCAGTAATTGACGACTTCGTCGAGGTCCATGATCGCCCGATAAAGGTCCTCGCGGTCGATCGGCGTCGAAAAGGCCTCGTTCAGCGCGTGCAGGTTGTGGATCTTGACCCGGTCGGCTTCGTGCTCGTCCTTGCGGATCTGCCGGCCGATGTCGGGGGCGGCGGTTTCCATGAACTCGACCAGCAGGCCGGCGGTCTGCGCGACATGCCGGCATTGCAGGGTGAGCATGGCGAAAAAGTCGGGCATCTTGGGAAAGACGCGCTCGATCAACCGGCGGAACAGCGAGGGCGAACCGGTGTTGTCGCTCATGATGGGACTCCGATGAACAGGTGGAGCAGGGCGTAGGCCTGGATGGCGACCAGGGCGGCGCCAGGGATGGTGATCACCCAGGTGGTCGCGATGTCCTTGGCCTTGGCCCAGCGGACCGCGCGCGGCCGTTCCGAGGCGCCAATGCCCATGATCGAGGTGGCGACGACGTGCGTTGTCGACACCGGGGCGCCGGCCAGCGATGCGCCCATGATCACCAGCGCCGAGGTCAGTTGCGAATCCAGCGCGTGGATCGGCCGCACCCGGTAGATGGCGAAGCCGAGCGTACGGACGATGCGCCAGCCGCCGGAAATGATGCCGAGGGTGATCGCCGAGGCACAGGCGAGCATGACCCAGAACGGGACTTCGAAGCTGGGGATGAAGCCGCCCAGCAGCAGGACCAGGGTCAGGATGCCCATGCTCTTCTGGGCGTCGTTGGCACCGTGCGAGAACGCCAGGCCGGCGGCAGTGAAGAACTGGGCATAACGCAGTCGGGTGTTGGCGGCGGTACTGGCGCTACGTAGCAGGGCGTTCATCAGGCGATGGATCAGGAAGCCGGCCCAGAAGCCGATCAGTGGGGACAGGACGAGGGCGGCCAGAACCTTGATGATGCCGGTCAGGTGGCCGTCGGCAAGCTCGCGGAAGCCCCAGACGACATGATCGCTGCCGACGCTGACGACGATGGCGCCGATCAGTCCGCCGACCAGCGCGTGCGAAGACGACGAGGGAATGCCGAAATACCAGGTCGCCAGGTTCCAGACGATGGCACCGATCAGTCCGCAAAGCAGGATCGACAGCGAGAGCAGCGGTACGACGCCGTCGAGGCTGACGAACTTGCCGATCGTGTTGGCGACTGCGGTGCCGCCGAGCAGCGGGCCGAGGAATTCAAAGAAACCGACAACGATCACCGCCTGCACCGGAGTCATCGCCCGGGAGGCGATGACTGTTGCAACGATGTTGGCGGCATCGTGGAAACCGTTGGTGTAGTCGAAGAGCAGGACGACGATGACGGTTGCCAGTGCGAGCAGGAATAGAACATCCATGCACGTTGCCCGCGGGCGGGCCTCCTCCGGATTCGTTATGTCTCGTTTCCCGCCAGTATAGCCCGCTCTTCTTGCCGGAGGGGCGGGAAACGAGGGGCTGCCTTATTCCGGAACGCAGATCTCGCCGCGCAGCATGGCCCGGCTCGTATTGAACAGCAGCACGACGATCAGGATGCTCAGCAAGCCCAGCAGCACCGGGGTCAGAATGGCAAAAAAGGTGCCGCCGACCTTTTCGAGCATGATGCTGGAGGCGATGGTCATCGCCGCCAGCGGGAAGGAATAGGCCCACCAGGGAAGGGCGAACGAGAGGCGGGCAAAGTGGCGCCACTGGAAGAACAGCAGCAGGGTGATGAAAAGACCGAAGTAGTAGAGGATGCGCGCCACGTCATCGAGCACGCCGTGGTGCAGCTTGAGCCAGGCGATGCAGCCGACTGCCGGCGGGGCGATCAGGATGAACAGCGTCGGCAGCAGCTTGGCCGGGACCATCGGATGGAAGAAGAAGCGGTTGAACAGCACCGCCAGCAGCGGCGTCCACATCATCAGGCCGACGCTGAAGTAGAACCAGGAAATTTCCGGAAAACCGAGCGGTACGCCGGCGACCGGCACCAGGATGTTGCCGACGATGGGAATGAACCAGGCCGGGTTGCTGTGCTGGACCTGGTAGCGTTCGTGATGAATCCAGGTCGAGAGGATGAGCAGGGTGAACAGCAACTGGGTGATGCTGCCGACCGCCCACAGGGCGAGCGCGATCGTCGGGCTGTATTGCAGTATGGCGATGGCGAGCAGGAGGAGGCCGATCGACATGGTCGGGAAGAAGCTGATGCGGATCGGATGGTTGAACTCGCCGATCACTTCGCTGCGGTAGCGCAGGAACTTGCTCAGGTAGGCGAAGGCAATCAGCCCGTAAATGCCGGCGCTGAGGATCAGCAGCAGGGTCGAGGGATGGATCGTCCAGGACCAGAGGTGCTCAATCCGTTCAAAAGCGATGGTGGTACCGGAAAGGCCCATGACGATCGCGAAAAGCGAGATCGGCATGTGCGCCAGACGACTGTGGGGCGCATGTTGGGAAGCGGCGCTGTTCATGAATACTCCTGATTATCGTGAGGTATAGTAGCAATTGCTTATTTTACTGCTGTTGGGGGTGTCGCCGCCATGTGGCGCGGCATTGAATTTATGTGAACCCGGGTCGGGGGCGCTCCTGATGGCTTTGAGAATGTCATGCCAATGAACCTGCAATCCTGTTTGCCTTTGACCCCGACGCAGCGCTCTGTTTCGGCGCGCGATGGTTCGTGGCGTCGGCAATGAGCATCTGGGGCTGGCTGGCCCTGCCACCACTCGCCGTGCTTCTGCTCAACCGGGCCATTCGCCGCAGTCTGCGGGCGCCGCGGGTTCCCCGTGAGGCACAGCCAGACGGGTTGTCGTGGCAGTCGGTCGAGGTGCCGACCAGCAATGGCAAGCGCCTGCGCGCCTGGTACATTCCGGCCGGGCCTCGCGCCTTGGTCGTCATGCACGGCTGGGGCGGCAATGCGGCGAATTTTCTGCCCGTCGCGCGCCACCTGCAGCAAGCCGGCTATTCGCTGTTGCTGCTCGATGCCCGTTGCCACGGGGAAAGCGACGACGACAGCTTTGCCTCCCTGCCGCGCTTCGCCGAGGATATCGAAGCCGGCATGGCCTGGCTGGTCGGCATCGCCGGTATCGAGCGCGATGCCCTGGCGGTGATCGGTCATTCGGTGGGGGGCGGGGCGGCGCTGCTGGTTGCCAGTCGCCGTCGGGAAATCCGCGGCGTCATCAGTCTCTCCGCCTTTGCCCATCCGGCGGCCATGATGCGGCGCTGGCTGGATGCCAAGCACATTCCGTACTGGCCGCTGGGAGCTTACGTATTGCGTTATGTGCAGCGGGTCATCGGTTACCGTTTCGACGATATCGCGCCGATCCATACGATAGCCCGGGTGCGCTGTCCGGTGTTGCTGGTGCACGGCCGGGACGATGCCATGGTGCCGCTTGCCGAGGCGCGGGCGATCCGTGCTGCGGCAGGGCATGCCGACGTCGACTTGCTCGAGTTGGTCGGGAACCACGAAGAGTTTGGCGATGTGGACGGGCATGTGCCGAAATTGCTGGGGTTTCTTGAGCAGGCGTTTGCGCGCCGGCCGTGACAAATAAAAAAAGGCGGGAGACAAGCTCCCGCCCAAGCGGAGTCTGCCCTGTTTGGCGTCAGGGCAGGAGGAAAGAGGCTTTCTCCCGCAGGGTGATGTCTGGGTTGCCCTCTGCGGTGATGGTGAAATGAATCGGATTCGAGCCGCGCTTGCCGGATTCCGGCGGAGCGGCGAGCACGACGTTGAACGAGGTCAGGCCGGCAGCCTTGGCATCGACACTGTCGTCACCGACGATCTTCAGCCCGTCCAGGCCTTCGGCCGTCAGCTTGTAGTGCTGCGGCGATTCCGAGGTGTTCATGATCTGCAGCATGAAGACGTTCTCGATGCTGCCGTCGTCGGCTTCGCGGGCCAGGGTGGAGCGGTCGCGGATGATGTCGACCTTGAGCGGAATGCGGTTGACCAGGAAGTAGCCGGCAATGATGCTGATCAGGATCAGGATTGCCGTGTACAGCAGGATGCGGGGGCGGATGATGTGCGACATGATGCTCTTGTGATCGAGCTTCTGCTGCATCGCGTTTTCCGTCGAGTAACGGACCAGGCCACGCGGCAGGCCGACTTTGTCCATCACCTGGTCGCAGACGTCGATGCAGGCGGCACAGCCGATGCACTCATATTGCAGGCCATTGCGGATGTCAATGCCGGTCGGGCAAACCACGACGCATTGCCCGCAGTCGACGCAGTCGCCCAGCTTGCTGGTGTCGGCGCCTTTCTTGCGCAGCCCGCGCGGCTCGCCGCGATCCGGGTCGTAGGTGATGATCAGCGTGTCCGGGTCGAACATCACGCTCTGGAAGCGTGCATAGGGGCACATGTACTTGCACACCTGTTCCCGCATGAAGCCGGCAAAGAGGAAGGTGAAGCCGCCATACAGGAAAATCCAAAGCATTTCCCAGGGGCCGAGGTTGTTGGTCAGGACGTTGTTGATCAACTCGCTCATCGGAGTGAAATAGCCGACCAGCGTAAAACCGGTCCATAGCGACAGAATGCCCCAGAGCGCGAACTTGGTGGACTTGATGCGCAGCTTGCGCGCATCCATCGGCCCCTTGTCCATCTTCAGACGCGCGTTGCGATCACCTTCGACCCAGTTCTCGATCCACATGAACAGCTGCGTATATACCGTCTGCGGACAGGCGTAACCGCAGAACAGGCGTCCGGCCACGGCAGTGACGAGGAACAGTGCGTAGGCGGAGATGATCAACAGGATGGCCAGGTAGATGACATCCTGAGGCCAGAACACCAGGCCGAAGATGTAGAACTTGCGCTCGACCAGATGAAAGAGCACGGCTTGCCGGTCGTTCCATTGAATCCAGGGAGTGCCGTAGAAAATGACCTGGGTCAGTAGAACCAGCGCGATGCGCCAGTTGTCGAAGAAGCCCCGGACACGCTTGGCGTAGATTTTCTTCCGTTTTTCGTAAAAAGAGACTGCAGTCGGTTCTGCCTGCTTCTTCTGGTCTGCCGCTTGGTTCATTGTTGTTGTTACCCCGTTGATCGTTATGGTTGGAAACCGGGGTGGCTTTCTGTCTGCCGGCTGGTTGCATGAAGCAAGCCTGCGGGGCGAACTAAGGGGGATATGCGCCCAGCCGGTCAGCGCCTGCAGCTCGATATTTTCCAGGAAAGCGCATCGTGCTGCGGGAGGTGTCCCCGGTTTCCGGTATCTCTATTAACAAGTTGTGTGCCAGCCTATGTCTTTCGTTTGCTGGTATTTAAATCAACGGGTTGTGATGTTTCTCATGCATTTCTTTAACACTGGCTGTTTTGCTGTGTCAGAATCGGCAGCATCTATTGGCGGGAGTGTCAATTTTGACGTCGCATTTTCTGAGTGAGTTGATTTCCTTCCTCGACGGTTTGCCAGAGCCGCGCATTGTAATGAGCGCGGATTACCGGATCATTGCCGCCAATGCGGCCTACACCCGTGAGTTCGGCGGTGGTCGGGAACTGGCGGGGCGCAGTTGCTATGAGGTCTCACACCATTTCGATCTGCCTTGCGATCAAGCGGGGGAGTCTTGCCCGCTCAAGCTCAGCCTCGACTCCGGTGAGCCGCAACGGGTTCTGCATCTGCATCACACGGCGCGCGGCGAGGAGCACGTTGCCGTCGAAACGGTGCCGATCCGGGACGAAAATGGCGATATCGCCTACTTCGTCGAGACCATGCGTATCGTCCGCCAGGCCAGCAGCCGGGCGGCGGCGCGTGGCCTGGTCGGGCGTTCGCCAGCGTTCGTCGATATGTTGGACAAGATGATGCGGGTTGCCCCTTCCAGCGCAGCGGTTTTGCTGCTTGGCGAAACGGGGACCGGAAAGGAATTGGTCGCGCATGCGATCCACGAAGCCAGTCAGCGTTCCGACGGACCTTTTGTCGCGGTCGATTGCGCGGGGATGACGGAAACACTGTTCGAGGCAGAGTTGTTCGGTTACGAAAAGGGGGCCTTTACCGGTGCGACTCATCGCAAGCAGGGCTTGGTCGAAGCAGCATCCGGCGGGACCCTTTTTCTCGACGAAATCGGTGAGCTGCCCCTGAGCTTGCAGATCAAGCTGCTGCGCCTCTTGGAGACCGGGACCTACCGTCGGGTTGGTGGGCTCGACTGGTTGCCGGCGGATTTCCGTCTGGTGACGGCGACGCACCGCGATCTGGCGGCGATGGTTCAGGCAGAAACCTTTCGCCGGGACCTCTACTTTCGTATAAACACTTTTCCGATCCGGACTCCAGCCTTGCACGAGCGCAGCGGCGATATCGCGCTACTCGCGGAATCCCTGCTCGAACGGGTTGATCACAAGCAAGGGCGTCGTTTTACCAAGGCAGCTCTGGAATGGCTGGCGGGGCAGCGCTTCAGCGGCAACATTCGCGAGTTGCGAAACCTGATCGAAAGGGCGACCTTGCTGGCGGATGGTGATAGCATCGACCTGTCGCATCTGGTGGAGATGGCTGACTCGCCACCGCCGTTGGCAGTCGGTGCGCCAGTTCAGCAGGGCTTCGGCGTCGATCGAATCGTCGAGTTGGAGGAGTTGGAGCGGCGGTATCTGCGTTGGGCGCGGCAGAACCATCAAGGGGAAATGGACGGATTGGCTCGTTGCCTGGGGGTGAGTACGCGGACCCTCTATCGCAAACTGGAAAGGATTGCGCTTTCCTGAAAGGAGGTGTGCTTGTCGGATAATCATGACAATGATATATTTTTCCGCTGTTGCCGAGGTTTTGTTTTTTACCAAACCTTACAATCTGGAATGATTATTCACCTAAAATCGGGATCGGCTATATGATAAGTATTCCGTTCCCCAAAGAGATTCCTTGTGTCGTCTCGGTCTCCGGGCTTTCGGCATGAGGTTGAATCGGTTCATTGCGAGTCCCTCATGAAAATCAAAACCATCACATTGTTACTGGCGACCGCGGTTTTTTCCACCGCCGGTTTCGCTCAGGATTCTGCTCCGACGGAAGTTCAACAGGCGCTGCGTCAGGTCGCCCAGCAGGCGGTGCAGAAAAGCCCGGAAGTGACCATCAAGTGGCGCAACTACAAGGCCGCCGAGGAAGAAGTCGGCGTTGCCCGCGGCGGCTACTTCCCGAAACTCGATCTGACGGCCGGGGCCGGTCGCGAGAGCCTGGAAGTGCCGGGTTCCGCCAAGGACACCTACACCCGGCGCGGTTACGCGCTGACCTTGAGCCAGATGCTGTTCGACGGCTTCGCGACGCGCAGCGAAGTGCGCAAGCTGGGCAAGGCCAAGCTGGTGCGCTACTACGAGTTGCTTGAAGCCTCGGAGAACGTCGCCCTCGAAGCCAGCAAGGCCTACGTCGACGTGCTGCGCTACCGCTCGCTGGTCGCGCTGGCCGAAGACAACTACGTGCGCCACAAGGCGACCCATGACCAGATCAAGGCACGCACCGCCTCCGGCGTCGGCCGCCGGGTCGATCTCGATCAGGCGGCCAGCCGGCTGGCGCTGGCCGAGGTCAACCTGACCACCGAGACCGCCAACCTGCATGACGTGATGGCGCGCTACCAGCGTCTGGTCGGCGAACTGCCGGCCGGCACGCTGACGCCGCAGCAACTGACCGGTGCGGCCTTGCCGGCGAGCCCGAAGGCGGCGCTCGACGTGCTCTACAAGCGCAACCCGACGCTGCTGGCGGCGGTCGAGAACATCGAAGCGGCGCAGTACGACGTCGAAGGCCGGCGCGCTGCCTACATGCCGCGCGTCGACCTGCGGGCACGCACCGAGACGACCAAGAACTACCAGGGCGTCAGCGGCGACCGCGACCAGAACGTCGCCGAAGTCGTGATGTCGTGGAACCTGTTCAACGGCGGCTCGGACACGGCGCGCGAGCGGCAATACGTCGAGCGCAAGCACATGGCGCTGGAAATGCGCGAGAAGGCCTGCCGCGACACCCGGCAGACGCTGCTGATCGCCTACAACGACGTGCAGCGCCTGCGCGACCAGAAGGAAGACCTGACGACGCAGGTGGCACTGCTCGAGAAGACGCGCGACGCCTACCGCGAACAGTTCAACATCGGCCAGCGCACGCTGCTCGACCTGCTCGATACCGAAAACGAACTGCTGGCGGCGAAGCGCTCGCTGGTCAATGCCGATACCGACCTGACGCTGGCCTACCTGCGCAGCCAGGCCGGCATGGGCTCGCTGCTCGAGTTCATGGGCCTGCAGAAGCTGGAGACGGCGACGCCGGAAACTGGCGAACTGGCCGACGTCGACGCGGCGACGCTGTGCCCGCCGGAGCCGGTGGCGCTGACCGGTACGCCGCGCGCCGATCTCGATGCCCGGGCGCAGGACATGATGGGCAAGAAACTGCCCGTGGTGACGCCGCCAGTGGAGGGGGCTGATGTTCAGGCGCGGGTTCGTTCCTGGGCGCAGGCTTGGTCGGCAAAGGATTACGCGGCTTACACCGCCTTCTATGCGCCGACCTTCACGCCGGATGGTGGTTTGTCGCGTGAAGACTGGAACCAGTTGCGCCGCCAGCGCATCATGCCGCGCGAGGCGATCTCGGTGACGGTGGATAAGCTGAATGTGCAGATGCACGGCGAGGACAGGGCGACGGCGAAATTCGAGCAGACCTATCGTTCGAACATTTTCAACGATCGCGTCCTGAAGACTCTCGAAATGATCCGCAAGGATGGCAAGTGGTTGATCAACGGTGAGAGTTCGACGCCTTGCGTGGGCAACACCGTCGGCGGTTGCCAGTAAGCAGTCTCGTTCATGATCCCCTCCCGTAAGGGGGGGCAGCAAAAAGCCGGAGCGACGCTCCGGCTTTTTGTCGTTTGAGCAAATTCCGGCAGTCAGGCGTGTTCGACGGGAGCGACGAAAACATAGCCCTGCGAGCGCAGGGTTTTGATGAAGCCCGAACCGTCAGGCTGATTGCCCAGAATGCGACGAATCTGGCTGACGTGGACGTCGATGATGCGGTCGTAAGGGATGTATTCCCTCTTGAGAACCCGGGACAACTGCTCGCGTGACAAGGGCTCGAACGGATGTTCGAGGAAGGCCATCAGCAGCGCAAATCCCGAGACGCCGATGGAAACCGGAGAGCCTTTGCCGTCGGTCAGTTCCCGCGAGGCAGTGTCGAGTGTCCAGTGGCCGAAGCGGAAGCGTCGTAGCTCTCCCTTGGGCTGCGGGATGCTGGGGCGCGTCTGGCAGCGTCGTAACAGTCTGCGGGTCCGGGCGAGCAATTCCCGCATGTTGCAGGGTTTGGGAAGGAAATCGTCGGCGCCGATCTCGATGCCGATGATGCGCTCGATTTCGTCCGAGCGCGTCGAGTGAATGAGCACCGGGATTTCGGATTGTTGTCGCAACTGGCGCAGCAGTTCGAGTCCGTCCGCATCGGGAAGGCTCAGATCCAGGATGACGATGTCGGGCCTTTTTCCTAGCTGAAGCCACATGGCGGCGCCGTTTTCAGCGAAAATGCTGCCGATGCCTGCGGAGGCGAAGGTTGCAGACAGCACGTGACGTGTTCCGGGGTCGTCTTCGACAATCAGGGCGGTCTGGTTCATGGACAGGATGGTTATGCTTGGTGGGTGCATTGTATTTCATTGTAAAAGGAAGTGCTTGCACTAAGCGGCATGCCAGTGCTGGCGGGAATCCGCTTTTTACCAATCTTCAACCTTATTGGCCGGCGATCGCGGGAGAATCTTACGGTATTCAATCAGGACGATGCGAATGGAAAGATGCTGATACCCAGGGAGTTGGAGGGATTCGATGTGGCGGCTGCGGTCGAGCGCATGCTCGACCGACCCGAGCTCTGGTGGCAGGCTGTTGGTCTGTTTGTCATGCATTTTTCGGATTGGCTGTCGCGCTGGCAGGGTGCTCTGGGTGAAGATGCCGCGGAGCGCAAGCAAGTCCACGCCTTGCGCAGTGCCGCCGAGAATATCGGAGCGGTGAGGCTCGCCGCTGCAGCGGCAAGTCTCGAAGCAGCGTTGCTCGGGCGGCTGGCAGGTCGGGAGGTGGCGATCAGCGACGACTGTCGTGCCGAACTGACGGCAGCGTATCTCGCCACCATGGCGGTGCTTGCCAAGGGGGGGGCTGGCCCGGTGGGGAAGGCGTGAATCGGGAGCCCGAGCAGGCGACTTTCGGCCAGCATCTGGTCCGGATCAATCTGCAGGTTCTCCTGCCGGTGTTTCTCGGGCTGCTGTTCTTCATCCTGATCCTCAGCGCCTGGCTTGATGTACGCAACCTGATCGAGGAAGGTCAAGCCAGGATGTTCCTGCTCGGCGACGTCGTTGCCGAGAGTCTGGTGCGGGATGATGTCGCGTTGGCCAGGGGGCCGGCAGAGTCGCTCCGCGATGTCATCGATTTTCGCCGTCTGCTGATCTACCGTACCGACGGCAGCGTGTTCTTCGAATTGCGCGCCGCCACGGCGACGCCCTTTATGGCGGGGTATCCGCACGAAACGGGGGATGGTTACCTCCTCTCCTGGGACAGGATAGATTTTTTTCGGCGTATCTGGCACCGGGGGAGCGATCTTGGCCTGGTGCAGGTGAGTATCGGATTCGATGGCCTGTATCGGCAATTGCTCGGTAACGCGGCACTGATTCTGGTCGTGTTCGCTGCGGGGCTCTGGGTGATTCTTCGCCGTCTGGGAGCTCGGGTCGAAAGCAGCTTGCGGCCGCTCGACCTGCTCGACGAGACAATGGCGGAAATCTCGATTGGTCATCTCGATATTCGTGCGGCACCGTCCGAAATCATGGAGTTCAACCGCCTGAGCGATGGTTTCAACCAGATGATTGCGCAGATCCGCGAGCGCGATCACTGGTTGGCGACCCACCTGGGCAATCTCGAGCAGATCGTCGAACAGCGCACCCGCGAATTGCGCCAGGCGAAGGAGGTCGCGGAAGCTGGCAGCCACGCCAAAAGCGAGTTTCTGGCGATGATGAGTCACGAGATACGGACGCCGATGAACGGTGTGCTGGGGATGACTGAGTTGTTGCTCAATACCGACCTGACGCCGACGCAGCGTCAGTTTGTCGAAGCGGTGGATCGCTCGGGGCGGCATCTGCTGACGATCATCAACGACGTCCTCGATTTTTCGAAGATCGAGGCCGGTCATCTCGAACTGGAGGTGCAGGATTTTGATCTGCGCGCCCTGCTTGAAGAGTCGGTGGAATTGTTCTCCCAGCCGGCAAGCAAGAAGGGGCTCGCCCTGATGATCGAGTTACCGGCCGGGCGCAGCCTGAAGCTGCGCGGCGACGCCCTGCGCTTGCGCCAGGTGGTCGCCAACCTGCTCAACAACGCGATCAAATTCACCGACGAAGGCGAGATCGTCGTCAGTCTGCTCCTGTTGTCCGGCGAAGCCGGGAGTGTGGCTTTCGAACTCAAGGTCCGGGACAGCGGCATTGGCATCCCGCAGGACGCGCAGGCCCGGATTTTCGAGCATTTTGCCCAGGCTGACGGGTCGACCTCGCGGCGCTTCGGTGGTACCGGTCTGGGCTTGACCATCTGTCGCCAACTGATCGAAATGATGGGGGGGCGGATCAGCGTCGACAGCCGGCCTGGTCATGGCTCCTGTTTTACCGTGGCCCTGAGCTTGCCGATAGCGGAAACCCCTGAACTGTCGGCCGATCAGGCGAATGAAGAGACGACGCTGCGTCGGGTGGCGCTACCCTCGCTCGACGAGCAATACTTGCCGGCGCGTTTGCGCGGACGTGTGCTGTTGGCCGAAGACAACGAAAGCAACCAGATCGTCGCCCGTACCCATCTCGAGCGCTTCGGCCTGCAGGTTCTGCTGGTCGGTAACGGCCAGCAGGCACTCGATCTACTGGAGAGTGAACCCTTCGATCTGGTGTTGATGGATTGCCAGATGCCGGTGGTGGATGGCTTTGCCGCTTGTGCCGAGTTACGCCGCCGCGAACAACGCGCCGGTTTGCCGCGGGTGCCGGTAGTCGCGCTCACCGCCAATGCCATGCGCGACGACCGCAAGCGCTGTCTGGCGGCAGGCATGGACGATTATCTGGCCAAGCCTTACCGTGGCGACGAAATGCTCGCCGTGCTCGAGCGCTGGTTGCCGCGCGAGCGGCGCAAATCGAGCGGGCCGAGCGTGCCGAACGGCGGGGTCGAGGCGTCGGCCGGCTTGCCGATCGATCCGGCCGCTTTCGACCAGCTCCGTGCCTTGGCGCCGAACGGCGCGAGCGCCCTGATCCGGCAACTGATCGACGCTTATCTGCGCGGCGCCAGGAAGCATTGGGAAGCGTGCGAGAAGGCCGTTGCCGGAGGCGATCTGGAATTGCTGGCGCAGTCCTGTCATGCCTTGAAGTCGAGTAGCTTCAATGTCGGCGCCCTGCGCTTTGCCGGTTTGTGCCGGGAAATCGAATCGTTAAGCCAGGAAGCGGCGCGCGATGAAGTGCAGGCGCTTTATCCTGGCCTGCAGGCCGAATGGCATGCGGTGAGCGACGCCCTGGGCGTCATGTTGGCGGGGGATGCGTCATGAGTCAGCGGTGTTTGCGGGTATTGGCGGCGGACGACGATCCGACGATGGCGATCCTGTTACGGGCGGTGCTGCAGGCGCCGGCATTCGAACTCGTCGTTGCCGGCAATGGCGCGGATGCCTTGCGCGCCGCCAGCGCTCAGGATGCCTTCGATATCGCCTTGCTCGATGTCGAGATGCCGGAGGTCGATGGCTTGCAAGTGGCAGCGCAGTTGCGTAGGCAGTTTGGTGAGCGTCTGTGCATCGTGCTGCTGACTGGGCGCGAGGATGCGGCCTTCGTTGCCGCACAACAGAGTTTGCGGGCGCAATATCTGCCGAAACCGGTAGACTGGACGCAACTGCCGCAACGCCTGCGCGATTGGTCGGCCGAGCGCTGATCCCGTTTTGGCCGCTGGGCGCCGAAGCGGGTACACTGCGAAAAAAGCGATTGTGAACAGATGGAGGGGAAAATGAAAAAGAGTGTGTTGTTGCTGGCGGGACTGTTTGTTGCCATTTCGGTGCAGGCTTCGGAAGATCTGGCCAAGGCCAAGAACTGCATGACCTGTCATGCCCTGCAGAAGAAGATCGTCGGTCCGTCCTACAAGGACATTGCCGCCAAGCGGGCGGCTGAAAAAGGGGCGGAGGCGGCGCTTGCCGCCAAGATCAAGAACGGCAGCAAGGATGAGTGGGGCCAGGTACCGATGCCGGCCAACGCGGTCACCGACGCCGAGGCGAAGACTCTCGCCAAGTGGGTGCTGACGATCAAGTAAGCACGCCGCTCGCGTGATCCCAGGCGCCCGCAGAGGCGCCTTCAAATACAAATCGAGGAGACTGCATGGGACCGTTGACGCCCGAACAGAGGCGGCGGCGCTGGCTGGCGCTCGCCGTCGTCGCCGTTGCCTACATCCTGTCGTTTTTCCAGCGCTTCGCGCCGGCCGGCATCGCCCAGGACCTGGCGGCGACTTTTCAGACCTCGGCGGCGTCGCTTGGGGTACTGGCGGCGACCTATTTCTACATCTACACGCTGATGCAGATACCGACCGGGATTCTCGCCGACACCCTCGGGCCACGGCGCATCCTGGCGCTGGGCGGCCTGGTCGGCGGTATCGGCAGCCTGCTCTTCGGCTTCGCGCCCAGCCTCGATCTGGCGCTCGCCGGTCGGACGCTGGTCGGGCTCGGCGTCTCGGTGACCTTCATCGCCATGCTCAAGCTGATCGCCGTCTGGTTCGAGGAAAGCCGCTTCGCGACCATGGTCGGCATCTGCATGCTGGTCGGCAATCTCGGCTCGGTTCTTGCCGGTGCGCCCTTGTCGGCGATGGCCCAGGCGACCGGCTGGCGCGGCGTGTTCATCGGCGTTGGCGGCCTGTCGCTGGTGCTGGCGGCACTGTGCTGGCTGATCGTGCGCGATGCGCCGGGCACCGGCCAGTCGGCGCCGCGTCCCCGCTTCGATCGCACCGTCGTCCTCTCCGGCCTGCTCGCGGTCCTGCGCAACCGCTCGACCTGGCCGGCGGCGCTGGTCAATACCGGCATGTCGGGCGCCTTCTTCACCTTCGCCGGCTTGTGGGCGACGCCTTACCTGATGCAGGTGCATGGCATGGCGCGGGCGGTCGCGGCCAACCACCTGTCGCTATGGTTCGGCGGCTTCGCCGTTGGCTGCCTGTTCATCGGCGGCCTGTCCGATCGTCTCGGCCGGCGCAAGCCGGTGATGATCGCCGTCTCGCACGTCTATGTGGCGATCTGGCTGGTCCTGCTGTCCTGCGCGACGATGCCGTTGCCGCTGTCCTATGCGCTGTTCGCGCTGCTCGGTCTGAGCACCGCCGGCTTCAGCCTGACCTGGGCCTGCGCCAAGGAAGTCAATCCGCCGTTGCTTTCCGGGATGTCCACCAGCATCGCCAACATGGGCGGTTTCCTCTGCGCGGCGATCATGCAGCCGGTCGTCGGCTGGATCATGGATCTCGGCTGGCAGGGCGAGATGGTCGGCGGCGCCCGCGTCTACGACCTTGCCACCTGGCAGCACGGCGTGCTGGCTGCAACCTTGTGTGCCGTCCTGGGGGCAGCGGCCAGTTGGCGCATCCGGGAAACCCGCTGTCGCAACATCTGGCAAGCCAACTGAAACGCACCGCCTGAGCAGGGTGGTCGTACAATGGAGACGCCTTGCTTCGGGGTTGTAAATTAGCGTATGCTTATATTTATGAAACCGTTCCTCCTGCGCTCCCTTGTCCTCGCCTGCCTGCTTGCCGCCACCGGCGTGCGAGCCGCGGATTCCCTGCCCGTCGTCACTGTCGCGCCGCACGCGGTCGACTTGGCGTTCCCTGCCGAAGCCGTCGTGGAGGCGGTGCAGCAGGCGACGGTCGGTACCCAGATTGCCGGACGCGTCCTCGAAGTCCATGCCGACGCCGGCCAGCAGGTGGCCAAGGGCGCCCTGCTCATGCGCATCGATGGTCGCGAAGCGGCGGAAGCGGCGCGCGCTGCCGAAGCGCAGTACGCGATGGCCAAGCTCAATTACGAACGGCAGCGCCAGCTCAAGGAACAGAAGTTCGTCAGCCAGGCGGCGGTAGACAAGGCCAAGGCCGATTTCGACGCCGCCGCCGCCAACCGTAGCGCCGCCGGCGCCAGCCAGAGCCACGCCAGCATCGTCGCGCCGATGGCCGGCATCGTCGCCCGGCGGCATGCCGAGCCGGGCGACATGGCGATGCCCGGCGCGCCGCTGTTCACCATTTACCAGCCGGGGGGGCTGCGCGTCACGGCGAGCATTCCGCAGCACCGTCTGCCGGCGATGCGTGGCGTGACGACGGCGCGTGTCGAATTCCCGGAACTCGGCAAATGGGTCGATGCGACGACGATCCAGCTACTGCCGACCGCCGATGCGGCAACCCACGTCAGCACCGTGCGCGTCGGCCTGCCGGCGCTGCCCGATGTCGTTCCCGGCATGTTCGCGCGGGTGCATTTCGTCACCGGCCAGGCCCAGAAACTGACCGTGCCGGTCGCCGCCGTCGTCCGTCGCGGCGAGGTCGCGGCGGTTTATGTGCAGGCTGCCGACGGTCGTCTGCTGCTGCGCCAGTTGCGCCTAGGTGAAGCCGTCGGCAAGGGCGAGATCGAGGTGCTGGCCGGCCTCGCCAGCGGCGACAAGGTCGTCGTCGATCCGGTCAAGGCGGCGATTTCCCTGAAGTCGGGCAAGTAGCATGGCGACCGACCAGACGACGCTCGGCATTTCCGGGCGCATCGCCGCCGCCTTCCAGTCATCGCGCATGACGCCGCTGCTGGCGCTGGTCGCTTTCCTGCTCGGCTTCTTTGCGACCTTGGTGACGCCGCGCGAGGAGGAGCCGCAGATCGACGTCACCATGGCCGACGTGCTGGTCGCCTGGCCGGGCGCTTCGGCCAACGATGTCGAGAAACTGGTGGCGACGCCCGGCGAGCAGGTGCTGTCGCGCATGCACGGCGTCGAGCACGTCTATTCGCTGGCGCGCCCCGGCATGGCGGTGATCACCGTGCAGTTCGCGGTCGGCGTCAAGTACAACGACGCCGTGCTGCGCCTGCACGACACCGTGATGGCGCACCGCGACTGGCTGCCGCCCAGCCTCGGCGTGCGCGACCCGGTGATCAAGCCGCGCGGCATCGACGACGTGCCGATCGTCTCGCTGACCTTCCATACCAGCGATCCGGCGCGCTCGGCCTACGAACTGCAGCAGGTCGCCCGCGCCGTCGAGATCGAGCTGAAGCGGATCAAGGGCACGCGCGACGTGTCCACCCTCGGCGGTCCCGACCATGCCGTGCGCGTCCTGCTCGACGCCGAGCGCATGAACGCCTTCGGCGTCACGCCGCAGGACATCGCCGGCGCGCTCACCGTGTCCAACGACCTGCAGTCGTCGGGCAGCCTGATCGCCGGCAACCGCGACATCCTGGTGCAGACCGGCACCTACCTCGAATCGGCGGCCGACGTGCGGCGCCTGGTGGTTACCGTCGTCGACCGCAAACCGATCTACCTCGGCGACGTTGCCCGCGTCGAGGACGGTCCCGACCAGCCGAAACGCTACGCCTGGTTCGGCAGCAGCGCCGGCGAGTTCCCGGCGGTCACCATCCAGCTCTCCAAGCAGCCCGGCGTCAACGCCGCCGACATCGCCGACGCGGCGATCGCCCGCATCGACAGCCTGAAAAACGTCGTCATCCCGGACGGCGTCGAGGTCACGGTCACCCGCAACTACGGCCAGACGGCGACCGAGAAGGCGCAGAAGCTGATCGGCAAGCTGGTCTTCGCCACCGCCTTCGTCGTCGCCCTGGTCTTCTTCGCCCTCGGCCGGCGCGAGGCGGTGATCGTCGGCGTTGCCGTGACGCTGACCCTGGCGGCGACGCTGTTCGCTTCCTGGGCCTGGGGCTTCACGCTGAACCGGGTATCGCTGTTCGCGCTGATCTTCTCGATCGGCATTCTGGTCGACGACGCCATCGTCGTCGTCGAGAACATCCACCGCTGGCAGGCGCTGCACCCGGGCAAGGGGCTGCTGGAGATCATTCCCGGCGCCGTCGATGAAGTCGGCGGGCCGACCATCCTGGCGACCTTGACGGTGATTGCCGCGCTGCTGCCGATGGCCTTCGTCTCCGGGCTGATGGGCCCGTACATGAGCCCGATCCCGATCAACTCGTCGATGGGCATGGCGTTGTCGCTGGCCATCGCCTTCGTCGTCACGCCCTGGCTGGCGGCGCGGCTGATGAAGGCGCACGGCCACACCGCCGGCAGCCACGCCCCGTCGAAGCTCGACGCGACGCTGGACCGCACTTTCCGCCGCCTGCTGACGCCCTTCCTCGATCCGGCGAAGGGCGCCGCGGCGCGCCTCAAGCTCGGGCTGGCCGTCGTCCTGCTGATTGCCGGCTCGGTGTCGCTCACCTATTTCCAGCTGGTCGTCCTGAAGATGCTGCCCTTCGACAACAAGAGCGAATTCCAGGTCGTCGTCGACATGCCGGCCGGCACGCCGGTCGAGGAAACGGCACGGGTGCTGCAGGAGATCGGCGGCGAACTGGCCAAGGTGCCGGAAGTCGTCAATTACCAGGCCTACGCCGGCACCGCCAGCCCGATCAACTTCAACGGTCTGGTCCGCCAGTACTACCTGCGCGCGGCGCCGGAAAAGGGCGACATCCAGGTCAACCTGGTCGACAAGCATGAGCGTTCGCGGCAGAGCCACGAGATCGCCGTCTCGGTGCGCGATGCCATCGAAGCCATCGGCAAGCGCAACGGCGGCGTCGCCAAGGTGGTCGAAGTGCCGCCCGGACCGCCGGTGATGTCGCCGATCGTCGCCGAAATCTACGGTCCCGATTACGCCGGTCAGATCGCCGTCGCCCGCCAGGTGCGCGCGGCTTTCGCGGCGACTGACGACATCGTCGCCATCGACGACTACATCGACGCCGACGCCCGCAAGTTCGTCCTCCACGTGCTGCAGGCGAAGGCGGCGCAGCTCGGCGTCGCCCAGCGCGACATCGTCGACGTCGTCGGCATGGGGTTGTCCGGCCTCGACGTGACGCCGGTACGCAACACCGAATCGAAGTTCGCGGTGCCGGTGCGCATCGTCCTGCCGCCGGAGCAGCTGTCCTCGCTCGACAGCCTGCTCAAGCTCCGCGTCCGTTCGCGCGAAGGCCGTCTGGTGCCGGTTTCGGAACTGGTCGAAGTGCGCGAGCTGGCGCGCGAGAAGACCATCTATCACAAGGATCTGTTGCCGGTCGTCTATGTCGTCGGCGACATGGGCGGCAAGCTCGATTCGCCGCTCTACGGCATGTTCGACATCCGCAGCAGGATCAACGGCATGGCGCTCAAGGAAGGCGGCACGCTCGGCGAATGGTTCATCCGCCAGCCGGGCGATCCCTACGCCGGCTACAGCGTCAAATGGGACGGTGAATGGCAGGTGACCTACGAAACCTTCCGCGACATGGGGCTGGCCTACGCGGTCGGCCTGATCCTGATCTACCTGCTGGTCGTCGCCCATTTCGGTTCGTATCTGGTGCCGCTCATCATCATGGCGCCGATCCCGCTCACCATAATCGGCGTCATGCCCGGCCACGCGCTGTTCGGCGCTCAATTCACGGCGACCTCGATGATCGGCATGATCGCGCTGGCCGGCATCATCGTCCGCAACTCGATCCTGCTGGTCGATTTCATCAAGCTGCAGGTCGCCGCCGGCATGGATTTCCACGACGCGGTGATCCAGTCGGCGGCGGTACGGGCCAAGCCGATCGCCCTCACCGCGCTGGCCGCCATGCTCGGCGCCATGTTCATCCTCGACGACCCGATCTTCAACGGCCTGGCCCTGGCGCTGATCTTCGGCATCCTGGTGTCCACGCTGCTGACCCTGGTCGTCATCCCCGTCCTCTACTTCGCCGCTTTCCGCAAGGAGCATCACTCATGACCACCGAACGCTACATCCGCATCATGGCCGGCTTTTTCGTCATGCTGTCGCTCGCCCTCGGCTGGCAGGGATCGCCGATCTTCGTCTCGGAATGGTTCCTCGCCTTCACCGCCTTTGTCGGCCTCAACCTGTTCCAGAGCGGCTTCACCGGCTTCTGTCCGCCGGAAAAGCTGCTCAGGAAGCTCGGCGTCAAATCCGGCGGCAGCGGCTGCGGCTGCTGAACTGCTCAGTGCGTCGTATATTCGGCGCTGAAGCCGGCGTCGGTGATCGCCTGCAGGATTTCCTCAGGGCAGACGAAGTTGCCGTGCTCGACATCGGTGATGCCGCTTGCCGGCTCGATCTCGAGATGCTCGATACCCGGTAGGTCCTGAATCGCGTTGGCCAGCGCCCGCACGCATTGCGCGTCGCGCAGGCCGGCGACCTTGAATGACTGTCTGTGCATGATGCCCTCCGCGCTGCCTGTGGGGATGTCCCTTAGGCAGCGCCGCTGGCAGCAAGTTCACTCCTCGGCGTGGTGCTTGCCGCCGAGCTTGTCCATGACCGCGTAGAGCACGCCGGAAATGACGAAAGTCATGTGGATGCCGACCTTCCAGGCCAGTTGTTCGTTGCTGTGCGAGCCGACGTGCATGAAGGCCTTGAGCAGTTCGATCCCGGAAATGGCGACGATCGAGCCGATCAGCTTCATCTTCAGGTCGGCGAAGCCGACATGGCCCATCCAGTTCGGGCGGTCCTCGTTGTCGCCGGTGTTGATCTTCGAGACGAAGTTCTCGTAGCCGGCGAAGACGATGATGATCAGCAGGTTGGCGATCATCACGACGTCGATCAGCGTCAGGATGCCGATGATGATGTCGCTGCCGTCGGCGCTGAAGACCTGCGGCGCGAGCTTGAAGAACTCCTTGACGAACTTGATCAGCAGGATGCCGATGGCGAGGATCAGCCCGATATAGAAGGGGGCGAGCAGCCAGCGGCTGTTGAACATCAGGACTTCGAGCTTGTGTTCGAGCGATTTCATGGTTTTCTCCGTAGGGATGGGGTGCGTTATTGTGCAATGCCGCATGCGGCAAATCCATTTCCGGCAAGGGGTGGGGGCAGCGATGCGCATGCTTTTGCTGCGTGAGCAAATGGAGGCCGGAGGCGTCAAGGCGGGGCTTGGGGCGGCGTTGCCATGACTTTGGCAAGCGCCGGGCTTTCTTCGAGCAAAGACTTCGGTTTTATCGATCGGTCGGCGCCGGCGAGGCGGGCGGCGGACGATGGCAAGCGTCGCCGAATTGCGGCATGATCCGCTCTGTCCGCAACTCAAGAAAGGCTGGGCGGCGCCCTCTGGGGCCGCAGCATGAAGCATTCTCCCGTTTTACCGAGCATCGCAATTTCCTTGTTTGCCGTTGGCGGAGGCTACTGACATGGAAATCTTTCTACTGGTCGCGCTGATCGTCCTCAACGGCGTGTTCGCGATGTCCGAAATCGCCCTCGTCACCGCCCGTCGCGCCCGTCTTGCCAAGCTGGCCGAAGATGGCGACGGTGCCGCCGCGGTAGCAATGCAGTTGGGCGAAGACCCGACCCGCTTCCTGTCCACGATCCAGATCGGCATCACCTCAATCGGCATCCTCAACGGCATCGTCGGCGAGGCCGCGCTCGCCGGGCCGCTCGCCGTCTGGTTGCAAGGCTGGGGGGCCGATCGGGACCTCAGCGAAATCGGCGCCACGGTGCTGGTCGTTGTCGTCATCACCTATGTCTCGATCGTCGTCGGCGAACTGGTGCCGAAGCGGATCGGCCAGATCAACCCCGAAGGCATCGCCCGCCTGGTGGCGCGACCGATGAACTGGTTGGCCATCCTGTCGCGGCCTTTCGTCCTCTTCCTGTCGAATTCGACGGCCCTCTTGCTGCGCTTGCTCGGGCAGCGGGAAAGCCGCGGCCCGAGCGTCACCGAGGAAGAAATCCACGCCATGCTGGTCGAAGGCTCGGCCGCCGGCGTCATCGAGAAGAACGAGCACGACATGGTGCGCAACGTCTTCCGCCTCGACGACCGACAGCTCGGTTCGCTGATGGTGCCGCGCTCGGAAATCGTCTGGCTCGACATCAAGCGCCCGCTCGACGAGAACCTGGCGATCATCACCGAATCCGACCACGCCCGTTTCCCGGTCTGCCGCGATGGGCTGGAGAACATCATCGGCGTCCTCAATGCCCGCCAGTTGCTCGGCAAGACCCTGCGCGGCAGTACGCCCGGACTCGATGAAAAGCTGCAGCCGGCGGTCTATGTGCCGGAGTCGCTGACCGGGATGGAACTGCTCGAACAGTTCCGCAGTTCCGGCACCCACCTCGTCTTCGTCGTCGATGAATACGGCGAGGTGCAGGGCATGGTGACGCTGCAGGACCTGGTCGAGTCGGTGACCGGCGAGTTCGTCCCGAAGAACAAGGAAGACGCCTGGGCGGTTCAGCGCGAGGATGGCTCCTGGCTGCTCGACGGCCTGATCCCGGTGCTCGAACTGAAGGACACGCTCGGCTTGAAGAGCGTTCCGGAGGAGGAGAAAGGCCGCTACCACACCTTGTCCGGCATGCTGATGCTGCTCCTCGGCCGTCTTGCCGAGACCGGCGACCGCCAGGTCTGGGAAGGCTGGACGCTGGAAGTCGTTGATCTCGACGGCAAGCGGATCGACAAGGTGCTGGCGACGCCGTTGCCGGAAGTGCCGCCGGCGACCGCGAGCGAGGCGGAGCCGACGCCGTGAACGGCGTTGCCGCGGCTACCCCCGGGGGCGGCTTCTTCGCGCCGCGCTGGCGTGGCCAGGTGGCCTTGCGCCGTCTGTTCTGGTGGGACCTGCTCGCCGTCGGCACGCTGCTCAACGCCGGTTTCGCGGTCTTCGCGCTGATCCTGCTGACGCAGGGGCTGGCCGGAGGGACCTGGTTCGCGCTGCAGGCGCTGATCCTGCCCTACAACCTGTTCCTGGTGGCGACCGTCTGGCGCCATCCGCAGACCTCGACCGCGGCGCGCTCGGTCGCCCTGACCTGGTTGGGGGCCTGCCTGCTGGTCTGAAGCCTTACTCGTGGCGCAGCGCCTCGATCGGATCGAGGCGTGCCGCACGGCGCGCCGGCATGTAGCCGAAGAGGACGCCGATCGCCGCCGAGAAGCCGAAAGCGGTCAGGTTGATCGCCGGCGAGAACAGGAAGGGCATGCCCATCAGCGCCGTCAGGCCGAGGCAGGCGACAAAGGCGAGGGCGATGCCGAGCAGGCCGCCGAAGGCGGAAAGCGCCACCGCCTCGATCAGGAATTGCAGCAGCACTTCCTTCTCCAGCGCGCCGATGGCCAGCCGGATGCCGATTTCCCGCGTCCGTTCGGTGACCGAGACCAGCATGATGTTCATGATGCCGATGCCGCCGACCAGCAGGCTGACCGCGGCAACTGCGCCGAGCAGCGCGGTCATCGTGCCGATGGTGCCGGACAGCGTTTCGGCAATCTGCTTGGTGTCCATCACGTTGAAATTGTCGTCGGCGTTTTCGGCCAGTTTGCGCCGCTCGCGCAGCAGGCTGCGCAACTGGGCGATCGCCACTTTCGAGTCGCTGCCGTCCTTGAGCGAGACCATGATGCCGCCGATGTCGAGGCTGCCGGTCAGGCGGCGCTGCGCGGTCCTCAGCGGCAGCAGCACGGTGTCGTCCTGGTCCTGGCCCATGCCGCCCTGGCCCTTGGCGGCGAGCAGGCCGATCACCTCGCAGTCGAAGGACTTGACGCGGATGCTGTTGCCGAGCGGGCTGGCGTTGCCGAACAATTCCTTGCGCACGGTCTGGCCGATGATGCAGACGGCCTTGCCGGCGCTTTCCTCGTCGTCGGCGAAGCGGCGGCCGCTGGCCAGTTTCCAGTTGCCGGCGATGAAATAATCGTTGCTCGTGCCATTGACCGTAGACGACCAGTTGCGGGTCCCGGCGACCAGCGTCACCGCGCTGCCGACGGTCGGCGCCACCGCCTGCAGGCCGCCGACCTGCTGGCGGATCGCCTCGATGTCGGCGATCCGGAATTTCGGCGCGCCGGCGCTGTCGCGCCCCGGGCCGAGGCGCTGGCCGGGCATCACCATCAGCAGGTTGCTGCCGAGGCTGGATATCTGCTCGGCGACCATGCGCGTCGCGCCGTTGCCCAGCGTCACCATGGTGATCACGGCGGCGACGCCGATGACGATGCCGAGCACGGTCAGGAAGGAGCGCAGCAGGTTGCGGCGGATTTCGCGCAGGGCGAGCAGCAGGGCGTTCAGGAGCATGATGTCTGGCGGGTGTCGCAGTCGACGCGGCCGTCGACGAAATGCACGCTGCGGCTGGCGTAGGCCGCCATGTCCGGCTCGTGGGTGACCATGACGATGGTGATGCCCTGTTCGCGGTTGAGCGCCACCAGCAGTTCCATGATCTCGTGGCTGCGCTGGCTGTCGAGGTTGCCGGTCGGCTCGTCGGCGAGCAGCAGCAGCGGATTGGTGACGATGGCGCGGGCGATCGCCACGCGCTGCTGCTGGCCGCCGGAAAGCTCGGCTGGCGTGTGCCCCTCGCGTTCGGCCAGGCCGACCCGCTGCAGCGCGGCGCGCGCCGCCGCATGGCGTTGGGTGACCGGTTCGCCGCGGTAGAGCAGCGGCAGTTCGACATTTTCCAGCGCCGTCGTGCGCGCCAGCAGGTTGAAACCCTGGAAGACGAAACCCAGGCAGTGGCGACGGAGCAAGGCGCGCTGGTTGCGGTCGAGTTCTTCGACGGCGATGCCCTGGAAGCGGTAGGAGCCGCTGCTCGGCGTATCGAGGCAGCCGAGCAGGTTCATCGCCGTCGATTTGCCGGAACCGCTCGGCCCCATGACGGCGACGAACTCGCCGGCGGCGATCGCGAGGTCGATGCCGCGCAGCGCCTGGAAGGCGACGTCACCGCTGCCATAGGTCTTGGTGATGGCGCGCAGTTCGATCAGCGGCGCGGTCGTTTCACTCACGGCTTGCCCGCCTGGTATTCGGTGATCACCGCCATGCCGGGCTGCAGTTCGCCGCCGGTGATCTCGGTCTGCCGGCCGTTGCTGACGCCGGTGGTGACGGCGACCGGACGCGGCTGGCCGTCGATCAGCACCCAGACCTGGCTGCCGCTGCCGTTGGCGGAAGCCGGACGGTTCTTGGGCGCATCCGGCGGTCTCGGCATCAAGCGCCGGAGGATGCTGCCGCTCGGTGCCGCTGCCGCGCTGGCGGCCGGCGTGTAGCGCAGCGCGGCATTCGGCACCAGCAGCGCGTCGGCGCGTTCGGCGGTGACGATGGTGGCGCTCGCCGTCATGCCCGGGCGCAGCGCCAGATCGTCGTTGGCGACGTCGAGCACGGTCTTGTAGGTGACGACGTTATCGGTCGTCGTCGAGCCCAGGCCGACGCGCCGGATGCTCGCCGGAAAGTGCCGCCCCGACCAGGCCGAGACGGTGAAGCTGGCCGGTTGCCCGGGTTTGACGCTGGCGACGTCGGCTTCATCGACCTTGACCTGCAGTTCCATGCGCGTCAGGTCCTCGGCCAGCACGAACAGCACCGGCGTCGTCATCTGCGCGGCGACGGTCTGTCCGGGTTCGACCTTGCGCGTCAGGACGACGCCTTCGACCGGCGAGCGGATCGTCGCCTTGGTCAGGTTGGTCTCGTCGGTCTTCAGCGCCGCCCGCGCCTGCGCCACCTGCGCCAGGGCGCTGGCTTCGCTGGCGACGGCGCGCTGCACGGCGGCGTCGGCGGTGTCGAGTTCGCTGGGCGCCGGCACCTTGCCGCCGGACAACTCGGCGACCCGCCGCATGCGCGCCAGCGCCGCCCGGTTCTCGGCCAGCGTCGCCCGCGCCTCGGCGACGCTGGCTTCGGCCGCGGCGACGGCGGCGCGCGACTTGATCACCGCGTCGTCGAGCTTGGCCGGGTCGAGGCGGGCGAGCAACTGGCCTTTCCTGACGACGTCGTTTTCCTGGACCAGCACTTCGGCCAGCGTGCCCGACAGTTCGCTGCCGACATCGACCGACTTGGTCGGCTGCAGCGTGCCGCTGGCGCTGGCAGTGACGACCAGTTTGCCGCGCGCGGCGGGTTCGGTCAGATACTGTCCCGGCGCTTCGCCTTTGCTGCCGAGGGCCAGCCAGCCGACCAGGAGGAGCAGGGCGGCGCCGCCACCGGCCAGCCACCAGCGGCGGCGGGAAGCGGTCTGGCCGCGCTGGGCACCGGCCAGCAACTGGCGCAGCGCATCGGGAGTTCCGTTGGTTTTTTCGCTCATGGTGTTTCCGTGGCCGGCGCGGCAGCATCGTCCCAACCGCCGCCGAGCGCCTTGTAAAGTTTGATCAGTGTCGTCAGTTGCAGCGCCTCGGCGTTCGCCAGGCTGTCCTCGGCGCTGAGCCGGGTGCGTTCGCCGTCGAGCACGTCGCGGAAGTCGGTGAGGCCGGATTCGTAGAGCTGGCGGGCGAGCGTCGCCGCGTTGCGCGCCGCCGCCGCTGCCTGACGTCGGGCGACGATGCGCTGGCGGGCGGCGGCATGCGCGTAGAGCGCATTCTCGACCTCCTCCAGGGCGCCGAGCACGCTCTCCTCGTAGGCGTGCAGCGCTTCCTCGCGGCGCGCGTCCTGCGCGTCCACGGCGGCACGCAGGCGGCCGCCGTCGAACAGCGTCGCCGCCAGCGAGCCGGCCAGCGTGCGCAGCAGCGTGTCGCTGCCGCCGAGCGCGCCGAGGCTGTAGGCCTGCCAGCCGAAACTGCCGCTCAGCGTCAGGCTGGGAAAACGCGCCGCGAGCTTCTGTCCGGTGCGTGCGGTTTCCGCCGCCAGCGTGCGCTCGGCGGCGATCAGGTCGGGACGGCGAGTGAGGACGCGGGCCGGGATGTCGACCGCGAGGTCGGCCGGCACGTCCGGCAAGCCGTCGGCGGCGTCCAGCGTCGTGTCGAGCGCACCGGGCGCGGCGCCGAGGAGGACGGCGAGACGGTTGCCCGCCTCGCGGGCGGCAATCTCCAGGTCGGGCAGGCTGGCCCGGGTCTGTTCGCGGTTGGCGATCGCCTGTTCGACGTCGAGGCTGCCGGCCAGCCCGGCCTGCCGTCGCCAGTCGGCGATGCGCGCGCTTTCCTCCTGGGTGGCCAGGTTGTCGCGGGCGATTGCCAGGCGCTGCCGGGCGCTGCGCAGATCGACGTAGTTCTGCGCCACCTCGGCGACCAGGGTGACGCGCACCTGTTCGAGGCTGGCCGCGGCCGCTGCGGCGTCGGCGTCGGCCGCCTCGACGGCACGGCGCTGGCCGCCGAAGAGGTCGATCTCCCAACGCGCGTCGAAGCCGGCGTCGTACAGCGTGCTGCTCGTCCCGGCGGCGTGGCTGCGGGTCTTGCCGGCACTCGCCGAGAGCGTCGGCAACTGGTCGCCGATGGCCTGGCGGCGGGCAGCCCGCGCCTGACGCAGGCGGGCCTCGGCCTGCTTGAGGTCGAGGTTGGCGGCCAGGGCGCGGGCGATCAGGTTGTCCAGCGTTGCGTCGTCGAGTTGCTGCCACCAGCGGCGCAGCAGCGGGTCGATATCGCCGGTCGTCGCTACGGCCGGCTGGCTGTGCCATAACGTTGGCAGCTTCAGCGCCGGCAAACGGTAATCCGGGCCGACGGCGGGCAAGGAAGTGCAGGCGGCGAGCACGGCGCAGGCGAGCGCGGCGAGCACCTGGCGCGGTCGGAGGAGGGGGCTGGCTTCGGTCATGGCCGAATGATCCCCCGCCGCCTTGTTAAGTGCCGTTAAGAAGCGGTATGCGTTTGCTTCCGCCCTGGCCGCGGATGGCTCGCTATAATCCGCTGACCGCTTTCCCGAGTCCCTTGTCATGAAGCTGCCTATTCTCCTTCCCCTGTTCTTCGTCGGCTGTCTGCCAGCGCTGGCCGCGTCGAACGCGCCAGTCAGCCGGGTCGTGCTCTATCCGGGCAGCGCCTTGATCGAGCGTACCGCGAATGTGCGCGCCGGTGCCCAAGAATTGCAGATCGCCGGCCTGCCTGCCAGTTTCGACGCCGACAGCGTGCAGATCGAGGCCGATGCCGGGATCGAGATCGGCGAGCTGGTCTGGCGCGACAGCGCGCGCAGCGCGCCGCTCAATGCCGAGGAGGCGCGGCTGGAAAAGCTGGTCCGCCAGTTGAGCGAGCGCGTCGCGCAGCTCGACGGCGAACGGCTGGCGGCGGAGCGCACGCTGAAGTATCTCGATGCGCTGGCTTCGCCCGGCGACGCCATCCACGACGGCAACCCGCAGCGTGTGCTCGACGCCCTGCGCCTGGGCGGCGTCCAGGCGCAGCGGCGTATTCTCGAGATCGACTCGGAAAAGCGCGACCTCGAACGCGAACTGCAGGCCCGCCAGCACGACCTAGAACGCGTCCGCCCGGCGGTCGCCGCCGTCCGTCAGCTCGACCTGCGCCTGAACGCGCGGCGTGATGGCCGCGTCCGCCTGCGCTACCTGTTCGCCGAGGCCGGCTGGCGGCCGGCTTACCGCGCCAAGCTCGACAGCGACGGCCGGCGGGTCGAGATCGAGCGTCTGGCGCAGATCGCCCAGCGCAGCGGCGAGGACTGGAGCAAGGTCGAACTCGCGTTATCCACCGGCCAGCCGCAGCAGCGCGTCGCCGGCCCGCTGCCCGACCCCTGGAATCTTTCGCTGCGCCCTGAGCAACGCCCCGAAGCGCGCGCCATGATGCCGATGATGGCGGCCGCCCCGGCGCCCATGGCGAAACGTGGCGTGGCGGCGGACCAGGCTGCCGAGCCTTTGTTCGAGGTAGCGGTGACGCAGAGCGAATTCGCCACCGAATACGCGATTCCCGGCCGCATCGACCTGCCGGCCGACGGGCGCAAGGTGGCGGTGGCGCTGGGCAGCCTGCAGGTGCCGGTGGAGCTGCACGCGCAGGTGGCGCCGCGCCAGGACAAGGCCGCCTACCTGGTTGCCCGCGGCGCGCTGCCGGAAGGCGTCTGGCCTGCCGGTCCGCTGCAGATCTACCGCAACGGCGCCTACGTCGGCCAGACCACCTGGGATCCGGCGCAGGAAACGCGCTTGGAGCTACCTTTCGGACGTGACGAGAAGATCAAGGTGGCGGTGCGCAACCTGGCCGCCGACCAGGCGCGCGCCGGCTTCGTCGGCCAGCAGGCGGAACGCCGCATCGCCGACGTGTTCACGGTGACCAACCAGCACGCGCGGCCGGTCGACATCCGCGTCATCGACGCCAGCCCGGTCGCCCGCGACAGCCAGATCGAGGTCGAGGCCAGCTTCCAGCCGCCGGTCACCGATAAAGACTGGGACGACCGGCCAGGTGTCGTCGCCTGGGAACAGCGTCTCGATGCCGGCGCGGCGGCCAGCTTCACCGCCGATTACCGCATCCGCTGGCCGAAAGAGCGCAAAGTCATCGGCCTGCCCTGAACCCCAAACGAACGGAGATAACAAAATGAAGATCGGATTCATCGGCCTTGGCATCATGGGCCGCCCGATGGCCCTCAACCTGCTCAAAGGCGGCCACCAGGTCAGCGTCTGGGCGCGTCGCGCCGAATCGATGCAGCCCTTGCTCGACGCCGGCGCCAGCGGCGCCGCGTCGCCCGCCGACGTTGCGCGTGATCAGGAACTGGTGATCTCGATGGTCGCCGATGCGCCGGATGTCGCCGAAGTCATGCGCGGCGTCGCCAGTGCCGGCACCAGCGGGTTGGTTGCCGTCGACATGAGCACCATTGCGCCGGCGGCAGCCAAGGCCATTCACGAAGAACTGGCGGCGGCCGGCGTCGATTTCGTCGATGCGCCGGTCTCCGGCGGCGAAGTCGGTGCGATTGCCGGTACGCTTTCGATCATGGCCGGCGGTTCCGACGCCGCTTTTGCCCGCGCCGAGCCGGCGTTTGCCTGCCTGGGTAAGAACATCGTCCACGTCGGCGGGCCCGGCGCCGGGCAGGTGACCAAGGCGGCCAATCAGATCGTCACCGGCATGGGCGTGCTGGCGGTCGCCGAGGCGATGGCCTTCGCCTCGAAAAACGGCGTTGACTGCAGCAAGGTGCGCGAAGCGCTGCTCGGCGGCTTCGCCTACACGAAGATCCTGGAAAACCACGGCCAGCGCATGCTCGACCGCAATTTCAAGCCGGGCTTCAAGAGCTGGATGCACGAGAAGGACTTGAACATCGTCATGCAGACGGCGCACGAACTTGGCCTCTGCCTGCCCGGTTCGGCGGCGACCGCGCAGATGTTCAACGCGATGGTCGGCTCGGGGCTGGGCGAGGAGGATTCGATCGCCGTGTTGAAGCTGCTGGAAAACCTGTCGGGGCAGGCATGAAGATCGGTTTCATCGGCCTGGGCGCGATGGGGCGCCCGATGGCCTTGCACCTGCAGGCGGCCGGCCATGAGTTGCACGTCTGGGCGCGCCGCCCGGCCAGCGCCGACGGCCTGCCGGCCACCGTGCACCCGACGCCGGCCGCGCTCGGCGCGGCGTGCGAGGTGGTGTTCACGGTCATCACTTCAAGCGCCGACGTCGAAGGCGTGGCGCTTGGCGACAGCGGCCTGATCCACGGCATGGCGCCGGGCAGCGTGCTGGTCGATTGCTCGACCATCGCGCCGGATGTCGCCCGGCGCATCGCCGGCCAATTGGCGGAGAAGGGCATCCACATGCTCGACGCGCCGGTCTCCGGCGGCGAGCAGGGGGCGATTGCCGCGACGCTGGCGATCATGGCCGGCGGCGACGCGGCGGTGCTCGAACGGGTGCGCCCGCTGCTCGAAAAACTCGGCCAGCGCATCGTCCATATCGGCCCCAACGGCGCCGGCCAGGTCGCCAAGGCCTGCAACCAGATGATCATGGTCGCCGCCATCGAAGCCGTTGCCGAAGCGATGCACCTGGCCAGGGCCGCTGGCGTCGATCCGGCCAAGGTGAAACAGGCGCTGGCCGGCGGCTCGGCCGGCTCGCGCGTGCTCGACATCATGGGCCAGCGCATGGTCGACCGCGATTTTTCGGCCGGCATCGAGGCCCGCCTGCATCACAAGGACTACGGGCTGGTACTCGCAGCGGCGCGCCAGAGCGGCGTGCCGGTGGCCTTGACGGCGAGCGTCGCCCAGCAATTGAACGCGCTGATGGCGCTGGGTTTCGGCAAGGACGACACGAGTTCGCTGCTGCGCGTGCTGGAGGCGGGCCGGCGGGGCGTTTAAAGCATTGAGTAAATTTACTCAGGACTTGAAACGGTTTCCTGCTGCCCCGCGCAGCGCGGGCAGACCGCGCTGATTTCGACTTCCGGGCTGTCCAGGCGGTGGCCGGCGGCTTGCAGGCTGGCGAAGAGGCGGGCCGAGACGTCGGGGTCGCGCAGTTCGCTGACGCCGTTGCAGCGCGGGCAGAGCAGGAATAGCGCCGGCGACGGGTGGCTGCTGTGGCGGCAGGCGACGAACAGGTTGAGGCGGCCGATGCGGTGCGCCAGGCCCTGGGCGATCAGGAAATCGAGGGCGCGGTAGACGGTGGGAGGGGCGGCGTTGGGGCGGGTCTGCCGCATCTGTTCGAGGAGGTCGTAGGCCTTGATGCCGTTCGGCTGGCGACCGAGCAGCGCCAGTACTTCGCGGCGGATCGCGGTGAGGCTGGCGCCCTGTTGCCGGCAGCGGGTTTCGGCGCGCTCGAGCAACTCGGCTTCGGCATCGGGTTCAATCATTCTCGAAGTCGACTTGGTGGTGGGGATGCGATGTTATAACATCGCCCGTCCGCAATCGATAGCGTTGCGGTCGGGTGCGCAGCGTCGGTTCGGGTTGGCCGTGCCGGTTGCGGGCATGCCGCAGACGTCCCATGACGAACAAGGAAAGATCGATGTCACGATCCACTGCAAAACCGGGGTTGCCGAGCGAGGCCGAGCTGCTGTCAGCATCGGAAGATGAATACATGTCGCCGACCCAGCTGGCCTTCTTCCGCCAGCGCCTGCTCGACGAGGAGGCGGCGCTGCGCGGTGCTGCCGAAGAGACTACGCATCACCTGCAGGAGACGGCGGCCGAGCCCGATCCCAACGATCGCGCCAGCGCCGAGGAGGAGCATGCGCTGGAACTGCGCGTGCGCGATCGCGAGCGCAAACTGTTGAAGAAGATCGACCAGGCGCTGAAGCGCATCGATGACGGCAGCTATGGCTGGTGCGAGGATACCGGCGAGCCGATCGGCATCGCCCGCCTGCTGGCGCGGCCGACCGCCAGCCTGTGCCTGGAGGCGCAGGAACGGCACGAACAGAGGCGGCGCCAGTTCGGCGGTTGAGGCCGGCGGTTGGTCCGCGGAGCAGCGTTTCGAACCAGGGAGGAATAGCCGATGAAGAAATCACCTCTATTGCTGCTTGCCCTGCTTGCGCTGCAAGCGGCGGCGCATGAGCAGCATGCCCACCAGCATGGGCTCGGCCAGCTTGGCATCGTCGTCGAAGGGGCGCAGCTGACGCTGTTGCTGGAGGCGCCGCAACACGATCTGGTCGGTTTCGAGCGGGCGGCGCGGAGCCCACGCGAACAACTGGCTGCCCAGGCGGCTCTGGAGAAGCTGCGCGCGCCGGCGCAGCTTTTCGTACCGACAGCGGCCGCGCAGTGCGCCTTGAGCGAACAGAAGGTCACTGCCCCGCTGCTTGACGGGCAAGGCGGCGGCGATGGTCACGGCGATATCGAAGCGCGCTATGTCTATCTTTGTGCCAACCCGCTGGCGCTCGATGGCCTGCGGGTCCAGGTCGGCGAGGCATTCCCGCGCCTGCGCGCGCTCGAAGTCAGTTTTGCCGGCCCGAAGGGGCAGAAGGCCGGTCGCGTGGATATCCGGCAGCCGGTCTTCTCCTGGTAGGCATGGCGATCCGCATCGACGATCTGCTGTTTCGCTGGCGCGCCGCCGCGCCGCCAGCCGTTCGTCTCGAACACCTGGCCGTCGCCGCCGGTCGCAGTTTGTTCCTGCACGGGCCGAGCGGCGCCGGCAAGAGCACCTTGCTCAACCTGATCGGCGGCGTCCTGCAGCCCGAGCGCGGCCGCATCGAATTGCTCGGCCAAGCGCTCGGCGCGCTGTCGGCGGCGCGGCGCGACGCTTTCCGCGCCGACCATCTCGGTTTCATCTTCCAGCAGTTCAACCTGCTGCCCTGGCTGTCGGCGCGCGACAACGTGCTGCTGCCCTGCCGCTTTTCGCGGCGTCGCCGGCAGCGCGCCGACGATCCGGCGGCCGCGGCGGCGCGCCTGCTGGCGGCGCTCGACCTGGAGCCCGCGGCGACGGCGGCGCCCGCCGGCGAACTGTCGGTCGGCCAGCAGCAGCGCGTCGCCGCGGCGCGCGCGCTGATCGGCCGGCCGGAAATCATCGTCGCCGACGAGCCGACCTCGGCGCTCGACGCCGCCCGCCAGGATGCCTTCATCGAGCTGTTGCTGGGTGAGGCGAGGGCGGCCGGCAGCGCGCTCGTCTTCGTCAGCCACGATCTGCGGTTGGCCAGGCATTTCGACGACAGCCTCGCCCTGGCCGGAGGCGAGGCATGAACGCACTCTGGCGGCTGGCCCTGGCCAGCGCCTGGAACCGTCGCCTCAGCCTGGGGCTGACGCTGCTCGCCGTGCTCCTGGCGACGACCCTGCTGCTCTCGGTCGAACGCATCCGCCAGGCGGCGCGCGACGGTTTCGCGCAGTCGGTTTCCGGTACCGACCTGGTCGTCGGCGCCCGCAGCAGCCCGGTGCAACTGGTGCTGTATTCGGTGTTCCGGCTCGGTGAGGCGACCAACAACCTGAGCTGGGACAGCTATCGGAAGATCGCCGCCGACCCGGCGATCGCCTGGAGCGTGCCGCTGGCGCTCGGCGACTCGCACCGCGGTTTCCCGGTGCTCGGCACGACGCCGGCCTATTTCGACCATTACCGCTACGGCGACCGCCAGCCGCTGCGCTTCGCCAGCGGCCAGGTTTTCTCCGGCATCTTCGACGCCGTGCTCGGCGCCGAGGTGGCGCAGCGCCTGGGCTACCGCATTGGCGACCAGATCACGCTGACGCACGGCGACGGCGGCCTGGCCGGCATGGAGCACGCCGACAAGCCGTTCAGTGTGGTCGGCATCCTGGCGCCGACCGGGACGCCGGTCGATCGCACGGTGCATGTCGGGCTCGCCGCCATTGAGGCGATCCATCTCGACTGGGTGGGCGGCACGCCGCTGCCGGGTTTCTCGATCGGCGCCGACATTGTGCAGAAGTTCGACCTGACGCCGAAGTCGATCACCGCTTTCCTCGTCGGCCTGCACCGGCGCGTCGAAGTTTTCCGCCTGCAGCGCAAGATCAACGAATTCGCCGGTGAGCCGCTGCTCGCCGTGCTCCCCGGCGTCGCCCTCGACCAGTTGTGGCAGACCGTCGGCATCGTCGAGCAGGCCCTGCAGGCGGTGTCCTGGCTGGTGCTGGTGGTCGGTCTGGCCGGGCTGATGGCGACGCTGCTCGCCGGCCTCAACGAGCGGCGGCGCGAAATGGCGATCCTGCGCTCGCTGGGCGCCGGACCGCGCCACATCCTTGGCCTGTTGCTGCTCGAAAGCGGCTTGGTCAGCCTGCTCGGCGCGTTCTGCGGCCTCGGCCTGCTCAGCCTGTTCGCCGCCAGCGGCGACGGGCTGCTGCAGCGCTTCGGCCTGGCGGCGCTGCCGCTGGCGCCGAGCCCCGCCGAATGGCGCCTGCTCGGCCTGGTGCTGGCTTGCGGCACGCTGGTCGGCCTGCTGCCGGCCTGGCGCGCCTACCGCCTGTCGCTCGCCGACGGCCTGACGCCGCGCTCCTGAAGGACCTCGTGATGCAACGACTACTGCTCCTCCTGCTACTGGCCTTGCCGCTCACCCTGTCGGCCGCCGATTACCGCGTCGGCGAGCGTCTGGCCGCGGGCAAGGGCAACCTCCAGGGCTTCCGCGAACTGATGTGGGACGACCTGATGCCGGCCGACTGGGACCCGATGGCGGTGTTCAAGGGCGTCGATCTGAAGCGGCTGCAGGATGCCGATCCCAAGGCCAGTGAACTGCTCGCCAAGGTGCGCAAGGAATGGGACAAGGCGCCGGTCGAGCGCAGCCTGAACGGCCAGCGCATCCGCATCCCCGGGTTCGTCGTGCCGCTCGAACGCAAGGGCGACGATATCCTCGAATTCCTGCTTGTGCCGTATTTCGGCGCCTGCGTCCATGTTCCGCCGCCACCGTCGAACCAGGTCATCCTGGTGGTGCCGGCCAAACCGGTGCGCGGCATGCGCACCATGGAGACCTTTACGGTCAGCGGCACCCTGACGCTGCAGGGCGGCGACAGTGGCATGGGCATTTACGCCTACCGTCTCGCCGCCGAGCGGGTCGAACCCTATCAGGTCCCACAAGGAAAGAAGAAATGACTACCCTGAGCATGATCCTCGTTGCCTGCCTCGCCGGCGGGCTGATCAGCATGGCCGCCGCGGCGCTGGTGGTGTTCCGCCTGTCGCGGCAATCGACGGCGATCCTCGTTGCCTTTGCCGCCGGCGTCATGCTGTCGTCGGCCTTCCTGCACGTTCTGCCGGAAGCCTTCAATGCCTTGCCGCCGGTCGATATCCACGCCGGCCACGACCATGCGCCCGACGACCAGGCGGCAATCGCCGCCGAGGCCGCCGCCGACGATGATCATGAGCACGAGGGGCACGACCACGGCGGTCCGTTCGCGACGCTGTTCGCGCTGATGCTGGGCACGCTGTTCGCGTTTTTCGCCCTGGAGCGTCTGGCGCTGTGGCGGCATTCGCACGGGGATTGCGCCGACCATGAGGGACACCACGCGACGACCACGGCGCCGCCGCTGATCCTGATCGGCGATGCCTTCCACAACTTCGTCGATGGCGTGCTGATCGCGGCCGCCTTCATCGCCGACCCAATGCTCGGCGTGACCACGACGGTCGCCATCATTGCTCACGAGGTGCCGCAGGAAATGGGCGATTTCGTGCTCCTGCGCAACGCTGGCTGGAGCAACACCAAGGCCTTCGTCGCCAACGCCGGCTCCAGCCTGAGTTCGCTGCTCGGCGGAGCGCTCGGTTTCTTCGCGCTGTCCACCGCCGATTTCGTGCTGCCTTACGTGCTGGTGATCGGCGCCTCGAGCTTCATCTACGTCGCGCTGGCCGACCTCTTTCCGCTGCTGCACAAGCAGGGCGAGAGTTTTTTCCGGCAGATCCTGCTGATCGCCGCTGGCGTCGCCGTCGTGCCGCTGGTCGGGATGTTTGCCCACTGAAGCCCAAGCGTCACATAGGCGTTATCCAGCTTTAACGGCTTTGTCACCGAGCCTGCCGACAATAGCTCCGCGCGTCCCACCGGGACAAATTCAGGAGCGAAAACGGCATGAACGGCAATTCCGGCTGTGTCATCTGGACCATCACCGACGGCAAGCCCGGCCATCTGCAGCAGATTCGGGGCTTGCTCAAGGCGCTGCGCCAGCAGTTGCCGGTGCGCGAGATCGAACTGCGCGCGCTGCCGCCGCTGCAGGCGCTGGCCCATCTGGCCGGCGGCAGCTTTCCGCCGGGTGAAGGGCTGCCGGTCCCCGACCTGATCGTCGGCGCCGGCCACGCCACCCACCTCAACATCCTTGCCGCCAAGCGCGCCTACGGCGGCAAGACGGTGGTGCTGATGAAGCCCAGCCTGCCGCGCCAACTTTTCGACCTCTGCCTGATCCCGCAGCACGACGGTGTCGCGCCGTCGAAGCAGGTGATCCTCACCCAGGGCGCGCTCAACACCATGCAGCGCTCGGTCGCCGCCGACCCCAACGTTGGCCTGATCCTGCTCGGTGGCATTTCGCGCCACTACGTCTGGCAGGACGATGAAATCCTGGCGGCGGTCGGCAAGCTGGTCGCCGCCACGCCGCAGGTCCATTGGACGCTGACTACCTCGCCGCGCACGCCGGCCTCGCTGCTCGACGGCCTGCAAGGGCTGGCGCATGCCAATCTCGAGGTCGTCCCCTTTGCGCGGACCACGCAAGGCTGGCTGCACGAGGTGCTGGGCTGCGCCGGCCAGGTCTGGGTAACGCCGGACAGCGTGTCGATGGTCTATGAGGCGCTGACCTCGGGCACTGGCGTCGGCGTTTTCGACTTGCCGACGCGCCATTCCAGCCGCGTCGTGCGCGGTCTCGAACGGCTGGTGCAGAGCGGTTGGGTGACGCGCTTCCAGCACTGGCAGGCCGGCCAGTCGCTGCCCCGGCTGAACGGCCAACTCGACGAAGCCGCGCGTTGCGCGAAGTGGATCAAGCAATTTTGGTATCCCAACGCCTGACCGTCCTGCAAGTCCTGCCGGCGCTGGAAAGCGGCGGCGTCGAACGCGGCACCCTGGAAGTGGCGGACCACCTGGTCCGCCAGGGCCATCGTTCGCTGGTCATGTCGGCCGGCGGGCGCCTGGTCGAGCGGCTGGTCGGCGAGGGCTCCGAACATTTCGCCTGGCCGATCGGCCGCAAGTCGCCGCTCACCCTGCGCCTGATCGGTCCGCTGCGCCGCTTCCTCGCCGAACAGAGGGTGGACGTGCTGCACGTGCGTTCCCGTCTGCCGGCCTGGATCTGCCGGCTGGCCTGGCAGGGCATGCCGGCCTCGACGCGGCCGCGCCTGGTGACGACGGTGCATGGCTATTACTCGGTCGGCGCCTATAGCGCGGTGATGACGCGCGGCGAGGCGGTGATCGCGGTGTCAGATTCGATTGCCGCCTACCTGCGCGCCAATTACCCGGCCTGCGATCCGGCGACCGTGCGCGTCATCCCGCGCGGCATCGATCCGGCGCTCTATCGTCCGGGCTACCGGCCGTCGCCGCAGTGGCTGGACGACTGGCGGGCGGTCTGGCCGCAGTTCGCCGGCAAGCGCCTGCTCGTGCTTGCCGGGCGCATCACCCGGCTCAAGGGGCACCACGATTTCATCGCCCTGATCGCCGCGCTCAAGGCCAGCCACCCGGACATCCACGGCGTCGTCGTCGGCGAGGCCGACGCCCGCCATCTGCCTTACCTGGCCGAGCTGCAGGCGGCGGCCAAGGCGCAGGGTGTTGCCGATCACCTCACGTTCACCGGCCACCGTGGCGACCTGCGCGAGATCTTCAGCGTCAGCGCGCTGGTGCTGTCGCTGTCCACGCAGCCGGAAGCCTTCGGGCGTACGGTGCTGGAAGCGCTGGCGCTCGGCGTGCCGGTCGTCGCCTACGCCCATGGCGGTGTTGCCGAGCTGCTCGCGGCAATGTTTCCGGCCGGCCGGGTGGCCCCGGGCGAGCGCGCCGAACTGATCGAAACCTGCCGGCGCATCCTCGCCGGCGATCACCGTCCGGCGCCGCTGCCGGACTCACTGGAGCTGCAACACATGCTGCAAGATACCCTGGCGACTTACCAGGAACTGGTCGCCGCGCGCGAGAAAGGTGGGCAACTTGCATACGCTCGCTGACGCCCGCATCGCCATCATCGGCCTCGGCTACGTCGGTCTGCCGCTGGCCGTCGAGTTCGGCCGCTATCTGCCGACGCTGGGCTTCGACATCTGTCCGCGCCGGGTCGGCGAACTCGGCGAAGCGCACGACCGCACGCTGGAGTTGAGCGCCGACGAACTGCGGCAGGCGACGCAGCTACGCTTTTCCTGCGACGCCGCAGAGCTGCGCGACTGCAATACCTTCATCGTCACCGTGCCGACCCCGGTCGACGCCAGCAATCGCCCCGACATGGGCCCGTTGCTGCGCGCCAGCGAGGCCATCGGCGCGGTCATCGCGCCCGGCGCCGTGGTCATCTACGAATCGACCGTCTATCCCGGCGCCACCGAGGAAGTCTGCATCCCGGCCATCGAGCGCGTTTCCGGGCTGGTCTATAACCGCGACTTCTACGCCGGCTACAGCCCGGAGCGGATCAATCCCGGCGACAAGCAGCACCGGTTGACCAACACGATCAAGGTCACCGCCGGTTCGACGCCGGCCACTGCCGATTTCGTTGATGCACTCTACGCCAGCATCGTCAGCGCCGGCACGCATCGCGTCGACAGCATCCGCGTTGCCGAGGCGGCAAACGTGATCGAGAACACACAACGCGACATCAACATCGCGCTGGTTAACGAACTGGCGCTGATCTTCAACCGCCTCGACATCGACACCGAGGCGGTGCTGCGCGCCGCCGGCACCAAGTGGAACTTCCTGCCTTTCCGCCCCGGCCTGGTCGGTGGTCACTGCATCGGCGTCGATCCCTACTACCTGACGCACAAGGCCGAAGCCGTCGGCTACCACCCGCAGGTGATCCTCGCCGGCCGGCGGATCAACGATGGCATGGGCACCTACGTCGCCGAGAGCGTCGTCCGCCTGATGCTGCGCCGGCGCATCAACGTCGTCGGTGCGCGTGTCCTGGTCCTCGGCCTCAGCTTCAAGGAAAACTGCCCGGACCTGCGCAACACCAAGGTGGTCGATATCGTCCGTACCTTGGCCGGGCTCAACGCCGTGGTCGATGTCTACGATCCCTGGGTCGATGCCGACGAGGCGCAGGCGGAATACGGCATCACGCCGATCGGTCTGCCGGCCGCCGGACAATACGACGCCGTGGTCATCGCCGTCGCCCACCGCCAGTTCGCGGCGCAGGGCGTCGCCGCGATCCGCGCGCTGTGCCGGCCGCAGGCGGTGATCTACGACGTCAAGCACCTGTTCCCGCGCGAGGCCGTCGATGGCCGATTGTGATACGCCGCTCAACGTCGTCTGCCTGAAATGGGGGACGAAGTACGGGCCGGAATACGTCAATCGCCTGTACCGCATGGTCGCCCGCCACCTGCGGCGGCCGTTCCGCTTTCATTGCCTGACCGAATATCCGCAGGGGCTCGATCCGGCCGTCGTCGTGCTGCCGCTCGACTGCCAGCCGGGACTGAGCGGCTGGTGGTACAAGCTGTCGCTATTCGCGCCGGAATTCCACGGCCTCTCCGGGCCCATGCTCTATCTCGACCTCGACCTGGTGATCGTCGGCAACGTCGATTTCCTCGCCGAGCAAGCGGGCGATTTCGTCATCCTGCGCAACTGGTCGCGCAACCCGATGTGGAACAGTTCGGTGATGCGCTTCACGGTCGGTGCCCATCCCGAGGTCTGGCAGCGTTTCCAGGCCGACCCCGACGGCGTCATGGCGAGCTGCAACGGCGACCAGGAGTGGATTTACGAATGCCTGCCGGAGGCCGCCAACTGGCCGGCGGAGAAGATCGTCTCGTACAAGAAGAGCCTCGACTCGCGCGCCTTCCCCTGGCTTGCCAAGCTGGGCGGCGAGCGGCTCGGGCTGCGCGCGCCGGGCTGGCTCGACACGCCGCTGCCGGCGACGGCGGCGATCGTCGTCTTCCACGGCAAGCCCGATCCGGCCGACGTGGCGTGGCGCGCCTACGGTTTGTGGAAGCGGGCGTCCTTCGTCGCCCGTCACTGGGTGTGAGCCCCTCTCGAAAAAGGCAGGCAAGGTGAAACAGGTACTGTGCATGAAATGGGGCCAGCTCTACGGCCCGGAATACGTCAACCGGCTGTACGCGATGGTGCGCGCCAACATTGAGGGGCCACTGCGCTTCGTCTGCCTGACCGACGAGCGCGCCGGCATCCGGCCCGAGGTCGAATGCCACGACTGCCCGGAAATCGCCTTGCCGGCGCCGTACAACCGGCGCGGCTGGCGCAAGCTGACGACTTACGCCGCCAGCGAACAACTGTTCGGTTTCAGCGGCCAGTGGCTGTTCCTCGACCTCGACGTGGTGATCCTCGGCAGCCTCGACGACTTCTTCAGCTACCAGCCGGAGAAGAGCTTTATCGTCATGCGCAACTGGACGCAGCCCGGGCGCAACATCGGCAACACCTCGGTCTACCGCTTCACCGTCGGCGCCGACGAATACCTGCTGAGCCGCCTGCTCGCCGAGCAGGACGCGATCCTGGCGACTTTCCGCAATTCGCAGACCTACATCTCGCGCACCGTGCGCGAACTGGTCTTCTGGCCCGACGCCTGGTGCGTGCTGTTCAAGACGCATTGCGTGCCGCCCTGGCCGCTGCGCTTCTGGCAGACGCCGAAGCACCCGGCCGAGGCGCGGGTGGTCGCCTTCCCCGGCGTGCCCAACCCGCACGAGGCGGTCGACGGCCGCTGGCCGGCACCGGCCTGGAAGAAGAGCTACAAGTTCATCCGTCCGGCGCCGTGGATCGGCGACGCCTGGGCTGCTGCCGAGGCGGCACTGGCGGAGCGGCCGCTTGACTGAACTGCGACGCATCCTGGTCATCGACGAAGGCAGCCCCGGTCACCTGGTGCAGTCGCGCGGGCTGGCCCGGGCTCTGGCGGCGCATTGCCGGGCCGATCTGGTCGAATACCGGGGCCGCCTGACCCTGCGCGGCTTCCTGCGTCCGCTGTTGCGTCTGGCCGGCACGCTGGCCCGGCGCGGCCTGCCTGACCGCCTGCTGCGCCTGGCCTACCAGTTGCCCGCCGAACCGCCGCCGCCGGCCGGGGTGATCGTCGTCAGCGGCGGGCGCGGCTTCCACTATGCGGTCAGCCTGGCCCGGCGCAGCGGTGCGAGGCTCGTCTATTGCGGCGATCCGGCGCCGCTGCCGGCGCGCTGGTGCGATGTCGTGCTCAGTCCGCAGGCCGTGCCCGGCCACCCGCGCAGCATCGCCAGCGGCCTGTTGCTCACCGACATCGCGCCGGGCGAAATCGCCGGTGCCGGCGCCGGGCTGCGCGCGGCCTTCGCTCAAGGCGGCGGGGCGCGGCTGGCGGCGCTGCTGATCGGCGGCGATTCGCGCAGCCATCGTTACACGGCGGCCGACTGGACGCAGTTGGTCGAGGCGGTCAACCGGCTTGGCGAGCAGGGCTGGCGCTGGCTGCTGACGACTTCGCGGCGTACACCGCCTGCGGTCGAAGCCCGCCTGCGTCGCGAAATCAGGGCCGACTGGCTGGTCGGCGCCGTCTGGTGGCACGCCGCACCGGAACGCCTGCTGCCGGCTTTCCTCGATGCGGCAGAGATCGTGCTGGTCACCCGCGACAGCCTGAGCATGCTCAGCGAGGCGGTCGCCGCCGGCAAGCCGGCCGTCGCACTACGCCCGCAGACGGTCAGTCCGGCGCCGGTGATCGATGCGGCACTGCGCCAGGCGGGGCGCGAGCGCAGCGTGCGCGAGGTGGCGTTTGCCGATCTCGCCACGTGGCTGCAGGGGCCGGACAGTGCATCGGAAAATTACGCTTTGCCGGCCGTCGACCTCAGGCTTGCGCTGGCCCGCGCGACCGCCCGCCTGCTTGCGGTCAACCCGCCGCCGACGGAAAAAATGCCGGTCTTCGGCATCGTCGTGCCGACCTACAACCGGCCGGCCCACCTGATCGAAGCGATCCGTTCGCTGCACGCGCAGACCTATCCGCACTGGAAGATGCTGATCTGTGACGACGCTTCGCGCGTCGATTACGCGCCGGTGCTGCCCTGGCTCGTCGACCGCCGCCTGCGCATGATGCGCCTCGAAAGCAACGGCGGTCCGAACCGGGCGCGCAACCTGTGCATCGACCGCGCCTGGCGCGAAGGCTGCGATCACATCGTCTTCATGGACGACGAGGACCGCCTCGAACCGCGTGCGCTGGAGGTCGCGGCAGCGATGCTGGCGGCGCATCCCGAGGCCGGCTGGCTGATCTCCAATACCTGCGGCGACAGCGAGCCCGGGCAGCGCGCGATCACGGCGGAAGGGCGGGTGGACTGGTTTGCCGATTACGTTTACGGGCGCCGACTGTACGGTGCCAAGACCCACGTGATCGCCCTCGAGCGGCTGGCCGGCATCCGTTTCGACGACATCCTGCGCGGCGAAACCTGGCACTTCTTCCAGCCGCTGGCGGCGCGCACGCAAGCCTGGGCCTATCCCTTCCCGAGCCGGCGCATCCGCTATCGGGACGACGGGACCACGCAGACCAACACGCGCCATCCGCAAAGCTGGCGCGAAATCCATTCGCGCTATGCGCGCCATCTGCAGGCGATCCGCCTGCGTCCGCAATGTTCGGCCGCCTACCGTCACACCCTGCTCGAACTGCTCAAGACGCCGCAGCGCCTCCTGCGCCTTGTCCTGGCGGCGACGGGCAGGGGGCCGGTCGGGCGGACGGAATCTCCGAAAGGTACGTCATGAACGACCGCAAAGTCCTTTGCATCAAGTGGGGCACGCGCTACGGCCCGGAATACGTCAATCGCCTGTATGGCATGGTGGCGCGCCAGCTCACGCCGCCCTTCGATTTCGTCTGCTTCACCGACGACCGGCACGGCATCCGCCCCGAGGTGATCTGCCACGACCTGCCCGACCTCGGTTGTCCGGTGCCGACCAACGCGCCTGGCAAGTTTCGCAAGCTCGCGTTGTGGAACGCCGACCTCGCCGGCCTGCGCGGCACCGCGCTCTTCCTCGACCTCGACGTAGTGGTCACCGGCCCGCTCGACGAACTGTTCGCCGTCGGCCGGCCCGATGAGGTGATCCTCGCGCGCAACTGGATCAAGCCACTCGAACGCCTGGGCCAGACTTCGGTCTTCCGCTTCCCGATCGGCGGCCACGCCTACCTGCTCGAAGAATTCCGCGCCGACCCGGAAGGCTTGGCCGGGAAATTCCAGTTCGAGCAGCGCTACGTGACCAAACGCGTGCGCGGCGGGGTCCGCTTTTTTCCGTCCGCCTGGGTGCGCCATTTTCGCCTCGACTGCCTCGGCCCGTGGCCGCTGCGCTACCTGCGCCCGGCGCGCTTGCCGCGCGATGCGCGCATCGTCATGTTCCCCGGCAAGCCGGACCCGGCCGACGCGATCGCCGGCCGCTGGTCGGATGCCGTCGCGCATGCGCCACCGTTGGCCCACCTGGCCGGCCTGTTCGACGCGCAGCGCGGGCAGCCGCTTGGCCGTCACCTGAAACGCTATTTGCGGCCGGTCGACTGGGTCGCCGAACATTGGCGGGAGTGAGCATCAGCAGCGCCAATCGGCCGTCCCGCTGCGGCGAAAATCGCCAGGGGATGCGCTGATCGGGGAATCGGCGGTTGCCAGGCGGTCGGGTTTGTGCGATTTTCCGGGGTGATGACAAGGGCACATGCCGGCGCGGGCGCGCCGCGGCCACGAACCCTCTGGCGGCGCAAGGCTGCCGCGGGCGTGGCCGATCTTCTTTGCCGTCGTCACGCAACGAAAGCTCCGTCATGCTCGATCACCTGATCATCCTGGTCTATCTGTCCATCGTGCTGTACATGGGTTATGCCAGCCGCAAACTCGGCAGTTTCCGCGAGTTCGCCGTGTCGCACGGCAACTACGGCTGGCTCGCCATCTTCTGCACGCTTTCCGCGTCCTTCATCGGCGGCGGCTTTTCCACCGGCAACGCGGCCAAGGTCTTTTCCAGCGGCCTGGCCTATCCCCTGGCGCTGATGGGCTTCAGCCTGCAGATCATGCTCGTCGCCTGCTTCGTCGCCCCGCGCATGCACCGCTTTCCCGGCGCCATCTCGGTCGGCGACCTGATGGAGCCGGCCTACGGACGGCGGGCCAGAGTCATCACCGGCATATTCTCGATGCTCATCTGCGCCGGCATCCTGGGCGCGCAGATTGGCGCCATGGGCGCCATCTTCAAGGTCTTCCTCGGCATTCCGCCCTTGCTCGGCATCCTGGTCGGCGCCGGCATCGTCTTCTTCTATTCGACGCTGGGCGGCATGGCGGCCGTGGTCAGGACCGACATCCTGCAATTCTGGCTGATCATCCTCGGCATTCCCCTGGTGTTCATTTTCGGGGTGGCCGAGGTCGGGGGCTGGGCCGCCTTCGTCGCCGCCATTCCGGCCTCCCACCTGGAGATCATCGGCGAACAGCGCTCGCTGCTTTCCTTCCTCTCCCTATTCCTCGTCTTCATGTTCGGCGAGACGCTCGTGCCGCCCTATCTGCAGCGTCTGCTGCTCGGCCGTAGCGCGTCGGATACCGCCAAGGGCAATTTCTGGAGCGCCGTCGTTTCCGTGCCCTTCTTCCTGATCGCCGGCGCCATCGGTCTGGTGGCATTGCAACTCGATCCCGGCCTGCAGGCCAACCTGGCGCTGCCCGAAGTGGTGCGGCGGGTGATGCCGGTCGGCCTGGCCGGGCTGATCATCGCCGGCGTGCTGTCGATCGTCATGTCGTCGGCCGATTCCTTCCTCAACGCCTCGTCGGTGGCTCTCGTGCAGGACGTCACGCGTCCGTTGCGGCGGACGCCGCTCGACGAACGGCGGGTGCTCAACATCGCCCGCCTGGGCAATCTGCTGACCGGCGTGCTCGCCCTGTTGTTCGCCCTGCTGATTCCCAATGTGCTGGATATCCTGGTGGCGGCTTACGACTACTGGGCGCCTTCGATCCTGGTGCCGCTGGTGGCGGTGCTGATGGGCTGGCGCACGACGCCGGCCGCCTTCTACGCGGCGGTGCCAGCCGGGGTCGCCGGTACCCTGGTCTGGCAGTACGTGTTGCAGAGTCCCGGCCAGATCCAGGGCTTTGTCGTCGGCACCTTGCTCAATCTCGTGGTATTCACCCTGGCGACGCGCTTCGGCGCGCTTCCGGCTACCCAGCCGGCGCGCAGTGGCGGCGAATGAGGCGGCGAATGAGGCGGCGTAGCGCGCATTCGCGGTGAGTTCGTGTGCGACAATTTGTCGCATCATCTGCCCTCGCGGAGTCGCTACCATCGCGGCCATGTCTTCTCTTTTCCAACTGGCCGGCGGGGCGAGCCGGTGTCCGCGCCTGCCACGGTCGTCCGCTCGGGGCGCGCGCGCATGAAACGTCATCATTTCCTGTTCGCCATCGCCGCGGCGTTAGCGATTTTCCTTGCTGCCGCCCTGTTCCTGGTCGACCGCGAGGCACCGGCCAGCAAGCTGCCGGCGGGCGGCGACTTCGTCCTGCACGCGGTCGACGGCCCCTTCGATACGAAAACCCTGCGCGGCAAGGTGCTGCTGGTCTACTTCGGCTATACCAGTTGTCCCGACATCTGCCCGACCACCTTGTCGACCGGCGCCCAGGCGCTCCGGCTGTTGACCGCAGAGGAGCGTGCGCGCGTCCGCATGGTGATGATTTCCGTCGATCCGGAACGCGACAGTCTCGCCCATCTGGCGCAATACGCGACTTTCTTCCATCCCGCGCTGCTCGGCGTCAGCGGCTCGCCGGAGGAGGTGGCGGCGGTGCTGCGCCAGTTCGGGGCGAACTATCGCAAGGGGCCGGTACAGCCCGATGGCAGCTATGCCATCGACCACACGACGGCGACCTATGTCGTCGATGCCGAGGGCAAGCTGGTGTCCACGCTCAATTTCGGCAGCACGCCGGAGCAGGTCGTCGCTGCCGTGCGCCAGTACCTGTGACATGGTGCGCCACTTTCCCGCCGTGTGCCGCTGATGCGTTCCTGGCTTGACCGGCAACTGCATCTGATCGATTTCACGCTGGGCTCGCTGGCCCGGCGCAAGGCGCGCAATTTCGGCCTGCTCGCCGTCTATACGCTGCTGGTTTTCGCGCTGGCGTCGCTGAGTCTGTTTGCCAGCGCGCTGCGCAGCGAAGCTGCCCATGTCCTCGCCGGTTCGCCGGAAGTCGTCCTGCAGCGCCTGGTCGCCGGCCGGCACGATCTGATTCCGCCGGGTTATCTGGAAAGCATCGGGCGGGTGCGCGGGGTCCAGAAAAAGGAAGCCCGGCTCTGGGCTTACTATCGCGACCCGCGATCCGGCAGCCAGCTCGTCTTCATGGCGCGTCCCGACGCGGAAGTACCGGTCGGCAGCGTCATGCTCGGCACGCGGCTGGCCGCCGCCGCCAAGCTGAACGTCGGCGACACGCTGGCTTTCGCGGATTATCGCGGGCAGCCCTATCCCTTGCGCGTGGCCAGCCTGCTGACGCCGGATTCCGAACTCCAGTCGGCGACTCTGGTGTTGCTCGCGGAAGCCGATTTCCGGGCCTTCTTCGCGTATCCGGCCGGGCATTACACCGATATCGCGCTGTCGGTGCGCAATCCGCTCGAAGTCGGCAACGTCGCCAGCAAACTGGCGGCAGCGCTGCCCGACTCGCGGCCGATCCTGCGCGACGAGATGCTGCGTACCTACGAGCACATCTTCGACTGGCGCGAAGGCATCCTGCTCACCGTACTGGTTGGCGTCATCCTCACCTTCGCCATCTTCGCCTGGGAAAAGGCGGCTGGGCTTTCGGCCGAGGAAAAGCGCGAAATCGGCATCCTCAAGGCAATCGGCTGGGAAACCAGCGACGTGATCCGGATGAAGGTGTGGGAAGGTCTGGTGGTTTCGCTGACCGCCTTCGCGAGCGGATTCCTGGCCGCCTGGGTGCATGTCTTCCATTTCGGCGCGCCGCTCTTCGCGCCGGTACTCAAGGGCTGGTCGGTGGTCTACCCGGAATTCGCGTTGTTCCCCGCCGTCGACGGCCTGCAGGTCGCCACCCTGTTCTTCTTCACGGTCTTCCCCTATACGGCTGCCGTCCTGGTGCCGATCTGGCGGGCGGCCATCACCGACCCTGATCTCGTAATGCGATGAACCTGGATTCCTCAGTTGACCGCTTGCTTCTCCCGAAGCGCCCCGTGTTTGCCAGACATCCCGGCACGGCCGGCGCTTACCCGGCGGATGAGGCCGCTACGGGGCTGCTGGCACGCCCGGACGGGCGCCTGACTTTGTCGCTCCTCCTTGCAGGCATTAGCCTGCTGCGTCGTCGCTTCGCGTCATGCATCCCGTCCGGACGCACCAACAACCCCGTCCAACCGAGGAACCCAGGTTGATAGAAATCTCCGCCGTCCACAAGGCCTTCAACCAGGGCCAGCACAACGAGTACTGGGCCCTGCAGGGCATCGATCTGCGTATCGAGGCCGGCAAGGTGACGGCTTTTCGTGGTCCCAGCGGTTCCGGCAAGACGACGCTGCTGACCATCGTCGGTTGCCTGGCGCGGCCGACCAGCGGTCGGGTCCGTCTGCGCGGCGAAGATGTTTCCGGCTTGCCGGAACGCTTCCTGACCGAAATCCGGCGGCGCAGCTTCGGCTTCGTCTTCCAGCAGTTCAACCTGATCCGCGGCCTCTCGGCGCTGGAAAACATCATCCTGCCGGCGCTGCCGACCGGGCGCCCGCGCGCGCAACTGGTCGCGGCGGCGATGGCGCTCCTCGAACAGTTGCAACTGACCCAGCGCGCCCAGGCCAAGGTCGAATGGCTGTCCGGCGGCGAGCAGCAGCGGGTGGCGATCGCCCGCGCGCTGATCAACGATCCCGAGGTGATCATCGCCGACGAGCCGACCGCCAACCTGGACAGCACGCTGGCCGGCGAGTTCATGGGGCTGCTCGCCAGTTTCACGGCGGCCGGCAAGACCGTGCTGCTGACCAGCCACGACCCGCTGGTCGTCGAATCGGCCGCCGTCCATCGCGTCGTCGCGATGCGCGACGGCAAGCTCATCGAGGCCTGAGACCCGGATGCTGTTCCAGCCCGCGATCATCGCCCTGCTGCTGGCCGCTGCCGTTGCCGTGCTGATGCTGGCGGCGGCGGCGCCCTTCGCGCTGAGCGTGCTCAGGGAATGGGACATCGGCAGCGGTTCGGAGCGGCAACTGGTGCTTGAACGGCGCACCTACCTGTTCTCGACGCTGGTCTCCTTCGTCATGGCGATCCAGCTCGCCACCCTGCTGCTCTTCGTGTTCAACGCCGATCGCCTGGCGGTGATGTTCGTCGGCGCGATGTGCGCGGTCGGCACGCTCAACGTCAACGCCTGGGGCTTCCCGGCGCTGATCGTGCAGATGCTGGTGTTTTTCAGCGCCCTGGTCTGGCTGGCGATCAACCATGTGGACAACCTGGCGCGCGACTATCCGCTGGTGCGAGCCAAGTACGGCCTGTTGCTCCTGCTGCTGCCACTGCTGATGCTGAATTTCTGGCTGCAGTACCGCTATTTCTCCGGCCTGCGTGCCAACGTCATCACCTCCTGCTGCGGCAGCCTGTTTTCCGAGGAAGCCGAAACCCTGACCGCCGAAGTCTCCAGCCTCGAACCGCGCGCCGCGCTGTGGCTGTTCTACGCCGGCATGAGCGTCGCCGTCGCCAGCGGCCTCTTGCACTGGCGCCGCCGCGGCCGGCTCGACGGCGGCTGGCTTGGCATCGCCGCCGCCGCCGGTTTCGTGATCGCGCTGACTGGCGTGATTTCCTTCATTTCCCTTTACATCTACGAGCATCCGCACCATCACTGCCCGTTCTGCATCCTCAAGACCGAGTACGACTATCGCGGCTATGCCCTCTACCTGCCGCTGTTCGGCGGCGCGGCGGCGGGCATGGCGGCCGGGGCGCTGCAGTTCTTTGCCGCCGTGCCCAGCCTGCGCGCCGTATTGCCGCGGGTTTCGGCGCGGCTGGCGCTGCTCAGCGGCGCGGGCTTCCTGATGTTCACGCTGCTTGCCACATGGTTTGTCGTCAACTCGAAGCTGATCCTGATCGAATCCTGAAAGTTCCCTGGTGCGGCAATATGCCGCAGCTTGCGCGCACGGCGGACCATTAACATGCAAAGCTTATTTACCGTCCCTCGAGGAGCCAAGATGAAACGTCGTGAAATGCTCAAACTGTCCGCGCTGGCCGGCCTTGCCTCGGCCGCCCTGCCTTCGGTGGCGCATGCCGAAAGCTGCCAGACCGACGGCACGCCCAACCAGTTCATCCCGAAAAAGGCGGCCGATGCCAACCCGCTCGACAAGGACATCGAGAAGTACCCGAAGTGCCCGTACTGCGGCATGGACCGCAAGGAACACAACAAGACCCGGATGCTGGTCCAGTATTCTGACGACCTGGCCGACGGCGTCTGCTCGATCCACTGTCTGGCGCTCAGCCTGAGCCTGAACATCGACCGCGAACCGAAGGAAATCTGGGGCCCGGACTTCGCCGCCAGCGCCGAGCCGCGGCCGCTGCTGCCGGTCGATAAGCTGACCTATCTGCTCGGTGCCGACCTCAAGCACGCGATGACCAAGAAGAGCAAGCATTCCTTCGCTTCCGCCGATGTCGCCAGGGAATTCCAGGCCAAACACGGCGGTACGCTGGTCAGCTTCAACGACGCGCTGCGTGAGAGCTATCTCGGCATGGCCGACGACGTCATGATGATCCGCAAGAACCGCGCCGAACGTCGCCGCCGCGCCATGGAGAAACAGCAGGGATGATCAGCCGGCGCCGTTTCATCGCGCTGGCACCAGCCTTCTGGGTGGGCAGCAGCTTCGCCCAGAAGGTGCCGATGCCGGGCAAGATGGATCTTTGCCCGGTGTGCGGCATGGTCGTATCGAAGTACCCGAACTGGATCGCCGTCGTCACCTGGAAGGATGGGCACGCCCATTTCTTCGACGGCGCCAAGGACATGTTCAAGTTCCTGTTCGACCTGCCCAAGTACGCGCCCGGCCACCGGACGCAGGAGATCACCGGCATCCACGTCACCGATTTCTATAATCTGGAACGGATCGACGGCCGCCGGGCGCTCTACGTCATCGGTTCGGATGTTTACGGGCCGATGGGGCACGAGTTCGTGCCGCTGGCGACGGCGGAAGACGCCGCCGACTTCCTCAAGGAACACAAGGGGAAGAAGATCCTGCGTTTCGACCAGGTCACCGCGAAACTGCCGTTCCGGCTCGACGACGGCAAGTTCGACTAAGCCGCCAGGCTGAGGCGTGCCCTGAGGCCGCCGAGCGGCGAATCGAGCAGTTCGAGGCGGCCGCCGTAGAGGCCGGCCAGTTCGTCGACGATCGCCAGTCCGAGACCGCTGCCCGGCACTCTTTCGTCACCGCGTTGGCCGCGTTGCAGAAGCAGCGCCCGGTCGGCGGCGGCGATGCCCGGGCCGTCGTCGTCGATGTCGATGGACAGCGTTGCCCCGTCGCTGGCACAAGTTACCTCGACCCGGCGACTGGCCCACTTGCCGGCATTGTCGAGCAGGTTGCCGAGCATTTCCTGGAGATCCTGGGCTTCGCCGCGGAACTGCAGCTTGCCGCCGCCAGCGAATGAAAATTCGAGCCCTCGTTCCGCATGGATGTGTTGCATCGCCCGCAACAGCCCGTCGATCACCGATCCGACCGCGCAGCGCTGTCCCTTGCCCTGGGCGGCCGCGGCGACGCGGGCGCGGGCCAGGTGGTGGTCGATCTGGGCGCGGGCGGTGCCAACCTGGGTGCGCACCAGTTCGGCCAGTTCGCCGGTTTCGTCGGCGGCGGCGTTGGCCATCACCGCCAGCGGCGTCTTCACTGCGTGTGCCAGATCGCCGGCCTGGCTGCGGGCGCGCTCGACGAATTCGGCATTGCGTTGCAGCAGCGAATTCAGTTCGTCGACCAGCGGCTGCACTTCGCTCGGATGCTTGCTGCCCAGACTGGCCTGTTCGCCGTCGCGCAATCGGGTCAGTTCGTCGCGCAGGCGCTTGAGCGGGCGCAGCCCGGCCTGGACCTGAATCACCGCGGCAATTGCCAGGCCGCCGGCGAGCAGGGCGAGGGCGGCCAGCAGCAGGCCGCGGAAGCGCTCCACCGGTTCAGCGAGCAATGCTTCGTCGGCGGCGACGATCAGGCGCAAGGTCATTTCCGGGCGCTCGGCCGGCTGCAGGACCTGTTCGATCATGCGCAGCCTTTCGCCTTGCGGCCCGCTCACCCGGTGTTCGTGCCGTTCGCCATCGGCGAGCTGGTCGCCGGGGACGCTCAGTTCGGCGTCCCACAACGAGCGCGAGCGCAACTCGCCGCGCTTGCCGCCGTCGCCAGCCTCGGGCATCCGGTCGACCTGCCAGTACAGGCCTGCGTAGGGGCGTTCGAGGCGCGGGTCGCTGAGCGGCCGGGCCAGCGTCGGTCGGCCGTCGGGCGTCAGTTCGAGATTCGCCGCCAACTGGTTGAGATGGATCGTCAGTTCGGCGCGGAACTGGTTGGCCAGGTGTTCCTCGAACATCCCTTGCAGCCACCAGCCGGCGAGGGCGACGGTGGCCAGCATCCAGGTCAGGGTGCCGGCGAGCAGGCGAAACCGCAGCGAGGCGCCGGGCCGGCTCATGACGTGTCGTTGATCCGGTAGCCGAGGCCGCGCAGGGTTTCGATCATGCCGGCCGGCAGCTTCTTGCGCAGGCGACCGACGAAGACCTCGATGGTGTTGGAGTCGCGCTCGCTGTCGAGCGGGTAGACATGCTCGGACAGTTCGCTGCGGGTGACGGCCTGGCCGCGCCGCTGCATCAGGTAGGCGAGGACGCGGAATTCGTGACTGGTCAGCGTCAGCGGCTGGCCGTCGAGGCAGACGCGGGCGCCGCGCAGGTCGAGGCTGAGCGGCCCGCAGCGCAGTTCGTTGGCGGCTTGGCCGGCGGCGCGCCGGATCAGCGCGCGCAGGCGGGCAGCCAGTTCTTCCATGTGGAAGGGCTTGACCAGGTAATCGTCGGCGCCGGCGTCGATGCCGGCGACGCGCTCGTGCCAGTCGCCGCGCGCGGTCAGGATCAGCACCGGCATGCCGCGGCCGTTGGCGCGCCAGCGCTTGAGCACCGAGATGCCGTCGAGCAGTGGCAGGCCGAGGTCGAGCACGACCGCGTCGAAATCCTCCTCGTTGCCCAGGTGCAGCGCGTCGCGGCCATTGACGGCGACTTCGACGATGTAGCCTTCAGCACGCAGGCTGCGGCCGATCTGCAGGTTCAGCGTCGGTTCGTCCTCGACCAGCAGGATGCGCATCAGTGACGTCCTCCCCGGCGCCCGTGGCGGCCCTTGACTTCAAGCAGACGGCCGTCGCGGGCGTCGACGATCAGCTTGTTGACGCCGCCGTCGCGGCGCAGCATCTTCACTTCGTAGATCCATTGCTCGTCCTCGTGTTCCAGCTCGACCTCAAGGACTTCGCCGCGGTGTTCGCGGCCGATCCGTTCGAGGACGGCGCCGAGCGGCAAGATTTCACCGGCCGCCAGCGCCCGCCGCGCCACTTCGTGATCCTGGCGTTCGTCGGCGACGGACGGCGCGATCAGCGTCAGGGCGAGGGCGAACCCAAGCAGGGTGCGGCGGCTGGTGGTACGCACGGACTTTACTGGCGACCCTGGCCGGCACCCATGCCGCGACCGGCACCCGGACCGGCGCCGGGGCCCTGGCCGCGACGACCGCCGGCCTGCTGCGGTCCCTGCGGATTGACCGGAACCAGAACCTTGCCTTGCGCCGCGGCGCGTTCGCTCATGCGCTGGTGGTTTTCGGCGCGGATCGCGGCGCGTTCCTCTTCGGTCTTGGCCGCGCGCATCTTGTTGCGTTGTTCGACGCGCTCTTCCTGCGTCATCAACTGGTTGGCGTTGACGGTGGCCGGATCGGCGGCCTGGGCGATGTTGCCGGCGAGGCACAATAGGGCGGCCAGCAGGACGGTACGGAATTTACGTTCGGACATGATGCACTCCTTCACGATCAGAATGATGTCACGCGGGCGGCATGCCCGCCATGACCGGATACAGGCTTTCTTCATTCCCCGCTTACTGTTTTACGCGGGGCAAGCTGAACCTCGCCTGAACGCCGATCAGTCGTCATCGTCGTCGTGCCAGCGCCGGTAATGGTGTTCGGCCGGCGCTGGCGGCCGCTCGCCGAAGCCGGCGCGATAGACCTCGTCGCGGGTGAAGCGGCATTCCTGGTGGCTGCCGACTTCCTTGAGCAGGACACTGTCGGGTTGGCTGAGGACGCCGCTCTGGGCGGCGATGCGGGCGCGGATGGCGGGGCAGGGGTCGCCGCTGGCGGAAGCGGTTGCCGGATCGGCGGCGTCGGCGGCACAGGCGCCGGCAGTGGCGAACAGCAGCAGGAAGAAGAGAGGCTTGGACATGAAGGGCTCCGGGGTGGCGATGGCGCTCATCGTCGGCGGTGGGCGATGAATCCTGCCTGAATGCTGCCTTCAGCTTTCATTCAGGCGGCATCGGGCACAGTGCGCTGCATCGTCACCGATTCAGGAGTATTGCCAGATGTCCCGCCGTCTCATCCTCTCGCTCATCGTCGCCGCCCTGCCGCTGGCCGCCAGCGCCGGCGCCCTCGAAGACCAGCTGGCCCGCTACGCCACCGCCGCCAAGGCGGAAACCCCGGGCTTCTCCGGCTTCTCCGCCGGCCGCGGCGAGAAGCTGTATTTCACCGAATTCGGCCTCGGCAAGCCCGATACGCCGGCCTGCGCCACCTGCCACGGCAAGGACCCGCGCGCCGCCGGCCAGGCGCGCAGCGGCAAGCGCATCGATCCGATGGCGCTGTCGGTATCGCCGGGGCGTTACGCCGACCCGGCCAAGGTCGAGAAATGGTTCAAGCGCAACTGCGACGAAGTCCTCGGTCGCGCCTGCACCGCCCAGGAAAAGGGCGACTGGCTGAGCTTCGTCGCCAGTCGCTGATCGTCAGGAGAACGCCATGAAATTTCCCCTTCGTCCCTTCGCGCTGTCCTTGCTGGCGCTCGGCTTTTCCGCCCTGGTCTATACCAGCGCGCAGGCCGGCGGCGGCCATTACTACCCGCCGGTCAAGGACCCCGTGGTCAAGGAAGAGTGCGGCAGCTGCCACCTCGCCTTCCCGGCGGCGATGCTGCCGGCGGCCTCGTGGCAGAAGATGATGGGCGAGCTCGACCGCCACTTCGGCGACAACGCCACGGTCGACCCGGCCCTCGCCCAGAAGATCACCGCCTACCTGGTGGCCAACGCCGCCGATACCGGCGGCAGCCGCTACGGCGCCAAGCTGATGCGCGGCGTCGACCCGGCCAGCGCGCCGCAGCGCATCACCAAGCTGCCGAAGTGGGTGCGCGAGCACCGCGAGGTGCCGGACTGGGAATGGCGCCACAAGGACGTGCGGACCAGGGCCAATTGCGTGGCTTGCCACGCCGATGCCGAACTCGGCTACTACGAGGATTGACCGGCAGCCGCCGGCGATCCGGGAGGAAAAATCATGCAGATCAGTAAATTCCCGCGCCGCCTCGTGCTGGCGCTGAGCTTGGGCGGCATCATCGCTGTCGGAGCCGTGCTCGCCGACAATCACCGCGAACGCCGTCACGACGAACGCGGCGACGCCGGCTGGTTGCCGATCCCGGCGCTGATCAGCCGGCTGGAAGCGGCCGGCTACCGCAATGTCGAGGAAATCGAGCGCGAACACGGCCGTTACGAAGTGCGCGTCACCGACCGCAACGGCGAGCGGCGCAAGCTCTACTTCGACGGCCGCAGTGGCGAGCCGCTCGGCGCCGGCCGCGCCGAAGGCGTACCGCGCGAGCGGGTGGTGCAGCCGGCCGACGGCCGCGAATGCAACCAGCGGCGCTGCCGCGACGACCTGCCGGCAACGCCGGCCGGAGGCGCCAAGCCATGAAGCTGCTGCTCGCCGTCCTGCTCTCCGCTCTCGGCCTCGCCTGGGGCTGGGACGTCTATAACGCCGCGCCGACCGCCGCCCATCCGTGGTGGGTGGCGCGCCAGGAACTGCTCTACCTGAGCGGCGTCCTCGCCATCGGCCTGATGTCGCTCGCCACCTACCTGGCGAGCCGGCCGGTCTGGCTGGAAACGCCGCTCGGCGGCATGGACCGCGTCTATCGCACGCACAAGTGGGCGGGCATCCTCGGCGGCAGTTTCGCCGTCCTGCACTGGTTGGTGGAGATGTCCGACGACATCCTGAAATCGTCGATCGGGCGCAGCGGGCGGGTGCCCAAGGAGCAGTTCGGCAACGTTCTCGACCGCCTCCGCGATCTGGCCGAGGACCTCGGCGAATGGGGCTTCTACATCGTCATCGCGCTGATCGTGCTGGCCCTGTGGCAACGCTTTCCCTATCGTCCGTGGCGTTTCCTGCACCGGGCGATGCCGGTCATCTACCTGGCGCTCGCCTTTCATACTGTGCTGCTGGCGCCCGCCGACTACTGGACGCAGCCGCTCGGCCTGCTGCTCGCGCCGCTCGTCGCCGCCGGCTGCTACGGCGCACTGCGCGCCCTGCTCGCCAACATCGGGCGCGAGCGCCGGGTGAGCGGCAAGGTGGCCGAACTTGAGCCGCTCGGCAGCGACCTGCTGCGCGTGCGCTGCCAGCTCGATGCCAGCTGGCCGGGGCACCGGGCCGGGCAGTTCGCGCTGGTCACTTTCGACGAAAGCGAAGGCCCGCATCCCTTCACCATCGCCAGTGCCGACCGTGGCGACGGCAGCATCGAGTTCTGCATCAAGGCGCTCGGCGACTACACCCGGCGCCTGCGGGCGACCTTGCTGGTCGGCGCGCCGGTGCTCATCGAAGGCCCCTATGGCCGCTTCGACCTCGCCCGCCGGCGGCCGCAGGCGCGCCAGTGGCGGGTGGCCGGCGGCATCGGCGTCACCCCCTTCCTGGCCTGGCTGGAAGCGCAGCGCGAGGCAGCGGAACCGGTGCAGGCCGAACTGCACTACTGCACCCGCGACTGCAGCAGCGACCCGCTGGTCGACCGTCTGCAAGCGCTGTGCGCCGGCTTGCCCGGCATCCGCCTGCACCTGCATGGCGCGGCCCAGGGCGAAACGCTCGACGCGACCCGCCTGCTGGCCGGCGACGAGAGCAAGGCCGACGTCTGGTTCTGCGGCCCGGCCGGCCTCGGCCAGGCGCTACGCCAGGGGTTGCAGGGGGCTGGCCTGCGCTTTCATCAGGAAGCGTTTCAGATGCGCTGAACCAGCGCCCTCAGCTTGTTCCCGCCGGTATGCCGATTGCCCGTCGCGTGCGCGCTGCGCTCGGCAATCGGGCCGGGCGGTAGAGGGTGAAGCGATAGACGAGCAGGCAGATGCTCCAGTCGAGCAGCAGGGTCCACAGGTTGTGCGACAGGAAATGGGCGCCCTGCATCATGCGCCCGGCAGCAAGCAGACTGCCGAAGGCGAGGGCACCGGCCAGCAGGCCTCGGGCCAGGCGCGGTCGGCGGTCGCGCAGGGCGAAGAACAGTGCGATCAGGGAAAACCCCGTGGCCGCGTGACCACCCGGCCAGCAGCGTCCGGGATGCTCGGTTGGCGGTCGGGGCGCCAACAGCGGTGAAAAAGTCTCGCTGCCGCCAAAGTCGCTGAGGTCCCAAGGACACTGCACGGCGCTGACCACCTTGAGCGGCGGCACGACTGCAGTTGAAAGAGTGATTGCCAGCAGCGCGTAGGCGAGCGGGCCGCGCCAGGAGCGCAAGGCGGCCAGGCGGGCGCTGGCGGCAAGGGCGACGCCGAGGGCGAGCACGAAGACGATGACCAGCGTTTTCGCCCGGTCGTGCAGGACGGTTTCCAGCCAGTAGTTGTCGCGGGCAACGAAGCCGCTGCCCGGAACATGGAAATGGCCGGTGATCCAGAAGTCGAGCGGCGCCGGGTCGACGAGCAGCAACAGCACCATCGCCGCCAGCGGCAGAGCCAGCCAGAACCCGAAGGCGAAGGGGCGGGACGGCGGAGGGTCAGCGGCCGGTCGCATCGCCAGCGGTGCTCAGCGGCCGCCAGGCGAGCAGGCCGTTGCGGAAGGCGTGGCTCGCCCCCTGGTAGTAGGCGATGTCGCGGCGGAGCAGCGGGTCGTCGGCACTGGCCCGCCTTTCCAGGCTTTCGCCGAGCGCGTCGTCGTGGCGGCGCATGCTGCGGCGCGGGCTGAGAATGGCGAGGTCCTTGCCGTCGAACAGGCCGAGGTGCTGGTAGTTGCCGATCACCGCGCGGCCCGGGCGCTGTGGGTTGAGGAGCAGGTTGCGGCCGTAGAAGGTCGACTCGTAATCGATGCCGAGCAGGCCGAGCAGGGTTGGCGCCAGGTCGATCTGACTGGCCAGCCCGGTCATTTCGCGTGGTTTGATCAAGCCCGGTGCGTAGATGAACAGGGGGATGTGGTAGTTGGCCACCGGCAGGTCCTCGTAACCGGCGCTGCCGGCGGTGTGGTCGGCGACGAAAACGAAGACGGTGTCGGCAAACCACGGCTTGCTGCGGGCCTGTTCGAGGAACTGGCCGATGGCGTGGTCGGTGTATTTGACGGCGCCCTCGCGGCCGTCACCCGAGGGAATGTCGATGCGGCCGTCCGGGTAGGTGTAGGGACGGTGGTTGGAGGTGGTCATCAACTGCAGGAAGAAGGGTTTGCCGGCGGCGTGGTCCTGGTCGCCAATCTTCAGCGCCTGCCGGTAGATGTCCTCGTCAGCCATGCCCCAGGCGTTCTGGAAGCTCATCTCGCTTTCCGGGACGCTGCTCTGGTCGACGATGCGGTAGCCGTTGCCGCTGAAGAAGGCGTTCATGTTGTCGAAATAGCCGCGTCCGCCGTAGACGAAGACGCTGTCGTAGCCGCGCGCGGTGAGTTGCTGGCCGAGGCTGGCGTAGCCGCTTTCGCGACCCTGACGTTTGACGATGGAGCGGCCGGGGGTGGGCGGCATCGACAGGGTGATCGCTTCCAGGCCGCGGTCGGTGCGCGTGCCGGTCGCCCGGAAGTTGCTGAAGAACAGGCTTTCGCCGCGCAAGCGGTCGAGGTTGGGGGTCAGTCCGCGTTGGTCGCCGAAGCTGCCGAGGTACTTGGCGCTGAGGCTTTCGATGGTGACGAGGACGATGTTGTGGCGGCGTTCCGGGCCCGGGTTGTCGATGGCGCGGCGGATATCGAGCGGGTGGTTGCCGAGGAAACGGGCATTCGGCTCGGCGACTTCGGCGCGCAGCAGGGCGCCGGCCTCGGCGTCGGGCAGGGTGGCGTAGAACTGGCGGTAGTCGAGTTCGTTGTTGCGGAAGGCGGCGAAGAACTGGAAGGGGCCGTTGCTCGCCAGTTCGCGCTGGTAGACGTTGCCGCCCTCGCCGTGCGGGAAGGACTGGCCGACCACGGCGAGGTTGAGGCCGGCGGCCAGCAGCAGGCCGGCGAAGCCCAGCAATGCCTGGCGGCGTGGCAGCGACGGCGCGTCGAAGCTGGCGATGAGCTGGCGCTTCAAGGCCAGGGTGGCGACGCCGGCGATGATGGCGAGCACGCCGAGCAGGCGATAGACCGGGTAGGACTCGACGATGTTGTCGACGACTTCCTTGGAATAGACCAGGTAGTCGACGGCGATGAAGTTGAAGCGGACGCCGAATTCGTCCCAGAACAGCCACTCGGCGGCGGCGACGAAGAGCATGGCGAAGAAGCCGATGCCGGTCAGGACGAGCAGGAAGGCGCGGTGGCCGCGACTGCGCCACAGGCGTTCCGGGCAGAGCAGCAGGTAGAGGGCGAGCGGCAGCGCGGCGTAAACCAGGAAAGCCAGGTCGTACACGGTGCCGACCGCGAACAGGCGCAGGATGGCCAGGAAACCGGCGTCGGCTTCGGCGAAATGGGTGGCGAGCAGGAGGCCGCGGACGGCGAAGAAAACCAGCAACCAGCAGGCGAGGACGAGCGTGAGGAAGCGGGGCTGGGCGTGACGGGAAAAAGGCATCGGTGGCGCGGAGAATCTGTGACGGCGCGCAGTCTGCGATCGGGAACGTCAATGGCGCGTGAACGGATTGTCAAAAAAACGTCAAGAAACCTCGCGCTTCCGGCAGACGGGCGATTAAGCTGCGATTCAGCCGCCATCGCTATACTCTCTATTTCGCAACCGGAAGTTCCAAGCGCATGCGTCTGCTGATCGTCGAAGACAATTCCGACATCCTCGCCAACATCATCGACTACCTCGAAGCCGCCGGCCATGTCGTCGATTGCGCGCGCAACGGGCCGGGCGGGCTGCATCTGGCGCTGACCGGGCATTACGACCTGATCGTCCTCGACATCATGCTGCCCGGCATGGACGGCTACCAGCTCTGCCGCTGCCTGCGCGAAGCCGGCTGCCAGGTGCCGGTGATCATGCTCACCGCCCGCGATGCCCTCGACGACCGCTTGCAGGGCTTGCGCAGCGGCGCCGACGACTACCTGGTGAAGCCTTTTGCGCTGGCCGAACTCGATGCGCGCATCGAGGCGATCCTGCGCCGCACGCGCGGCGCCAGCCAGCGCCTGCAGGTTGCCGACCTGGTGCTTGATCTCGACACCTGGCGGGCGACCCGCGCCGGCCAGCCGCTGCGTCTCAACCCGGCCTGCCTCAAGCTGCTCGAGACGCTGATGCGCAAGAGTCCCGGCGTCGTCCGCCGGGAAGCGCTGGAAACCGCGTTGTGGGGCGACGATCCGCCGGCCAGCGACAGCCTGCGCAGCCACCTGCACCTGCTGCGCCAGGCGGTGGACAAACCCTTCCCGCGGCCGCTGCTGCATACCGTGCATGGCGTCGGCTATCGTCTCGGGGAAGAGGCCAATGGCTGACCGGCAGCCGCTCGCCCGCCGCATCCTGCTCTCCTTCATGCTGCTGACGGCGCTGATCGCCGGCATCAACGCCTGGGCGATCATCGCCGTCGTCCAGGTGGTCGAGGAAGACCTGATCGGCGACGAAATGCGCCAAGAGATGGAAATGGTCGAGACGGTCTACCTGACCGAGGGGCGGATTCCCGACCTCACCGGCGGCAGCGCGCTCTACGTGCCGACGCTGAAGGCGCAGCCCCTGCCGGCGGCGTTTGCCGGGCTGCATCCGGGCTTCCAGGAAGTGGTCGGCGAAAACGGCGCCTGGCATGTGCTGGAAACCAGTATCGAAGGGCATCGCTTCATCCTTGCCCGCGACCAGGGGACTTTCGAAGCGCGCGAGCAGGTGCTGTACAAGGTGGTGATCGGCGGCTTCCTGCTGGCGGTCGCGCTGGCCTGGCTGATCGGCCGGCTGACCGTGCGCCGGGTGATCGACCCGGTGATCCGGCTCGCCGGGCAGGTGCGCGGGCGCGACCAGATGGTGGCATTGGCGCCGCCGCTGGCCGCCGATTACGGCGACGACGAACTCGGCCAGCTGGCGATGGCCTTCGATCTCGCCTTCAGTCAGTTGCGCCTGGCGATCGACCGCGAGCGTCTGTTCACCAGCGACGTCAGTCACGAACTGCGCACGCCGTTGATGATCGTCGGCACTTCGGCCGAACTGCTGCTGCGCGGCGACTTGTCCGAACGCGCCCGCCGTCAGGTCGAACGGATTGCCCGGGCGGCGGCGGAAATGCGCTCGCTGATCGAAGTCTTTCTCGAACTGGCGCGCGCCCAGGGCGCGCAACTGGCGCCCGGCGAAGGCGTCAGCCTGGCGGCGATGGCCGACGAGCAAAGCCAGCTCTGGGCAGAGGACATCGCCGCCCGCGGTCTCGCCTTCGTCCGCCGCAGCGAGGGCGAACTGCCCGGACTGTGGCACCCGACGCTGCTGCGCGTGGTGATGGGCAACCTGCTGCGCAACGCCGCGCATTACACCGAGCGCGGTGAAATCCGCCTGATCCTCGCCAGCGACGGTTTCCGCGTCGAGGATACCGGGCCGGGGATTTCGCCCGCGGAGCGGGCGCAGCTGTTCCAGCCCTTCGTCCGCGGCCGCGGCGCGCGCGGCGAAGGCCTCGGGCTCGGCCTGTCCTTGGTGCGCCGGATTTGCGAGCAGCAGGGTTGGCAGATCGACGCGCTCAACCTCGATGGCGGCGGCAGTTGTTTCGTCGTCCGCCTGGGCGGCTGATTTGACGTTTTTTTGACGGGCTTTTGACGGCGGCTTGACGGGCCGCCGCCTATCGTTGGCGCCATCATCAAACCGGTGCGCGACCATGAATCCGTCTTCCCCGATCGAACTTGAGTTTTCCAACAAATACGACAGCGCGCATGCGCTGCAGTATTTCCACAAGCACCGCGCCGGCCTCGCCCGCCGCCTGTCCGACTGGCGCGACCGCCAGCTCGCCCGGCACGCCCTGCATCTCGCTGGCGAACCCGGCCTGGTGCTCGACCTGCCCTGCGGCGCCGGCCGCTTCTGGTCATTGCTCGGCGAACGTCCGAACCGCGTCATCCTCGCCGCCGACAACTCGCCGCACATGCTCGACGTGGCGCGCCGCCTGCAAGCGCCGGAAATCGCCGGCCGCGTCCACACCTTCCGCACTTCGGCCTTCGCCATCGACCTCGACGACGGCGCCGTCGATTGCATCTTCTGCATGCGCCTGCTGCATCACATCGCCGAATCGGAGCACCGGCTGGCGATGCTGCGCGAATTCCATCGCGTCGCCCGCGACACGGTGATCGTCTCGCTGTGGGTCGATGGCAACGTCAAGGCCTGGCGTCGCCGCCAGCTCGAGGTGAAGCGCGCGGCGCGCGGCGGCAACGCCAACCGCAACCGCTTCGTGGTGCCGGTGGCAACGATCGAGAGCGAATTCGCCGCCGCCGGCTTCTCCATCCTCGGTCATCAGGACTTCCTGCCCGGCTACGCGATGTGGCGGGTGTACACGCTGCGCAAGCTGGCCTGAGCCGCTTTCCTGCCAAGTTCATGGCCTGTTCCTCCGGCGCCGGGGGCAAGGCCGCGTCTGTTTCCTGGCGCCGTTGCGAGGTATTGATGTCCGCTCTTGAAGTCGCCGGCGTGCTGCGCCGTTATTTTGCACTGCTCTATGTCGCGTTGTTCTGCATGGTGGCGCTGTTCTGGCCGCAAGTGACGATCCGCGGCGGTGCCGCCTGGGGTTTCACGCTGGCCGCCAGCGCCGCCTACGCTGGTCTCTACCTGGCGGTCGCCGCCTTGCCCTGCCTGCTGCTGTCGCTGCTGCCCCGCCGCCTGGCCTTCCGCCAGCCGCTGCTGGCCGGTGCGGCAGTCGTCGGTGGCAGCCTGGTGCTGCTGGCGATGTACGCCGATTACCGCCTCTATGCGCTCTACCAGTATCACTTCAACGGTTTCGTCTGGAACCTGCTGACGACGCCAGGCGGCGTCGCCGCGCTCGGCGCGACCGCCTCCACCGAGCTGACGGTGGCGATCCAGGTGAGCGCCATCGTCCTCGCCAACCTGGCGGTGATGTGGGGGCTGCATCGTTACCGCCAGCTTGGCTGGCAGTTCCCGGCGCGTCCGGCGGTGATCGCCGGCTTCGTCCTCTGTGGTCTGCTGGCCACAGAGGAAGTGGTGTTCGCCTACAGCGTCCATACCGGTCAGGAAGAACTGCTGGCGGCGGCCGACGCGATTCCCTTCCACATGCGGACCAGCAGCAAGACGCTGTTCCAGAAGCTCGGCGTCGAACGTCGCGCCCTGCAGTCGCTGCGCCTGGCCGGCGGCGACGTGGTCTATCCGGGCACTGCCATCGACAGCAGCCATCTGCAGCCGAGCAATGTCATCGTCCTGGTCGCCGAATCCTTCCGCTGGGATCTGCTCGACCCGGAAATCACCCCCAATTTGTGGAAATTCTCGCAACGGGCGACCCGCTACGAAAACCACTACAGCGGCGGCAACCGTACCCGGATGGGGCTTTTCTCGCTGTTCTACGGGGTTTATGCGCCCTACTGGTACAGCTTCGAGAAGCAGCGCACGGCGCCGGTCCTGATGAACGTGCTGCGCGAGCACAACTATCAGATCGCCGCCCACACCAGCCAGAGCTTCGACTACCCGGAACTGCGCCACACGGTGTTTTCCGGCGTGCCGGAAGCCAATCTGCAGGAAATCAAGACCGGCGAACCCTGGCAGCGCGACATCCGCAACATCGACGACCTGTCCAGCAAGATCGATCATCGCGATCCGCGTCGCCCCTTCTTCGGCTTCATGTTCTTCGAGTCTACCCACGCGCCCTACAACTTCCCGGAGGATCAGGCGTTGCGCAGCGATTACCTGCGCGACATGAACTACATCGACCTTGATCTGCGCAACAACATCGGCGGCATCCACAACCGCTACATCAACGCCGCCCATCACATCGACGCCCAGGTTGGCCGCCTGCTCGAACACCTCGAGAAGACCGGCATGCTCGAGCAGACGGTGCTGCTGTTCACCGGCGATCACGGCGAGGAATTCATGGAGAAGGGGCGCTGGGGCCACGGTCACGGCAACAGTTTCCCCGAGGAGCAGATCCGGGTGCCGCTGGTGCTGTGGCGTCCCGGCGTTGCGCCGGCCGTGGTGACGCATCGCACCTCGCACCTGCAGGTGGCACCGACGCTGCTTGCCGCGCTCGGCGTCGATCAGCCAGCGCGCAGCTACAGCTCGGCCGAGCCGCTCGACCGCGAATTGCCCTATTTCGTCTTCGGCGAATACAACTACATGGGCATTGACGACGGGAGGAACAAGATCACCTTCCCCTTCACCGGCAGCGATTATTTCCGCTACAGCGTGTTTGACGAGAACGACAACCCGGTTGACCGCGGCGCGCGCGACGGCATCGTCGCCGCTGCCAGCCCGCTGCTCGACGAAGTGACCAAGGAAAGCCGCCGCTTCGTGCGCTGAACGGCGTCAGTCGGCGAGCGGCAGTTCCAGGTCCACGCGGAAGCCGCCGCCGGCGAGATTGGCGGCGCTGATCGTGCCGTCGATCGAGCTCATCACCCGGCGGGCGATCGCCAGCCCCAGGCCGTGCCCGTTGCCGATGGCGTTGCGGGCGCGACGGAAGGGCTCGAAGATGTAGGGCAGTTCGTCCTCCGGCACGCCGGGACCCGGGTCGAAAACGCTGATCCGGCAGTGGCGTTCGCCGATCCTGCGGCACACGAAGCGGATCGTGCCGCCGTCCGGGGTGTGTTTGAGTGCGTTGCGCACGACGTTCTCGAGCGCCCGGTGCAGCAGCTCCGGATTGGCGCGCACGCGCAGGCCGCGGCATTCCTCGAGATCGACGATCTGGTGGCGCGCTGCCGCTTCCAGTCGGGCGTCTTCGATCAGTTCGGCGATCAGTTCGTCGAGTTCGAACTCCTCGACCTTGCCGTGAACGCCGGCTTCGAGGCGGGACAGCGTGAGCAGTTCGCCGACCAGCAGGTTCATCCGCTCGCCTTCGCGCTCGAGGCGGTTCATCGTTTCCTCGAAGCGTTCCGGCTCCTGGCGGGCCAGGCCGATCGCCGCGTGCAGCCGCGCCAGCGGCGAGCGCAGCTCGTGCGAGACGTCATGCAGCAGCCGCGTCTGCGCGTCGAGCAGGCTGTGCAGGCGCTCGCTCATGCGGTCGAAATCGCGGCCGAGATCGGCCAGTTCGTCGCGCCGCCGGCCCATCGCCGGGCCGATGCGCAGGCTGAGGTCGCCTTCGCTGGCGGCGGCGAAGGCACGCTTCAGGCGGCGTGCCGGGCGAGCCACGTACCAGGCGATGCCGGCTGCCGCCGCGAGGCTGGCGAGCAGCCCGCTGATGATGTGCAGCCAGGGAACACGTGGCTTGCGCGGGTCGGGAAAAGGCGGTGGTGCCCCGTCCGGCCGGGCGAAGGGTGGTGGTTCGCCGGGTGGGCCGAAGGCGCCCGGCGGCGGTGCAGGGGGCGCCAGCCGTTCGGCGAAACGCGCCTCCATGCTGCGCCGTTCCGCCCAGAAAATCGCGCCGGTGGTGAGTACCGCCACCAGTTGCGCCAGCCAGACGATCAGGAAGAACTTCCAGAACAGGCGGCCCATGGTCAGCAGGCGATCATCTGGTAACCCTGGCGAAACACCGTCTGGATCGGCGAGCGGCCGTCGTCGAGCGGGCCGAGCTTTTGCCGGATGCTCGACAGATGGACGTCGATGCTGCGGTCGTAACGCGCCAGCGGGCGGCCCAGCGCCTGCTGCGACAAATCGTCCTTGGCGACGGTGCGGCCGGCGTGGCGCGCCAGGACTTCGAGCAGGTTGAATTCGGTACTGGTCAGTTCGACCGCCTGGCCGCGCCAGTAGGCCCGACGCTGCGCCGGCTGCAGGCTGAGCGGACCGACCGCGATTTCCGCCTGCGGGTCGGCGTTCGCCACGCCGCGGCGCAGGATCGCCCGCAGCCGGGCCGCCAGTTCGCGCGGCAGGCAGGGCTTGGGCACGTAGTCGTCGGCGCCGAGTTCGAGGCCGACGATGCGGTCCATGTCGTCGCCGCGCGCGGTCAGCATCAGCACCGGCAGTCGGCTCGCCGCGCGGATGCGGCGCAGTGCCTCGATGCCCGAGATGCCCGGCATCATCACGTCGAGCACGGCGATCGCGAACTGCCCGGAAAGCGCCGCCTGGACACCGCTTTCGCCATCATGGGCGAGGGTCACGGTGAAGCCGTCGCGGCGCAGGTAGTCAGCCAGCATGCCGGCCAGTTCCACATCGTCGTCGATCAGCAACACGGCCGCCATTTTCTTGCTCCGGGAAATCAGTTGAAGCCCGCATGATAGCCATTGCCGGCGCGCCATGGCACTGTTTTTACGGGCTTTTACCTGGCCTTGCCGGCTTGCCGGCAAAATTTGCCGGGGGCGTGTTCAGACGGGAAATTACGCATTTTGGATGGGGTTTGAGCGGGGTTTTTGGGGTAAAGGCGGTTTTCTTGACGAGTTTTTACCCGTTTTAACCCGCTTCGCCGCCAATTTCTCCCCTTGTTGGCCGATAAATTGCACTGGAAGAGGTCGTCGAAACCCAATTCGATCCCATCAACCATTTTCCAGGAGTTCATCATGGTCAGCGGTGTCAGCAATAGCTCATCATTGAGCCAGTTATTTTCCCGCCTCGACAGCAAGGGGCAGGGCTACCTCGAGAAAAGCGACTTCGCGGCGGCGTTCAGCGCCATCGGCGAAAGCGACGAAAGCACCATCGCCGATGTCTTTGCCGTGCTCGACGGCGACAGCGACGGCAAGGTCACTGAAAGCGAGTTTTCCAGTACCTTGAGCCAGTTGCAGCAGGAACTGGACAGCCAGTTCACCCAGATGCGCATGCAGGGTATGGCCGGCCAGGGGCCGCAAGGCATGGCCGGCGGCATGCCGCCTCCGCCGCCGCCGAACGACGAAGGTTTCACCGAGGACGAGCTGACGGCCCAACTGGAAGAAATCGGCGATTCCGACAGCGATCGCGCCAGCCTGATTTCCGACATCGTCGCCAATTTCGAGGCGGCCGATACCGACAGCGACGGCAAGGTCAGCTTCCAGGAAGCGATGGCCTACAAGAACGAGCAAGCGGGCGAAACCGATACCACCGCGCAGGCCCAGGCTGCCGCGGCGGCGCTGCCACCGCCTCCGCCGTCGGTCAACGATGCTGGTTTTACCCAGGATGAACTGGAAGCCCAACTGGAGGAAATCGGCAACTCCGACAGCGCCCGCGCCGGACTCATTTCCGACATCGTTTCCAATTTCGAAGCGGCCGATACCGATGGCGACGGCAAGGTCAGCTTCAAGGAAGCCATGGCCTATAAGGAAGAGCAGTCGGGCAGCAGCACGGCGCAGCAGACGGCCAGTGACGAAACCCAGGTCATGCAGCGCATCATGCAGTTGGTGCAGGCCTACGGCCGTTCAGACGAGTCGACGGCGAGCAGCCTGTTGTCCACGCTGGCCTGAGGCATGCCGGAAGGGGGCGGATCGCCGGGCGATCCGCCCATTTTCAGTGCTGTTCCGCCTCGGCCGGCAGCAACTGGTTGAGCAGCACGGCGAGCACGCCGCACAGGCTGATGCCCTGCAGCGAGAAGCTGCCGATGGTGACGCCGAGGCCGCCGATGCCGGTGACCAGGGTCACCGAGACGATGCACAGGTTGCGCGCGCTGGACAGATTGACCCGGGCGTCCATCAGCGTCTTGAGGCCGATGCCGGCGATCGAGCCGAAGAGCAGCACCATGATGCCGCCCATCACCGGCAGCGGGATGGTCTGCAGCAGGGCGCCGAACTTGCCGACGAAAGCCATCAGGATGGCGAAGCAGGCGGCCCAGGTCATCACCACCGGGTTGTAGTTCTTGGTCAGCATGACGGCGCCGGTGACTTCGCCGTAAGTGGTGACCGGCGGGCCGCCGAACAGGCCTACGACATTGACCGCCAGCCCGTCGCCGAGCAGGGTGCGGTGCAGGCCCGGGTTTTCGGTGAAATCCTTGCCGGCGACCGAGCCGATGGCGAGGATGCCGCCGACGTGTTCGACGATCGGCGCGATGGCGACCGGGATCATGAAGAGGATTGCTGCCAGGTTGAACTCCGGCGTGCCGAAGGCCGGCATGGCGATCCACGCTGCCTCGTTCACCTTCGAGAAATCGACGATGCCGACGAACAGCGAGACGACGTAGCCGACGGCGACGCCGACCAGGATCGGCACCAGTTTCAGCAGGCCGCGGGCGCGGATGGCGGTGAGCATCGTCGCCAGCAGCGAAATGGCGGCGATGGCGATGGCCGTTTCGTAGGGAACGACCTGCGCGTCGCCGGCCTTGCCGGTCGCCATGCCGACCGCGACCTGGGCCAGGCCGAGACCGATCACCATGACCACCGGGCCGATGACGACCGGCGGCAGCAGCTTGTGGATCAGCCCGACGCCGCGCCATTTCACCAGGCCGGCGGCGACGTAATAGAAGAAGCTGGCCGAGGCCAGCGCGCCGAGCGTCGCCGGCATGCCCCAGGTCTGCACCGAATAGATCACCGGGGCGATGAAGGCGAAGCTGGAGCCGAGGTAGATCGGCACCTGGCGCTTCGTGCAGATCTGGAAGATCAGCGTGCCGACGCCGGCGCCGAGCAGCGCCAGGCTCGGGTTCAGCCCGGTGAGCAGCGGCACCAGCACGGTGGCGCCGAAGGCGACGAAGAGGATTTGCGCGCCGGAAAGCGCGGTCCGCCAGACCGGATCTTGTGTCGTGTTCATGCTTCCTTGGTCCCGAAAATCTTGTCGCCGGCGTCGCCCAGGCCGGGGATGATGTAACCGTGTTCGTTGAGGTGGCTGTCGACGGCGGCGGTGTAGATTTCCACCTCGGGATGCGCCGCGTTCAGCGCCGCGATGCCTTCCGGCGCGGCGACCAGCACCAGCGCCTTGATCTGCTTGCAGCCCTTGCGCTTCAGCATGTCGATGGTGGCGACCAGCGAACCGCCGGTGGCCAGCATCGGGTCGATGATCATCGCCAGGCGCTCGTCGAGCTGGCCGACGAAGCGCTCGAAATACGGCTCCGGCATCAGCGTCTCATGGTTGCGGGCAATGCCGACGACGCTGACCTTGGCGTTCGGGATCAGGTCGAGCACCCCGTCCAGCATGCCGATGCCGGCGCGCAGGATGGGCACCACGGTGACCTTCTTGCCCTTGATCTGGTCGATCTCGACCGGCCCGCACCAGCCTTCGATGCTCACCCGCTCCAGCTCGAAATCGCGGCAAGCCTCGTAGGTCAGGAGGCGGGCCAGCTCGGCCGCCAGTTCGCGGAATTTCTTGGTGCTGATCTCGCCTTCGCGCATCAGCCCGATCTTGTGTTTGACCAAAGGATGGCGGACTTCGATCACCGGCATGCTTTTCCCCTCGCGCGCGTCTGCGCAAAGAGCGAAGCTTAGTCGATCCGTTCGCCGGATGCACGGCGCTTGCGCCGCTTCGGCGGCCTGGCGGAGAATCGCGCGGTGTTGCGCTACTACCGCCCGCCGCTTGACCGATGATCACCGATATTCTCCACGCATGACCCACAAAGCCTTCTGGGAAGACCCTTACGCCAGCACGCACAGAACGCTGGTGACGACGGTCGATGGCGACACGGTCGAACTGGCATCAACGATCTTCTTCGCCTTTTCCGGCGGCCAGGAAAGCGACCACGGGAGCATCGGCGGCGTCGCCGTCGTCGAAGCGAGCAAGGAAGGGCGGCGTCTCCGCTATCGCCTGGATGCCGGGCATGGCTTGCAGCCCGGCCAGCCGGTCGAGGTGGCGATCGACTGGGCACGCCGTTACCGCCTGATGCGCCTCCACTTCGCCGCCGAACTGGTGCTCGAACTGGCCGGCCGCGCCTTGCCGGGGGTGCTCAAGGTCGGCGCGCATATCGCCGCCGACAAGGCGCGGATCGATTTCCGCTGGCCGGAGAGCGTTGCCCCGCTGCTGCCGGACCTGGCGGCCAGCGCCAACCGGATCATTGCCGCCGACCTGCCGATCCGCACCGCTTTCGAAGATGTCGAAAACGAGCGGCGCTACTGGGAAATCGCCGGCTTCTCGCGGGTTGCCTGCGGCGGCACGCATGTCCGCTCGACCGGCGAGATCGGCCCGCTGCGGCTCAAGCGCAACAACATCGGCAAGGGCAAGGAGCGGATCGAGATATTTCTTGGTGGGGATTGAGCGGGGCGCGCGTTCTTTGGCGTGTTTTTAGGGTTGCTGAACCGCTGGGTTCCGCCGTTGCCCGGCGGGCGTACGTGTTCTTGCTGGCCAAGAAAAAGTAGCCAAAAAGAAGGCCACCCCTAGGGCGGCGCCCCGCTACGCGGGGTCCCCTGCGCTACTCGGGCCGGCGGGCGCCTCGCTAAACGGGGCCCTCCGGGGCCCAAGCAACGCTAGCGGACACCCCCCGACGACCCTGCGTGGCTGGGCACCTCTCCAGCGGCCCGGTACCCCGAACGC